>JBBRAO010000006.1:0-94563 GCA_038206725.1 Kapaibacterium sp. (SeqCode)
GTTCCGACTCTTGCTTTAGAGTCTGTGGATTCGTGATTTAATTCGAAGAATTTATTCATTTAAGGCGTAATTTTATATAATTCACTAATTTTTTATTTGTTGACATAAGTAAAAGCGATAGTGACGCGCCTACCATATCGGCAAGAAAATCGAATATGTCGCAGGTTCGACCCGGTACAAAATACTGATGAATCTCGTCGCTTGCTCCAAATAAAGCCGATATTATTAATGTCCAAAGAATGATCTTTTTCTTTATAGGGTTCCCCGATAATCCGAAGTATGCGAACTGTACGCATAAGCCGTAAGCAAAGTACGCGCTTATATGGGCTACTTTATCAAAACCGACGATTTCCCAAACCGACAAATCGAATGTCGCTTGGCTGGAAAGTAAAACTATAGCCAAAGAAATCGATATAACGGGCAACAAAAAAAGAACTCTTTTCCAATTCATTACAAACATATTGTTTGTCCTGTTTTTAGAGATTCGTTTGCCGCTTCTAAAATTTTAACAACATACAAGCCTGAGTATCCATCCGTATCGGTTGGTTTGCCGGCTTTAATTGATTCATAAAAGTGCTCGCATTCCGTTGACAAGGCTTCGTAGTTTTTGATTGCCGGGGAGTGCATATCACCGGTACGGTATTGCACCAATGTTTCATATACATCTTCAGTTGTTTTTATATCAACCCCTGTATCGTAAATTTTTAATTTTTCCATTGGTTCCATATCGTTGAATATAAGCATCTTCTTCGAGCCGCCCAATATGATCTGTCGTATTTTCACAGGGCTCAGCCAATTGGAATGGAAATGAGCGATTGTTCCATCGTCAAATTTCACAGTCAAGTATGCAATTGATTCAATATCTTTTTCGGAATATTTATAAGGCATAGAGCCTATTGCGTGAACTGAAATTGGCTTTTTGCCGACGCAGAATTCCCATATAGAAATGTCGTGAGGAGCTAAATCCCATATAACATTCACATCGTGTTGGAACAAACCAAGGTTTACACGAACGGAATCGAAGTATAATATATCGCCGAGTTCTTTGCTGTCAATTATTTCTTTCATCTTGCGAACCGCCGGCGTATAAATAAACGTGTGGTCCACGTGGAGCAAAACACCTTTTTCTTGCGCTAATTTGCAAAGCTCTTCAGCTTCGGCAGAACTCGAGGTCATCGGTTTTTCTAACCAAACATTTTTTCTGGCTAAAAGTGCTTTTTTCGCCAACTCATAGTGAGTGGATACAGGTGTTGCTATGATTATGGCGTCAATAGTTTTGTCAGCTAATATCTGTTCATAGCTCGCGTCGCATAGTACTCCCGGATAAGACTGCGCTATATTTCCCGCGCTATCCTGTTTGATATCATATATATATTTTAATGTCCAGTTTTTGGAAGTATAAAAGTTGCGTACTAAATGACGCCCCCAATAACCACAGCCGACTACTGCAGAATTCATATAAAACCCATAATTGGTTAGAAAAAAATTCAATATTAATAATAATATCGCTAATAAAAAAACGACGTGAATAACGCAAAACTATTTAACCAAATTCACTTTTCCTGTATTTTTATTATTCCCGATTACAAGTGAATATATATAAGTTCCGTTAAGAACAGCCCTTTTCAAATTATCAGTGCCATCCCAAGGGATGGAATAGTTATTGTTGACCAACGCTTGATTGATCAATGTTTTTATCAAATTACCTTCCAAATCGAAAATCTTTAATTCCGCTTGTTTGTCGGCAATTTCTTTATTTACAGTGAAAGTAAAAACAGTCATATTTGAAAATGGATTCGGAGAACATTTTAAATTAACCCCAAGATTTCTAATGACATTGTTATCCTCAACCGATGTCTTTTCCAATAACAATGTTACGAAATCACCAACCGGTGATTCGCCGCTTTCGTTTGCAAGATACAAATTTGTAAATGCCGGACGATATGCGGGTGCGCCGTCCATTTCACGCCATTCTTCGTTAGTTAGGCGTTTAAAATCGTTTGATATAAATTCGTAATAGCTGTAAACAGGTCCTACATAAGAACGAAAACCACCTTGTGGAGTTGGAGCTGTGATAACCGCTAAATTTACACTTCCCGTCCCGGCGTGAAGCACCCAACCGACTTCATTACCACCTTCATCAGTTGGGATGGTATGTACATCGGCAACTATAAATTTATCCGCTTCTTCTACATCTCCGCCACTACGATAATCAGAAAAGGTTTCGGGTGTTAGCCCATAATAAAGACGGAGATACCAACCAAATTTCTCAATGCTCTCTTGACTGCCTGCACAAACATTACCTTCTCTTACTGCAAAAGTGTAAAATGTAGTATCTTCTTTCGAAAATTCCTGATTGTTCAGTATCTTTACGGACATAGATTGAAGTTTGTCGCATACCTTAATCCAATGATTGAAAAAGAAGGTAAACCCTTCTTGATAATTGGGGGCCCACTTGACATCTTTGCAAAAATCTGAATTAATTAAATTTTTCAGTTCAGTACAATAAGTGTTCAATTTTTCATAGAAAACCGGGTTTGGGTCTATATAGGCCGATGGGAATGAGCAGGCGATACTTGAAGTGTATGGTTGTTTCGCATAGAGCAAAAAGTCGTGTCTCAGCTCCGCCCAACTTGCTAATTGAGTCGTCATATTTTTTTGCCACCAAGCGGCTGTCTGCATAAATTTTGGCAAATTGGATCTATCTTGTGGTGGATTAAGACTGCGGATACTGCTTAACCAAGTCGTGTAAACAGAGCTTTTCCAATAATCTTCGTCATAAGAATTTACCAAATACCGCAACGAGCCTAAATTGGAAGAATAATTATATTTCCTCAATTCGCTTTCCAATAGTTGGATGCTTGCGTCGTTGCCCAACGAAAAAAGAATATCCGATGTAGATGGTACCATTCTCCGAACTTTTTCATTTTCGAACATAACTTTATCATAAAGCACATTGCGTGTGATAAATCCATCAATAATTGGTCTTTGCCCCATCAACAAGAATACCGACGGTTCCACAACTTGTTCGGGTGATTCTGGATTGGAATAAAGAATCTGGGATGAATACAACTGTTTCGATGAGCTTAAAGTCATTACTTTTCCGATGAATTCTTTCCAAGTTGCGACATCGCACAAGTCATAAGCTTTTATGCCCATCTCTTGCATAATTGTATTTATCTCGGCTAACTTTACATTATCTTGACTTCCTAATAAACCGCAAAGGATACCGTCAATATTTGTCAATTCTTTGACTGCTCCGGATTTTACTGCTATTTCAGAAATTAGTGCCGATAGAATAGCCATCCTCTGCAAATCCTCATCGCTGTGGCTATAAGAGTCCTCGTTTTTGGGATTGGTAAGTTGGATTTCTGTTCTTCCTAACCACGTCATTGCTTTGAAATAACGTGTTAACGCACTGTCACGAGTATAATGCCCACGAGGGGTAAACTGGCTGAAATCAATAGGTCTATATGTCTCAGAAAACAAAGGATAACCGGCTTTTTTATAGGTATTTATTAATCCGATTAATTTAGAAACTTCCACCTCGTTTTCAGTGAAAGTACATTTTGTGCTGTCAATTAACAGTTGTTGAGTTACACTAAGGTAGATATCTAAATCAGTAACCGCTTTTGCATAAGGCGTTGGTGCATCCGCTATTTTGAAATTCACAACTTCATTTTTCATTAATCTTATTGCACTGTCGAGTTGAGGAATTATAAATGTAGTCTCAACATTTAGCAAAATTTTGTCGAATGAATAGTGCAGAGCGTGCAACATAGCATCGGAGGAAATATACACAGGCAAATCTTTTTGGTAAACATCCCAAAGTGCTTGAATAAATGTGGTGTTTTTTAGTCGCTCGCTGACCATAAACCCGTGTTTGTTTATCAAACTGATTTCATAATCGGTAAGTTTGTATTTGGATTTAATACTATCGGAAAACTCGGACTTTGAGAAGTCGGACTTTGCGGAGCCAAGAAATTTACCCGCCGGGTACTCCAAAAGTAAATCTTCATAAGACATATTTTTATGAGTACTGAGATAATTTGTGTAAGCAGTAATATCGAATTGAGCAAAAGATGGGGCAAAACACATCAAGAATACTAACATAGTACAATATTTTTTCATATCAACCTCCGAGAAAATCAATTTAATTTATTCAAAATCACATATTATATAACACATTTAAGCGAAAAATGTTACAAAAAATATTTTTTTTTAAATACATCTTTTTAAGTTTTTCCTCAGAACGCTATTTTGTTAAAAAATTTAAGAACCTCATCTCGACCTTTTCCTTGAATGGGAAGTAGAGCCTCATCCCTATTTAAAACACATACGCTGACTTGGGATAATCGGATGAGTCTTAGGAATATTCGACAATGGTTGATGCGAGGAAATTAGCAATATTCTAATTTGTGTAACGTTAATTAAAATAAATTAAACTAGTAATTTACGAACTAATTATACCCACATGTTCATAGAGAATCAAATATCAAAATTAAAATTTATTCATATATCAATCTATTTGAGCAAATATTAATTAATTTTTATTCATATACCAATCTCTTTTACCTAATAAAAACTATTAAATAGGCTATAATTCACTTTTATTCAATGTGTTATAAGTTTCTTAATCGAATTTCTCCAATAATTAATATTTGTTTAATAATATAAATATGTAAAACTTTTGTGTTATTTTAGAAGATTGAATTTTAATCACTAATGATTAACTTTTTTGGACAATGAATGAAAACTATATACTCTATATTATTGATATTTTTTATATCAATTATTCCAGTCTTTTCTCAGGGATATCAATTTCTGAAAGAGGAAGATAAGGGCATTCAAACCAATAAGAATGCAGTTGATCAGGTTTATATCGAAAAGGAAGATGGCACTAAACTGAGATACACCTATTCCTACGATGAGAAAGGCAAAACACCATCATCAGTTTGCGAAACCTTGCAAAATGATGTGTGGGTAAAATCGAATATGGTAAATTACACTTACGATGTGATGGGTAATTTACTACAAAAGAAAGGCATGACGCTTAAAGACGGTTTATTGACAAACAACTATCAAACGACATCCACCTACAACAAGAATTCAAAACTGGTTACTTCTAAAGACGAACAATGGATAGATAATAAATGGCTTACAACAGCAAGGTCATATTACTCTTATGATGCTATAAATCAAATACTGGCATATATTGTAGAAACTTGGGAAAACGGTGCTATAAAATCCGGAACGGCTATAACCTATGCCTATAATTCCAATGGTGACAAAATCACTGAAATAACAAGCAAGTGGCAATTTAACTCTTGGAGTATGACTTCCGTTCGGAATTATACTTATGATACTGAAGGAAGAGTGTTGACCCTTTTAGATGATGAATGGTATTCCGGACAAAAGGTTAGCACTCGCCGCGAAACTAATACTTATGACACTAAAGGAAATAATTTAACATTCCTACAAGAAGATTTTGTGAACGGAGTATGGTTTAAAAAAGAAACGAAGATTATGACTTATAATGACCGCGGTAAAATGCTCAGCTATTTGAAAGAAAATTGGTCTCCATCAGGTGAAATTTGGGATGGCGAACTTAGAACAAGTGAATTTGATCAAGCCGGAAATTGGACTATGTATAAAATTGAAGTTTTGGAACAAGGTGATTGGATTACTACTTACAATTTTTTCGCTACATTTGACCAAAATAACAATATGTTAATCTTAGTTAGAGAAGAATGGGTAAACGGAAAAGTCTCAATTTCAAACCGGCAAACAAAAACATATAATTCCTTCAATAAGTCCTTAACGCAATTAGATGAATCAACTCAAAACAATCAATGGGTTAACGTCAAATTATTTAATATGACTTATGATCATAATGGAAATTTACTTACCAATTTAACTCAGAAGTGGCAGGAAAGTGATTGGGGCTTTGTCTCCAACTTTACTTATACTTATGACAAATCCGACAATATTTTATCAAGGTTGTATGAAACGAGAGACAGTTTAAATCTCCAGAAATTAACAAGATTGAAATATCTATATAATGAAGACGGAAATTTGATAAAGAAAACTTATGAAGAAAAAGGCGAAGGTGATTGGTATCCGAAAGATAGAACTTTAAGATACACCGATTGGCGAAATAACTATTTAGATTTTTCCGGGCATACAATCGAAATTACGTACGTACCGAAAAATGCCGTCGAAGATGAAATGAATTACTCAGCGCTGGCACTAAATAGTTCACCAAATCCGTCATCGGGACCACTCAATATCAGCTATGAATTGACCGAACCGGTAAATGTGACCCTAAGCATCAATAATATAATGGGAATTGAAATGATTAAGCTCATAAGTGATCAAATTCAATTGCCGGGGACTTACAACACTAATTGCGAAGTAAGCAGTTTTGTACCGGGAACCTATTTTATTATTATCCAATCAGGAAATAGTACACAGGTAAAGAAATTTTTGGTTGATTAATAAACACCGCAAACATTTTATATTAGAAGATTATTCAAACGAAGTAAAGGCGCAAAATTTTGCGTCTTTGCTATTTATGAGTGACTTATATCATTAAGGGATGATTGACCCACCGTTATATAAATAGTTTGGTGGTATAAGCATCCTTGCTTGTCAATTAAATTTGGCGTTTAAGTCATCCTTTACTGTATATTACCGGAATTCCTCTTTCATCCTTTTTCACTATATCCCTTTAATAAAATATAAAATGTCCCCTTACGTTTTATTGGGAATATTTTAATTAATGGAATTAACAGATGACCAAAATAATAAACTTGCTAATTGTTTTGTGCATAACAGCCTTTGCTGTAAACGCACAAGAGAGTAATGCAGTATTCCAGGCGGCGGAACAAGAGCTCGCAAGGAGTTTCAAAGAACTTTCAACACAAGAAATGCCTCCTTATTTCATTTCATATACTATTACTGACAAAAAAACAACAAACATATCAGCCGGTAACGGATTGCTGGATGTTTGCAGAGTACAGGAAAATAGAATTTTTGATATGGATTTAAGAACAGGAAACTATATATTCGATAATTCTCATATTATCCGTGGCAACGACGGTTCAATGTCGTTTATGCAATTGGCAGAATTACCAATGACAAACGATATAGCCGCATTGCGAAACCATATTTGGATACAAACCGACCGAGCATACAAAGCCGCCATAGAACGCTATGAAAAAGCGCGTTCCAATAAAGCGGTCAAAGTGGCGGAAGAAGACAGCTCAGCGGATTTTTCGAAAGAAAAAGCCTCCGAGTATTTTGGCGAAGTAAAGAATATTGTGATAGATACAGCACTTTGGGCAAAACGTCTTAAAAAGATATCAGCAAAATTTAACGCATTTCCGGACATATACAATTCTTCCTTATCTTTGAACGGATATGTAGAACACAGAATATATATTAATACCGAAGGCTCAAAAATCAGCACTTACGCCACAGGCGTAAGAATAATGATTTCCGCTAATAGTAAAGCCGACGACGGTATGACTCTACCGCTTTTCAAAGATTGGTTCGCTTACGACCCTGCCGGTTTACCAAACGACAAAGAAATTGAAAAGGCTGTTGACGATATGATAAAACTTCTGATTGCATTAAAAGCGGCACCATTGGCAACGACTTATTCCGGTCCTTGCATTTTGACAGGTGAAGCTTCAGGAGTGTTTTTCCACGAAATTTTTGGACACCGAGTAGAGGGTCATCGTCAAAAAGATCCAAACTCAGCCCAAACTTTCAAACAATCCATTGGACAAAAGATTTTACCTGATTTTATAAATGTTATATTCGATCCAACAAAAAAAAGTTTAGCGGGTCACAACTTGCACGGATATTATCAATACGATGACGAAGGTATTTTAGGTCAAAAGATAACAACAGTAGAAAACGGCAAATTTGAAGGCTTTCTAATGAACCGCTGTCCTATCGACGGCTTTCCGGTTTCTAACGGTCACGGTCGCAAAGCACCCGGTTACGGTGTTGTAACACGTCAATCAAATCTTATTGTTGAAGCGACAAAAACTATTCCTGTGGCTAAGTTGCGCGACTCATTGCGTGCAGAAGCTCGCCGTCAAGGTAAAGAATACGGTTTGGTTTTCGAACAAGTTTCCGGTGGTTTTACATTCACAGGCAGACAAGTTCCAAACTCATTCAACGTTACCCCTCTTGTTGTTTATAAAGTCTATGTCGATGGAAGACCGGACGAATTGGTTCGTGGTGTGGATTTAATAGGTACACCTCTTTCCACATTTGCCAACGTAATTGCCGCCGGCGATGACTATGGTGTGTTTAACGGCGTATGCGGAGCTGAGTCGGGTCCTGTCCCTGTTTCCGCAAGTTCACCAAGTTTGTTGGTATCGAAAATCGAAGTACAGAAAAAGATGAAATCACAAGCTAAACTACCTTTGCTACCTCCACCGTCTGCAGGAAAAAATCCTTAATGAGACCGTTTGAAGTAACATATTTCGAAGAACAACAACCAATTCGAAATTGGGTGAAATATATAGTCTATGGTGGCTTATCTCTGGAACTTATAGCTATGCTCTATTTTTACTACGCGGGGACTAACAAGATTTCCGTAGCGAGTTCAGTACCCGAAACAGAAGGCTTAGGTATAGCTGTATTAATTATAGCCGTAGTTTTAGTATTGATGGTATATATATTCAATAAATTCAATTTGATAACTTACATCACTCAAAAGGGTATATACGCTCAATTTGTACCGTTCAAAGTCCATTTTATTCCAAAAGAACAAATTACTGAAATACATATCGGTTCTTTTCCTAAATTTGAACGTGGTAGCTATGGAGTCGGCGTTTCCATTCGGAATGGTAAAACGTTTTCTATGGGTACAAAAGATGGAATTTTCGTTCATCTACAAGACGGCAAAAAATATCTTATCAGTACAGCCGATCCGGTTAACGCTCAAAAAGCAATTGATAAATTAAAAACATATTAAATAAATCAGAAAAAATTATGAAAAAAATATTATTAATAATATTGTCGAGCTTCTTTTTATTTTCGTGGGCTGCCGCGAACGATGATGATATTACCAAAGCAATGAGCGATGAATTAGCCCGCTCTATGAAAGAATTAAAAATGGACAAATTGGAACGTCCTTATTTTATACAATATGAATTGACTATAAGCAAACCCTTTGTGATAAGCACTTCTTTGGGTGGAACTTACTCGAAAAACAACGATAAATCCGCGGTTTTGGACGTAACCTGCAAAGTTGGTGATTACAAATTCGACAATACCAACTTCATAAGTGGTGGATTTATTTTCTTTGGCGGTGGGGGTAGAGATGACGAAGAAAGGTATAATAATCGAAGTATCTCTTACGAAATAGATTACCCGCAATTACGCCGCGAACTTTGGTTAGCCACAGACGCCGCGTATAAAAAAGCGGCGGAAGAGTTTTCGCAAAAAGAAGCCGTAGCCAAAAGTCGCTTACGGAAAGATACTACTTGGGATTATATCAAAATCGAACCGAAAAAATCGCGCGATGTAACACCGATTGAACCAATTGACGAAAAGAAAATTGAGCAAATGTTAGATAAAATATCCGCTATCTTTAAAGAATACAAAGAAGTTTTCACATCGAAAGTAAGCTTTGAATATCTTCCTGAAACAAAGTATTTTGTGAACAGCGAGAAAATGGAATATATCAAATCGTCTGCTAAATTCGGCTTCGAAATCACAGGAACTTCTCAATCCAGCGATGGAATGAGCGTTTATGATTTCTATACTTGTTATGGCAATTCGCTTAGTCAATTACCCTCGATTGATTCTTTGATGAAAGCCGCCCACCAAGTAGCCAAAAATATTACTGCTGTGAAAAACGCACCAATATTGGATGAAGACTATTCCGGACCGGTATTATTTGAGGGTCAAGCCGCAGGTGAGCTGTTTGCGCAGATTTTCGCTCCTAACTTGGTAACTCGCAGAGAAAAATTATCTTCAGCCGGGTTCCCGTTCAATGATAACTTTAAAGCATTCCAAACAAAAATTGGCGGTCGTGTTTTACCGGAGTTTATGTCGCTTTCTGACCTGCCGAAACAGAAAGAATTTAACAACATACCACTTTTCGGCGTTTATAATTTGGATGACGAAGGTGTTGATGCGCAAGATGTTCTATTAGTTGACAAAGGATATTTGAAAACATTGCTGTCGAGCAGAGTACCTACAAAACGCGTCAAGGTTACCAACGGGCATTTCCGTAATGGCTCCACTATAGTCGCTAATATGTTTGTTACTGCTAATCCTAAATTTACTTTGCCTTATGACAAATTGGTCGCAAAGATGATGAAACTTTGCAAAGACCGCGATTTGGAATACGGTATAATCGTAAAAAAAGTAACCGACAATAATATTTTTTCGACCAGTCTATTCGAACAGCTGTTTTCAGGCGATTATTCATTCCTGCCGGGCGGAAACGCGATTACCCTATGCTCAGCGTATAAAGTTTACCGCGACGGGCGTCAGGAGCTTATACGCGGTTCTGTAGCAAGTGGAATCACAACACAGTCATTCAAGGATATTATTTATGTTGGGAAAACTCAAAACGTGCTTAACCTTTGGTTAACCGGTTCGGGTTCCGGCAACTGGACTAACGGATCAATTATTTCACCGGATTTGCTTTTCGAAGACGCTGAAATTAAAAACATAGATAAAGATTTCAAGAAACCGCCTTTGCTGGATAATCCTATCAGCAGTAAATAAAATTATAAAAACGGTGCTGAATTTTGGTACCGTTTTTGTTATTCTTAATTTTGATATTATTAAACTTAAAAAAAATCTAAATGACAGAAAATAGAAAAATAATTATAAGAATATTACACTTCGCCAAGCCCTTTACTTGGTTGTTTTTATTGAGTATGCTTTTAAACACCCTGTTTTCGATATTCTCGGCGCTGGCTATTTCAATGGTCAACCCAATACTACAGATATTGTTTTCTGAAACTAAAAGAGAGGTGGTCACAAAAGCCGCTTCTTCTAATCCAAATCCTTTAACAGCTATTTATCAAGATTTCTATGGCTGGATTTTGAAATCCATCAATTCTCCCGATGGTTTGGTGTCGACTTTGATCAACTTAAGTATATTTATTATAATTATTTTCGTTATAAAAAATATATTCAAGTACTACTCATCCCTTGTTGGTTGCCAACTCCAAGAAGGGCTTATAAAATCAATACGCGATAAAGCCTTCAGCAAATTATCGACTTTGTCTATTGATTATTTTAAGCGAAATAAAGAAGGCGCGACAATTTCTATTTTGACCAACGACACCCAAGCCTTTAATCAAAATACCATTATGGTACTCACTATGGTTATCCGCGATTTGATTTCGGTGTTTATATTTTTGTTTTTGCTTTTATCAATATCGCCGCAATTGCTACTGTTAGCAATGACCGCGAGCATTGGAAGCATAATAATTATGCGTTTTTCGACAAAATATCTTCGTCGCTATGCCACAAGAATGCAATCAGCTATGGCGGATTATACTTCTACTATGCAAGAATCCATTGCGGGTATCAGGATTGTAAAAGCGTATAATGCCGAAGACTTTATCAACACCAAATTCGAATCCGACTCGAAGCGTTTTTACGACTCTTCGATGAAAAATAGAATTATTACGGCTCTTATACCGGGTTTAACGGAAGGTGTTGCAATAATCGCGTTAGCTCTTGTAATACTCGTTGGTGGCAGTAATGTGGTAAACGGTTCAATGAAAGCTTCTGATTTGATGACGTTCTTGTTCGCGTTCTTTGCTATTATGGCACCGGCGTCACAGTTGATTTCGAATGTTACAAAATTCCAACACGGTTTTGTAGCCGCAGGCAGGGTATTTACCATTATGGATGAGATGCCGACGGTTATAGACGGACAGGAAAACATTGACGGATTTTCAAATTCAATAGATATCAATGATGTATCGTTTAAGTACGAGAAAGACCATTACGCGCTGAAAGATGTTAGTTTCTCCCTACCAAGAAATAAAAAAATCGCCTTCGTAGGTGCTTCCGGTAGCGGTAAATCAACTATGCTCGATTTATTAATCCGATTTTACGACCCAACCGCCGGTAAAATATTAATTGATGGACGCGATGTGCGGTACTTGGATTCCAAATCATTCAGAAAATTATTTGGTGTCGTATCGCAAGAAACAATTCTATTTAACGACACGGTGGCAAATAATATACGCTATGGAATGGACGAAATTTCGCAAGAAGCTGTTATTGAAGCCGCAAAACAGGCAAACGCATTTAACTTTGTTATGAACCTGCCGAATGGCTTCGAAACGATTATCGGTAACCGTGGTTCTACTTTATCGGGCGGTGAACGTCAGAGAATTGCAATAGCCCGCGCGTTGGTTCGGAATCCCGAAATATTAATTTTCGATGAAGCGACATCGGCTTTGGATGCGGAGAGCGAAAAAGTGGTTCAAGAAGCCATAGATTCCTCGCTTTTGAAAAAGACAGCCGTTATTGTCGCTCATAGACTTTCGACTATTACTTCTTGCGACGAGATATATGTTTTCGACCGAGGCTCAATTGTCGAAAGCGGCACACACCGTGAGCTAATCGAAAAAAAGGGCTACTACCGCAAACTTTACGACATACAGTATAGAACGTAACTAATTTGAAAGTTAAAAATGCGAAGAAAGTTGTCTGAACCAAGATTTGAAGGATTTTTAGGATTAAAGGATTTATTAGTCATTCCCGAGGCATCGGGAATCCATCTTCGAACAATTTTGAATTATGAATTTTGAATGCGAAGAAGACCATCCCTTTAGGGATGAAATGTTTATAGAAATGAAGCTCGATAATGTTCAGCTATCTTATTCCATCCTTACAGGATTGAAGAGGTTTCCTTGCATTAACGATTTACAATTAGCCATTTGTAATCTGCTCTTTTTCAGCAAGTTTATAGCTGATTACTTGATTTTCTTTTCAAACAAATCTAATGCGGCAATTACGATTGCGTCCATATTGTAGTATTTGTATTCGGGTAGGCGACCGATGAAAAAGATGTTTTTTTCTTGGCGGGCTAAATCGGCATACTTGCGATAGACAATTTGGGATTCGTCGCGTGGGATTGGGTAGTAACGTTCGTTTTTGGAATTTTCGAATTTCTCGGGATATTCGTAAGCAACGGTTGTAGAAGCCGAATTTTGTCGAGTCATATATTTGAATTCGGTAATACGAGTATATTCATAATCGTTGGGGAAATTCAGTTGTGCGATTTCTTGGAAATGCTCTTTTTTATAATTAATGGATTCAAAACGCAATGAGCGATAATCCAATTCACCGAAGCGGTATCCGTAGAATTCATCCAATGCGCCGGTGAAGATTAATTTTTCGTACCGGATATCGTCGGACAGGTCTTTAAATTCAGTATTCAGCTTAACATCAATTAGTTCGTTATCCAATATCTTTTTAAACATTGCTGTGTAGCCGTTAACGGGGATTCCTTGAAATTTATCTTGGAAATACCGGTCGTCGGTGCTGATGAAAACCGGCACGCGCGATGTAACGGACTTATCGAGTTCTTCCGGTTGCAAGCCCCATTGTTTTGTCGTATAACCCAGGAAGACTTTCTCATAAATATAATCAGCCAGCTCAGTCAAAGCCTCGTCGCCTGTTGAGCGCAAATCAAAAATAGGTATTTTCTTGCCGTAACCGTATTTGTCTAAGAGCAGTTTCTCCATTTTTTCTGCATAATCCGCAGGGAAAAGCATTTTTAATGATGTCAAATTAAACGGCACGGGAACGTTTTTGCCATCTATCGAAGCCAAAACGCGGTGTTCGTAACCATTCAATTCGGTAAATTGCACGAGATAATTCCAAACCTTTTCGGAATTGGTATGGAAAGCGTGTGGACCGTATTTATGGATGAGAACGCCATTTTCGTCAATATAATCAAAGCAGTTTCCGGCGATATGGTCACGCTTATCTATTACAAGAACTCTTTTTTTAAGGATCTTTGTTATTCGTTCAGCCAACACCGAACCGGCCATCCCAGCCCCTACGATCAAATAATCATATATCATTTTTTTGTATAAATCCTTTTATATCGGAAATAGTGAATAATTTAAAAACGAAACCAAGTAAAACGAACATAACAACACTTATTGCTATTCCATAATATGGTAAATGCAAATAATACTTGAAAAATGCGCCCGGGAGTATTGCCATAATGCTTATAAGGGCGATTTTTGGAAAAATCTTCAAAAACAGGGTACCCGTTTGTTTTCTGAAATATAAAGACAGAAGAACCACTACGATTGCTTCGCTAAACAAAGTACCAATTGCCGCTCCGTACATCCCGTATTTTGGGATTAAAAACGATATCACAGCGACATTAATTACCAAACCCCATATATTGGCGACTAAGGCTTTTTTCTCAAGCCCCCACGCTATAAGCGGTGAATAATAATTTATACTTACAAAAATCATTAAAATTGTAAATGCGAGATACTTCAATAAATCTGCGGTGGCAAGATATTTATCACCAAATAATGAAGCGATTTCGGAAGAGAAAACAAAAACGGCTAAAGATATGAAGCAACCCGCGGCAAAATTAATCATCGAAAACCGAGTCATAATTTTGTGCATCAGTGGTCCGGTTTTGTTTTGCGAAAACATTGGGAAAAAGACGCTTTGCATAATATTCGCAGGTAAAATCGCCATTATCAGCAAATTGTGAGCAAGGTAATAAATACCTTTTTGCGGACTGTTGCTACCTAAAATAAAGCCGAGCATATTCATATCTATAGAATTATAAAGCATAACGACAAATAAACTCATCCCTATGGAAAAAGATATTTTGATGATATTTTTGGCAAATTTTATATCAAAATCCGGCTTTATAGAACCGAATTCCTTTATGTAAATCAGTAGCATCCAGATTGAGTTAATCATAAAGGCGCCGCTCATCACAGCCATAGCTATTAAAGCGTCGTCGGGGTTTCGTACCAATATAAAAATGCCGATAAAGTTCAGCAAGCCAATAAAGAAAGAGCGATAGGCTATTATTTCCATCCGCTCTAAAGCTTGATAAACCCATTGAATCAAAATCGCATTCGCAAAGATGCTTATTCCTGCAATCAGAAATATGATTTTTACTTCCAGCGATTCTTTTAAAAAGAAAAATACTACAACGCAGAGAATCAAATATGCGAATAAGGATAATACAACACGAATTGTAATAATTGAATTCACATATTTCCGGATATTGCTTTTGTCGGAGGCAACCTCGCGACAACCTAATATATCCATTCCCAGAGTAATAGCCATTATATAAAAAGCAACGTGGCTTTTAGCGAAACCGATATTACCAAAAGCGATCGGTCCTAATATAGCGGCTAAGTAAACGGTATAAAAAAATTGCAGACCTTTGCTCGCAAATTCGGCAACCGACATTGAGATTACATTTTTTAATATTCTTCTTTTTTCATTCATTTATCTGAATATTACCTCGAAGTATTTATCCCAGTATTTTCCGGTAAGGTAGTACGTTTTTGTATCGGGATTATACGCAATACCGTTAAGAACTTCCGCATCGGCTTGATTATCTAATTGCACTCTTAAAGCGGCGCAATCTATTAAATCGAAAACTTCGCCGGTGTTTTTGTTTATTCGCGCTATTACGTCATAAGTATAAATATTCGCATAAAGAGTATCGCCGACAATTTCGAGCTCGTTTAATTTGGGGATGGCTTTGCCTTTGTAATAACAGTAAGTCGAACCGGCTACGGTAAAATCCTTGTGATTCATATATTGGATTTTGTCGGAACCGTCGGTTAAATAGAATCTTGTGCTGTCGGAAGCTAAACCCCAGCCTTCGGAGTTATATTCAAATTCGCCCAACTTTGCTAAAGTTTTGTAATCGAATATAAATCCCTTGTTCGTTATCCAAGTCAGCATATATATTTTATTCTCAAAATATGCTATTCCTTCGCCGAAGTAAGTATCCGGAAGGGAAACGCTTTTAATTACACCACCGTCGCTGATGTTTACTTTACGCAAAGTAGATTGTCCACGCTGACCTGTGCTTTCGTATAGATATCCATCGCGGTAGAACAATCCTTGCGTGTAAGCGCGGTTATCGTGAGGGAAAATCCTCACGATAACCGGTTTTACAACTTTCAGCTCATCTTTTTTAACTTCAGATTGCTCTGTTGCTTTTTCCTCTTTATCAACTTCTTTTCGGCAGGCTGTACCCACTAAGAAAATGGTTAATAGTAAAGCAAGGAACAGGAATATCCGATTGTTATTTAACTTTGGCATTTGCTTTTTTCCTTCTGAAAAAGTCTAAAATTAATCCGACGGCTAACAATGCTAATACTAAAATATTGCCCGCTAAGCTGACCATACGTCCTGCTCCGAAAGCTTTGTCAATATATGTGAACTCGACTTTGTGCTTGCCCTTAGGAATAACGATAGCGCGGAATGCATAGTTGGCTTTATATGTTTCTGTTTCTACATTGTCAACGTAAGCGTGCCAATTTGGATAGTACATTTCGCTGACCAATAGTAAATTATTGCCGGAGGATTCAACATCCATAGTAATCAATTGATTTTGGTACTTAGTGATTTTTACTTTTGAATCAACAGTAGGGGTGTCTATAGCTGTTTTGATATTCTTTTCCAAGTAAACTAATTTGCGAGGATCGAAATCGCCTTCTTTCAAATGACGCAAAATGCTCATTGGTTCGGCTTTTTGATAAGAGTGTATAAACAAAGCTCTTGGTAAACGCGCCGGATTCTCGGTAACAAACGCGGCTTTTTGTTGAGATTGGAATGCAAAAGTCGGCGCGATTTGCTGAGGTGTAACGTAGTATTTTACGTTCATTAGGTTAAGTACAAAAGGATTGGTGATGTACGAAGTAGAGCCTTGATCAGTAACATCGCTCAAGTCCTGCCAAGTTCTCATTTTTGCCGCCGAGTAACCGCCAACGGATTGCAAACCGAAATAAGCCGGTTCGTTAGGACGTTGAACAGTAACATCTAAAATTCTAAATATACCTTTGTCTTGTTGCAAGAAGTTAATATAATCGGTTTTCACAAAAATATCTTCTACTTTTTTATTATCGTGAACTTCCAAACGGCGCCAGTCCACACGCCATAAATCAGATATCAGAAGAAGTATTAACAATCCGAATAAAACAGGTTCGCTGATTTTTTTCTT
This sequence comes from Kapaibacterium sp. (SeqCode), assembly GCA_038206725.1. Lineage (GTDB taxonomy): Bacteria > Bacteroidota > Ignavibacteria > Kapaibacteriales > UBA2268 > JBAXXL01. Next base: position 17,234 of record JBBRAO010000006.1, read on the forward strand.
GACAAAGAGCCAAATCGAACCGGATGCTAAAATTAATAATAGCGCACCGATGAACCAATCGGAAATCATTTTTCCATAAACGAAATCGAGCAAATCAGGAACGCTTGAGATTTGTTGTTGGAAATATTGGTTGGTCGATGCTGACATAGCTGATATGTAAGAGCTTTTGAAAAGCATAGCGTAAAGTACAGCTAATCCGAAGAAACTGAATGAAGATATCATCAACCATTTCAACGTTTTTGGATTGGTCTTAGGTTTGGCTTCACGCAAATCCATAAGTGATTTCAATCCGTAACCCGCAAGAATTGGCACTGCGAACTGCATCAAGACCAGCACCATACTCGGCGCTCGAAATTTATTGAACGAGGGTACGTATTTGTAAAAAATATCATAGAGCCACGGCAGGTTATTACCGAAGGATAGGAACAGCGCGAATAATGATAAAAATGCCAGAAATTGGACAAAGATATCGCGTTTGTTGGTAATGAATCCGAAAATCGCAAAAAAGAGTACAAAGATACCCATATATGCGGCGACATCTTCGAATGGTTTTTGTCCCCAGTATGACAAAACTTTTGTTTTTTGACCGCTTATGTTTGGTTCGCCATATTCTAACTGCCCAAAACCGTGGAAGTTTGGAACAAAGAAATCCATAACTTCACCTGGTGAATAGGACCATCCGGTCGCATATTGGTAATCATTTCCACCGGTTTGGTCCACACCGGCTAAATCGCTTTTTGCGATAGGGGCGGAACCGCGGGTTGAATATGGAGTGTATTCCAAAACGGATAGATATTTATCGGCGGTTAAAGCGAATGACAGTGCTCCCGCGATAGCAAGGAGTCCGGCGGCGCGTAAAACACTCATCGCGTTGCGCTTTGTGATTAATCGGCTGATAAATTCAAATGCTATATAGATGCCTAATGCTAAAAGAACATAGAATATCATCTGAACGTGGTTCGAAATAAATAATATATGTACCACTATTATTAGTAGCGCGAAATTGGTCAAGCTGAATTTTTTGCGAAGCTTTTCCAAAAATATAAATATCAAAGGGAGCATACCGAATGCAATAGGTTTTGTATTATGTCCTATCATAGCCCATACAATTATGGACGTCGAAAATGTTGCCGCGAAAGCAACAAAGAATGCTATGAAACGATTGTTTAATTTCAACTTAGCTAAGAAATACATTCCGATTGCGAATAAGAAATAGTACGATACTACACGCGCGGAATCGTTGGCAAAGAACAGCCCAACGAACTCGGTAACTTTGAAAAAAGCCATCGCGGTAATATCCCAAACTCTATCGGCATTTAATAGGAACGAAGAAAACCCGGGCATACCACCGAAAACGTAGGGTAACCATAGGGGATAAACTCCGGTTTTTGCGGCTTGGTCATAAAAAGGCAGGAAGCATTTCGAAGCCATCGCATCGTCGGAAAGTAGCGAGCCACCGAAAATACCTGATTGGAAAAATGCAAATAGCGATACTATAAGAAGTAAGACATACAAAATATCTCTGTATTTTTCTGGGATAAGTAAACCCCAATCTTTTGTTGGCTGTTTTTTTACATTTGTCGCCATTGAAACCTCTATTTAAAAATGATTATTTTCTATTATGGTATATAAAAGTTACAAAATAACAAAAAATACTATAATTATCAAAAAATAGTAAACTTTTTCAAATTTCTTTTTCTTATGTGAAATAGAATTATTAATTTAGTATGTTATTATTTTGTGTCAAATAAATTTTGTCGGCAAATATGAATTTAAATTTTACAATAAAAGAAATCGAAGAAGTAAATCGAGTCTTAAAAATTAAAGCTATCGAAGCTAACTCCGTATATATATGGAAGCTTATCAGTCCGAACATTAGCAAGCCGCTTGTGTTGAGTATTTATTGCGATATAAAAAACTCGGGCGATAACGATGTTGTTGTCTCAGTTCAGACCCAACACGGGTATTATGAGCTACATAATCTCAACAATTTTATGACGTTCGAACCGGACGAAATTATTTTTACTTCTCGTCAAGACGACAAACTGTCTTGTTTGATAATCGGAGCAAATGGAAGCTGTTCGCTGTTTGCAAATGTGGCGGAAGAAATTTTGAACGCTGATTTGACTACGTTAGCACCGGCAAAGCTATTAGCCGCAATGCAATTGGGCGTAGTCGATGTTTCATTTCAATCTTAATCGGGAGGATATAGCTATGAGAATAAATTATTTCAACGATACCGACTTTCCTCGTCTGCCAAAAGCAAAAATTGTGGAAGTGGCGAATAAAGTTTTCGATAACGAAATAAAAGTGGATGGAGTCGTGAATGTAATTTTCGTCAAAGACGAGGTGATAAAAGAAATAAATACGGAATATTTATCGCACGAGTGCGAAACAGACGTTATCAGCTTTATAATTGACGACGAGCCATTTTTGGGTGAGATATATATAAGCGCCGAAACAGCCGAAAAGCAGGCAAACGAATACGGTGTCTCACTAACAAACGAACTAATGCGTCTTACTGCGCACGGTGCGTTGCATCTTTGCGGATACGATGACGGAACTGAAGCCGACAAAGAAGCTATGCACAAATTAGAGAATAAATACATTAGTGATTTGGAAAAATGGTCGAAAGAATAATAGAAATATTAATATATGTAATAAACCAAATAGATAGATATAACCTGAACGATAAATACGAGAAATTTGAAAAATTAGATGTGAAACCGCTATTCGACAAAGGTTATACCGAAAATGAGATTTCTACGGCGATGAATTGGATACACGATAATGTGTTTTACCAATTTTCGAACACGCCAAAGAAACGGTCTTCTACATTTAGAGTACTCACCGAACAGGAAGCCGAGGTTTTTACGCCGGAAGCTTACAGTGAGCTTATTCAGCTACACGCTTTTGGGATGCTGTCGTCCGAAGATTTGGAAATAATTTTGGACAGAGCATCTTATGCAATTGGTACTCGAATAACTAAAGAACAATTGCTCAACTTTATCGCAATTACAGTATTCAAAGCGGAGTGGTCGCTGGGTGCCGACCGAAAATTTGCTATAACAATGAACGATACTGTACATTAAAAAACAATCAATATTTTGTGGGCCCGGTAGCTCAGCTGGATAGAGCACAAGTTTCCTAAACTTGGGGCCACAGGTTCAACTCCTGTCCGGGTCACAAAAAACAATGTCCAACACTTTTGAGCGTTGGACATTGTTCGTTTTGGGGTGGGGGTAGATCAATTTGGCAATTTAGACCAAACATTGTAATTTTGATTATGATATTAGAAGAATATTTAAAAAGGTTCTTGTATTCTTCTTAAATTAAGTTAGAAATTGAATTTTAAGAACCTACCTTAAGGATTGGATGATGAAAAATGAATAAAAATCGAAACCAGAAGATAAAATAAACCAAGATTTTAGACGACTTATGTAATACATTTAAATGAATAAAAATTATGATTAAATAAGTTAATATAATTTAATTTGCATAAACAAAAAATCGCAAATGAAATATGCAATAGGATAAGAAATTTCTTACAATTTCCGCTAAATATGTTTGAAAATTTATTATTTTTCATTTGAATTTACTAAAACCTTTTAGTGGGGGTGGCGCAAACCAAAGTACCAAAAAAACAGTCAGGTGGAAATACCTGACTGTTTAATACAAATAAAATAAACGCTTATTTTATAATCTTAAAAACTCTTCTTGACGTTCCTGAGCTTATAGAAACAATATAAAATCCTCTTGGAATATTTTCCAAATCTACAAAAGTTGTTTGCTGGTCAGTGTTTTTGGTAAGATAAACTTTTCCCAAAACATCACTTATTTGAATATCCAAATCCGATTGCGGGCTTTCTATATATAATTGGTCATCATATTGCTTAATACTTATCCCCTCATCTTTTACTTCTTCTACCCCACTCGGATTTGAATTAAGGCGCACCGAATAACCATAGCTATCATTGTCTTTATCAATATAATAACCTGTTACAATAAATTCGTCATCTCCGAATTTGTCGAATCCCATCATTATGCTATTTTCGCCTCTTTCCCATATTAGAGAATCAATTAAGTTGAATGAAGCATCAAATTTAAAAATAGCAAATTGCTGGGGTCCATTTCTCGGATATTTAACACGATTGCACATACCACCGACTATTATGTTAGTATCTTTGTCGAAAATAGCTTTAGCTAATGTGAATGGTTTATAATAATTAAATTTCTTATATTTAACAATTTGATTTTCCAAGTTGATTTCTATAAACATCATTTTAAAATCCTTGATTGCTGAAGTAGCAAAAAATCTTAGTATTGTTGTATCTGAACTTGGGATATAAGTAGTAGAACTAAAAGAAAAGTTTTTTGGAAAGTCAATAAAAGGTATGCTTATCTTTTTCTTATAATTCAAATCGCAATCAAAATAGTTTATTTCTAATTTTAAAATCGAATCACCGGTAGCCGAATTATTACAAAAATTTAGATTTAAGATTCTATTATAATTCATATATAGATTATATCCGTATTTTGAAACTTTATTCGAAATTGTATCAAATATAATTGACTTCCGTAAACTTGCACATTGATTATATTTAGTCATATAATGCTTGAAAAAGAAATTTACTGAATCATTTGTGAAAAGTTCAAATCTATTTGTAAAGAAAATCAAACCTTCAGATTGAGTGTTTCTACTGACAATATTGTCACCCGTTTGAAGGCTCTTGAATGTTGTATCGTACGAAAATTGCTGTATATCTCCATTGGGTGAATGAAAATATAAGAAAGCTGAACCATTAAATAATGAATTGTTTAGATAATATCCGGTAAAATGGTTTGAATAACCATCGTATATTACATTTTGAACATCCATTATCTTATTAGGGTCATTCGGATTAAATTCGTCTTTGCTTAATATACGTCTATTCCAATAAATTTCTCCATTTCTGCGAATTCGTGCTAATGTAAGAGAAGAAATTGCACTTCCAACAGTAATAATAGAGCCATCGTCGTTAACACAATAAATCTGATTGGAATATCCATAATTTTTGTTATTCGTTAATTCACTTTTTTCATAAATGAATTGATAAGGCTCAGTTTTGAGTACTGACAGTGCTAATAGAATCAATATAGTTAGTAATAAAGTCTTTTTCATCTAAAAACCTACACATTGAACTTCACAATTCGATTCAAGAGGTACTAATGTTAAATATCGAAGTGGATTGACACCATCATTATATAAAAAAGTTGGTGCACAGTCATTCGATGTTGGCGACTGATTACATAAGCCGTAAGGATAGGGATTTACTCTATACGCTTGTTGATTTTGAGAAATGTAAGCAATATTCATAGTGCAACAGCCATTGTATAATTCATTCGGCGTGCATTTAGTTATAAATGCTCTTCCTACCTGAGCAAAAGGATCGTCATAACAGCACCACTTCACACATTGTCCTGGGATATAGCATTTAGCATTGGCATTAGGTAAAACTTTATTATTTGCAACTAAAAATTCTAAAGCGGATGTATATAGTTCTTCAATAAAATGAGTAGTAGATCGAAGCTGCCAAGTTATGCAATGTTCTGGAAATTCTGGGTCATAAACCTCTTGATTTTGAATATATAATTGGCTTGCGCAATATCTCCAAACAAATTTCATAGTAAATGAACAAGGGTTACCATTTTCATCAATGACTGTAACTTGTATAGTTTCATAATTCCAAGGAGCATCGGTTATTGTACAAAAACCAATACAATCGGAAAGATCACTATCAATATGATTTGTTTGGTATTGTGCTTTTAAATAGGGTGTTGCAATTATCATTGTAAAAATTAATAGCATTATTATCGAAATTGTTTTTTGAGTTTTCTGCGAGTTTTCTGCAAGTTTTCTGCGAGTAATCATAATTACACCTGTTTTATAAAAATTTAAAAAAAATTTAAAGTAATGTACAAATATATAAAATTAAATATTATTAAAAAATAAATGGATAAATTAATTAGCATAATTTGCGATTATTTTATTAAATTTGCAAATGAAATAGCGCAATAGAATAAGAAATGATTTTCAACGTTAATGAATAATAGAATTTCGATAAACATTTTAAGAATAATAGAAATATGCAACAAAGAATATATATAGATACATCAGTATTTGGTGGTTGTTTTGATGAGGAGTTTTCTGAATTTACAAAGCCGCTTTTCGAGAGAATTCAAAACGGAGAATTTCGAATTCTATTTTCATCTGTTACCCAAGAAGAATTAAATCCTGCACCTGATAAGATTAGAGGGTTAGTAAATAATTTGAAAGCAGAAAATACTGAATTTATTGAAACTAATAATGAAGCTGTTGAATTAGCAAGCCAATACATAGCTGAGAATGCAGTTAGAAAAACAAGTTTTGCCGATTGTTTACATATTGCGCTTGCAACCATAAACCATTCGGACTATTTAATTTGTTGGAATTTCAAGCATATTGTAAATGTCCAAAGAATTCGTGGTTACAATGCTATTAATATTAAAATTGGCTATAAGGAATTGGAAATTCGTTCACCAAGAGACTTTATGAATTATGAAAACTTATAAAAAAACGTTCGACGCGGTAAAATTTATGCGTGAGCAAAGAGATAAATTGAGCGAAAAGCTCTCAAAAATGTCTATTGAAGAAATAGTAGAGTATTTTATAAAAAGAAATTTGGAAAACACAGTAAAACCGAGTGCATAAAAGGACTTTTTCCAAGTATTTTTTTAATAATTCAAAAATCAAAGGTCCAAAAAGATATGAGCAAAATAATAGTTTTAGGCACCGGAATGGTGGGTGGCGCGATGGCGATAGATTTAGCCAAAAAGCTGACTTTGCATTTTGGACGGAAGCCCCTATAATAATAAGAATTCACTATCCACGATCTAAATGCCGTGGCAACTGAAAAATGAAATTTGTTGAGATTATTTCTTAAATTTGCAGATAAATTACGAACAACAATGCAATGAGAACGAGAACTTGAAATGAGTATAGCAAACGTTAGAAAAGAACTACAAAAGCACGACAAAGACGGATTGATTGAATTACTGGAATTTATGTATAAAAAGGATAAATCGGTAAAGGAATATTTAGAATTTTATATTAACCCGAACGAGGAGCAACTCCTAGAAAAATTCCGAGACAAAATAAACGTAGCGTTTTTTGGACGGCGGTCGGGTAAAATAAAATATTCTGTGGCAAAAAAAGCGATTGCGGAATTTAAAAAATATGACCCGTCAAAAGAGTTAATTGCTGACTTAATGCTATATTATGTAGAGACAGGGATTGAATTTGATCGAATATATGATGGTATCAGTCAGCCTTTCTATAATAACGGTCCAATAATGTTTCAACAAGCTTTAATATTGATGAAAAACCAGGAAAATTTAGAATTATACGCCGATAGAGCAAAGAATATCACTGATAAATCAAGAACTCTCGGCTCGGAGTTTCATAACTATATACTTGATATTTATAGGGGAATGTATGGAAAGGAATAGGGGAGGTCTTTGCGAAGCGGTTCCAACCCATATCAACCTGTGCAGGTTTATCAAATCCGATTACCCACGCTTCTCTTGGATTACTGTAAAAGCCAACATTCTTATTTTCTTTGCAAGAAAAAACTAATAAACTAAGAGCAAGCGGTAAAATTAGTAATAAGTACTTCCATAGTGTTTTTTTCGTTGATTTTGCTTTAGTTATCATTTTTAGTCTCCTAAAAATAGTTGTTAAATTAAAATTATTCGTCAAATCAAACATTTTGGCGCCAATAGTTTGATTCATCAGAATTTCTATGTAATTATCTTTATTTTGTTCTATTTCAATTGCTTTTGAATCGGCTATATATTCGTGAACTGTTTTCAGCTCTTTTTCAAATAGATGTATTATCGGGTTGAACCAGAGAAATGATTTTGCCAAAGCCAGAAAAATCGAATCCAAGCTATGGTGTTGTTGAATATGGATTTTCTCGTGTGCGAGTATCGAACCCGCAGTACCGCTTTCCAAAGCACCCGCCGAAATGAAAATGGATTTGAAAAATGAAAATGAACCAATGGTTTCAGGAACAATGTAGAATTTTGTGCCATTGATAAATTGCGTTTCAGACCGCACTTTCAAGCGAGTGATAAACAATACTGTGCGGATTAAACTAATTAATCCCCATAAAATACCGGCGAGATTGATTAGTATAATAGCGTATAGCAAGATTTGATTTACATCGAGTGATTTCACTTCCGCCGTCGCTTTAGCGGGAATGCTTGTCGTTGCAACTTCGATTGGTTGCGAAACAATTTCCGATGATTGACCTATTGTAATAATTTCCGGTTTTTGGGGAACAATCGGAAGCGAGGTCCCGATTTTCAAAAGTGGGATAGCAAACGAAATGCTTATCAGAAAAAATATTAAAAACCTGTTGAAATTGAAGAACGTTTCGTTCTTTAAGAAAATCTTATAAAATCCGTAAAAAATTATTATACAGAGCGAAACGATTAGCTGATATTTAAGAAGTTCAATCATCGGAGGATTCCTTATCTTTGTTTGCTATCAATATTTTTTTTATTTCTTCCAATTCGCTTGGGGAGATTTTCTTTTTCTGCCCAAAAAATGAAACCAACTTGGTAAATGAATTACCAAAGTAATCTTTCACAAAGTAATTCATAAATTCGGATGCGTATTCATCTTTCGAAACCAATGGGGTGTATTTATGGATATTGCCAAAATTTTCGTGTGCTACGAAGCCCTTCTTTTCCAAAATCCGGATTGTGGTGGATACTGTTGTATAAGCCGGTTTTGGGTCGGGGAAATATGTGATTATATCGCGAACGATTGCGGACTCTAATTTCCAGAGTATTTGCATTATTTGTTCTTCGGCTTTTGTCAGTTCTTTCATATTACTTTTTTCATTTTTGTATAACATCTGAATGCAATATAATCAAAAAATAATACAATGCAACTAATTTTTTAGTAGGGTAACTAATATTTTAGTATTTCTTCAAAATAAATTTATCTTTCGGGAATCATATTATTGATAATTAACGATTTACCCTTAACAATTATTTATGTCATCCTTACGGGATTCCAAAGATTTATTTTACATTTTTCTACCGATATTTCATCCCTACGTGATTGAGGAGACTTTATTCCTATTGGCAATTGTTCCTTATTTAAAAACTCATCCGATGACTGGCAGTCATCGGTTGAGTAGGCTTTGTTTTCTTCTCACTTTCAATTTCAAAGATGGATTCCCGGTCGTAGCCGAGAATGACACGGCGTCATTTTCTACTTTTTTCTTCGTTCAGGGCAGCACCTAAACACTCTATAAGATAGCGACTTCTCAGGATGTTACCAAGCAGGAGCTCGGTAACAAGGTGAAATTCTTTTTTTTCATCTTCCTTTGCGTCTCTACCCCTTTGTGTGTAATTTCTTCTACTTATTAAAAAAACTGCCGTACTTCGCAGTACGGCAGTCCAATTTCGCATTGACACTATTTATCGTCTAACGGCAATTAATTCAAATGTGCCGCTTATGCGTTGATTTATGTGCTACCTCAGAATTAGAAGTCTTCGCCGTCGTCATCGTCTTCTTCTTCATCTTCATCGAAATCATCATCGTCATCATCATCTATGATTTCATCGTCAAAGTCTTCATCAAATTCATCACCAAATTCATCATCAAATTCATCTTCTTCATCTTCATCTTCATCAAAATCTTCGTCCATCATACTTTGATAGCCGACAGAGAATTTATTTAGAATCAATGATAAAAGAATCATTCTTTTTAATACATCAATTTTGAATTTTCTGGCGTTTACAGCAAACTCGAAATTATTGTAATTTCCCATTCCAACTGCAAACGATGGTTGTATTGAGCTAATCATACAAAACAATCCTTTAAATATGTTCGTTTTAAAAAAACGAAACTAATAAATTTTTATAATATAAAAAAAGGTTTTTTTTAAAATACAGCGAAATTTATAAAAAAACTCGCCCGAGAATTTTCCCGAGCGAGTGTTGTTTGTTATTATGCAATATATTAGCCTATTTTTGGCTTTGCTGTCATTTGTCAAATATTTTTAATTTGTTGGTATATTTTTCAAAAGTTCGCCAACCAAATGGAAGCATTTTTCTGTCGATGGAATGTCAACTCTTTCGTTAGCAGTATGAACTTCTTCCAAATTTGGACCGAAGGAAATCATATCCATACCCGGATATTTTTCACCGACCAATCCGCATTCCAATCCTGCGTGAATTGCTTCGATAACAGCGTCTTTACCATATATGCTTTTATAAACTGCTTTGCCAATGCTTAATATGTGAGAATCAGCGTTTGGAGGCCAAGATGGGTATCCGTCACCGATAGAAGCTGTAGCCCCGCCTAGTTCCAAAATAACTTTCACTTTATTGGAGATGTCGTTTTTCTCCGATTCAAGTGAACTGCGTTGGCTTGTAAGAACTTCGATAGTGTCCTCTGTGGTTTTTACTATAGCGCAGTTTACTGAAGTTTGTGGGAAGCCGGCGATGTCAGGAGAATAGTGATATACACCGTGTGGTATTGCAAATAGAGATTTGATTAGACGTGTTTGGAATGCTTTTGTCATACAACGTTTAGGTGTTGGACAAGGTTCAGCCATAATCATCATATTTGGCTCTCTTTTGGTATATTCTGCTTTTGCTTCAGCATAGAATTTAGCGGCTAATTCATTAAACGCTGATTCGTTTTCAGGTTTAACGCCTATTACTGCAAATGCTTCGTGAGGTATTGCATTGTGTTTATCACCGCCATCAATAGATGTCAAGCAAATGTCAAATTTTTGCATTGCATCATAAATCAGGCGAGTCATCAATTTAACGGCATTAGCTCTATCTTCGTGAATTTCGATTCCGGAGTGACCGCCTCTCAAACCTTTCACTGTCAATTTATAATTTTTGCAATCAGTTTTGCAATTACATTCAGGTTTTGCTTCATATTTGAAAGTACCAATTGCATTAGCACCACCGGCACAACCTATTGTGAAATGACCCCATTCTTCGGAATCCAAGTTTATCAAAACTTTGGCTCTTAATATATCAGGACTCAAACCTACAGCGCCTGTTAAACCTGTTTCTTCGTCCAATGTGCAAAGCAATTCTATATCTGGGTGCGGCATATCGGTTGATTCCATAACAGCCATACCCATTGCTACACCGATACCATTATCAGCGCCCAAAGTAGTGCCGCGGGCTTTCACCCAATTTCCGTCTATGTAAGGTTGGATACCTTGTACATCGAAATCAAATTCCGTATCTGAATTTTTTACGCAAACCATATCGACGTGGCCTTGGATACATACCGGTAAACGGTTTTCCATACCAGGTGTAGCCGGTTTACGAACTACTAAATTTCCTACTTTGTCTTTTTCGTGTTGGAATCCATTGTCATCAGCCCATTTTTCTAAATAGGCTATTATTTTTTCTTCTTTTTTGGATGGATGCGGAACGGAACATAATCCTTCAAAAATCCGCCATAAGTTCTTAGGTTCAATACCTGTTAATGCGGGCATCGTATCTCCGATTTATTATTTTTAAAAAATGTTTAAACATATTTACTAATATACGAAATTAATTATAAATTGTTGAAGATTCATTGAAAATAGATTGTCGGTATTTTAATTTTCCAATCAACTATTCAATTTCTATATTAAACCTATCCAACAAACCCAACACTCCCGGGTATGAAAAACGCGCCTTTTTAATCCTATTGCCCTCGGGATCAATGGAATAGTTGTACGAAGTTGTAAAATCGGCTTTTTCTAATATAGTACCGGCAAATACTGTCCTTCCCAAATCGCAGTTGTCAAATACGGCACTCGCTAAATCCGCTCCGCCGAAGTCCGCTTCTATGAGTACGCACTTTTTGAAATTGGTACCCCTTAGCCTGAGTTTATAAAACGATGTTAAATTCATAAGACAGCCCTCGAAATCGAGCGACAGCAAAAAGCCGACAGCATCGCCAAAGAGCACACCCAACAGCTTACAATGCTTAAATTTCACACCTTTGAAAGCTGCGCCTTTTACCTTCGCCAAACTAAGGTTGCAATATTCGAATTTGCAATCTATAAAGATAACATCCGACAAATCGGATTTCGAAAAATCGCAATCGGTAAATGTACAATTTTCGTATTCACCTTTCGGAAGCCTTTCGGCGGTATAATCTATTTTTTCGTATTGTTTGTTGTTTATGTTCATTTGTTCTTTGGTTTTTTTGATTTCTCGGCTTTAGGCAAAATAATTCTTCTCTATTTTGCCTCTCTATCCTTTAAATAGACCTTAAGAAGGCTGTGTCTTCTGCTATATACGAAATAGATGATAACACCAAGCGCGAGCCAAAAGAACAAGCGCTCCCAATTGTGTCTGCCCAAAGACAGCATCATTGTAACATTGAATAATATACCCATAGGTGCGATAAAATTAATCCACGGTGCGCGGAAAGGTCTTGGTCTATCGGGTTCTTTATGACGCATAATCCATACCGACGTACAAACAATAACAAATGCTAGTAATGTACCGATGTTCACGAGTTCAGCTATCACATTAATCGGTGTGAACGCGGCGACTAATGACACGACCCCGCCCGTTAATAGATTGGCTTTGTAAGGCGTCTTGAATTTTTTATGCAATTGCCCGAACGGATTCTGAGGTAATAACCCATCTTTCGACATTGCGTAGAAAACTCGCGATTGTCCCAAAAGCAGAACGATTAAGACAGAAGTCAAACCGGCTACCGCGGCGATAGATATTATTAATACCGCATAAGTTAATCCGTGGTCGGCAAAAGCTCCTGCAATCGGTGCTTGAATGTTGATATTTCTAAAATTCACCATACCCGTTAACACAAGCGAAACAAGAATGTATAATATGGTACAAACAATTAGGGATAGAATGATTCCAAACGGAACGTCTTTTTTCGGGTTTATCGCCTCGCCGGCGTGAGTGGAAACTGTGTCAAATCCGATATATGCAAAGAATATATAAGCCGCACCGGCAAAAATGCCCATAAAACCATAAGCGGCATGTGTACCCAATGGACCGCGTATAATCTCGGGTTCCGGTATGAATGGTGTCCAATTTGCAATGTTGATATAGTTTGCACCAACAACAATTATAAATAAAACAACAACTACCTTAATAATTACCATAAGAGTGTTTGTATTTGCGGCTTCTTTGATGCCCTTGATTAGGATCATTGTTACAAACCAAACAATCAAAAACGCCGGCAAGTTAAATGCGATTTGCACTCCGAATACCGTAGGCAAATGAATGTTTGAAAAATGCTTGAGCAATTCCACTTTTCCGGCGGCATTTGTCCCCGCCAGCGTGGAGGCCGCTGAGAAGGAGTCGTTCATCAGCCAGAAAGGGAGTTTGATATTAAAGAGATTCAACAGTTTCCCGAAATATCCCGACCAGCCGACAGATACTGCGGCGGCGGCCATTGCGTATTCCAGAATCAAATCCCAACCGATTATCCAAGCGAAAAATTCGCCGAGAGTGGCGTAAGAATAGGCGTAAGCCGAACCTTCAACCGGTAGAAAGGATGCAAATTCGGCATAGCACAAAGCCGCGAAGGTACAGCCGATTCCGGCTACTACAAAGGATAATGCTAATGCCGATCCGGCGTGCTCTTTCGCTCCGATACCCGTTATTACAAATATTCCCGCTCCGATAATGGCGCCAATACCAAGGGCGGATAAATCCCATTTTCCTAAGATTTTTTTTAAACCGCTGTGCTCCATATCTGCCACAAAGGCTTCAACCGGTTTAACTCTAAATATTTCTTTTTTGTGTTTTATTATAAAAATAGAGACTACAGCAAAAATGAAAATAGTTACGAAAACAATCAAATTTTCAATCATATCAAGTCCTTTAAAAGTATTCTATAATTTTGCGAAAATAATAGCGGCAAAATAAGAAATTTCTCACAAATAGCGATAAGCAAGACGAGATTATTTTTCGAAAATGTGAATTATTTGTTAGAATTAAGAGATTGTGACCCCTTGTTTCAAAGCTCCTGATTTGGAATATTTCTTCAATCCAGAAAGGATGGAATAAGATAGCTGAACATTATCGAGCTTCTTTTCTATAAACATTTCATCCCTAGCGAGATGGTCTTCTTCGCGTTCAAAATTCAAAATTGTTTGAAGCTGGATTCCCGCTTCCGCGGGAATGACAAATAAAATCCTTCAAATCCCGGTTCAGACAGCTTCTTCGCATTTATAATTTATAATTGACAATTGGTTTACTCTTTGATTCGGATTTCTCTGTTGTGTTCTTTTTTCTTTTCGGCTTCGCGTTTGTCGTGTTTCTTTTTAGCGCGCGCCAAACCAATTGTTATTTTGACTAAGTGTCCTGAAAAATAGACAGCTAGTGGAATGAGTGTGATTCCTTTTTCCATCACGGCATTTTTGAGTTTGATGGCTTCACGATGGTTAATCAGCAGTTTTCTATCGCGTTTTGGAGGATGATTTTCGCGGTTGCCGAAATCGTATTCGCTAATATGAAGGTTATAAATCCAGAGTTCGTAATCGAACTTAGTTTTAAATCCTGCATAAGAATCCACCAAATTACAGCGTCCTGCTCTTAATGCCTTCACTTCGGTGCCTTGAAGAACAATTCCCGCTTCCAATTTGGTTTCTATGGTGTAGTCGTGGTATGCTTTTTTATTGTTGGCTATCACTTTTACAATTCTTTCTCGTGCTTCTCTGGTTTCTTCGGGTTTCATAATCAATCGCCTAAACAAATACTTACACCGCGGGCGGCGTGAACTATATCAAATTCTAAATCAACATAATTGTATTTAGAGATGGCATCTTTGATTAAAACAGATGTAATTCTATTATTTACTAACCCCACCATTTCACCGAATTGATTTCCCAAAACCATTTCAAATGCCTTAATTCCGAACTGCGTTGCCAAAATTCTATCCTGTGCAATAGGAATTCCGCCGCGTTGAAGGTGACCTAATACCGTAACTCTTGAATCGTGTTTCATTCCGGCGGCTTTAAGCTCGTTCAATAATCGGTATGCCGCACTCGGATTGTTAGTATTATTATAATGAAATTCCTGGTTAGCGGAGATAGCTCCTTCGGCAACGACAATAATGCAGAAACCGTAGCCTTTCTTAAATCGGCTATCGATTTTTTTTATCACCGAATCAATTTTAAAATGTATTTCGGGTATCAAGCAAACTTCCGCTCCTCCGGCTATAGCTGAATAGAGCGCAATCCAACCGGCATTGCGTCCCATAACTTCCAAAATCATAACTCTATCGTGGCTTTCAGCCGTTGTTACAAGCTTGTCAAGAGCGTCTGTAGCTATTTGAACCGCAGTAGGGAACCCGAAGGTCATATCGGTGAAAGACAAATCGTGGTCAATTGTTTTCGGAACACCAATAACGTTCAAGCCTTTTTCGAATAGAGTCTGAGAAATCTTTTGTGAACCTTCGCCACCTATACTTATAACTGCATAGATGCCCAATTCTTTCAGAATGCCTAACATCTCGTCACTTCTATCGCTATAGCTAACAGTTCCATCGGCTTGTGTCGTGGGCCAATTAAAAGGACCATCTTTGGTAGTGGTTTTAATAATGGTGCCACCCTTTTGGTGAATTCCGGCTGTGTTAATCGAATTCAAAGGAATGATTTCTTGAGGAACCTTCAAAACGCCGTCATAAGCCCTAACACTTCCAAAAATCTCATAGTCGGGTTCTTGAGCGGCACGCTTAACTGTACCACGAATTACAGCATTTAAACCCGGACAATCTCCGCCGCCGGTAACAACTAACACACGTTTTTTCATTCTTATATTCCTAACTCTTTTTGACTAACAACAGCTCTGCCTTTTCTCCAAGTAGTAAAAACTACATATAACAAAGAAATAAAGAAACCGAAAATTAGTCCGCCGAGAAGCATAAATTTCTTAACAGGGGCAGAAGATTTTAGCGGTTTTTCCGCTTTGTCCAATACTTCGACTACCGGTATATCGCGGCTTGCCTGAATGCCGTCTTGATGTCTTTGCATTTCTAAATATAAAATAACCTGCTCGATAACTTCTCTGTCACGGTATAAGATAGCATATCTACGAGCTAATTCAGGAATCTCTTTCAACGGTATTGAAAATTTATCCCCTTTGGTTAATCCGCCGCTTTGGATATCTTTATATTGACTTAGAACAGCATTATATTTATTTCTTATTGCGCGTAATTGCGGTGAATTAGCGCTGAATTCCTGTTCGGCTACCATAAGTTCGAATTGTGCTTCACCGAGAACAGTTCCAGACCCAACCGCTTGTTGTAAGATAGCTTTTAATTGTTCGTCAATTTCAAATAAATTATTATTTTTCTGGTAGTTTTCTAAAACGATTGCTATAGAGTCTAACTTTGTGTTGTATTTTTTTATTTCACCTGAAATATACTCTTCAGAGAATTTGGCTTTGCTCATAGATTGCTTACGAATGATAAAATCTAATCCTTCTACCGCATCGTTGGCTAAAATAGCTGTTAAACTTGCTAAAGAATCCTTTTGGTTTTTCGATGAGAAATACCCTGTTTTCCAAGCAAATTCCAAATAGATAAAACCATCTTTCGTATTATCAACATTAAATGATTTTTGAATTGAGGTTATTAAATCGGAACGATTGGCGGTTCTAAAGAATACGTTATTAGTCAAATCATTTTTATCTATAATGTATTGAACTACTGACCGGCTTCTTAAAATACCAATGAATGTAGGATTTCCACCGGATTTTCCCATACCGCCTAACATCCCCACCGAAGAAGGCATATCTTTAAGTAATGAGGACAAGCCACCTAATGATGATTCCTGTTTCGGAGGCATAATTACGGTTTGGACACTATAAGTGTATGGCATAATGAACGAAAAGCCTATCAGAACGATTGTAAAGGCGAGCGTAATTATTATTATGTATTTTTTATTATTATTAATTAACTTAAATAGTTGATTAATTGAAATTTCTTGCTTTTCCATACATTTCCGTTATTAAATAAGACGATTATTACTTAGATTAGACATCAATTTACCTACTATTTAGTTAGGGCGATGATAACACCGGCAAACGTTGCGAATTGTGCTAAAATAGTTACCCAAGTTGTAACACCTTCTATTAAGTCAACTTCTGTTTTTGGTGGTACCAATATTACGTCACCGGGTTCTAAATTATAACCCGTTCCTTTAGCGAGAAACATCTCGCCTCTTTGTTTTCTAACTAAAGTTTCTCTTTCATCCGCTCTATATCCATAGCCGCCGGCAATATTGATATAATCCAAATATGTCATACCCGGGCTGAAATTTACATTTCCCGGTTTATTTACTCTACCTTGTATATTAATGTAATTGATTTTCTGAGGAACAACTATCGAATCTTTATTCATTAGATATATATTATCTTCTGATTGATAATTCGAAATAGCTTCATCGAAATCAATCGACATAATACCACGACGCTCGTTTATACGTGCATCGTAATATCGTTGTTCATAGCGTGATCGTTCAGACTGTGGAATTTTTCTCAAACGATCCAATTCCAAATCAATTTTGTCTTTATCGTTCTGTCTAATTAACTCTGACGAAAAACCCGAAGCATCTTGAGTAAGTCCACCGGCTCTTTTGATCACATCGGCAAATCTGTCTTTATTTTCTTCTATAGCATACTTGCCCGGATAGCGTACTTCACCGGTTATAATTACATAGTCCATTCGATTCCAATCAGGAATAGAGCGTACAAATAATCTATCACCCGTTTTTAAACGGAAGTCACCGGGCATTTTTTTGGCGGAAAAGCTGTTTATGCCATTCCATTCCGATAAATTTAGATAGTTTCTCTTGATTAGAAAATTTGATGCGTCAAACCTTGCGAACTCCACAGAATCCAAAAAAGCCGATTTTGTGAAACACTGAGCCATTCTAACCAGGGTTGATAATGAATCGCCTGCTTTATACTCAAATTCAGCGGGTGAACTTACATCGCCATAGATTTTTATAGCGTCTTTTTCATTCGATGGTGGGATGGTAATAACGTCTCCACCGGTCAAATAAGGATTATATCCCGTTTCACCAAGCATATAATATCGAATCAGATCGACATCTATAACTGTGTCACGTGTATTAGTTTTTCTTCTAATGCTAATATTACGAAAGGACGCATCATAAGTCAATCCACCTGCTCTTTCGATTGCATCGGAGACTCTATCTGTAGCGGAAGCTGTTACACTGATTGGTTTAGAAATAGAACCGCTGACTGTAACTTTGAATTTTCTAATTTCGTCCAGCAAAACAAAAATATTATCCGTTTTAAAGTACTTTTTGATTTGTTGAAGTATTAATTCTTTAGCTTGAGCCAGGGTTTTTCCTTTCACATCAACAGCCCCCGCTTCTTGGAGCATTATCCAACCTTCGGGTGAAACTTTTGCAGGATAATCTAATGTTTTAGCTAATAAAACTGAGATTATGAACTTATCCTCAGGACCAACTATGTACAAATTCGGATCAATTTCTCGTTCTATAATACCAATTGATTCAGCGGATACCTTTTTAGCATTATCAAATGCAAATGTATCTAACTTGTATTTTTGAGCACGAGATAGATACTCATAGTCTATTTGTGCCGACAAACCTGTCGCTGAGATTAGCAACAGGAAAAGAATTAATCTTTTCATATTCACCTGATAAATTTAATAAATACCTTTAAATCGATTAAAGAGTATTAATATTTCATAAAGCTTCCACAATTTTTGTATTGAGAATCTAGTAAATCCTATAAATAGTAATTTTGCAATTAGCATGTTTATTAAAAATTATAAGCACATTAAGTGCTTATAATAATAATTAACAAATATTATTTTAATTAAAACTATGACGCTACTGCTTGATCCAGCGTATCAAAAATACTAAATATCGTATTAAAACCTGATATTTCGAATACTTCAGTAATTTCGTCATTCATATTGCATACTCTAAGTTTACCACCTAAAGCTTTGATTTTCTTTAATGTTGCCAGGACAACTCTTAAACCCAAACTGCTTATAAACGTTAGATTCGAAAAATCCAATACTACGTTTTTGTCACCACGATTTATCAAATCGTATATCTGTACTTCGACTTCGTCAGCTGTAACTGCGTCTAATCTACCGTCGAATTCAATTACCAAATAATCTTCAAGAGTTTTTGTTTGTAAATTCATTCCATTACCTTCGAATAATTACATTTTAATATTATACAACATATTTAAATTGTTTTTATTGTTATTTCTTATATAATTTATATTGTGCGTAAGTTGTGTTATAAAGAGAATACCCAACCCGCCTATTTCTGTTTCTTCTAAACTTTTTCCTACTTCGGCAGTTTTAAAACCGGTAGGGTCAAATTGTCTTCCGTCGTCCATAACGGTTATATCAATAATACCATTCTCGCTTTTCAATATTACTTCTATTTCGTGAACCGCTTCATCTTCATAAGCGTAAGAAATAATATTTACTATGTGCTCCTCTAAAATCAAATTTAAATTAAAAACATTGCTGTTTGATATTCGGGCATCAGCGACAAATTCATTTATGAAATTCGTTAATTTCTTTAGTTCATTTAAATCGTTTTTTAGTTTTATTACTTGCGTCATAATGCAAAATTAACAATTAAAATAAAAACCAAAAAGTTTCCGTCATCATTTTATTAGATTTTAGAGCTAAACTTGTCGGTTTCATTTGCAAAAAGGAAATTAAAAGATGTCAAAGATCCATAACAGCGTGTTATATAGCTTTGAAATTTAATTCTTTCACCTTCCGATAAATCTTCCGATGAATTTATTTGTTGTTCCAATACTCTGATGTTGTTTCTTACCATCACAATTTTATGCATCAAAGTTTCTATTGGAATTTCGTGTGCTTTCAAATCCGGGTGTTCGGGAATAATTTGAATTATCCCGTTTTGCCATTTAGGAGCTAAATCAGCATTATGCATCGCGTCCATTTCGCGAACAATTTGTTTAGCTAATACTTTTAATTCTACAGCATCCAACTTCTATACACCATCTTTTTTTGGTACTACATAATTACCTTTAACCATTATCTCCTTGCCATCAAATTTTATGGTTGGTTTGGTTATAACGCAGTCGAGGTGTATAGGTGGTGTCAAAGTTCCACCAAACGAGAAATTATTACCGAATGCGAAATGACAAGTACCCAATACTTTTTCGTCTTCACCGATATATCCGCCAATTTCAGCTTTGTAATTAGTCCCAATACCGAATTCAGCTAAAGTTTTGGCATCTTCGCCTTCGTATTTGTCCAATAGTTTTACCAATGCTTTGGTTTTAAGGCCTTTGCCATTAATACTCTGGATTTTTCCTTTCGATACTTCTATAGTTATAGGATTTTCCAACAAGCCTATTTCAGCAATGGTGGCGTCTATAACTAAAATACCTTCTGTAAGGTCTTCGATAGGCGCAATATATACTTCGCCGGACGGTAAATTGCCCCACGCACCTAAAAGGTTTAAAACGCCGGTACTAACAATAGGACTGCGTTCTTTTACATATAGCTTTATGTCGGTACCCAAATCTGTTGTTACGTGCACTTCATTAACATCAGTGTAACTTGTGGCTAATTCATTACTGATCGCTACTACTTGGTCTATTTCGGCACCCATAATCCTGATAAAAGAATCTTCTTCCATCATTGGAATTGATGCAACACGAACTCCGCCTTTTGTAGCTTGGTGTCGTGGACCTGTGTGAATAATCGACTTTGTGGTTGCCGCCGCAACTACGTCAACGCTTCGCATAATATCTATCAGTTGATTAGGAGGTTCGTCG
Source organism: Kapaibacterium sp. (SeqCode) (assembly GCA_038206725.1). Lineage (GTDB taxonomy): Bacteria > Bacteroidota > Ignavibacteria > Kapaibacteriales > UBA2268 > JBAXXL01. The sequence goes on from JBBRAO010000006.1 coordinate 38,114, forward strand.
CCATTAATTTCTAAAACAGGCATATACATCAGAAATGCTGTTTTTGTAACTTTCTGTGCGGCTTCATAAAGAGCTTCGCCGATTTTATTCATTTTTTCATCGGTAATGACCATAAAGGTTTCTTCGCTCGTCAAACCCATATAATCAACTACCGCGGTAGTTGCCGCTTTTTTTAATTTTACAGAAATCATTCTATCTCCGCTTGTATTATATTTTTTTTAATAATTTGCCTATACCCGTCGAGCCAAAACCGCCTTCGCCTCTTTGGGTCTTATCTAATTCAGTTGTTTCGTACCAATCTATTTTTTCGTATTTTGCTATTACTAATTGGGCTATTCTGTCGCCGCGTTTGATAACATAAGGTTCATCGCCAAAGTTTGACAGTATTACTTTTATTTCCCCACGATAATCGCTATCAACAGTACCTGGTGCGTTCAGAGTAAAAACTCCGTGCTTTGCTGCCATTCCACTGCGGGAACGAACCTGACACTCATATCCATTAGGTAGAGCAATTGCTAAGCCAGTTGATACAAGAACAGTATTATGTGGTGTCAATATTATATCTTCGTTAATTGCGGCGTAAACGTCCATTCCGGCCGAACCTTCAGAAGCATAGTGAGGCAACGGTAAATCATTGAACTTATCGTCTAATCGTGCAATCTGTACTGTTTGTGGCATATTATACATTATCTAAATAATTATTATAGTAAACACTTATCAGTTGAAAAATTCGCAAGCGAATTCTGCATATTTTTTACTGAAGAGTTTGTTTTTTCTATTTGGTGCTCAAAATCAAGCATTGATTTTTGAATATTTTCAGAGCAATCTCTTATTGACTTAATTAGAGATGATATATTGTAAATTCCTTCGCTTTGTATGAGCATAGAATCTTTGAATACGACAAAATGCTCGACCAAATCCTGAGCCTTAGTTATTATATTGTTTAAATTTAGAGAAACAGCGTTAATCGTAGCCGAAGTATGGGTAATCAATTCTAAATAATTTATAACCGATACAATAATCGTTCGAATAGTATCATCTATATTGGCTATTTTAACCTCTATATTGCCTGCCGAATTTGCTGTTTCCAGCGCTAATTCATTAATTTTTTCGGCAACAATTTTAAAACCGCCGATATTTTCATTTAAACCTTTTTCCAGCAAAATGGCGCTTGTTTTTTCGGCTTCTATTTCTACATTTATAGAAAGCATATTTGTTCTGTGTGCGATATTATTAATTTCGGTAATAACATCGCTGATTCCTTCAGTTTCGCTGTGCATCTTTTCTAATACTGAGCTCAGTTGTTGTGAATCATCATTTATTTTCCGAAGGTGTTGCTCCATTTCCAACAAGCTTGTTTTACCGCTTTCGGCATCAAGATTCACATTATTGGCGATATCGGAAATCAAAACCAGATTACTATTCAAGTTTTTAATACCTACAACCATATCGTCAATAGTTGCTCCGGTGTTTACTAAATTCGATGATTGTTGAACGAGCACTTTTTGAACTTCGTTTGCGCCCGATGCTAAGTTATCGGCTGAGAAATTGACTTGTGTTCCGGCTTTTTGCGATTGGAGTACTAAATTTTCAAGATTTAAAAGCATAGAATTCATATTTAAAACCAAATGCAGCATTTCGTTTTTAATATGCTTATCTTTTATTCCCTGGTCGGTAACTTTAAAATCGGCTAGTAATATCTGTGCTATTGCCATACCTTCCGATATAGCTCCACCGGCTACTTTGGCATTTATCTTATCTATTGCATCAATTTTTCGAGCTAATGATTTGATGATTGAATAAACAATAATCAATAAAAGTACAACTGTGATCAGGTATATTAAATCATTTAGTCGCAAGTTATTTATTCCCGACAAGAATGTTTCTTTTGGGATAAAAACAGCAATTTTCCAATTATTAAATCCAGCCGGATTAAAAAAGAGGAATCCCTTTTGGGAAGTGTTTTTTAAGGTATATTGAGAATTGGAATTTTTTAAATTATCAACTAAGGGCAAACGATTATCGCCGGTATCGAAGAAATCACTCAAGTTATTGTTTTCACCTTTTTCATCGAAAGGATATATGAGTTTTCCCTTATCATTGGTAATGAATAGTCGGCTTCCTTCGATTTTGTTTATTTCTTTATATATTCGGTCAATCCATTTTAAATTGATATCGTTTGTATAAACGCCCATTAATTTATTATCTTTTGAAAAAACAGGGGTGGAATATGTAATCATATAAACATTGCCACCGCCTTCATCGAAGTAAGGATTTGTCCAAAAAGGTTTTTTTGATTCCGCCGCTGTTTTATACCAATCCCAATCAATATAATTATAATTAGCATCAGCAAGATTAGTATATTTCAATCCATTTTGACTTTTATAATAATATGGGCATTTTAAGTTTAACAAATCGGTGTATTTTGGATTAAAACCAAAAGCAGTTCCAAAAACATCGGAGTTGTTTGCAAGATACAACTTTAATATATTTTCAACTTCCTTTAATGTGAACTCTTTATTATGGAAGCAAATTTCAAGCGCCGATGAAGATTTCTCCACATTTGAAAATATTCTTCGAAATTCGGATGCGATTGATTGAGAGTAGAACTCAGAGTTTTTCTTTGATGATTCAAAATAGGCACTTTTCGAATCTAAGGAATTAAAAAATAGTACTAAAATACTGCTTACCGAAAGCAAAACTACAAAAACAAGCATAATTATGCTCGTCAACGATTTTCTGCTTGTGTTTAGGAGTTTCATTTTTGTTTAACCTTATTTTTCCGATATGACCATATTACTATTATAAGACCGGCTATAATAAACGGAATACTAAGAACCAGCCCCATATCCAAACCCAAAGGCAATGTAAACGCGGCTTGGTGCTCTTTCCAAAATTCTATTATAAAACGTGCTGTAAACACTAAAATCAAAAACATACCGAATATAAAACCCGGGCGTGTATTTTCTTTCCGCTTTTTGTAGTAGAAGAACAAGAAAAAGAATATAGCTAAATAGCAAATTGCCTCATAAAGTTGAACCGGATGACGTGGGACATTGTCAACGCTTTGGAAAACTACTGCCCAAGGCATACTTGTTTGCACGCCGTAAATTTCTGAATTAAAGAAATTACCTAATCGAATAAAGCTACCCGCTAAAGCGACAACAATTACGATTCTATCCAAAAGCCATATATAGCTAATGTTTTTGTATTTCTTTACCGCAAACCAAAGAGCTATTAGAATACCAATTGCGGCACCGTGCGAAGCGAGACCGCCTTTCCAAATCATCAGTATTTCGAGAGGATGGGAAAGATAAAACGCCGGTTCGTAGAACAAGCAGTGCCCTAAACGAGCACCTATAACAGTACCGACAACCATATATATGGTCAGTGATTCTAAGAATTTTAAATCCTTCTTTTCCCATTTCAAGAATTTTTCCATAAGTAGGTAGCCTACTATGAAGCTCCCCGCAAATAATAAGCCATACCAACGTGGGTGGAAAATCCAAACGGTGAAACCCGGATTTACATTCCAATAAATTACATTGATAATATTTAGAATCATATTCATTTAACTTTTCCTAATAAAGGTTTATTAATCAGCTACGGGATTTTGAGCCCAGAACAATTTTCTTCGTAGTAAATCAAAATAAGATGTATCGTTAGGTTTAATCATTTTCACACATTTATCTGATTTTTGTATAGTGATAATTTCACCATTTTTTATTAATCTTTCTAAACTACCATCAGAAACTAAACCTGCTACTCCACTCGGGGAATTTACCGATAGAGTTACTATACTTGAGTCCGGCAAAATAAGCGGTCTCAATGTAAGAGTATGCGGAGCAACGGGTGTAAGACAAATCACATTAGCTTTTGGTGGTATTATAGGTCCATTACAAGAAAGCGAATACGCTGTGGAACCGGTCGGTGTGGTAATTATAAGTCCGTCGGCTCGGTAATCTGCTACAAAATGGTCGTCGGTATAAGCTTGGATTTTTATTAATCGTACAGTTGATTTTTTTTCAATTATAAAGTCGTTCACAGCGTAGATTATATCGCCGCCTACCTCAGCATAAAGAGCTGTTCTGTCTATTATCCGGTAATTTCCATTTACGAATGTATCTATTGCGCCATCGAGCTCTTCGACGGGATATTCTGCTAAAAATCCCAATTTTCCGATATTTATGCCCATTATAGGTATTTCAGTATGAAGTAATTCCCGTGCGGCGGAAAGGACTGTGCCATCGCCACCGAGAGTTATTACCGCATCGGCATATCTCTCGAATTCTTCGATTGCTATGGTCCTGGTTTTATTTTTTAAATCGGTATTCAATTTCGAAGCCAAGGATTGGCGAACAAATACTGAAAAACCAAGAGCTAACAATTTTTCCGCGACTTTTTCAGCCCAGTAAAATGCCTCCGGTTTGGATCCGTTTTCATACAAAACAACATTTTTCATAATAGTTTCTTACTTAATTAGATTTTAAGATATGCAAAATAATAAAATTTATTTGAAATACCATTTCGGTCTTCGATCCGAAAAAATATTATTTATTTCATTGAATGATTTTTTCCGAGTTTTCTCGGGTTCAATTTGCGTTAAAAGCACTTCTTCAGTGTCATCGCCGGCTATTGCGAGGACTTCTCCATTATAACCATATATAGCGGATCTACCTTTAAAATTCAAGTTAACGCCGTTTCTGTTTTCATCGCCGGTGCGGTTTGCCACAGCTAAGTAAACTTTGTTTTCTAAAGCCCGAGCCGGCATTGCAATATGCCATACATCGGTAACTAAATTGGAGGGGCAGAGAATTACATCGGCTCCCATAAGGCCTAAAGTTCTGGCAGATTCCGGGAATCGCCAATCGTAGCAAATCATAGTACCGATTTTAATATCCCAAGGCTCATAATCCACGACAAAAAAACCACGGTCTGTTTCGTCGAATATCTGGCGTTCTTTATAAAACAAATGGGTTTTCCGATAGATATTATTATATGTAGAGTCCGGGAAAAATAAGCCCGCAGAATTATATAGTTTGTCATCGGATTTTTCAACGAATCCTATACAAAGAATCTTGTTTTCCGTCCGAGCAATATACTCAAATTCTTTGAACAAATTACTGCTTTGGTTTAAAGCATATTTAGCCGCTTCTTGACGATCGTGGAAATCATAACCCGACACTGCCAATTCAGGGAAAAGGATTATCTGAGCAGGAATATTTCGGATACTGTCCAATATGGTGAGAAAGTTTTTCTCTTGCTCCCCAAACAGAGGATTGAATTGCTTTACAGAAATATACATTAAAAAAGTATTTAGGTTTTAAAACAACAAATTATTTAATTACAAATATAAGAAAAAAAGGAAGAATAAACATCACTTTAAATTCCTATTATCGAAAAAACTTATAAATTTTTCAATAATGAAAATAACCAAAATCGCAGGCAATTAAGCACCTCTATATCGGCTTATTACAATGGTTGAGAAAAAATACTAAAAAATAGTTGATTTTTATTAAAAATAATTAATAAATTTTTGCATTATTACAATGAAATTTATTATATTTGAATACGTCAAATATACAGAACTATGAAAACTTTTAGAAAACATATAACACTTTTTACTTTATTGCTGTCGCTAGGCTTATCAGCCTGTACCAATTTGATTGATCCGACAAATATTGATGAAGTAACTCCAAAGATTCAATCAATCAGCAAATACCTGGTTGATGTGAAGACGTTGGAGAAAAATCGATTAATATATGTTGAAAACTACAATGAGTTAGGCAAAGTTGAAAAATATTTGAAATATGACGAGAACCAAAATATAGTTCAGGTAAATAGCTTTATTTATACTAATTTTTCTTCATTCGAAACAACTTTAAGTATTACCCCGAAGGGTGATACATTAAGCAAACTGACTACAGAAACCATCTTCAACACGCTCGGAAACATCGAAGCAAAGAATATATATAATTCCAAGGGCGATACTCTCAAAAAAATATTATTTACTTACGATACGTTCAATAATGTTAATACCAAAGTAACTATTGATATTACCACCGGCAATCGTGATGTTGTTTCCTATAAAACTACTTATAATGAGTTAGGTCAAGTTGTAAAGCGTGAGTCCTATACTAACGGGCAAATGACACACCAACAAGCTTATTCATATAATAATGCCGATGGCTTGGGGGTTACTATCAAATCAACCAATAGCCTCATTGAACAAACTGTCCAATATAACTTTAACGAATTGGGCAAAGTAATCAGTGAATACCATCTGGATGGTATGGGAAAAATCATCACAGTTTATAAATATTTTTATACCTACTACAGCCTTTAATAACAACTGTTTAAGTTTGAAACGATCAAAGAATTATATTAATTTTTATTAATATATTTTATTAATATTTCATTTTAAACTAAATTTAAATATTCAAATGAGGATTTTTTGAATTTTATGAAAAAGTACACTATAATATTATATTTTTCGCTGATGTTTTTAGCATTTATTCCGCTGAAATCTCAGGAGCCAGTAAATCGCTTGTCGTCTTACGAAGGCTTGCACTTTATTGTTGGTTTTATGCAGAACGAATATGAGTATTTACAACTTGGGATTGATTTAAAAATATTTATTTCCTCACAAGAAACAGCCAATGTTGTAATAAAATATCCTGACAAACCACCAATCGCATTTGTTCTTTCGCCCGACACAGTACGTGTTGAAAATGTGGAAGGTGCCTATGAAAACAGAGGAAATTCTGAGGTGATTCGTAAGTTTGGAATAATTATTCATTCCGACGTACCGATTACCGTATATGCGTTTTCATCCCAATCACAATCAAGTGACTGCTATTCAGCAATTCCTATCAAAAATTGGGGGTCCGAATATATAGCGGTGTGCCAGCCGTTGAATAAAACCACTGAAAGATTGCCGAGCGGTGTTGATGTGGATATAATTCGTGAAAGTGAGTTTTTGGTTATGGCGGCTTACGACAGCACCATAGTTACTATTACACCGTCCGATTTTACAGGTGGTGGACAAAAGCCAAAAGTTCCATTCAGCGTTAAGTTAGATTTGGGACAGACTTATTTAGTTAAATCACTTTATACTCCCGGTATGGATGGTGACTTAACCGGTTCAATAATCCAAAGTTCCAAACCGGTGGGAGTTCTTTCCGGTCACGTTCGTGCACCTATGATAAAAAGCACTAATTCGCGAAACCATTTGGTTGAAATGCTTACGCCAACTTTTTCTTGGGGTAAATCCTATGTTTCTGTTCCGTATGGTGTATCGCCGCACGGTGATGTGTTCCGAGTGGTAGCTAAATCAATTCCAACCACAGTAGAAGTTACAACTGATTCTATTGCAAAGCAATATACAATAAATAATGCTAAGGGTTATATTGAAATCGAAGGTATTTCCGCTCCTGGTGTTTGGACCTCGAATAATCCAATTGAAATTGCCCAAATGATGGCTCATATTAACCCTGATGATTTGAATTGGCGCGATTTCGACCCTTGTATGGCTTTACTTTCACCAAGAGACCAATTTGTTCGACACGTGATGTTCCAAACTCCGGGTAATATATTCAAAAATCCGAATCAATATCAACATCATTATACATCAATATCATTAGAAAAAACAGCAAAATCAACATTGCGTTTGGATGGTAAGCGTCTCGATAGTGCCGGATTAGCTATTTTCACACCAATTAAAAATACAAATTTGCTTTGGACACGATTGGAGCTAAAGCAAGGCACTCATATATTAGAAAGCACAACAGGCAGTTTTTCGGGCGTTCTATTTGCAACCGGTCTTTATGATGCTTACTCATTAGTACTAGGTGCGTCACTAAAAATCCCGGGTATGGTCGATTCACTACCCCCTGAAATAAAAATAACTGAAAATTGCGGTACGGTACGCGTAGAAGCTCGGGACAAATTAGCTCCAGCGGCTTCGGGTTTGCTCTATGCCACAATAAATAAATTCCGCTCGTACAATTTCACGTGGAATATACAAGAGTTCAAATATACAGATTCTATAGCCTATATTGACGCTAAGGTAATAAACCCTTTTGTTCAAGCAAAACTTGTAGTTTTCGCTCAAGACAAAGACGGCAATACTAAAGAACAAGAATTTATATATTACAGGACAGACATAAAACTACCCGCCGATTTCGATTTTGGGGTGGTCAATTGGCACGACAGCGTTTGCAAAGCAAAATCACTTGTCAATTACTCAAACAAACCTTATAAAATTATTTCAGCAAGAATAGAAACAGATTCAAGATTATCGCTTTATACTGATAAAAGTCTTCCAACTATATTGGACAAGGGCGGTATTCTAAATTTCAATATATGTTTTAAACCCGCATTCGATTCTACGGTGGCTAATAGTAAATTGATTATAGAGATGGACTGCGGCAAAATTGACACTATAGCTGTTAAAGGTTTGGTTCGTGCACCGGCTCTGCTGGCGAAGGGATATAATTTCGGTAATTTATTAGCCGGTGAAACCTTGGACGGCACGATAAGTGTTCTTAATCAAGGCAATATAGATATAACCTTGGATACGATGATTACTAACGGCGACGAAAGTCAATTTGTAATTGATAGAACCGCTTTGCCGATGATTATAAAAGCTAGTTCCAATACTACTATAAAAGCTCAGTTCACACCAACAAGACGCGGGAGTTTTTCGCTTAACGGGGAATTTAAAAATTCCGCTGATATACCGAATGGTTTCAAGCTCACAGGCGTGGGTTTAGCTCCACAATTCGATTCTATACTGGTTAACTTCGGTAATCGCCGAGTTGGACATTATGCAGACACAATGATTACCCTCACAAATAATGGTGATTATACCGGAGATATCTTCTTCATAAAATTCCTTAACAAAACCATTGACGACACCACATCGGCATATTTGTATTCTTTATCAGCAAAGGACATTGCCCCCGGTCAAAGCATTGTATTGAAAATACCGCTGAAAATAAATAGCGTGGGTAATTATAAAGTTTCCGGTGATTACAAGACAAATTGTAAAGTACACGCTCCGGTTGCAATTGAAATTATCGGTGTAGGAACTTTGCCCGTTTGTAAAACAAACGATATTCAGTTGAACGATACAGATATATATTCGGAAACAGATTCGTCGGCGATTGTCATAGAATCCACCGGTAACGAGATATTAACTATACACAGTGTAACTGCATTGCCACCGTTAATAAGTGAATTTGAATACGACCTGACGGCTTTACAGGGTATGACAATACCTGTTGGTGCTAATGCCAAACTTGATTTAAAGTTCAAACCTATAAAAGGTGGAATGCACCAGCAGAAATTCTTGGTGGTATCGGACGCCGCACCTGATTATGGAACAAAGAATGATACAATTACCATTAAAGCGAAAGCTATCGTACCTGACATCGAAAAAATCGTTATCGAATTTGCGGCAGATCAGTTTGTAAACTGCCAAACAAATGTTCTGAACGTGAAAATTAGAAATAAAGGTTCGAAAATTGTAAATCTTGATGATATCTCTGTAAAGGCTAATCCAACGAACTTGACTTGGAAAGTTGTTCAAGACCTCAGTCAGGATATTCCTAAAGTTTTAGCACCCGGCGATGTTTATTCATTCGATATAGAGATATTCCCTATTACCGGAACAAAATCGGCTATCAATGTAAGCGCATTGATATTCGGAACAGAAAAAATCGAAGGGACTTATGAATTTACACCGTTCGAAGCCGCGGGTTTGATATTTTCCTCTCCTGAACTGACTTTTGAAATAGGAAAGGAATACACTTTAGATTTTAATGGCAGTTTCCCTTACGAAATCGAAAAAAATATATCGTTTAATTTAGAAATAAATCTTCCAAGCAACTCATTTTTCATTGACACAACGAAAGAAGTTTGGCTGGTTTTTGACAATGATCAAAAATATCAATTGAAATTGGATCGGCAAGATGATAAAATCGTTTTTTCGGCACCGGCAATCCGTCCAAAAGCGATGACAAATTGGAATTTGAAGTTCGATTTATTGACATTGCTTCACAAAGAATCTCAATTCCCTTTGGTTGCTAAAGTCAATTTTGACGATTGTTATTTAAATAGCGGAAATAATTATATCGTAACTTTTGAAGAAATTTGCTCAAAAGACCTTAGATTAATAAAAATTAATTCTACGCTACTTTTTATGAGCGTTCTTCCTAACCCTGTTAAATCTGAATTGTCTATAGACCTTGATGTGCCAAGTGAAAGTACCGTTGACATCAATATGTATGACTTAAGAGGAAAAAAAATCACTTTGAGTGAAAAATTAGTTTTGCTGAAAGGAAAACATTTATTAATTTACAATTTTGTTGGCGTACCAAATGGTATTTATCATTTGGAATTATCATCACAAGAGTATATGAAAAGAATAGTAGTAATAATAAACAAATAAAATAGGAGTAACTCTATGAAACGATCTGTAATAATAGTTTTAGGGTTATTATTGATCTCAATAACAGGTCTTTTTGCACAGGATCCAAATAGTGCTATTGATTTAACGTATGTTAAGGATCCGATATTTCTCGGTTTAACAGCAGGTTATAATCGCGTGATGCATTCAGTGACTTTACCATCATTTGACCAACAGGGTGATTTGTGTCCGAAATTCGAAAACGGTAGTGATAACGGCTTTTGGTTAGGTATCACTTACGAGCATTTCTTCGGTGATCTTGCGAATAGTCGTCAATCTCTGATTTTCAGAGCGTTGTATAGTACTTATCCTTCTTACCTTGAGGTAGGCGGCGAAGAATATCCAACTCAGATTCGCTATTATGATGATGCTGGTAAATTAACCAATCAGAAGATAGTATATTCATCAACAATGAATACTCAAACTATCAAATACGCAGTCGCATCATTGGAAGTAAGTTATAAAATCAAACCAATCGAAGGAATCAACTTGGGTATTACTGTTACGCCAACATTCGATTATGCTTTGACACGAACCTTTGATCAACGGTTTGAATTAATCAATCCTCAAAACGCTCAGTTTGAAGTCAACCAATCATTGATTGAGGATAAAACTATATTGCGCTATGAGAATAATGACCGTACAATTATTGTTAATGAAGGCAATATTCCAAATTCATCGGCATTCCGCATCGGTTTGAAAGCCGGTATTCAATATGAAATTAATATACCGGGCGGATTTTACATAGTACCAGCTTTGTATTACAATTTTGGTATAACTAACTTGACATCCAACAATGATTGGCGTGTTAGTGCTTTACAAATCGGAATTGACATACGCAGACCTTTCCGCTTTTAATTAGCAATAGTTAAAATATTAAAGCGTCAGCTCCTAATCAGAGCCGACGCTTTTTTTAATTCAAAAAATATGGATAAAACAGAAATGAAAACTTTGTGGTCGCCGTGGCGCAGTCAATACATTGAAACATTTAGTGATGAAAGCTCAAAAGCAAACGATGATTGCTTTATCTGCGACGCTATTGCAAATGATGCAGATGATAAAGCCGGTTTGATTGTTGCGCGCTTCGAGAATGTAGTAGTATTAATGAATAAATATCCTTATAACAGCGGGCATTTACTTGTAACTCCAAAACGACACACCGGAGATATATTAGAATTAACAACCGATGAGTTATGTGAATTGAATATCGTCTGCCAAAAATCGGTTGAGATATTGACAAACCTCTACCATCCCGATGGATTCAATATCGGTGCTAATTTGGGCGTATGTGCCGGCGCTGGTTTACCCGGACATCTTCATTATCACGTTTTACCTCGCTGGGTAGGCGATACAAGTTTCGTCTCCACATTATCCGATACCAAAGTAATTTCCTTCGATATGGAAACTATGTACAATTTAATTCGCAACGCGTTTAACAATAAATAATCCGGAAATACCAATGCATATAGCACCAAAAAAATCACTTGGACAAAACTTCCTAACAGATAAAAATATTATTTCTAAAACAGTAGCCGAATTGGAATTGACTCCTGAGGATTTTGTTTTAGAAATAGGTCCCGGTGAAGGTGCCTTAACAGAGTATATATTGGCAAAAACGCAAAATTTGCTCGCTGTGGAATTGGACCAGCGCGCTTGTGAAGTACTAAAGCAACGATTCAGTCATTTACCCGAAGGTGCTCTGCAAATTACGAATATGGATTTTTTGGGTTTTAATTTCAAAGATAATCTTCCGGAAAACTTCCAAGGTAAAAGAATAAAAATCCTTGGAAATATACCCTACTATATCTCCGGCAGAATTTTTTTCAAACTTTTTGAAAACGCCGATTATATCTCACGTGCTGTGATAACCGTACAAAAGGAAGTAGCCGAGAGAATAGTGGCTAAACCAAAAACAAAGGAATATGGAATACTATCGGTATTGGCAAGCTTAACCGGAAAAGCTCGCAAAGCCTTCGATGTGTCGTCTCACTGTTTCTATCCGCGCCCGAACGTTACCAGCGCCGTTGTAACGATGAACTTCTTCGAACCCGAACAACATTTGCCAATGGATTTCAAACTCATCGCTGAAATCGTTAAAGCGGCATTCAATCAACGCCGCAAAATGTTGAGCAATTCATTTAAAAATTACTTTGAAGCCAATGCCCTCAATCCTGATTTAATTATACAAATTAATGAACTCTATGGCCACAAAAGGGCTGAAGAATTAACAATTGAAGATTATGTCAAAATTTATTCGATTATTAAACAATGACCAAACAAAACAAAAAACAAATTGAAAAGATGCCTAAGTTAAATTTAAAAGAAATTTTAAATATGACGGACATCTACATCCTAACCGGGCTTGTGTTTATGGGTTTGCAAGCGGTATATTTTTTCCTGTCCAGCGTGGAAATTCCGCGAATCCTATATACTAATACAATGTTATTCATCGGTGTGATAGCAATTTCGTATTTGGACACTCACTATACGCGAGGTTCATTTTTCCGCTTAGCCCGCCGCTTGTATTTACTGCCGCTCATTTTTGTTTTATATTCCGAATCGCAAGTATTTATCAAATTGGTAAATCCAACGCTTTACGATAATGTTCTTGCCAGGTGGGATTTGGCAATATTCGGCTGTTCGCCAAACGAAGTTCTTCGAAAAATAGCCACACCTTGGCTGACAGAATTTCTACAATTCTGTTATATGAATTACTTCCTGATTTTTGTAATGATAGCCGTAGAATTGCATATATGGCACAACGATAAACTATTTTCGGAATTCGTTGATTACGTGTTCTTCTCTTTTATATTGATGTACGTTTTATACTATATAATGCCGGCTATCGGTCCCAGGTTTTACTTGTATGACTTTGCTAAGTTGAATGCCGAGTTACCGGGTGTCTATTTTACAAATGCCTTTAGAGATTTTATAAATACCGGTGGGGGGATTCCGAAGGGTGGAGTTCCAAATCCGCAGGATTATATTTACCGAGACTGTATGCCGAGCGGTCACACTTGGATAACCGTTACCAGCATATATTTCGTTATAAAATACCGAATGAAATTGGCTTGGTACATAGTGCCGATTGGCTCAGGTCTTATCGTATCTACAGTATATATGGGTTACCATTATTTAATTGATGTGGTAACAGGTGCAGTATTTGCGATAGCCTGCATATTTATAGAGCCAAAAATCGCTATGTTTTTCAAACATAAATTAAAATTCAAAAACATATAGCAAATAAATAAACTCCGATTTCCTTGAAACAATTTAAAATGCTGCCAAAAAGTGGCAAACAATTTGCTAATGTATTAATATCAATTTTGATAATTATATAATAAATAGATGAAATTCTGATATGGAAAGTCCAAAAATGGAAACAAATGGTAATAATGAATTCAACAGCACGAGGGTATTAGCGGCAATAATGCGCCGCAAATGGTTTATTATAATAACAGTAATTGTTGCAACCGCCGCAAGTGCTATAATAGCCTTTAATTTGCCTCTATGGTATAAATCTACTACAAATGTGGTTCCACCAAAAAAAGGTGACGACGCATCGAGCATCAGCGGTGGAATATCGGCTGTGATGAAAAATGTCGGTTTAACAAAAATGGGCGGTGGCGGTGGCGGTGGCGATGATTCATATTCATATATTGTGATTTTAACAAGTAGGACTGTTGTAGATTCTATGATTACACTTTATAAACTTGATAAAGTATATGATATACCAAAAAAGGATATGACAGAGTTGCGAGATTATTTTCTGACAAACGTCGATATAACTTACGAAAAAGATGGTAATTATCTAATATCTATTTGGGATGAGAATCCACAACGCGCCGCCGATATGGCTAATACATATATTCAAATTGCCAATTCCGTCTCAATGAAATTAAGTAGGGATGAAGCAAAAATCCAAATTGAACACATAGTACAACGAATAAAGGCTTTGAACGAAAGTATCGCCGCTACAAATGTAAGATTGGGACGCTTTTCAAAAGAGTATATGATGTTTGCTCCTGCAGAACAGGCAAAAGCCTTAGCAACTGCAATTTCGGAAGTTAAGTTACAACAGTTGAAATATGAAATGGCTTATGACTTATACAAAGTAGAGTATGGCGAAAGCGATCCATCAACTCAAGAAATGAAGAGATTAGCAACAGCTACCAAAAATAAATTGGAACAAGCTCAAACTGAACCGGGTTTCGCAGGTAATTTTTCTTTAAATCAATCTGCAAGCGTAGGTGTCGAGTTTATTAATCTGTACGCGGAGTTGGAAGCCTATACCAAAATGAAGGCTTACTTACTTCCGATGTTGGAAGAAGCTAAGTTGGATGAAGTAAAAAATGTAAAAAATCTATATGTTCTCGATAAAGCTATTGCTTCTGATAAAAAAGATAAACCGAAACGTTCGCTAATAATAGGAGGCTCATTTCTCGGCTCATTTATTCTTGTTATTTTTATAATTATGATAATTGAAGCCATTAATGATACTAAAAAGAAACTTCATCAAAGTATTTAACAAATGGAATTATTGAAAAATAATACGAAAGAGTATATAATCCTAGGAATAATATATACTTTTATTATTGTTCCTTTGGCATATTTGGGTATAGTTAAGGAGCTGGGTATCTATATTCTTCCCGCGGTTGCCGCACTTCCATTATTGTATTTCGTTTTTAAAAAGCCGGAGGTATGGCTTTACACTTCTATGGGATTATTTATTCTTTTTACCCGTTCGCGTGAATCTGATGCATCGGCGGCAGATTATTTTTTCGCTATTTATTATATTGGTGGCATTTTAATATGGATGCTGGTACAGATTCTTTATAAAAGGGAGAAACTGATCAGAAATTTGGGAGATATGTTAATTATCTTATACGCTATAGGTGTACTTTGCAATTTTTTCATAGCTAATTCAGCCGGTGTGGCGCCTATGGATTGGTTACGTGAAGCGACAGCTCTATTTTTGGTATTGTTTTACTTCCCGATAAGGCATTATTTCAATGATGAAAAAAAATTAAAGCAATTTATGATATTTTTCGCATTAGTTTTAATAATCGTTTCTAGTCTATCCATTTATTCATATTACTATGCACTATCTGATATACAATATGCATTTCAATTGGCTACTTCCGATAAAATCAACCAAATGATATTTACCGTTGCAACCATTGTTGGATTAGTATTTGCATTATATCAGCGAAAACGTAAAAACGAAATCTTTCTTTTTATATTTATCGGCATAATTGCAGTATCGTTAATCCTGACTTTCTCAAGGACATTTTGGTTGATTGTTATGATGATGTGTGTAGTATTATTTATATACCTGCCCATAAAAAAGAAGGCAACAATGTTTAAAGTTGGCCTTGTATTATTTGCAATGGCGGTTGCAAGTTTTTTCCTTCTTTTAGGTGATAAAACTGAAATGATTTCAACCTTAATAGAAAAAAGATTATCTTCTACATCGTCGGGATCTAAAGACGAATCACTTCAAGCAAGGTTTGTGGAATGGGATTATGCATTGAGAGAAATTCAAAAATATCCTCTTGGTGGTAAAGGAATGGGCAGCAAAGTTCATTTCTATAATATTTTACTTGGTCAAACATTTCATACATTAAATATACATAATGGCTATATTTATCTGTGCTATAAGTTAGGTATTCCGCTGGCTTTGGTTTATTTATCATTCTTTATGTTCTACACGTTGAAAGCATTTCAATTATCAATAAGAAAAAGTAATCTGTTTTTTAAAGCATTATCAATAGCCTGTTTCTTGGGTTTTTTAAGCGTTTGGATTGCAAACACCACAAGTATGCAATTTGTCTATCGCGACGGGTATTTTGCTATATTCCTTTTGATTGCATTTACATCAGTTGCTGATTACAATATTAATCCACCGAAGCGCAAAGAGAATCCGAGTATAACGGACAATAATTTGCCGGAAGAAATAGAAAATACCTAAAATATTGAACGTTTTTTTTCGTCTTATCGTAATATTTATTTTGTTTTACTAATAAAGTAAAGAACAATGAGCATAAAAGGTACAAAAACCGAACAAAATCTATTAAAAGCATTTGCCGGAGAATCTCAGGCAAAAAACCGTTACACATATTTTGCTAAACAAGCCATTAAAGATGGCTATCAACAAATTGCCGATATTTTTATGGAGACAGCCCTACAAGAAGAAATGCACGCAAAACTTTTCTTCAAGCATTTGGAAGGCGGAGTCGTAGAAATTACAGCATCATACCCTGCCGGTATAATCGGAACAACTTTAGACAACTTGAAAGCCGCCGCCGCCGGTGAAAAAGAAGAATGGTCAGAGCTTTATACTTCATTTGAAGATACCGCCAAAGCCGAAGGTTTCAACGATGTTGCTAATACTTTCCGAATGGTTGCTCGCGTAGAAGCAGAGCACGAAAAACGTTATAACAAGTTAGCAGAAAACATCGAAACTTCAAAAGTATATGAAAAAGATGGTAAAGTTAGATGGATGTGCCGTAAATGCGGTTATGTTCACGAAGGCACTAAAGCTCCGACGGTATGCCCTGCTTGCAAACACCCTCAAGATTATTTTGAAGTCAAAGCAGAAAACTATTAGTAGCCAAGCAATTTCTATAGGAATAGATTTCTTAAGAACTATTTACTAAATGAATTGGGGCTGTCTCAAAACTCAGAATTTTGTTAACAAACAGGGATGCTTGTTCTGCCAAATCATTGATATATCGGTAGATTGATCATCCTTGATTGACAAGATATCAACTAATTTGGAGTTTGGAGGCAGCCCCCGAATGAACGCTAAAACTCAGAGAGCCCTGAAAGAGCCAAACAATTGACAGCAAAAAAAACCTTATGTTATCTTTTAACCTAAGTTGAAAAGCAACGATCAGAACCAATAACCTTATTAGCTTATTTATTGGTATTTAATAAGGTAATAAGGTTTGATTATAATGCTTTCTAGTTTTCTACTAAGGTTGATACGTGAAATAATGTTTTTAGATCAAATTAGTTGCCACGACTTTTAAGTCGTAGGGATAATGAGATTGACGCGTTCGGCTTTAGCCAAATTCTTCGAAATGGATTATTGGGCTAAAGCCCTTTGTGAATAGCATTTATCAACCACGACTTAAAAGCCGTGGCAATTGAAGAATTAATTTTTCCAATTCAACATTCATCATTCAACATTAATTCCTTTTCTGTATAATTCTACTGCCCGAAGTTTTTCTTCAATACTATGTTTCTTATATGTTTTTTTAATTAAAATAAAACACCCCAAAAGTTTTTATGTCTAACTTTTGGGGTGCAGTTCATTGTGTATAAGGTTGATTTGTTATAATTATAATCTTGTATAATATCTATTTTACAACCACAAATGTTTTTGTTGCTATCTTTCCATTGGAAACTATTTTACACAAATATACACCCTGCGGTAGTTGGTTTATATTTAGATTTTCGGTAAAATCGGAAGTAAGAAATTTCGTACCGTTTGCGTTATAGATTTCTATAGCACAGCCTTTTAGATCAGATGTAATATGTAAATTTGTGCTTGCCGGATTCGGATATACACTTATTTCGTTCGCAATTGTTTCTTGAACAGCGGTTTCTTTTTTGTCAACAACAGCGTTGCGTCTATGATTCCGGCGGAACATCAGCCATTCCGGACCGGTGGTGCTGTTTGTTGATACCAAATACGCCCTGCCGTGGTTTTTTGTTTGGTCAGTTGATTCACCGTGACCTCCGATTATAAAAAGCTCATACAAGCCGTCTCCGTTAAAATCGGCGCAAATTGGCGCGTGATCAATATTAAATTCTTTTCCGTAGTCCGCTCTCAAGTCTAAATTGAAAATCACCGCTCCGTCAGGTCCGTTTAAAGCAATAAGTTCCCCGGCTGAATTACCAAAAACAACATCCAATATGTTATCATTGTTCATATCAGTAAAAATGGCACCGCGGAATGAAGTTGAATTTTCCTTCATTTGGTATTTCCAAAGCAATTTTCCATCGGATGTTAGTATTACAAGATTGCAAAAATCAATAAATGCGATTTCGTATTTACCGTCGCCATTGAGATCGCCTATTGTTGTTGGTGCGCCAATATAAACCTTATCATCTAATTGGTATGTCCATTTTATTAGACCGTTGGTTCCATTAAGACAATAAATAATGCCTTCATAAGTCCCAATTATTACTTCTTGTACCCCATCATCGTCTATGTCGGCAATGGTTGGGCCGTGGTACATTTTACCATTAGGAACATTGTTTTCCCACAGCAAAGAGCCATCCAAAAGTCTATATGCGGCAATTTTATTGGGGTTTTCAAATCGCCACGTAGCAACTACACAATCCAATTTATTATCGCCGTCAAGATCTGCTATTACAGGTTCGGTTTGAACAGTAGAGTTTGTAGCAACATTCTTTCTCCAGATGGTTTCCCCGTTTTCACCGGAATAACAAGCTAAATCTCCATAAAAGTCGCCTCCCAGTATTTCCGGTTTGCCGTCTTCGTTGCCATCGGCTATTGAAGGGGGCGAGTCGGTTCCAACGGAAGGTTGCGTCCACTTTATAGTGCCGTCCCGACCATCAAAGCAGTACAATTTTGCATTGCTGGAGTTATGTAAAATGACTTCTTTGTTGCCATCCATATCGACATCGTATATTATAGGAGCCGCATCGTTCGCACCATTTGTTTTATAAGACCAAACGACAGTACCATCTTCCGAATTCAAGGCATAAATGCTTTCATCATTGAAATAAGTTGAAAATACTATTTCCAATTTGCCATCACCATCAATATCGTCAGTGCAGGAATTGCCAAAAGAGACGGATTTCAAATCGAATTTCCAAAGGACTTCGGGCGGTGAGGCGAGACAGTGCGACAAATTTATTATTATCAAAGCAAATATTAGAGTAATTATTTTCATTTAGCCCTCTTAAAAATTTATTTTGTAAAATGCTTTTCAATTAAACCAATTAACATTTTCATATTTATTGGTTTTGAAACGTAGTCATCGCATCCAGCGGCAAGCGCTTTTTCTCTGTCCCCAGTGAGACCATAAGCAGTTTGAGCTATGATTATGACTTTTTTATTAAATTGTCTTATGTGTCGAGTTGCTGTATATCCATCCATTTCCGGCATTTTGATATCCATTAAAATCAAATCAATGTCAGGATTTTCCCGGCAATTTTCAATGGCTTCTATTCCTGTTCTTACTTTTAGCACTTGGGCGTTGAAAGACTTCATTGCTGTAGAAATGAGCAATTCCGAAGTTGCATCATCTTCTGCAATTAATATTTTAAGAATTTTTATCACGTTATTTACTCCTATTAAAATGAATATTAATATCTGTGTTATTATCTTGATAATTTTCTTTAGCAAAAGGAATTGTGAAATTGAAAGTAGAACCCATCCCGAGTTCACTTTCAACCCAGATACTTCCACCGAGTATTTCAACATACGCTTTTGATATAGACAATCCCAAACCAGCTCCTTCGTAATTGCGCGAAAGCGATTCGCTACCCTGTCTAAACCTATCAAATATATATTTTTGTTGTTCTAAAGCAATCCCTGAACCAGTGTCCTTGACGAAATATTTAATCGCATTTGTATCGGAGCTTTCCTGAATTTCATAGCCAAACTCAACAGAACCACTATCGGTGAATTTAATCGCATTTTTAACCAAATTAATTAAAACCGCAAAAACCTTATCACTATCTGTAATAATAACGGCATTCTTATTCGGTAGTGCATTCACAAAAGACAATTGCAAGGCTTTTTCCTCAGCTTCCAGAGAAAAGAAATGGAAGACATTTTCGATTTTCTCGTTTAAATTTGTTTCCGTCAAATTAATTTCCATTTGCCCGGATTCGATTTTCGAAATGTCAATAATATCGTTCAGCAAATTCAGCATTCTCTGACCGGACCGCTCTATAATCTCGATGTATTTTGTATGCTCTATATCGGAAATATCCTGATCTTTCAACAGACTTGCAAAACCAAGAATCCCATTCATAGGTGTACGGATTTCGTGACTCATATTCGCCAGAAACGCGGATTTTAAGCGATTGCTTTCTTCGGCTTTTTCTTTTGCAATTGTTAAAGTTTTTTCCGCTTTTTTGCGGTCAGTGATATCTCTTGTAATTGATATTATATGCGGTTCATCATTGAGTATGATTACGCAAGCGGACATAAGGCCATTAATTATGGTACCGTCTTTCATTTTAAAATCGGCTTCCAGATTATCCACTCTTCCGCGTTGTTTTAATCCTTCGACTAATTTAACTCTATCTTTAGGGTTTGCCCACACATTAATTTCAAAAGAACTTTTTCCAATAACATCCTCGGCGGTGTAGCCGGTGATGGCTGAGAAACCCCCGTTAATATCTATAAACATTCCATCGCTTAATCGGTTTATGTTTATTGATTCGGGGCTTGTTTTGAATGCTAAACGGAATTTCTCTTCGCTGATTTGTAAGGACTCTTCGACTTGTTTGCGTTGGGTTATATCTCGGAAAAAAGATTGAAATGTACCATCGGGCATTTTCTTGGAATTCATTTCTATGAAGATTTTAGTTCCATCTTTATGTTTAGCCTCTCTTTCAGTTATTTTAGTTTCACCTTTTGTCAAAAGATCATAGCGCAAACTATTTTGAGAAAGATAGTCCTGTGAAAACAAATCTTTCATATTCATATTTAGAAGCTCTTCTCGGCTATAGCCGGTAAGTTCGGTTGCGGAATGGTTTATATCAATAAAGTTACCATCAGAATCACCGTGAAAAAATGCGTCAACGGCAAGGTTAATTATCGTTTTATATTTTTCTTTACTGTTTTGCAATTCTTCTTTTACTTTCAACTGTTCAGCAATATGTATTTTCAATTGTAAATTATTATAAGCTTTTTCTGAGAGCTGATTCGCAAAAGCGAAGAGCATTTTAGAAACCTTGTTAAACTGTTCGACAGACATTTTCGGAACTTCCTTAAGCGCTTCTAAAAAATCCTTTCTATCGGCACCAATATCATCGGCATAATCCGCCATCCTTTTTTCATTTAATTCTTCGTTTCGCACTTGGCCAATTAACCAATTTGCGATATGATTTCCACCAACAGTAATACTTGCGCCTGCATCCCAAAGCTCACCGCTTAAGCAAGGTTGAATCAAAGGACCGGTTGGATTGTGCCTACCAAGCGCGGCATCAGACTTAAAACAATTCAAAAGCCCTTTGTCTGTTTTTCGAATTATGTCGTTACACAAACGGCAAAAATTGCTGGGTTTTGTAATAGGAGTTCCGTCGGGCTGAGTAATAATAGAAGCCACACCGGTAGCATCGGAAAACAAACCCTGCATTTGCTGGATTTCATCAATATCGAATATGTCGCTAAACTGTATGTTTATCGGGTTTTTTTGAGATTCATTATCAGCTTGGATTGTATTCATATTTATACTCTGAAGTTAGAATTTATTCAATTTATTTTCAAACTGAGCGTCGGCTAATCATTATTATTTTATAATCAAGGGTAATATCAATTCGATTTACCCTTACTTTCCGTTTTTATTTTGTTCTTTGTTGATATTACGATTATTTACAAAACCATCTGATTTATATGAGTTTGGATTAGAACCATTAGTCTTATTGGTATTCCACTTTTCTGAACTCCCATTTTGATTATTATTCGTATTCTTTCCGTTAGGATTGGAATTGTTGTTGTTCTGATTTGGTTTCTTTACATAGTTTTGTTGATGACCATTTTTCTCATTGCTTTTACTTTGGTTTTTCCCATTGTATTCTCTCGGTTCATTGCGATTGTTATTTCTTTGCTTCGATTGCTCTATCAGCAAATCTTCGTCAAAAAATCCCGCAGGAATAACATCATCGTTCGGAAGGTCATTAAGCATATTAACAATAGGCGACACCGGCGGCAAGTTTGAGTTTTTGTTGATATATACTTTTCCGCTTGATATATAGTTGTTTAGTTCGTCGTATGATATATGAACGTACTCTCGGTCTTCGTCATAGAACAAAGTAGTAATATCCTTAAATATATCTACTTTAAGAATTTTAGCTATTCCCTTTTCTGTTTCAACTACCGAATGAAGTGGCGGGTATTTTTCGAAAGCGTCGAAATAAGTGCTGAATTCATATTTCAAACAGCATTTAAGACGTACACAATTACCGCTAAGCTTTGAAATATTGTTTGATAATTGTTGTTTTTTTGCGTGTTCCAATGTTACGTGTTCGAAATTTTGAAGGAAAGTAGTACAGCACATTTCTCTTCCGCAAGGTCCAATCCTTGTTCCTAATCTTTTTGCTTCTTCGCGAGTAGAAATTTGTCTAAGTTCAATTCGTGTACGATATTTTTTCGCTAATTCTTTGACTAAATCACGGAAATCCACCCTTTGCTGAGCGGTAAAAAATATGGTCAATCTTTGACGGTTAAACTGCCATTCGGCACCAGTAACCTTAATTTCTAAGGTAAATTGCTCGGCTAAAGACTGTACAAAGGCTACAATATCTTTAGCCTCTAAAACATTTTGGCTGTGTAGCGATTTATCTAAAGTCGATGCTTTACGAACAATGGAGAAAACCGGCAACTCGTCCACGTTACACCTACAAGCTTTATTCTTGGCTAATTTGCCAATAGTATAGACTTTACCAAAATCCTCACCGGTTTCTTCTTCAACAATCACATCTTCACCTACAGCAAGCTCTAATTTTGGTGAATTGCAATATAAAACTCTGCGGTTAGCAGAAAATTCTATTTCTATGTACTCGGAATTGCAAATTTTGGGCTTGTGGGTTTTATTTCTAAGTATATATTCTACTTGATTAATACTTTCAACTTCTTCTTTGCAATACCCGTAACAGTTTAAATTTCCTTGTACATTATTATCTATATTTATATTTAAGTTTTTTTCGGTAATTGGATTATTATTTTCATTTTTATCAATGTCCATAATTTATTTGAATAATTAATGAATAAATTTATTTAATGAGATATTGATATTATAATTTAGCAATATCACTTTCATCAACGCTGAAATCTTCAGGCAAAAGGATTCTTCCGCAATTTTCGCAAAAGTAAAGTATATTAAGGTTATTTCTAACATCAACAACCAATTGCTTGGTTAGTGAATTGAAACAACCGGAGCAAGAATTAGCGTGAATAGCAATAGCAGTATCTTTGTGCATAGTTCTGATTCTATTGTATTCATTTGCATAATCTTTTTTTATCAAAGCGGTAATTTTCTCGCGTTTTATATAAAGATCCTTCATCTCGTCGTCTTGCTCGCTTGAAATCGCGATTAGTTCTTTTTGTTTTTCATTAAGTTCTTTTACAGATTCCGATAAATCCGCTTTTTGTTTGTCCAATATTCTACCAAGGTTTTCCAATTTCAACCCCTCGGTTCTAAATTGCTCGCTTAGTTTAGAATGTTCTCTTTTTATATGTGCAATTTCAGCTGTAATTGCATCGAATTCTTTATTATTTCTTACATTAAATTGCTGTTGCATTAGTTGGTCTTCACGTTCTTTCAATTCGGCCAATGTTGCTTTAGCGGTAGTACAAAAATCTTTAATTTCGCGAATTATTTTTTCTGTTTCAGAAACAGTATCTTCAGCTTGTTGTTTGAATAAGCGTTTCAGATCCAATTCGTGTGGTAAATCACCGAGTTCATCTTGCAATTCATCAATTCGTTCGTCAATTACGGCTAATACACCAATTTTATAGATTTCACTATTCATTATTTCACCATCTATTTTTAATTATTAAATTTTATCATTGTTATTTTTTTTGTTAACCGGATAATAATACACCGGATTTGTTATTGTTTCGGATTTCACAAATAAGGCTTTGCTTTGGAATCTTTCATTCAAAAGCGAAGTTAAATGCTCAGGAACGAATTGTTCCATTTCATAATGTCCAGGGTCGATCAGCCAAATTTTACCATCGGCTTTGTGGAATTGGTGGTATGAAACATCGGCTGTTATAAATGCGTCGGCTTTTTTTGCAATGGCATCGTCAAAAAACGATGTACCGCTCCCGCCGACTATAGCTACAGTTTGAATGTCTTTTGCAGTACCGCGAGCGAATCGCAAAGGACAACCAAAAGCTAGGGATAGGCGTTCTAAAAATAAATCCGGATTCATTGGGGAAGGAAGCTGAGCAATAACGCCCATACCGCAATTTTCATTAGTTTCCGACGGTACGAGAAAGTCAATAAAGTTCATTCCAAGCAAATCGGAAATGATTTTGCTTGTTCCTTCGGCGTAAGAATCGAATGTGGTATGGATTGAAAACAGCGATATTGAATTTTGGATAAGTTTAGTAACTAAATTACCAACCCTTTCATCAGAATTTATCGCTAATAGAGCCTGCCATATAAGCGGGTGGAATGTAACTATTAACTGACAATTTTGGCTAATTGCTTCGGCGATTACTGTTTCGGTTACTTCTAAAGCAACTAAAGCCTTTGAAAAATCTATATTTGAACTTTGCACTTGCAAACCTATTCGGTCGCCTTGCATCGCAGTTTTCGGTGGCAGTAATTCATTTATTTCGTCTAAAAAATCCCCAAGGGTCATCTTTTTTCTGTACTTTTCCTTAAAATGAAAAATTCGCTAATGTAAAATTACGAAACTTTGAATAGTAATACAATTTTAAACCGCGTTAATTCGTTACTAATTGATAATGATTTAAAAATATTCATGAAAAAGTGTAAAAATGTCCAAAAAAATTACGTTTTTAGCGATTTTGTTAGCCATTTTTGGAAGCTATTTTTTAAGCGCCCAAACAAAAGACAGCAATTTTGTATTCAAATCTCCCCGACCATTGATTGGGGCTCAATCTTCTTCGGGTGATTACCGATTCGCGGCGGGTGGAAATCTGCTGTTTACCGATTCCGGTTTCGGAGGTGGGGCTTTTTACGACATCAGAATATCACCGAAAATAGCATTGGAATTTGATATTTCATTAACGTATCTTCGGGCGTCGGATGAATACCAACAATTGGTAGTTAATCAGGATGGAAATTATGAATGGACTGTACCGGATAAAATTCATCGAGTCTTTAGATTGCCTATCACCGCAGGGATTCGCTACGAACTTTTTGGCAGTGTCCTTTCGGATAATTTTAGGCCATATCTAACGGCTGGCGGTGGAACGGGCATAATTCTTCAAACACCATATCCAACAGCGTTTTTCCAATCCCTGAATTATCTGGAATCATTTGCAAAGCCGGCGGTATATGCGGGATTTGGTGCTGATTTCAGCGGAAAGGGTAGCAGGGTCTCCCGAGTTTTTATTAAATACTACTACATCCCTTTCGGCAACGAGGGAATTGAATCGGTCGTAGGCTTACCGATGACCAATTGCGGCGGCTTATTCCTCGGTATCAACTTCGGCGGAGCCTGGAAATAAAGGGAAAATTGAAAATTGAAATATATTACAATTGCTTTATAACATATTTTTCCCAATCTTCTCTTTTCCAAAGCAAATTACCAACATTGAATAAATATCCATTTTCGTGGGAAAAATCACCAATTCCTTCGAATTTTACTTTTCCAGCTGTTGAAATGTTTTCAAGTTCTTTTATCCTTTGCAAATCGCCGGATTTGATTTCACCACGCCAAGATTCAATATTATAGTGTAATCTTCCTTTTTTACCTGTATAAGATAATTCTTTATATTCGGTGTTTGTTATTGCAAAACCACTGATATATGCGGGTATTGGTTGAAATAATGGTAGATTATCAAAAAGCAAATCAGCTTCTGCTTGATTTAAGGCTCCTAATTCTATACCTCTTTTCAAAACTTTATCTTTAAATACTGAAATGTGTTTAAAATAGGCAAATAGATGGTCTCTATTAGTACCAACTTTGACCAAAATATGTATGTCCGAATGATTAAATTGAGCACTGGGAATTTCAAACCAAATACCATTCCATTTGGTACCTTTAATTCCAATTTTGATTTTAGGGTCTCTTATTGGTTCATTATCTATTTTTATCTTATGAATATCGGAAGGTAAATAATCTTTTAATTCACCTATCTCGTGACCAAGTTCTGCTTGAATACTCCAGTTATTCTGTAAAAATATTATTAAAGCATATTCGGCTAAATATCCTCTTGTCATATCAGCCCATAATTGCCCCATATCCCTTTGACGACTGCTTCCATAGTCCGTAACCGCGGTTGATTTCAATATTTTTAAAGCATCTATGCACATTTTCGCATAACCCGTCTCATCAATAAATACAACATTTGGTAAAAATCTTTCATTGAGCCATATTTCTAACTCATTATCATTTGTAAATTCTTTACCTGCTTCCGCTTTTTTTAAAATCACTTCAGATTCTTCTTCTGATATTTTAAGATTTTGGGAAAGAAATATTTTCGCTGATGTTTTATTCATAAGTATTCTAAAATAGTGATAAAGATATTTGTTTTATTTCACTTTTAAGTTGATAATTAGCTTTTATAAATGGATAACTGACATTATTTAATGTATTTAAAATCGCGGAAAGACTATTTTGGATAATTTTGGAGGTACAGCCATACCAATTTGTTTCCTGACACTTTCACGTAAACCAAAAAACTCAAAATCATCCGGAAAAGATTGAATTCTTGCCCGTTCTCTGTTTGTCAAGGGCCTTGGTTCATCAAAATGATAACCGTGAGTACCGCCACCACCGGAACCTGTTATTGTATAAGATGGTAGGTCAGGGTGAAGCCTTCTATATATTTGAGACATTCTCGCTGTTTTTACATTTAATTGCAGGTGTGTTGGAAGTTCCGCCGTCCACACGTTTTGGCCGGGTTTTATAAGTTTCAACCTTTATACCACTTGACTGGCAACTTTTGCGTGTTCGTTGTTTAAAGCATTTATTGGGATATTTGCTAATACATTTTTCACACTAACAGCTTTTCCAATATGCGTTGGTTTAGGTACTTTAAACTCCAAATCCAAGGTTTTATCTATCCCTACAATTATATATCTATGTCTTGTTTGGGATATACCATAGTCTTCTGATTTATATAAGTGAGCTGTTATTTTATAGCCATTTCCCGCACTTTGTAAATCATCTAATATCTTTTTAAACGCTTTTCCTTCATTAGCGGAAGCTATTCCACCAACGTTTTCAGCAACAAATACTTTAGGTTTGAATTTATTTAATACTTCAGTTCCATAGGAATAGAGCGGACCAAATGTACCATCGAAGCCTTTTTGTTCACCAACTATAGAAAAATCATTACAAGGAAATCCATAAGCGAAAATATCAATCGGTTCTAAAGAACTAATATCTAAATTTCTTACATCTTCGCAAATCACCGTTGGGTTTTCTTCGTTGTTACAAATATTATTCTTATAAGTTGTACAAGAGTCTTTATCGTAATCATTTGCCCAAGCGTGCTTAATTTTCAATTTATGTTCGTTATTATCGCTTTCAGCATATATAGCACCAAGAGCTAAACCACCCGGTCCGGAAAAAAATTCACCTAGTGTTAAGTATTGAATATCTTGTGCCATTGATGACAACCTTTGTTATAAATTTATTTCTCAATTATACTGTATTTAGTATATTATTTTTTTGCATAGAAAACATTTCTAAATTTTCGATTGTTTGTTCTAAAATTTTTCTACCTGATGGTTGGTTTAGGACTTCAGGATCGTCAGAAGGCGGGTTCATATTTTCGTGTAAAGTGTTCATGTGTTCATGTTTTGATGTGTAATTTGTTTTATTAAAATATAATATTTTTGTATTGTTGTTGGTTTGGGCTTTTGTTGCTAGTGTGCTTATAGCTTCCAATAAAGCATCATTCAAAGAATTTGATAACTCATCGAGTTGTTCTTTGACATAATAAGCCATACGCTTTTTAAATATATAGAATTAATAGTATTTTTAATTTCAATAACATCATTGAGTCATAATTTATTATTCTCCGCCAAGACATTAACGGATGCTATTAACGCCTCGCAAGCTTCGTCTAATGCTCGAGTTCTTTCATTAGAAAAAGCGATGGGATTGTTTTTGTATTCTGTTTTCATAATAGAAGTTTTTAATAGAATAAATACGCAAATTATAAACTTACTAGTTATATTCAAACGGTTGATGAAATTTATTATTGTAGAAAAATAAAATACCGGTAGCGGCTTTTACCTGCCCCGCCTTCAACTCAAAATCCTCGTATTCCTCTTGGCTCAAATCAATATCCGGCACCATCTTCCTACGACCATATTACCTTATTAACTGCAAAAATAAGGTAATAAGGTTATTTGTTCGTACATATCGCTTTTCTACTAAGGTTTGTGAAGATTAAATAAGGTTTTTTTAGAAATCAATCCGCCGGTCATCAGCCTGTAGGCCGAAGCGGATGGGTTTTCGAAAAAATATTCATTATTAATTGTTTCAGGCTTACAACCTGATAACTTGAATTCCCGTTAAGATTGGGAATAACAAGAAAAACATCCTTCGTTCCGCTATGCCTATCTCTTCAGCGCTTGAACACGACGTTCGATATCCTCCAGCAATTTGATGCGCTCTGGATTCGGGCGTTGTTTAATTATGAATACCTGCTCGATTGTGGAGAGATTGACAAAAGGTTTGACTGTGATTATGTAAAACAACGAACTTTTATCCTCCTTCACTTCGGTAATTTGTCCTATAGGTATATCCGCCGGATATTTTTGGCTGATATTAGCTGTCAGAACAATATCACCGATTTGTACGTCGAGCAATTTCGATATCTTTTCTACATTCAGAGTACTACCACCGTCGAAACTAAGAATACCGCCTTCGCCGGTTCTTTCGATTTTTACCGTGGCTTTGGCGGTTTTATTTAAAATTATTTCGCAAAGCGAAAAATTACTCGATACCCCTACAATTGTGCCTACTAATCCGGCATCGGTACGGACAGCCATACCTCGCTTAACGCCGTCCGAACGTCCCCTGTCCAAAGTCAAATACTGACGCATCTCGACGTTAGATTTACCCACTACATTGGAACTGAACATTGCGACATTGGATTTGTCTTTAAACTCTGCTAAACGGCGCATATTATCGTATTCCGATGTAGCTTGTTTCATCTTTACAACATTGGAATACAGCTTTAAATTCAGTTCCCTTAGGGATTGGTTTTCGTATTTGATAGAGTTGGGGTTTAGAGTAATTGGCAAAACACGCTGAACTTGCGACATAGAAAATATAACAAAAGTGCGGAATCCACCCAATTGGTTTGTTTGGTTTAAGCCAATCATCCAAAGGCTGAATACTACAATAAATGTATAAGTAAAATATACTTTGTATCTATTTATAAAGTTTATTAATTCGCGCATAAAGTTATAATTTCTAAAATATTAGTATTCAAAAATATAAAGATTTTGCTTATTAAACAAAACTTTGGGTTATAATTTACAGTTCTATTATGGTAAATAATCTTTTTTTTTAGTATAGTGCCATTCAACAATTTCGAAAATTCTGCGTCGTATAATCTTTTATTATATTAGAAAATAATGGAGCTTGAATCACTTTTAAACTGCCATAGTTCGCGAAAAATGGTTGATGCCGGAGTTGATGTTGTTTTGGCACAACCGGCAAAGCGAATAGAACTGATAGATATAGCACTTTCGGACAATCAACCGATGGCGTGGCACGCGTGTTGGGTGATGAACCACGCCGCCGACAAGGACAAAACCATTTTCTCTTCAGCAATTCCACGATTAATCGAATTTTTACCAAATGTTACATCCGAAAGCCAAAAACGCGAAATATTAAGGACAATTTCAAAACATATAATTCCGGAAGATTATGAAGTGCAGGTTTACGATTATTGTTTGGAATTGATGAAATCCAAAAATGAAGCTATTGGTATAAAAGGGCATTGCCTAACAATACTGAAAAAGATGATTAAGAAGTATCCCGATTTAGAGGACGAAGTTAGGCTTACTTTAACCGAGATTTTACCTTATATCCAATCGTTGGGTTTGAAATATCAGATAAAACGTGACTTCAAAATAGCAAAATAATTCCGAAAATTTATTATATTTGTAAAAATAAATTTATGAGGTTACGAAGATGTTAAAAATTCAATATTTGAGCCACTCCGCTTTTATTCTAAGAGATGGAATATACAGCGTTATTATTGACCCGTTTCTAACGGGTAATCCAACTGCACCGGTCAAAGCAGAATCTATAAAAGCAGATTACATAATTCTTTCCCACGGACACGGCGACCATTTTGGTGATACACCGCAAATAGTCAAAAATAATGATGCTACAGTAATTGCTGTCAATGAACTTGCTATTTATTGCCAATCTCGCGGTTGCAAATCACATCCTATGCACATTGGTGGTAAATATAAATTTCCGTTCGGCACTGTGAAATTCACAATCGCTCATCACGGGTCATCGAACAATGACGGACGCTATATGGGTGAACCTGCAGGGATGGTAATCAATATCGGCGGGAAAAATGTTTATCATTGTGGGGACACAGGCCTTTTTTCCGATATGAAGCTTATCGGTGAAATGGATAAAATTGATGTGATGATGGTACCTATCGGCGGTAATTTCACAATGGATATAGCCGATGCGGTAAAAGCGGTGGAATTAGTAAACCCTGATTTAGTTTTGCCTATGCACTATAACACTTTTCAGGTTATTGAAACAGATCCTGACCAATTTGTGATGGAAGTCGCCGCTACTGGGAAAAAAGCGATTCATCTTGAATATGGACAGACTATAGAGATATAAGAATTCACGCAGAGGCGAAGAGTACGTGAAGAAAGAGAAGAAAAAGAATTCACGCAGAGGCGCAAAGAACGCGAAGAAAGAGAAGAGGTTGCGGAGAAAGAGAAGAGAATGCGAAGAAAGAGAATTCACGCAGAGGCGCAAAGAACGCAGAGATTATTTTTTACATTCCTTCTGTCTTAGCGCACTAACTATTTTGTAGGAGAGTATTATGCACGAAAATTCGATTAAAGATTGTCATCGCCTAATAGCATATAAATTATTGTATTTATAACGCCAAGCCACAAAGACCGCAGAAATTCCTCTGCGATCTTTGCGTGCTGATTTTTAAAGTAGGAGAGTATTATGCACGAAAATGATATTTCAAGAATAATTGTTGATTGCTCTGTGAAGATACATAGAGTATTAGGACCCGGATTATTTGAATCTGTTTATGAACAAGTCTTAAACTATGAGTTAAATAAAGCAGGATTAAATTCACTGACTCAAGTTATGGTACCCGTTTATTATGAAGAAAATAAAATGGATATGGGTTTTAGAGCGGATATTATCGTAGAGGATAAAGTAATAATAGAACTGAAATCTATCGAAACTTTGGCTCCTGTACATTACAAGCAATTATTGACTTATTTGCGTTTGTCAAATAAAAAGTTGGGATTACTGATTAACTTCAACGAAAATTTGATTAAAGATGGTATTCACAGAATTGTAAACAATCTGTAATGTTTATCGGGAAGAGGAAGATGAATCACGCAAAGGCGCAAAGAACGCGAAGAAAGAGAAGAGAAAGAGAAGAAAGAGAAGGAAGAGAAGAAAGAGAAGAAAGAGAAGAAAGAGAAGAGGTTGCGGAAGATTATTTTTACATTACTTGAGTGCTAAAAATAACCCTCTGTCAAAGACGTCTATAGTGTAAAATATTTATTTTGTTATGACTAAATATAGAGATAGACTATGCAAAATTATAATCATATAAAACGTTTCTTCTTAATAATATTAATATTATTTTCATTTAGCGAGGTGCTTATGGCAGAGAAAAAAGAATGGAAAAAACTCACACCTGAGGAAAAACAGGTAATAATAGATAAAGGTACCGAGAGACCTTTTACAGGAAAATATACAGACTATAAAGAAAATGGGACTTACAACTGTAAGCAATGTGGCACTGCGCTCTACAAATCAACTGACAAATTCGAATCTCATTGCGGTTGGCCTAGCTTCGACGACGAAATCAAAGGCAAAGTCTTGCGTATAAAAGACAAAGACGGCCAAAGAACTGAGATTGTTTGTGCAAATTGCAAAGCGCACTTGGGACACGTTTTCGCAGGTGAAGGTTTGACTGACAAAAACACCCGGCATTGCGTAAACTCAATTTCGCTTCAATTTGTACCCGCCGAGGAACACAAAGATGAATATGCGATTTTCGCGGGTGGTTGCTTTTGGGGTGTCGAATATTATATGGAGAAAATCGAAGGAGTGTCGGAAGTTGTATCCGGATATACAGGAGGTAAAACTGAAAACCCAACTTATGAAGAAGTATCTTCGGAAACTACAGGCCATTATGAAGCTGTTCGAGTGAAGTACAATTCCAAGAAAGTTTCTTTCGAAAAATTAGCTAGGACTTTTTTAGAGATTCACGATCCAACTCAAAGTACAGGACAAGGTCCCGACATAGGTCCGCAATATAAATCAGCAATTTTTTATAAAAATGATGAACAAAAAGCCGTTGCCGATAAATTGCTAAATATTCTGAGAGATAAGGGATACAAAATCGCAACGAAATTGCTACCGGCAAAGACATTTTACAAAGCAGAAAATTATCATCAGAACTATTATAAAAACAAAGGTTCGCGACCATATTGCCACGGATATACAAAGCGATTTTAGGTTGCATTTTTTTAATTGAACATACGGGGCGTCTGTTCTACCGAATTCACAGGGTTTTCGGTGAATATACGCCCTTGTAAGTTTAGATAATATGTGATCGGAAGGGCTACCACTTGATTATTTTCTCATTCTTAGCGTTATTATTAATAATTAATTAGTTTATATGTTAATAAGTTTATAATTTGCAAGTTGTATTATGACAAATTGATTATTAATGTTTAATTTTATTATTGGTGCTTCTATGAGATACTTGTTTACCCTATTAATATTGTGCTTGTCACTAACGACAGCGTTCTCGAAAGAGAACAACAATCCAAAATCCAACGAACCGCTTATATTGAGTAATACTGACATAATATACCAAGTACTGGTCTATTCAACTACAGGTAATACCAGATATACTTATAGATATATGGGTCTCGGAGATTTGCAAACTACTGTAACAGAAATCCAGCAAAATGGACAATGGGAGAACCTCTATAGAACTTCATATACTTATAAATCGGCCAACAAGCCATCCAATGTCCTCTTTGAAGGCTATAATAATGGAGTTTGGGAAAATGTTCAGCGCTCAACTTCAACTTATGATGAAAAAGGAGATTTGATAAACTATTTAATCGAAGTTTTTCAAAACGGACAATGGGTAAATCAAGTTCATTATGTTTATACTTACAACTCCGAATCAAAAATTCTTACTTATAAATACGAACAATGGCTAAATGAAGATTGGACTCTTACACAATATAAATCTCATACATATAATAATAATGGGGATGTATCGGATTATGTTTTTGAAAATTGGGATGCAGGCCAATTGGTTCGCAAGGACCGTTACACGTTTACCTACGATACGAATCACAAGCAATTAACCGAGTTGTTGGAAAAATACCAAGGCCTTGAATGGGTTCCTAGTTTTAGGTCGAGTAATACTTACGATGCAGAAGGGAATAACATAAGGTATTTAGCTGAAATTTATCAGCAGGGTGTTTGGACATTATCCGATAGAAGAACTTGTGAATACGATGCAAAAGGCAATATGTTAACTGAATTAGACGAAACTCACGATGGAACAAATTGGGGACCTCATGCAAAATATACTTACACATATAGTCAATCAAACAAAGAATTGTCTCTTTTAGTAGAGCAATTCGATGGTTTGGATTGGAGAAAATATACAAGAAGAGTATCTACCGAGGATGAAAATGGGAATATTGCTAGTATAACAACCGACGCTTGGGCAAACGAGCAATGGAATTATGACGACCAATATATAATATTAAAGGATTCGCAAGAAAGAATTTTCAGCTATACGGGTTACATAATTGAAGCAACTTATCAGCCAAAAGACGGCGCAGTTAATGATAACACAGCTAATCCATTTTTGCTAAGCTGTTTCCCGAATCCTGCAAATAGTTCAATAAATTTCAATTATACTGTTCCGGAATCCGCCAATTTAACGATAACCATTACTAATGCGTTAGGAATTGAAACCGATAAGATTATTGATGACCAAACAAATCTAGCAGGCAGTTATATCAATAACTATAACGCCGGCAAACTTATTCCGGGAACCTATTTTATAACTGTAAAATCCGGAAACCGCACAGAAACAAAGAAATTTGAAATCGTTCGTTAGTATATAATTATCGATTTACACTTTAATCTCGTTCCCAAGCCACCAACTTGGGAACGTTTTTTTTATCCCATAAGTATATATAATTACTTTTGGAAATGACGTTAGAGTTGTTGAACCCAGGCTTTCGAAACATTATCGCAGAGAATAGCTATCTTTAAAACAAATATCCGGCAGTTTCGTTATATTATATAAGTTTATGAATAAATTGCAACTAAAATGAAAAAAATATTAATTATAATCACTATTATATTACCTCTTGTTTATCTAATCTCCTGCCAGGACAATACCATTAAACAACTTAACGAACCGGTCATCGAATTTTTTAGCAAAACCGATTCAGTTAAACAAGTTTCCGGACTTTTAGAATCAACAGCCGCAATAAATAATATATCTGAACATCAAGTAACTATCAAATTAAGAACGGAAATCATTTCTTTAGCTCCAAATCATAGTGTTTTAGTTTGTATGGGAAGTTACTGTTTCCCTTATTCTTATGTCGGCAAAATGTATGAAGGCGAAATTGTTTTGAATCCGCAACAAATTTCCGATAAAACTCATTTTTTCTCCAACCTAAATTCAGGTGGAGAGCCCGGCATATCGATTATCAAATATATATTTATCCCCGATGGCGATACTACAAAAGCTATCAGCTATACAACTAAATTTATTGTTTCAAGCGATTTTTAATATTCTATTTAATCCTTCTAATCTCTTGGGGCTGTCTCAAAACTTAATTTAGGATGACAATCAAGGATGCTTATCCCACCAAGTTATTGAATTGGTGGATCGATCATCCTTGATTGACTCTTTGTCTGAACCACGATTCAAAGGATTTATTGGATTAAAGGATTTTTTCGTCATTACCGCGGAAGCGGTAATCCATCTTACTGAACCTTCGGAAGGTTTCAAACCTTCAGAAGGTTATAACCAGTTACAGTTTCACAAACTTTGCCGTTTCGCCGCCAACTTTCACAAAATAAATTCCTTTTGGTAAACTCTCTATATTCATCCGACGACTTTCCGGAGGTTGTGCCAAAACTATTAATGATTTATATAGAATGTGGACAAATATATTATAAATAATCAATATAATATTTGCGTATGTTATTTGCGTATGTTATTGTAATTGTGTATATTTGCATATTATTTTTATACAAAAACAACAATAGAAATGATTAAAAAATCGCAGTCCAGATTACAAGTATTAATGTTCAGTTCATTAGAAGATATGGTAAATCAGCATTCACCTGCTAGGCTAATTGATCTGATAGTAGATACATTATTAGAGACCTCAAGTACAACTTATCAATACAAAGGCCAATCAAATGTCGGTCGGCCAGCTTACCCTATGTCAGCGATGTTGAAACTGTTTATTTCCGGTTATTCCAACCGGATAAAAAGTTGTCGCTGTTTGGAACAGGAATGCCATCGCAATATTGAATTAATGTGGTTATTAGAAGATCTCCGGCCGGATTTTAGAACAATAGCCTATTTTAGAAATGATTATTCCGAACTTATCTCAAAATTCAGCAAAGACTTCAGGAAAATGCTACGTACGATGAATTTATTAAGTAATGAATTTGTTGTGGATGGCAGTAAGTTTAAAGCAAACGCAAACAAAGATATGTTTAGTCGGAAAGATATAGTTAAGCGTTTGTCAGAAATAGACAGTTTGATGAAATTATACTTAGAAGAATTAGATGGTTCAGATAAATCCGACGAAGTAAAAAGTGAACCGGAAAAGTTAGATAACTTGTCAGTAGAAGCAAAAATCAAAGAATTAGAATCAGAGCTTTTACAACTTAAAGGCATACAGAATGAGTTAGACCATCGCAATAAAAACTATTTAAGCACAACTGACCCTGATTGTAATTTTATGAAAAGCAGAGATGGCTCTATACCAGCATATAATGTACAAATAGCAGTTGATTCAAGAACTAAGTTTATAGCTTCAGAATTAGTCACTGATCATTGTAATGATATACATCAGTTAATACCAGTTGTGGAAGAAACACTATCAGAATTAGAAATTGATGTCTTAACAACAATTAGTGACAAAGGTTATTTTGATTTAGATGACATTGAGCAATTGGAAAAAAGTGGTAAAGCGATATGTTACACTTCAATATATTCAAGACATAATTGTAGTCAAGGGTTTATATATGATAAGCAAAATGATTGTTTTATATGCCCCCAAGGTAAAAAACTCCACCGGCTTCAGATTAGAGAAAAGAAAAAATATAGCCAATACATTAAGTATTTTTGTAAAGATTGCGATGGTTGTCCTGTTAGACTAGAATGCACTAAATCACCAAAAGGCAGACAGGTTCATAGGTTTAGTAATCAGGAGTACCGAGACGAATATAAAAAAAAATGAAGTCAGAAATAGGAAAAAGCCAATTACGCAAACGCAAATCAACGGTAGAGTGTATGTTCGGAACAATCAAGATTATGGCGGGTAAAATCCCATTGTTAA
Source organism: Kapaibacterium sp. (SeqCode) (assembly GCA_038206725.1). Classification (GTDB taxonomy): domain Bacteria; phylum Bacteroidota; class Ignavibacteria; order Kapaibacteriales; family UBA2268; genus JBAXXL01. The sequence goes on from JBBRAO010000006.1 coordinate 75,332, forward strand.
CGCGAGGAATTAAAAATATCCGTACAGAAATCAAGCTTTATTGTCTTACTTATAACGTTAAGCATTTGATTAATATGTTTACGTTTGAGGAATTGGTAGAAATGATAGCAAACTATAATATAGCTTGCTATCATAATTTTTAATTGATGCACAACCTCTTCAAGTCATCGGATGAGTAAAAATATATTCATTTTTTTCAATTATTTTAATTTCTCCTAAGTCTTATATATATATATATATATATATAGGGTATTTTGTCCTCTATTTCCGGTGATTTAAGTAAAAAATAAATTTGGTGGGTATTGTTTTTTGTTATAACTTGCAAATGTAATTAAATCAAAAAGAAAATAACTGTAATAAATTACGAAAATAGGTCACTTAAAAACAGGAGATGAGCCTATGTTTGCCCAAAAACAAAAGCCAAAGTTTTTCCCTTCGGTAAAGTATTCCTTTGGCTTAACGAAAGTAATAATACTTAGTTGCAAAAAAGCAAAGTATCACCGTTTTTATTAAAGACGCAATTACAAAATTAATAAAAATTGGTGATATTTCAAGGGTGTTTTATGTATTTATGGTTATACTATCACTAAATAAATTATACAGTATGATAGTATAATATCGAGGTTTATTAAAGAAATATGGGTTTTATTATGAAAAGGGATTTTATTTTATTTGCTTTAGTTTGGATTTTCGTCGCAACTATCTCTTTATTCTCGCAAGAATGGGTAGCTTGCAATTCAGGATTACCTAAGTTAAACACAATGACAATAGTATCAGAGAAAAATATACTTTATGTAAATATGTTTACAAAGGGGGGGGGTATTTACATCCAGTGATAATGGAAATAACTGGAATTCGATACCAACAAATATTGATGTCAAATATCTATCAAAACTTGCCATTAATGACAGTTCAATATATGTAACAACGGTTACTTCGGGACTACTATTTTCTCCCGATTTGGGAAGAACTTGGACTACAAAAGGACAATTTACTTCTGAACTACATGATATTAAAGTCATTGGAGATACCATATATTTGGGTTCAACTGATGGGTTTTTCAAATCCATTAACAAAGGTATAGACTGGGTGCAGATCAACGACGGCTTCAAAAGTAATAATATTTTTTCCCTTGGGGTTAAGGATAATAACATTTTTGCAGGGTCTTTTACAACCGGTTTTTATTCAATTGAAAAAAATGGAACAGAATGGATTCAAATGAATTCAGGATTGACGTTTAAAAGAATTTATGGTATTGCCATTGACAAATCCGATGTTTATCTTGCTACTTGTATGGAAAATAATGTGTCAAATGGATGTGTTTTTTTATCTGTTGATTCCGGTTTGAATTGGTTGGACATCAATCCAACACCGGAACAAGAGAGATTTTACAGCATAATTAATGATAATAACAAAGTATTTGTCGGTGGTTTTGGTAAAGTATTTTTTACAGAAAACAAAGGTAATTCTTGGGCAAAAATAAGTGTTGGTTTACCCAATAGCACTGTTTTAAGTTTCACAATTTTAGACAATTATCTTTATGCCACAATCCAAGATCATGGTGTTTACAAGCTGGATATCTCAGCTGTAGGTGTTGAAGAACTAACTACTGCTACCAATATTAATATTTCGCCTAATCCCGCCGGCGATTTCATAACAATGAAGCGTGGGGTTGATGAGACCTCTGAAATCGCAATCTACAACACACTCGGTGAACGAGTGATGACAGTAGAACAGACGCCCTCGTCTGTTCAGCAAATCAATATTTCAGCTTTATCAAAAGGTATGTATTTTGTAAAAGTGGGTGGCGAAACGGCGAAATTTGTGAAGCTGTAACTGGTTACAACCTTCCGAAGGTTTCAAAACTTCGGAAGGTTCAGTAAGATGGATTACCGCTTCCGCGGTAATGACGAAAAAATCCTTTAATCCAATAAATCCTTTGAATCGTGGTTCAGACAAAGAGTCAATCAAGGATGTTTGACCACCAAGCGCGGTGGAACAAACATCCTTGATTGTTTTAGAGACCGGTCATAGATTGGTCTCGTTTTTAATTTCTATATCTTCTGATTGATTTCTTCAATTCTAATCTTATGTTGACTTCTCTGCCATCGCGGATGACTTTGCAATCCAGAACATCTCCAAAAGCGGCATCGTTCATTATCAGGTAGTAATCTTCGGTCTTTGTGATTTTTGTGCCGTCTATTTCTGTGATTATGTCGCCCAAAGCAAAACCCGCTTGTTTCGCAGGAGAGTAGTTGTTAAATGAATAAACAACAACTGCTTCTGTAAGGTTCGTGCCGATATAGCGGGCTAAATTGCGGTCAATATCGCGTACCTCCATCCCAAGTTCAAAAGTACGGTCTATAGAGCCGTCTTTGATTAATCTATCTACAATGTTTTTGACTCTGTTGATTGGAATAGCGAAACCGATGCCTATACTACCGGCTCCTTCGCTGGATTGGGCTGTTGACCAAATAATAGTGTTCATCCCTATTACTTCGCCCATTGCGTTAACCAATGGTCCGCCGGAGTTGCCGCTCGAAATTGCCGCGTCGGTTTGAATCATATTTTTGTAAATACGGTTATAGGGTTTGTCGGGTTGAACGAAGCTAACGCAATTATTGGAAACTATGCCTACTGTAACGGTAGGTTTGGTATTACGCGCGAAAAGTCCAAACGGATTTCCGAAAGCCAGAACCCATTCACCAACCATTATGTTGTCCGAATTGCCCAATTTCATATAAGGCAGGTTTTGCCCATCAATTTTTAAAAGGCATACATCGGAAACCATATCGGCACCAACTATTTTGGCATTGTACTTTTTGCCATCGGTCATAGTTACGACAACTTTGGAAGCGTTGCCCGCCACGTGATGATTAGTCAATATATAGCCGTCGGGAGAAATAATATACCCGCTTCCAAGGTTTTCAACTTGGTATTCTTCCGGTTGCCTATTGCGTCTGCCGAAAAAATATTCAAACAGAGGGTCATTATAATTTGAGTACTGTTGCTCGATTTGAAGAACTTCGGTTACGTTTATACCGACAATTGCCGGAGAGCATTGAGCAACGGTTCTTGTGAATACGGAAGAGCGCTGGGAAATTATATCGTCGTTGGCTCTATCCAATCTATTATTATCAGTTTGTGCGTTTGAATATACATTAGCTAAATCCTTGATTCCATTTTCGTTTTGAGCATATACCGTTGCATAAGCTGTGAAAACAAGTGAAATAAGAAACATCTTCATTATTTGATTCTTGAACATAATTTATCCTTATAATTAAACATCCATTATAATACGAAATTTTGATAAATTTGTTTATTTAAAATTAAGAATTTGGTTTTTGATGAATCAAAAAGCGTCTATATTGGAATTTGGAACATCGCACGACGATTTTTTTACTCCCACGTCAAGTTTTTGAAAGAAAGTGGATATGAAGTTTATCTTGTTCTGAATGAGGTTTTTGAAAAGGCTTGGGTTATTATGGCGATTTCGACGACGTATTTTTAATGAATCTGTAATCTTCGCGTTTGCCAATTTTTATCATATTTAACTCCGTCGGAGTCAAAAATATTTGCGACAACATTTTTTCCACCGCATTTCATACGGGGCTATTCTTTTTCAACCACTCCGTGGTTGTTGCGGTTTACTTCTTCACATCAAAATTTATAATTCCTTAACGGTCTTGCTTGATTTCCTCATAGAGCACTTCTACTGCTTCGGCGATTGCTTCCCAAGAATGTACATTGTGGTATTTGCTGATACCAGATTTGCAGGCGGCTTCCATATCGCGCTCGAAATACTCTGCTATGGTATCTTTCAGCATATCCGGATTTGCCTCTTCCACTACAAGTCCTGTACCGAATGGTTCAACCATCTGGTCCAATCCACCGACGCGAGTAACTATCACGGGCAATTCGAAATGATACGAAATGCCCACTATACCGCTTTGTGTGGCGCTTTTGTATGGCAGGATGCAGACATCGGAAGCATTGAAATACAACTGTACTTCGCCGTCGTTAATGTATTTGTTAAATACGCTGACTTTGTTTTCTATGCCTAAGTTTTGTATTATATCGCTGTATTTCGTAAAGTCGCCATAGCTTTCCCCCGCTACTAATAAATGATATTCATCGTTCAACAGCGGCATAGCTTCCAAAATTTTATCCAAGCCTTTGTAATCGCGTATAAATCCGAAAAAGAGCAGTATTTTTTTGTCCGCAGGTAGATTTAATACTTTGCGGGCTTCTTCGGTAGATACGGTATTTTCAAAATGCCTATACAGTGGATGACCGACAAGTTTGTAGCGAGCATCGGGAACATATTTCAGCAAATCGTCGCGGACGGATTCAGTCAGAACAATATAAGCGTCTTGTCCACTCAAAAAGTATTTTGTCAGCACTTCATCGGTAACTTGCTTTTCGTGAGGTATCACATTATGCAGAAGACCAATAGTTACGATTCCCTTGCGACGGACTTTCTTTGCCACATAACCAAGTGCGGGACCTAAAAAAGGCATCCACAAAGTTTCCAAAAGCACGTCCGGTTTTTGAGAAATGATTTGCTTCGCTGTTGATTGATAACTAAGCGGATTTACAGAATCCAATATATTTAACGATGGAATAGGGTCGGCTTTATCGGCAGAATCAACAAGTTGTGTTTTGCCTGGAAATAGGAGTTTAGGATACTGACGGCTGAAGTTGAACGCTTCCACATCGTATTTCTTTTCCAAAGCTCTGTATAAACAAGCATTGAATTGAGCCATCCCACCGCGGTACGGATAAAAGGTTGACAAAAATATTATTCGCATTTTTTTGATTCCATTTTTAATAATTTACAAATATAATCAAATACTATTTCAAAAAGTTTTATTTTTGTATAACACAATGCGTATTTATACGTATAATGCTATAAATTTAAGTTTTTGTAAGAAATAATATGATGAAGTTCATTTTTGTTTTGGTATTTTCGTTTTTCAGTTTTTCCGCTGTTTTCGCTCAAGATTTGCTACCTATTGCACAAAGCAAACGGGTAGGTTATATTAATACTAAGGGTGATATTGTAATCTCTCCAACATTGGATACAAAAGTCGAGTGGTCTAAGGAAATATTCCGCGGTAAAATTTACAGGTTCCCGAAATTTCCGCAAAATGCGTATTTTTCAGATAGTATGGCGATTGCTTTGCTTAAGGAGCGTTTTTGGGGATACCCATATAAGTCGCACTACGTGTTAATAAACGCTAATGCGCAGATAATTCGCGATGAAGTTGATTTGCACACAGGACGATATTCCGATGGAATAGCAATAACGGAATCAAAACCGGCTAAAGGCATAAAGGATAACGACAATATTAAATACTCCTATGTTGATATTCAAGGTGAGTATCTGACCAAATGGGAATTGTTTTTCGCAGGTGAATTTTATAATGGTATTGCATTGATACTGAAAGATTCACTTTTTGGTTATATAAATAAAAAAATGGATTGGGTAATTGAACCTCAATTTGAAATGGCTTCACATTTTTCAGAAGGTTTGGCGCCTGTCTCCACAAAAAAACTATGGGGTTTTATTGACCAAAAAGGCGGCTTCGTTATTCCCGAAATATATCAAATGGCTGACCAGTTTTATTCCGGGTTAGCTTTGGTTATGAGCGATGGTGCATTTAATTATATCAATAAAAAAGGTGAAACTATTAACCGCTTTCCTTTGCAGGATGCTTATAGATTTTACGGTAAAAGAGCCTTGGTAGTCTATCAAAATGCTTATGGTTATATGGGAACCGATGGAGAATTTGCAATTAAACCGCAGTACGAAGCCGCGGACAACTTCAGCGAGGGCTTAGCGGCTGTATGTGTAGATGGTAAATGGGGTTTTATAGATGAAAACAATAATTTTACAATTAAACCGACTTATGACTATGTAAAAAGTTTTCAAAACGGTGCGGCTTTAGTTTTTGAAAACAGCAAACTACATTATATAAATATTAGCGGTAAAATAATTTACACATTTTAAGAATTAACAAATGACAATCATATACATACTTTTGCTTGCTGTAATTAAAGGGTTAATATTAATCACTATGTTGCTTCTTGTTGCCGCAACTAATGTGTATGCCGAGCGTCGGGTCGCGGCTTTTATTCAGCAAAGAATAGGACCCAATAGAGCTGGTCCGTTTGGTCTGCTTCAACCATTTGCCGATGTGTTAAAACTATTCCTTAAAGAGGATATAGTACCCGATGGAGCTGACAAAGCAGTCCACAGTTTAGCTCCTGTAATTTCTCTTTTTGCGACTTTCACCGTTTGGTCGGTAATCCCTTTTTCCGATAGTTTCCAACTTTTCGGATATACTATTCAAGCTGGTATCGCGCCGGATGTGAATATTGGATTATTATTTATTTTGGCTATGACTTCGGTCGGGATTTACGGCATTACATTAGCCGGATGGTCTTCTAACAATAAATACTCATTGCTTGGTGGCTTACGTGCTTCTGCTCAGATGATTTCGTACGAACTTTCGATGGGTTTAGCTGTTATCGGCGTTATTATCATCAGCGGCTCATTTAACCTAACCGACATAGTTCACACTCAAGCAAGTGCTTGGGGCGGTTTCCGTTGGAATATTTTCATCCAACCTGTGGGCTTTTTGATATTTCTGATATCGGCTTTTGCTGAAACAAATCGCGCTCCATTCGATTTTCCGGAAGCGGAGCAAGAGCTCGTTGCCGGATTCAATACAGAATACTCTGGTATGCGGTTTGGAATGTTCTTTTTAGCGGAATATGTGAACGTTACGCTTTCGGCTACTTTTTTGGTATTGCTTTATTTAGGCGGCTGGGTACTACCCGTGTCCAATGGATTTATCGGGTTAGCTGTTGGTTCGCCTTGGTTAGCTTTGTTACAGTTGCTTTGGTTCATTTTCAAAATTTGCGCAGTCGTATTTTTCATTATTTGGGTTCGCTGGACACTACCCCGTTTCCGCTACGACCAATTGATGCACATCGGTTGGAAGATTTTAATGCCTGTAGCAATTATAAATATCATCATTACGGCATTTGTTGTTTATCTTTTTTAAAACACAAACCTGAGCCGATCACCCGTCCTCGAACAATTATGAAGTCTTGGACAATACTGAATATGTTCTACAAACTATATTGGAAACCTGTAATATATTTGTAATAAATTGGGTTAGGTGGTGTTTCTTCGCCGCACATATCATCTTCTCTCTCCGACCGGTTTTGTGTTTTTTTTCGCATCTCATCTACATACACCGCAAACACAATTGTTCAATTTTCACAATATATGAAAATAGATTCATTTATTTGCTGTATTATTTGGTTGCTATTAAAAAAAGTATTAAATTTGCACTTAAGAACTGAAATAAATGTAATTGTTTTTTTTAATGTAATTGCTGTAGGAATTATTATGTTCAAGAAAATGCTCTTCGCCGGATTAATTTTAATCCTCTCGGCTTCCGCAAGCCTATATGCGGACATAGCACCGGATTCGGTTTTAGGTAATTTTACAAAATGTACAACGCATCTTTGGAGAGCTGGTAATTCTGAACCGCGTTATACCAACGATTTCATTAGTTCTGCACAATACAATCAAAAGGGTAGAATCTCATACGAAGTATCAAAATACGGAGATCGCTCACTACAGCAAACAACAAAACGCAAATATGATAATAAAGGCGATATCCAGGAAGTGGTATTATACAATAAGGACGGTGAATTAGCTTTTAAAATGGTCTATTCCGCATCAAAAGATACATTTAAAACTCAAAGAATTAATTATAATAATGGAAAAGAAAGTGTTTCTTACTCTTATAATATTTTAGACAATAAAGGAAACGTAATTGAGTATTTTTCTTTGGATCGAATGTTTAATAATGGCGAAAGAATAACAAAAGCAACTAATCAATATGATGAGAAGAATAATGTTGTTTTAGAAATAAACTATGAAAATGGCACAGATTTAACTTCAAGAAAGTTAGATACAACTTTCTATAAATACAAATACGACGATGCCGGTAGATTATTAGAAACGACAAAATTGAATACCGGAAATACCAAAGAAGAAACATATTATAATAAGTATGATAATTCGGGCAGAATAGTCGAAAATTCATTTTTAAAGCCTGATGGAACCATAGAGGTGTTTAGTTTTTGTAAATACGAAGACAACGGATTTAAAACTGAGTATATAAAAGAAATTAGTAATGGAAATTACATCAGGCGTATTCAAAAATATGATGATAAAGATAGAGTAATTGAAGAAATAGATTGCAATCCGGACGGTGTTTATACCACAAAAATAACACGTAAATATGATAAAGATAGGCTAATTGAACTTGTAACCTATAATCCGGGTGAGACAATTAAAGAGAAACGCACATTCGAATATGATAAGTATGGCAATTGCACCAAAGATGTAACATTTTCTTCAGGCAATGAACCAACAAAAACAATCGAATACGCCTACTCGAAATAGGAAAATCTCAAATAAGGATATTTTACTTCATTACTCTGCGCCAGAAGCTGGACGAGTATTTCGGGTCTATGTATTTCACAAATTCGCTTAATTCCGGATAGAAATTCCTGAAGTCCGCGCCATTCATACGGGCATCCTTGGCAGGGTACATACGAGCACCGGCTGAACGCAGTATTTTGTCGGTTTCTCTAAGTATAGCCAATGTCTTTTCGCCGTGCATAGGGAAATCTATTGCTAAAGTAATACCCGGCATTGGAAAACTCATCATCCCCGGTGAGCGAACATCGCCGAATTTTTTAAGTACAGTTAAGAATGACTGCATACCCGATTTTTGAATAATGCTCAATATGTTCTTCAAATTGACCAAATAATTATCGAACGGTAAAACGAATTGATACTGCAAAAATCCCTTCTTGCCATAAGCTTTTTGCCAACCGTTTATAGAATCCAGTGGGTAGAAAAATGGATTATAATGGCAAATTCCCGATTGGAATTTCGGTATCTGCTTATTAAAATAAAGCCAATTGAATCCTTTCACAGTAAGCGGATTGATTAAATTAATATCAATTGGGAAAGGAAGCGCGCCTTCTTTGGGTAGTCTTGGCAATTTTTCTTTATGCGGGTCTGCGAAATTGCCGCGCATAAAAATACCTCTTCCCAATTTATCGCCCTTCGAACCGCAGTCAACCCACGAAACGATATAGTCGTAGTTGTTTTCCGATTCTTTGTTAATCTCGTAAAATTCTTCTAAGGAATCAAATTTTATATTTTCATATTTTATAAATGGTGAAGGGATTTTCGCTAATTTGAATTCCACCCAAGTTACTAATCCGGTTAATCCCATACCGCCTATAGTGGCTCTGAATAATTCGGCATTATGATCGGGTGTACATAGGTATCGTTTCCCGTCGGAACGAAGCAATTCGAATTGAGTTACGTGACAACCGAAAGTTCCGCCTTTATGATGGTTTTTTCCGTGTACATCGTTAGCCAACGCGCCTCCAACAGTAATTTCTTTTGTACCCGGGGTAGAAGCGAGAAACCAATTGTTTGGAACCGATATTTTCAATACATCGCTTAACTTGACGCCGGCTTCAACTCGGATAATTCCTTGCTCGATGTTGAATTCAATAAACTTATTCATCGAAGAAGTGTCTAATAGTACACCCCCTTCGTTTAAACAGGAATCGCCGTAGCTTTTTCCTAAACCATAAGCCAAAATCGGTGTGGTAATATTCGATAAATCCGGTATATCCGACGACCAATACAACTTTTTTACTTCCGATGGAGCTAATTTTGGATATCGCCCAAACGAACCATATTTTTCTAACATAATGATGATAATAAAATTAATGAAACAATAACTAATGCTGTTAAATAACTGACCTTATCCTTGACAGCGAAAATAACGGGATCGTCAGAAAGTTCACCTCGAACAGTCAAAAACCATATACGTCCTATCCAATAAAGCAATACAGGACAAGCCGCAAATATAAATTTCGGCGATTCATATAGTTTAACTACTTCAGGCGAAAATGTATATATGGCAAAAACCAGTACCGCCAACATACCGCTTGACAAACCTAATGAACTTAATAAAGGCATATCAACTTTTCTATAACCGCGACCCGAGAGTTTGGTTTTATCATAAAGCTCGGTTTGTGACAGCTCTGTATAGCGTTTTGCCGCCGCCAAACTCAAGAATATAAACATCGAAAAAGCCAAAAGCCAAGGCGAAATTGGAACAGTGCAAGCCGCACCGCCGCAGATTATTCGCAATGTGTATAATCCCGCTAAAACCAATATATCTAATAGATAAATTCTCTTTATTAAAAATGAATAACACAACGTAACCGCATAATAAGCAGCAAGAACCAGCATAAAGTACGGCGGTAAAGTAAGCGATATTAATATTGAGCTTAGCAACAGCAGTGGTATAAGAAATAGACCGTACACCGGCGATAAATCACCCGAGGCGAAAGGACGATTGCGCTTTGAGTGGTGCTTCCTGTCTGAATTAAGATCCAACAAATCGTTTAAAAGATAAACCGACGACGCGGTAAATCCAAAAGCAAAAAACGCTGTAACAGCCGACAACCAAAGTTCACCATCACCAATTAAATGTGCTAAAAGCAACGGCAAAAATATTAATAGATTTTTTACCCATTGGTATAGGCGCATTTCTTTAATTATTAGCTTGAAAGTATTTTTATCGGATTGGAATTCTTTTTCTATTGGGGTATTTGCTAAAACTTTTCGTTTGAGACTTTCGGAACAGTCCACTAAAATAGCTTTCTCGGCACTTTGCCAAACCGGTAAATCCGATTTGCTGTCCCCCGCGTAAACAAAACCTTTCTCGCCGAATAATTCTATCAACTTATCGGCTTTGGTCTTACCCTTCAAATTTGTGGTAGCGTCCGAATTTAGAATCCTATCAAATAAGCCAAGATGCTCTTGAATTGAGTTGGCGGTTTTTTCATTTGACGCGGTAGCTAAAACTACGGTTCTTCCAGTGAACTTTTCTGCTTTTATATATTCAATCAGCTCCGTTCTGTATGGAAGCAAATCAACTGAGAGGTTGGTTTTCTCAGCAATTTTGGATTTGAATTGCGCTCGTCCGCTCATTAACCAAAACGGTAAAACAACTAGATATAATGGGTTCCGTTTGATAAGCAGAACTATTGATTCTACCAATGTGTCACTCTTTATTAGAGTGCTATCTAAATCTATAACAAGAGGTTTTTTCAAAAGACAATTATTCATTGTTAATAATAATCAAAATTAAGAAAAATTTGTGGTTAATTATCAATTAATAAGAGCTAAACTGAAATATTTTTTGTGAAATTAATCACTTGAATTTTCATAATCAACTGTTTTTAAGTAATTTTGTACTCTTTAAAAATTGAAATACATTAATATTTGATAAAACAGATGAATATAATCTTAGAAGCAAAATTTATAGGTCCCGATATCAAGCTATTTAGAATCGAAGCACCACAAATAGCAAACAAAAGACAAGCGGGACAATTTGTGATAATCCGTGTAAACGAAACGGGTGAGCGGATACCGATTACCATAGCCGATTCGAACAAAAATGAAGGCAGTATAACCATCATCGTTCAAGGAATAGGTAAAACAACCAAAATGTTAAACAACTTAAAAACCGGCGAGTTTATTTTGGATGTTGCCGGACCTTTGGGCAAAGCATCCGAAATAGAAAAATTTGGTACAGCGGTAGTTATCGGCGGCGGTGTCGGGACGGCAATCGCTTTCCCAACAGCAAAAGCCTTGAAAGAAGCCGGAAATAAAGTGATTAGTATAATCGGTGGCCGCTCTAAGGAATATGTGATATTAGAAAATGAAATGAAGGAATGTTCCGACGAAGTATATCCAACAACTGACGATGGAAGTTACGGTTTTCACGGATTTGTTACTCAAAAACTACAAGAATTGATTACCGCCGGTGAAAAAATCGACTTTGTTTTGGCGATTGGACCAATTGCTATGATGAAAGCCGTTGCCGATTTGACAAAGAAATACGAAATAAAAACTGTTGTAAGCTTAAATCCGATTATGGTTGACGGTACCGGAATGTGCGGTGGATGCAGAGTATCCGTCGGTGGAAAAACATTCTTCGCTTGCGTGGACGGACCTGAATTCGACGCTCATTTGGTTGATTTCGATACATTGTTGAAACGCAACGCGAATTATGCTATTCAGGAATCGGATTCAATCACAAAACATAATTGCAAATTAGAGGGGATGGGTTTATAAATGCGCGAGATGACTGCAAAAGAAAGAATGCAAATAACCAGAATTCCTATGCCGGAACAAGATCCGGTAGTTAGAAGCCACAATTTTTTAGAAGTGAACTTAGGATTAACCAAAGAAATGGCTGTCGAAGAAGCAAACCGTTGTATTAGATGTAAAAAGCCGCAATGCGTCGCCGGCTGTCCGGTTGCAGTGAAAATACCGGAGTTCATTATTGCGATTGCCGATGAAGACTTCGCGTTAGCCGCAAAAATTCTAAAAGAGGATAACGCATTACCTGCTGTTTGCGGAAGAGTTTGCCCACAGGAAGAGCAATGCGAAAAAGTATGTATATTAGAGAAAAAAGGACGCTCGGTGGCGATTGGTAATTTAGAGCGTTTTGCCGCGGATTGGGAGCGCGAAAACATCGGCATCCAGAATATAAAAGTGGGTACCCCTACGGGTAAAAAAATCGCCATTATTGGCGGTGGTCCTGCCGGATTAAGTTGTGCCGGGGATTTAGTTCAATTCGGTCACGAAGTAACTATTTTCGAAGCACTCCACGGTTTGGGCGGTGTTTTGATGTACGGTATTCCTGAATTCCGTTTACCGAAAGAAATTGTACAAGCAGAAATAAAATCCTTAGAAAATGCGGGTGTCAAATTCATAACAAACTACATAATCGGTTTAACCGAAACGGTAGAAGAACTACTCGAACGCTTTGACGCGATATTTATAGCTGTTGGTGCGGGATTACCGTACTTCCTTAATATTCAGGGTGAGAATTTCAACGGTATTTATTCTTCGAATGAATATTTAACTCGTGTAAATCTAATGAAAGCCTACGACCCTGAGCATTACGATACCCCAATGTATGATATCAAGGATAAAACAGTTGTCGTCTTCGGCGGTGGAAATACGGCTATGGATGCTGTCAGAACCGCTCTTCGTTTAGGTGCAAAACGCGCCGTAATCAGTTATAGAAGAACTGAAAAAGAAATGCCCGCACGTGTGGAAGAAATCCATCACGCTAAAGAAGAAGGCGTAGAGTTTATGCTTTTAACCGCTCCTTTGGAGTTCCTCGGCAATGAGGAAGGCCGCTTAACAGGCTTACGTTTGCAAAGAATGGAATTAGGTGAACCCGATGATTCCGGAAGACGCAAACCGGTTCCAATCGATGGTGCTATTGATACAATTGATATTGATGTTGCAGTTATTGCAATCGGAAACGGATCGAATCCGATTATCAGTCGTGCCACACCTGATTTGAATGTAAACAAATGGGGTAACATATTGGTTGACGAGGCTTCGATGAGAACGAATATTGAAGGAGTTTTTGCCGGCGGTGACATCGTTACCGGTGGAGCTACAGTAATATTGGCTATGGGTGCAGGACGAACCGCCGCTAGTTCAATTGAAGATTTTTTACAATCGGGAATATGGTAAAAACCAATTTATTTTTATGGTTATAAAAATATACTGCATAGATATTCGTTTTTATATTTGCAAATAATTTTTTCACGAAACTCTCTCTTGAAATAAATATAGCCCGGTTGACATTTACAGCCGAGCTTTTTTTTTACACATATCCATCTTTTTTTAATTGTTTTGAAAGAAGTTAAGGTTATAAGAAAAAGCAGTCAATCAATTCTGACTAATAGCTTATGATTTATATAACTCCCTGAAATCCTATTTCAACACCTGTCTTATTGAGTCTTTATTTGTTAGTTTAGCAAAATAGCCTTAATTTTGAACCTTCAGATTCAAGTAAAATTGAATTAATTATATTAACTTATTGAAATCTTCTGTCCGGCAGATAGAAGTTAATCATTTATTATGACAGAACAAATAATTACAGATAAACCAAAACGCATTACATTTATTGATTTGACACGTGCTTACGCTATTTTGATGATGGTTCAGGGTCATACTATTGATCTGGTTCTTAATCAAAAATATAGAGTAAACTCCGCACTCTTCGATATTTGGAAATACAACCGCGGTGTAACCGCCCCGCTCTTCCTATTAATGTCGGGGGTGATATTTACATACTTATTGATGAAATACGAAACGCCCGGAGGAAGTAACCCACGCGTAAAAAAAGGTTTCACGCGAGGGCTGTTGCTAATCGGAATCGGTTATGCTCTTCAATTCAATGTGAGTTTAATTTTCAATTTCCCGGCTAGTTTCAATGCGGTTGACAATTCTGCGATAGTATTCCACGTTTTGCAATGTATTGGAGTCGGTTTAATAAGCTTAGTGGGCTTATACAAATTCGCGAAATTTACTAAATTTTCTTATTTTTGGATTTTACTTGTAACCGGTCTAAGTATGATTGCATTGCATAACGTCGTACCAACAATGGCTTGGCTCGATCACGTACCAATCTTTTTTGCTAATTTCTTTACACCGAAATTTGGTTCGCATTTCCCAATCTTCCCATTTGTTGGTTATTTAATGCTGGGTGCGGCGCTCGGCAGTACTATCCCTAAATACCAGGAGTTTTATACAAGCTACCGCTTTGGTATTTGGATAATTTCAATCGGTGTTCTCTGGATGATTATAACCTATACTATTATGCCTTCTATACGTGGTCCATATCTATACTATCATCCGCATAATAATTTGCCCGATCTTATTATGATTGACCGCATAGCTGTGGTGGGGATAATAATCGGTATTTTTTCGTTGCTATCGCTGAAATTTAAAAATATCAATCCTTTTTTGCTGACGATGGGTAAAAATACGCTTTGGATTTATGTAGTACACCATTTTATACTGTATAATACGGTATTCATTCCGGGACCGGTTCTATATTTCTTTAAAAATAGACTCGACCCTTGGCAGTCGGTTTTCTGCGCTCTGGGAGTGTTGGTAACAGTACTGGTAATGCTGTATTATTACACTAAACTTGTCAAAAAATACAAACCGAAATATTTGAAAGTCAAATAAGATCAATGCTTTTTTCCAATATGAATGTGCATTATAGAGGTAAAAAATGAATATATACGAAGAATTTGATAAACGCCGAAACGCCGGTAATGAACGAGTATTTGCGCAAAACGATCTAGTCTATAACCGCTTTTTCAATTTGGACACCAACGCCTACAGAGAAGGAGCCCTTAACGAAAAAACAAAACAGCTCATAGGACTTAGCTGTTCGCTGATGCTTCGCTGTAATGATTGCACCATTTACCACATACGTGAAGCGGTTAATTGTGGAGCGACTCGTGAAGAAATCAACGAAGCGATGGAAATAGCACTCGTTATAGGTGGTTCCATAGTTGTTCCGCATTTGAGATATGCCTTGGAAGCACTGGATGAATTATTAGGGTAAAAGAGTCTTACTCATCCGATGACCGGCGAGTCATCGGATGAGTTGGTTCAAACATCACGCATTCGCCGAGTGTGTTGTAGATAATCAGCTCATCAACCCCACGCTTAAGCGTGGGGTTGATGGCTCCCAGCTTTGTCTTGTTCCCAAGCTCCTGCTTGGGAACATAAATAGCTACATTTTCACAAACTTCGCCGTCTCGCCACCCAATTTCACAAAATACATCCCTCGCGGTAAATCGGAGATGTTGATTTGCTGAACAGACGAGGGCGTCTGTTCTACTGACATCACTTTTTCGCCGAGTGTGTTGTAGATGATCAGCTCATCAACCCCACGCTTAAGCGTGGGGTTGATTGCATACAGATTTATCGTTATATAATCGCCCGCAGGATTAGGGGAAATTTCTAAGGATTTATCATTTCCACCTTCAACAGCACCTTCACCATCATCCATTAACCGGAACATTCCCTCTCCGAAAGTACCGCAAATAGGTACATTACCTGCGTATGTTACAACCATAGTAGGTGCCTCGCTCTCTTTTGGTCTTTCATAAAGATATTCTCTGAACCATGTCTCGCCGCCATCATTGGTTCGTAAAATTTTACCATAGGGTCCAACTGCAATACCATTTAGGATATCCCGAAACGTAATATAATTCAATCCAAATGCTAACTTATTTATTTCCTTGTAAACTAAATTCCAGCTAACACCACCATTTGTTGTTTTAAACATCAAATCCCAAGATTGGTCACCAATTCCCAAACCTTTTCGTGATGCGATCCAACCTACTTCTTTATTTAAAAAGAAAATCCGCCGTAATGCTCCATAATTTTCATCCTTAATTGTGTCTCTAATCCAAACCTTACCTGCGTTTGTTGTTCTAGCATATTCAGCGGCACCCTTCTTAGTCCCATCTTTATAATATATATTTATTGCTCTTGAGACATCAAAACTATCTTTAGAGTGCATCCAAATATCTAAAATCAAACCCGTCATACCAATTGTGGAATTGTATGTTTTCCACCCATCATTAGTAACATAAACATTAGTTGGAGATGCGACTATCCCGTTTAAAGAATCAAGCATGTGAATACGAATGAGATCTTCAGCACCAGAAATATAGGTAGTATCCCACGATTTACCTCTATTACTGCTTCTTTTAATGGCTCCCATATCACCATAAATTATATACAAATGTTTTTTATCAGTGTATGCCATATTATTTATATAATACGGATGAGGGAAATGTGGCTTTACATAATCACTTTCATCATATAGAATACTCCAAGAATTTCCACCATCGGTGGATTCAATTAACCTGCAAAAATTCATGTGGGATAAACAAGCTATGCAATCGGTGGAATCAATGCAATTAATACCTAAACCAACTTCGTTTAGGTCACCCCAGTAGGTCTTCTTCCATTCAGCCTTTGCAATAAGACTGGTTGAAGTGAAGAATAAAAAACACAATAAATAGATAATTTTCATTTGAAACCCTTTTATAATAGTAAGAAAAAAGCGGCAGTCATAAGAACTGCCGCATAATTTGTTAACGAGTAATAATTATTTTGTTAGTTTTTAGTTGGATTCCGTTTACTGTTATAGCGTACATATATGTTCCACTTTGTAAATTACTAACATCAAGTGGAATATATGACTTACCAATACCGATGTTACTTAGTGAAACTCTTAGTTTATTACCATTAATATCAAATAATTCAATTCTACATTCCGCTCGTTTTTCCGATTGTATATAGATATTAATTATATCATTAGCAAAGTAATCTCTGATGGCATAAGTTGGAGTATTCTCGTATGAGTGCTGATTAATAGCTATTTTAGGCATTATTCCATCCGATGTTTTCCCGTTCATATTTTGCATCCAATTGCAAGCTTCATCGCAAGGGATTTGTAATGGAAAAAAGCCACCAGTAGTATAAAACTTTCCTGTGCAATCAAATTGCTGTGGGTATTGATTGTTATTAAATGTTGTGACTACATTGTTATTATCGCGACAAACCGTTATAGGTTGATAACAGCACTGTACTGAATCGCAAGGACCCATTACAATTGTAGTATCAATTACCTGATTACCTAATATAATGTAACCTTCCCATTCTGCCCAACAACCGCCGTTTGAAACTCGCCAAGTTGTATCGCAACCTATCGAGTCTATTTTCGGTATAAAGTCCATTCTATTTTTTGCTATAACTCCTAATAAAGCTTTTTGGTATATGTTATCAATCGTGCAGGATTGTAAACATTCTGGACTATACTCGATCCTTAACAATTGCAAATCTTGATAATTCTGAAGGCAAGCGATACGATGAGTATATTTCACTGTGATTAAACAACCAAAATTACAACTTGGTATCCAAAATTGTTCAGTTTTGGTATTAGCCCACCCATCTGGAGGGCAATCCGGTGAACAAGGTACTAATAATGTGGTATCATCGGGAATTTCGACTAAAGAATCGGTATCACAATATACTGTTTTTTCAATCACACAAGAAGTATCCAACATAGCATACTGATCTTTGAGAAGATAGACTTTGATTGTTGTAGAATGGCCGGCAGAAAGGCAATAATCAAATACAGATATTGGTTCATTTATTCCTCGTACACCACTCATTAAACCAGGATATGTTTGTTCAAATTGATAATGGGTATAGCAAGACAAAGAGTCAGGTAGATTTAGCGACAGCATAACTTTACAGGCATTCGGACAATAATAATCTTTTACCAGTGAAATATTAAGAAAATCAGCTCTGTTTTCAGGACAGGGACAGCAGCCAGTCAAGTTTGGAACAGTACCTATTATGGAAAATGAATCCGCCGGTGTTCCATTTTTTACCTCGTGTATTTTAAAGTGAATATAGTTTTCTCCATCTTGAGCACAAAGACGTATTGTTTGTGACATTGACCCTGGTGGAAAAGGTACTTGTGCTGTGCCAATAATATTACCATTCCCATCATATTGGTAATAAGTGACTGTTCTACCATCAAAATTGCATTGAGTATTGAAAATTTCTAAATCAATGCAACAATCATTTGTCTTCACCGCATTAACAAAAAAGTATCCGTGCCACGGAAGTAACTGAAGCTTATTACCTTTTTGCGCATTCGCAGAAACTGCAAATATTGTCAGCAATAATGTTAACACGAGAGTAACTCTTTTTAAAAACATACTTCTAAATTCCTATTTTTTGAACAATTTTACTTAAAACTATTACTTGCAAATATCTTTTTTAGTTTTTTGATTCATTCGAATTTAAGGTTCTTCCAAAGAATATTCTCATTTACGGTGGGATGAATGCGTAGCACAAATGTTTGTAAAAATATGTTATCGTTAGGCACCAATTGCAGCAATAATGGCAACCGCACCGCAAAGCTAAGCAGGATGCAGGATGCAGGATGCAGGATGCAGGATGCAGGAAGACGCCCTTTAGTTAATTTATTGTAGAAAACCAAAATAAAGTTTTCAACAATATCCAATATTTGATGTAATAATTTTCTCCATTGTTCACCGAGTGGCGGAAGTTGCTTCCCGTCGCGAAATAAAAAAGATATGTAGCTCAAAAATTTCATTATTTTTCTTTTTGTACTATTTCACGTAGCAAATATAATGAAATTATATTCAAATGCAAGCATTATTTT
>JBBRAO010000007.1:0-94544 GCA_038206725.1 Kapaibacterium sp. (SeqCode)
ATTTGTATTTGTACTATGGCTTACGGTTGACCAAGTATTCGGGTCGTCCCAAGGACCTGACTTTGCACTATAGTATCTTGTGAAGGTCATAATCTCGTTGGATTGTCCGGCTAAAAAATCACCCAATAATTTACTTCCATCAGTAAATTTTAATGTATCCCCAAATTTAAAATTATTAACGCCAATAGGCCAAGCCTCGGCAAAAGCGACATTAGAATTATAGGATAGACCACCAAAATAATTATACGTACCGGTTCCATCTCTTGTATCACTACAAGATCCGTTCCCTAAACGTGACGAATTTGCTCCTGTTCCATTTGGATCAAGATGTGTCCAACCGTTTCTTCCCGAAATACCATTCCAATGAACAATATCAACACAATCATAACTATCAACACTTTGGAAATCTATAGGATTAGCCATATCTAAACGAACAAAGCATTGGCGAGTACCTTTGACGAATGTTGAACCTTTTGGTAATACTACTCTCCAAAATCTTTCAGTGGTTCTAGTAGAACTAATCAGATTTGGATAAGCCTCACTCATATCGGGATGATATCCATCCATTATATAAGCACCTATATATCCGGCAATATCAGTTGCGTCACCGTTATTTGTAAATAAAATACCAAACGGGGTAAAATAATCCTTATCCCCTATTTCAAAAAATACTGTATCAGGGCTAATATTCGCGGGAATCCATTTCCTTAATTCACCGTCAACCCAACCTTTGCGAGCATAGCCATTACCCGGTCCGTATCCAACAACGGAACCACCGTTAATAATTTGGATATAAGTAGAATCCAACCGCGCCACAAATTGAGACTCATTTGCGACATTGAAACTCAATTGATTGCGCACAGCGATGCTTGTATTTCTGTTTAAAATAACGTCGCCGGTTAGGTTCTTTTTATTTAATTCAAGATTGTAAAATACTAATGAATCTTTTGTTGCTTTTGTTATAGTGTCTTGCCCTAATCCCGCAAAAGTAAAAGTAAAAGTTTGGGGTTCAAAAGCACTCAAACTCGACACTTTGAGATTTCCCCATAGTGTTACATTCGCATTGGCTCTTAGATTACCTCGTATTAGTTTCATACTGTCAATGACTGTAATATTCTTCACTAATTGAACTAAAGGAGGTGTCGCCGCTCCGTGGTTAACTGCAAAATATGCTAATGTATCGGGCAATCCATTTCCTGAAGATTGGTTTGTACCAGCAACATTACGAGTATATATGAAACTACCGCGATTATTAGTCAAATAATTGTAATTGCGGGTTGTGGTTTGAATATTACCCGTAGCTCCTGAAGTAGAAATACCCGCCAAATGACCAATTTCCAAAGTGGCTCGTTTTGTAAGACGGAATTCTCCGCTACCGGAAATAACATTATCATTATAAATTGACAACACTCCACTCGAATCAACAGTAACTATACCATTTGCGGTAATATTATTGTTTACAGTTATTTTTTTACTATCGCCTATAAAGACTTGAGCATCAATAGGGGGAACAATCGAAGCCGCCGTACCACCGTAACCTTGAGTTGACCAAGAGGACGGAGTATTCCAATCAGCATTTGCAATACTGTAATATGAAGGAGGATATGGCATACCTATTAGAAATGTGCCTATTTGCGTTAGATTCGAAAATTGAGTAGTCGTTGTTGTTCGGGTGCCGATTTTCGGGTCGCCAAATCTATTCGGTAACACCCACGTACCACCTACTAACAAACGAGGTTCAAAACCAAGGGGATAATCTCCTGCGGTCAAATCTTGTGGATTAATAAATTGCAGAGTCGCATCATATTTTCTACCAACACCCAATTCAAAAGTACTGCCGGTTGGTAATGATATTGTCCATTGCCTCGAGATTTTATCAACATTTGATATTTTAGAATTCGCAGGTGCAATCAGCGTCCCGTTGAACGAAATTGGTGAGGTCGTTGAGATAATAGTATCCGAAGTTGCTTGAATGAACCCGGCTCTACCGGCAGTTCCTTTGAAATCTAAAACCATTGGTGTGTATTGTTTTCCATAACCCAATTCAAAAGCTACAGTTTGATTATTCAAATCAATATTTTTCCTCATACTACCATCAACGTGACTCGTAAAAGTCCCCGGTCGGTTAACAATATTATTAATCTTAACATATTTTCCACGTGTATTCAAAACACCTTTTGTCAAATCAAGATTATTAAATACCTGCACACCCGGATCGCCTGTACCCGATATATTAGTGGCGTTTACATTAACACCATTAATCGTTAAATTATAAAAGTTTTGAGTTCCGTTATTTTTAGTTAGGGTTTGATTTGCAGTACCTTTAAACACTACATTCGATGTATTATACAAAAACTGACCGTTATCATTGAACCAGTTTCCTGATAAATTGATTGTTCTAATATCAGCATTAAAGTTTCCGTGGTCAATTGTCAAATCCTTTGTGATATTCAAATCATTATTGGTTTTAACAGTTCCATTGCCATTGATTATCAAATTATAAAAATCATTTGAATTATTATTTGTCGTTATATTTGTGGTAAACGTAGCCGTTGGCGAAATCATTTTCACAGTACCGGTGGTGGGCGTGAATGTTCCCCCGCTATTCAACCAATTTCCTGTAACGTATAAATTTGTAGAATTGCTATTTAATACAGCCGTATTTTTTATTTCTAAATTATTGGTAACAGAAAATGGTGAAGTGCTATATGTTCTTAGACGTTTCTCACCTAATCCATCAAAAGTAATATTAAAATAAGATATATCAGCATCGGGGTTACCTGAAGTACCGGGGTTACTTGGAACAATTTGAACGCTTGCGGCGACGTTTTTGTTAAATACTACTGTCGAACCGTCGGTGATAAAACGTTGCGGTAATATAGGATTAAATTCCAAATTATCAATATTAAATACATTGGAAATTTTAATATCTCCACTCGAACGGAAAGTAACAACTCCATTATGTGTGCCGGAAAGCTTCAAATTGAAATACTGGTTCACCGCAGGATTCGACCCGGATGATGGTATTGTAATATTCCCTGTTCCCGCAAAATTAATAGTGCCAACAGCGAAATTACCGGCTGAATAATTTTGTAGATATGAGCCACTTGTTATTAATTCTCCCGCACGCATAATAAAAGAACGGTTTGCTGTTTGCCCATCGGCTGTTTTATTTGATAAATTTAAAACACCGTCTTTGATGACCAATGAATCTTTAATTGAGATATTCTTTTCCAAATAAACAGTATCCGCCGCAGGTTTATTAATTTTTAGCGAACTCACTAAATCGGGCATACCGTCGCCGGTGGTTTGTTGTTGTGTACCGATAAATTCATAGCATACGTTTGTCGCTAATATACGTTTGTCAGTTCCAAAGCAACCCAGAGAAGCCAATGCGCCGGATTCATTTGTAAACCCTTTACTATGTGCTACTAATAAGCGAGCATTATCTAATATTCTTACTGTATCGCCCGTAATACGATAATCTCCGGTTACTTTTAATGTACCCGTCGCTTGTACCTCGACTATATTAGCTTGCCCCGGAGTGGCTGTTAAGTTAACAGTATCGCCATCCCCAATAAACACCCTATCGGAGCGTTTATTCGGAATTTTTGTTGCCGCTATCCCGCCAAATCCAATATTTGACCAAGTACTTACATCGTTATAATTGCCGGTTTTTCGTGAATAATATGATTTTTGAGCAGAAGATTCATCACCCGCTGTCCAGTTACCGTCCAAAATTATAGTTCTATTAGCATAAAAAGCATTGACGTTGAAATCCACCACGTCGTTTGTTTTACCGGGGTTGATTTTCCAATATGAATTTGGATCATTATAAGGTGGAGTATATAATAATACGTCATAACTACCTTCGTTCGACCCACTCGGTACATCGTTTTGGTCATATTTCGCTACGATTTTTATACCATTATTTTGGTCGAGTGTTATATTGTTGGTGCGAACCGTCCAATACTTCATCAATGAGACATTTTTCGTTTCTACATCGGGGTGTTCTTTAGGTTCAACCTTAAAACCAATCCAAGCGTTAGCTCCAAATGTAGCACACCCTGAAACCCAAAAATCTATAGAAATAGGTGAATAAACTCTCGTTGAAGTGGAGCGCGATGTATCGGTAGTTGATAATGGTAATGATATTAGCATAGTTGTGGCATCCGTTGCCATCTCTTTGAATACTTCGCCACCGGTTTGACCTTTTGGCAAATAGATTGATTGGTCTTTAGTGAAATCTTCGATAGTGGAAGTATCAGCCATATATTTGGATACCGTGGCGCGAGGTCCCAATGTTAAATTATAGCTGTCTATATTCAAGTAAGCCCCTACCAATCGCAGGCTTCTATTTATTTTCGTATTCATCCCCAATTGTACATAGTTCGATGTTTTACCCAAAATAAATTGATTGAGTGTTACTGAGCCCGAACCGCTAATATTTTGAAGATTGCTACCATAGAACCATAAAAATCCGCCGCTTTGGTTGAAAGTACCATCAACTAACAAATCGCCGTTGATTTTTACTATACCTGAATCGGCAAGTGCTGTCCCTTGCAGATACGTTCCTCCATTGTCAACTTTCAAACTTCCATCTATCCACATATTGCAGTCGGTACTGACTTTCATAGTCGCACCGTTTTTAATATTAACCAACTGCCCCTTGCTCACAAGAGGTAGAATTAGTATTATTGTCAATATGTATAGAAGTTTTTTGAACATAGTTTATTAGTTTATTAAGGAATTACCCAATAGGTTAAATAAGAACCTTTCAAAACCGTACATCCATTTGCATTACTAGTATTTTGAGCAAATTGGAAATAAAGAGTTCCTGCAGTATTAATTTCAACGGTTCCGTCAATTATAACAGACCCAATTGCATTAGCGGTAGCAGTAAGAACACTTTGTCCTAGTATAAGTTGCGTATTTGATGTTATTTGTGAATTATAAGTTAAAATCGCAGTATTACCAGCACGACTGGCTTGCTGATTAGAAACGGCGTAAGCTGCATTTGTAGTATGATAAAGTCCATATTTAAAATCACCTGTGGTTGAAGCATCATTATAATATATAACAAACCTGTAAGAATATTTGGTACTAGCTGTAGTGGCAAAATATAATGTTGCGTCATTTGCCAAAGTTGTTGTATTAGTCCTAGTTTCATCAGAGGCTTTGTAAATTAAAGTTGGTCCACCACTTGATCCTGAAGCCCAACTCATTGTTCCACCAGTAGTCGAAGAAAGAACTTGACCATTAGCTGTAGGAGCCGCCGTTGGTAAAGTCAAATCATAAGAAGTAGGTGCGGTAGGCGATGTAATACTAACATACCCGGAAGTCGCACCGGAATATCGTACTGTTCCTTTGACATCCAAAGCCGACCCCGGTGCGGTAGTTCCAATACCAACATTACCATTTCCTAAAACAGTCAACCCGGAACCTGCTGTACTATTCGATTGGGCGCGGAATACAATACCACTGGTACTTGCACTATTATTAATAACCCTTAGAAGTCCATTTGTTGAATTTAATGAACCATTGGTTGAAGAAATATCTAAAAGTGAACCACTTGTAAGCGAAGTAGAAGATAAATTAAAAAGAGAACCCGATGTTAAAGCATTTGCAGTTAAAGTCATTGGATTTTGCGTATTTGCAGTATTCCAATTCCAAGTTTGAGCCCAATTGGCATTTGTTAGAGTATTTACTGCCGTAGCTGAAGTTAATGATGAAAGTGAAGCACTTCCGCTTCCTGCCGCCGCCCAGCTTAAGCCTCCCGAACCGTCATTTTGTAAATATGTACTTGCCGCACCTTGTGCTGACGGTAAAGTATAGGTGATATCAGAACCTGTTTGGTCACCACCTTGGAAAATACTGTGAAATGTTGGAGTTGTTCCTGTTTCAAGTATATACAACTTTCCTGTAGTTTTCACATTCCCTTCAAAATATCCCGCCCAATTTGTTGTTCCACCGGAAGCAGTTCCATAAACACCATAATTTCTTGTAGCTGTACCTGTTGCTGTACCGTGAATGGCATATTTATCTGTAACACCCGCACCATTTGCTAAACCTTGTACAGCATATTCGTTAGCCGCAGTGCCGCTATTTACACCATAAACGCCAACTGTACCAGCACCCAACCATCCATAATGTGTTGCGTCATATTGACCGTAAGCACCATAAGCCGCTGAGCCAAGATAACCAAAACGAGTAGTTGTCCATTGACCATACGCACCATAAAAATAATCGGTAGACCCGGATGTTATTTTAGCACCAAGGGAACCTAAAATATTGCCATCATAAGTTCCACCAATAGCAGTAATACTTGTACCGGTTGCATATAATCGATATGCGGCGTTTGGAGCACCGTTAATACCTACAGTTGAATTATTATCTCTGATTGTACCCCAACTAAGATTTGTAGGGCTGGTCCATCTTGCGACATAATCCGAAGTGCCGGAACCAGTCAATGTGCCACCACCACCGCCAGTTGTCCAACTCATTACACCCGTCATTTTACTTGAAAGTACTTGGTCATCTGCAGTTGGTGCGGCAGTCGGTAAAGTATATGTTAAATCAACCGTTTGGTCGCCACCTTGGAAAATCGTGTGTTTTGTTGGGGTTGCACCTGTTTCAAGTATTCCCAATGTACCTTCAATACTCAATTTTTGGCTCGGTGCTGTTGTACCAATACCAATATTCCCGGAGGCTAAAACTGTAAGTCCCGATCCTGCGGTACTATTCGATTGAGCACGGAAAATGGTTCCATTTGTTCCGGCACCTGTATTTCCAACAAATAGAAGTCCGCTCGAAGAGTTACCCGATGCATAAGTTGAAGCTATGTTTAATATGGAGCCTGTAGTTATAGAACTTGAAGATAGTGACAAAGCATTTTGAGAAGTTGCGCTATTCCAGCTCCATCCCTGTAACCAACTACCATTATCAATTGTATTGTTTTGAGTAGCGACGGTTAATCCCGAAATCGCTGTGCTACCGCTACCTACTGAAGACCAAGAAACACCACCTGTACCATTAGTTTGCAAAACTTGACCCGATGATCCATCCGCCGCAGGGAATGTATAGTTATTTATTGTTAATAGTCCTGTAGTTTTAACATCACCGGCAAAATATCCCGCCCAATTAAGCAATCCACCACTTGCTTCGCCATAAACACCATAATGAGTCCCAGTTACAGAAGTCCCAATAGCTTGACCATATATACCATAATTCGTAGCGGTTGTGGCATCATTGGCTTGACCCCAAACACCATAACTTGTTAATCCCGCATTTGCTATAGCTTGAATACCATAATTTACAGAGCTTCCTGCCGTTCCGTTTACGGTAGCGTAATAACCATAATTTTTAACTCCTCCACCGACTAAACTTTGTACACCATAATTATAATTTCCGCCTCCTGTCGCACCGCTCGCATTTGCGTAAATCGCAATGCGATCGCCCGAACCAGAACCATTAATTTGAGCATATAAAGCTCTTTGGATACCGGCGTCCTTACTTGAATTATATGCCCCAACACCATAACTTGATGCGCCTAATATTCCATAATGATTAGCGTCGTATTGTCCATAAGCCGCAATCGTATTTGCTCCGTCAACTTTTAGTTTATAGGTGGAATCGGTCGCTGTATTTATGGCAACATTACCCGAAGCACCTACTGTTAAGCCCGAATTTGCTGTACTATTCGATTGCGCACGGAAAACGGTACCATTAGTGCTTGTACCAGTATTTGCAACACGAAGAAGTCCATTTGAAGAATTTTCAGAGTTACTGCTGGTTGTAATATCTAAAATTGAACCACCTATAATAGCAGGTGCAGATAATGATAAAAGAGTTCCAGTTGTAAGACCTGCAGAAGTCAATGTCATTGGATTTTGGGTTGTCGCTGTTGACCAGTTCCAAATTTGAGCATTTAATAAGTTATCTATAGTATTTGTATTAGTTGCGGCTGTAATTGAAGATAAAGCTGAACTACCGGCACCGCCTCCTGTTACCCAGCTTAATGTACCGTTAATTTTACTTGAAAGAACTTGGTCATCAACTGTTGGAACTGTTTTTGGCAAAGTATAAGTAATATCGGCCGTTTGGTCGCCACCTTGGAAAATTGTATGTCTGGTTGGAGTTGTGCCTCCTTCAAGAATATATAACTTACCTGTAGTTTTTAAATTTCCAGCAAAATATCCAGCCCAGTTGGTAGCAACTCCAGCCGCATCGCCGTATAAAGCATAATTTGTTGTTCCTCCGGTTGCGGTTCCATAAACACCATAATTTCTTGTAGCTGTACCTGTTGCTGTACCGTGAATGGCATATTTATCGGTTACACCCGCACCATTTGCTAAACCTTGGACAGCATATTCGTTAGCCGCAGTTCCGCTATTAATACCGTAAGCTCCAGTAGTTCCTGCTCCTAAATAACCATAATGATTATCATCATATTTGCCGTAAGCACCATAATATTGGGAGCCTAAATAACCCAATCTAGTACTTGACCATTGACCAAAAGCACCATAAAAAATAGTTGCCGATTCTCTTTTTCCTAGTGAGCCCAAAATATCATTATTATATTGGCCGGTTATCGCAGTCATACTATTTCCCGAAACTAATAATCTATTTCCGGTATCGGGAACATTATTGATTCCGACTGTAGTAGCGTTATCTTGAATTATACCATTTCCTAACGTGGTGGCACCTGTCCATCGAGCGACATAATCGGCAGTACCAGTACCATTAAGTCCACCTCCATCGGACCAAACTAAAACTCCACCTCCGGTCGTAGATAAAACTTGTCCGTTTGTACCCACCGCATCAGGTAGTGTTAACGTATAAGGTGTGGTTACAGTAGCCGGTAAAGCGAATGCGACATACTCTGTAGTACTCCTTGATAACCTTGAGGTTCCGTATATATCTAAAGTAGATAAAGGCGCAGTAGTACCTATACCTACATTTCCTGTGCCATTTGGCATAAGTGCAAGATTTTCATTGTTGACTGTGGTTATATCGGTAGCTGTCCCTGAAAAAGTCAGCGAACCGGTTAGAGTTTTGGCACCTGCTATTGTCTGCGTGCCGGTAGTTACTAAACCGCGCGCTGATGCCGAAGCGTCAGGAATATTGAATGTATGGGCGGTTCCAGCTGAAGAGATATTGAAATCAGTTCCCGCTGTACCGACAGCAAAAGTTTGAGTTGTACCTGTCAGCCCATTTAAAGATATTATTGCGGTGGTGAGAAAACTATTTACCCATCCGCCAAAGTAATATTGAAATTTATTATCCGTAGAATTATATATTAACAATCCTGTTACAGGAGCTACAATAGCATCTCTTTCCGTTGTTGTCATACGAGGAATCAACAATCCCATATCCGTCGCAGTCAGGTCTAAGATGGCGGATGCGTTAGGTGCAGTTGTCCCTATGCCCACATTTTTGGTTTGAGCGAAGATAACAGATGTCGTAAATATAAATAATATAATAATATTAGCAATTCTTTTCATTTTCAATACTCCAATTAATTTTCATTAATTATCTTTTTTTAACACACTACAATATATAAATTAATATTTTTTTTTGATTTTTCCAAATATAGGAATATTATATTTAATCAAAAAAATATTACAAATCAAAGCATACACGATTTAAATCTATTATTATTATATTATATACTATATTCTTTGCTAAATTTTTATTAGGCAACAATAGTACATTCATTTTAATGCAATTGAATATTATAACGTCCATAACCTAACATTATTATTTGACACACCTATTATTTTGCTGAAAAGAACAACCCTCTATTAAAATAATAAATTTCCCAAAAAACCGTCTAACTTTTATTTATTCAAAAATAGCGTTTTATGAAAAAAATATTTTGGTTTGTTTCATTAATAGTTTTGTTTTGGGCTTATCTTCAACTACCAGCTAATGATGAAAACAGTTCATCAAAAGTTAGAAATTATGTAAATAAGCCTTTTGATATTCAATTAGGTACTCTGCTTTCGGTTAATAAAGTTAAAACAAAAAACAAAAAAATCCCTACAGATTTCAGTTTTAGATTGAACGGAAAAGAAATTTCATTCAGAGAATTGACTAAAGGGAAAAACGTTATTATTAATTTTTGGGCAACCGGTTGCGCTCCTTGCAAAACAGAAATTCCGGGATTAATTGAAATAAGCAATGAATATAAAACCAAAAATTGGATTGTTATAGGGATATTAAAAGAACCTGTTAATAGCGTGACCAAATGTCTTGAAGAGTTGGAAATACCATATATCAATATCGTAGGCACAGATAAATTAATCAATGATTTAAATGACGCTTATGGTAGGTTTAGAGGTACTCCATATACGATATTTATAAACAACTCGGGGAAAATATACCAATCAATCCAGGGCGCACCCGAGGGTAGTAAAGTAAAAGAAATTTTAGAAGAATTTATGAAAAATAATAAATAGGTATTATGAAAAGAGTTATATTAATAATATTAGCGGTGTTTTTAGTCTTACCCGCTTGTAAAGAATCGAACAAATTAGAGCTCGGTTCCCAGAAAGACCAGAATTTTGCAAATGGACCGGTAGAAATTCAATTGGCGAAACTTACTTCAGTTTCGGACGTAATTAAATTAGATGAAGTCAATCCGGCAGATTTTCGATTTAATCTAAACGGAAAAGATTTATCGTTTACCGAATTTATAAAAGGTAAAAACGTAATTTTGAACTTTTGGGCGACTTGGTGCCCTCCTTGTAAAGCGGAATTACCAAATTTAGTGGCGATTAGCAAGGAATATAAATCGAAAAATTGGATTGTTATCGGCGTTCTTTTAGAAAGAGATTCGTATGATATTCAAAAAACAAAGGTTGCCGAATTCCTAACTGACAAAGGAATCGAATATACCAATATAATAGGAAATCCCGAAATGATTGGTAAGTTAACAGAAGCTTACGGCGGTGTTTCCGGTATTCCGACAACGTTTTTTATAAACGCCACAGGTAAAATCTATAATACACAAGTCGGCAGTATGGAAAAAGCCGGTTTTGAAGAATTGATGAACATTATTAAATAAATATAAATAAAGGAATTATAATGAAACTTAAACTAACAATGATAGCCGCGATAATATTCGCTTTAACACTATCAGCTAGCGCAAAAGACCTTGACCTAAGTGGCAAAGTATTTACGATTAAAAAGTTAATTACTCCAGCAGAAGTAAAACCAGACTCACCCAAAAAAGCTATGGATTTTACATTCGATTACGAGGGCAAAGAATATAAATTCTCTGAAATCACGAAAAACAAAGTAGTTTTCTTGAATTTTTGGGGTACGTGGTGCGGACCTTGTAGAAAAGAAATACCTAGTATTATCGAAATTCAGAATGAACTAGGAACAAAGGATTTTATAGTTATAGGAATGGCTTGCGAAAGAAGCGAAACCGAAATAAACAAAGTAGCTTCATTTGCATCAACAAATAAAATCAATTATGTTAATTTTATGAGAACAAAAGAAATTGCTGATTACTACGGCGGAATAAAATATATACCATCAACATATCTAATCGACAAAAATGGAATCGTAGTTGATGAAAAAGTTGGTGGAAACTCAAAAGAAGTATTTATGACCTGGATTAAAACAGTACTTAAATAGTGTTCATTCTTAAAACAGACAAGAATGTCGGTTTTACTATCCAATTGAGATATAAAGTAGCTCAGACAGTCTTGTCTGAGCTGTTTTTTTTAATTATTAGTCTTCGTCCGGTTCACCTTTTGTAAAGCTTCCATCCGCTTGAATCATATCATATTCAGTAATAAACTTTCCTCGAGCAATTTTATTCAACTTTCCTTTTGTTAAAGCGCGCTTCAAAGGTGTGAAACGGTCAAAAAACAGTTTACCCACCAAATGGTCAACTTCGTGTTGCATCACTATTGCTAAAAAACCTTCTACCTCATCCAAATGCTCATTCATTTCGATATCATAGTACTTAATTCTGATAGTTTCGGAGCGAACTACATCCTCGAATAATTCCGGTATTGAAAGGCACCCTTCTTTGTCCACAATTAATTCTTCTGAGAAATAAGTTATTTCGGGATTTATTAAAAGTATTGGACCGCTACCTTCGATAGTTCCGTTCAATGAAGTATCAATTACTATGACGCTTTTGTCGGCACCTATTTGGTTAGCCGCCAAACCTACACCATTAGAAACATTATATAGAGTATCCCACAAATTATTGATTAGTGATTTTATCTCGTCGGTAATAGATTCTACTTTGGTGGTATGTTTACGTAATATAGGATGAAAGCAGTTATATATTGGAACGATAGCCATTAATTTCTCATAAATATTTATTGAATGTCAAAATATTAAAAATACAAATTGTAAATATTATTTATACAAAAATAGTAATTTTGTAATTATTATTTATTATCGGACAATTATTATAAATGAGAATTTCAATTATTGGAGCCGCACGAAGCGGAATTTCGGCCGCTAAATTGGCAAAACGTCTTCAACATTCAGTTTTAATTTCAGATTCTAAACCTATTGAGAGCTTTGAAAAAGAAGTTATCGAACAATTTGATACACTTGGCATATCTTATGAATTCGGCTCCCATTCGGATAACATTTATTTATGCGATATTATGGTTGTTTCTCCTGGAGTACCTCCATCTTCAAAAATCATTAAAGAAGCTCAAAACCGCAAAATAAAAATTATCGGCGAAATGGAATTTGCTTCACAAAATATGAAAAATCCCATAATTGCTGTTACCGGTACTAATGGCAAAACAACGACTACTTCACTAATTTCGCATATTTTTAACAGCTCCGGACGCAAGGCAGTAACAGCCGGAAACATCGGCACACCGCTTTCCGATTACGCCGGTACGATTTCCGAGGACACTGTGGTCGTTGTCGAAGTCAGTTCATTTCAATTGGATAGAATAGATCACTTCAAGCCAAATATAGCTATAATTTTGAACATCACGCCCGATCATATTTCTTATCACGGCAGTATGGAAAACTATGTGGAAACAAAGTGGAAAATTTCTTCGAACCAAATTGCCGAAAACTTGCTAATTTTAAACTCGGATGATGATACACTTTCGCAAAGCTGTCAAAAATATTTAAAAGGCAGTCCGAGAATAGTGTATTTTTCGCAGAATCCTGTGGACACGGGGGTGTATTTAGCACAGGGAAAAATTCTGTTTACGACACAGCATAATAAAGAGGAACTTATGACTTTAGAAAAATTGTCTCTTCCGGGTATTCATAATGCCTACAACTCAATGGCGGCCGCATTAGCGGCTAGAGCATTCGAGATAACAAACGAAGAAATACGACAAAGCTTAGAGACTTTCACAGCGGTAGAACATCGCTTAGAATTTGTACGTAATTTCGGTGGAGTTGCTTTTATAAACGATTCCAAAGCTACCAATATTAACGCGGCTTGGTACGCACTTATGAGTTTTAAAAAACCTTTAGTTTGGATAGCCGGCGGGCGCGGTGATAACAACGATTATTCTATATTGGATAAAAATGTCGAGGATAATGTATCGCTGATTATTGCTATTGGTGAAGAAGCCAATGCAATATTCCAACACTTCTGTACCAGTAAAACCTGCATCAAAGTTGATTCTTTGAAAGAAGCTGTTCATACAGCTTTTGAAAATGCCAAAAAAGACGATATTATATTGTTTTCACCTGCTTGTAAATCATTTGATATGTTTAAAAGCTACGAAGAACGCGGTGAAAAATTTAAAGAAATAGTCAATAGTCTAAAATAATCCCGAGAAAAATATGGCTGAAGGTACAAAAAAATATATTGATTGGTATTTATTCTTAGCAACAACATTGTTGATGCTACTTAGTTTGGCATTTGTTTATACCGCAAGTGCTACATTTTCACAATTAGAGCATCATAATACTGAATACGTTTTTTTCAGCCATACAATAAAAACTCTAATTGGTTTTATCTTTATGGTCGCGGCTATATTACCTGATCACAAGTTTTATCAGAAAATATCGAAACCACTAATGATAATTTCAGTTGTTGCCTTAGTACTTGTTTTCGCATTTGCGGCTGAAAAGGGTGCTCATAGATGGATCAGAATCGGGTTCATTAGTTTCCAACCATCGGATTTGGCACGTATTGCTCTTATATTGCATTTAGCTAATTTGCTTGCACGGAATAACAAAGTTATCAAGAGTTTCAAAGATGGCTTTTTACCTATGATGGTCTGGATGGCAATGTGTTTGGTTTTAATTGCGGCCGAGCCGAATATGTCAACCGTTATGGTATTCTTTATTGTTTCTGTTTGTATGATGTTTATTGGAAACGTTAATACGAAGCATTTACTGCTGACATTTGGTGCTATATTAATTATTGTGGTAGGTTATAGTTTAACGGCAAATTATCGAATGGACAGAATTCTCTCATTTTTTGGGGCTTCCGATGCTAATACCGCTGTAAAATATCAGTTAGACCAATCACTGCTGGCACTTGGAAATGGAGGGTTTTCCGGTGTTGGATTAGGTCAAAGCCGTCAAAGCCAATTGTTTTTACCCGAAAGTTTTTCCGATTTTATATTTTCAATAATCGGCGAAGAATTGGGCTTTATAGGACTTTTTGTAATTTTAGCCATTTATATATTTATAATATATCGTGGTTTTAAAATTGCAAAAAATGCGCCTGATTTGTTTAGTTACTTTGTTGCAACCGGTATAACTATTTCATTTTCAATTTATGTATTGGTAAATATAGGCGTAAATTGCGGATTATTACCAACGACAGGATTACCGCTCCCGTTTATTAGTCACGGTGGAACGGCTGTTGTGTTTAATTCGATTGCCATTGGTATATTGCTTAATATTTCTTCACAAACTAACGTATTCACTAAGAAAAGCACTGAGCAAGAGGTTACAGACCCGCCGGCAGAAATGCCGTCTGAACTGCAAGAAATTAATATTATTAAACCCGATATTATGAATAATGAAACCACTTAAAATTGCTTTCCTTTGGCACTTTCATCAACCGGATTATTTATCTAACGAAGAATATATACTTCCTTGGACGCGATTTCACGGGGTAAAAGATTATTTTGATTTTCCTGAGATTTTTTACGATCATCCCAAGATTAGGCAAACAATCAATCTTGTACCCTCGCTCATAAAACAAATTGAAAATTATACCAATGAAGTATATTTTGATAAGGTCTTTAATCTGTCATTGATTAATCCCGATGATTTAACAACTCATAAAACAAATGAAATATTAACTAATTTCTTTTATTGCAACATTACGAATCAAATTGAAAAGTATCCTCGTTTTAATGAATTATATATTAAATCCAAAACCATTGATGCTGTTGAGACCTACGCAGCCGCTGATTGGATTGATTTACAGGTTTATTATAATTTATCGTGGGTTGGTGAATTCTCTAAAGAGAGCGGTGTTTGTAGAAGATTATTGAAAAAAGAACGAAATTTCAGTTTGATTGAAAGAAACGAGTTGATGAAGTACCATATTGAGGTTTTAAAGAAAATCATTCTTCAATATCAAACATTGTCCGATTTAGGGCAAATCGAATTGTCGCTCTCCCCTTTTTACCATCCAATATTGCCATTATTATGTAACAGCAAAGTCGCGAACGAAACACTAAGTGAATTGGATATTTCCACCATTGAGTTTTCGTATCCGGAAGATGCGAAAATGCAAATTAGTAAAGCTATTGATTATCTTGGTCAATTCTTTGAGAAAAAGATTAATGGTATTTGGTCAAGCGAAGGTTCTTTATCCAATGAAGTACTAGATATTATGATAGAAAAAGGCTTTTTATGGACTGCCTCCGACGAAAAAATTCTTAACAATTCACTTCGTAATCCCCAAGAAACCGACAAGTATTTTCCTTATCAGTATCATCATAATAATAAACAAATTAATATTTTCTTCCGAGATAATAAATTATCAGATAAAATAGGATTTGAATATTCCAAATGGAATGAGAACGATGCGGTCAATGACTTTGTTAATGAATTAAACGAAATTCGAACAAAAATCGAAACCGTTAATGGAGTTAATGCCCTTGACGAAGCGGTTGTTACAATCATTTTGGATGGTGAGAACTGCTGGGAATACTATGAAGATAACGGTAGGGACTTTCTTAATCTACTATACGAGCGACTATCCACCTCTGAATTTGAAACCGTTTTATTTTCTGATGTAATGCAAACAGAAAATTCTCGCGATCTGGACTCAATTAAAGCCGGTTCTTGGATTAATGGCGATTTCGGTATATGGATAAGCTCTGCGGAAGCACAATCCGCTTGGAAGTTACTTGCCGATGCAAGAGCTGAATTTGAAAAAAGAAAAGCAACTCTTGAAAAACCTTTGTTTGATGATATTTATGAAAACCTTCTTATTGCCGAAGGTTCTGATTGGTTTTGGTGGTATCATTCGACACATCACTCGGAATTGGAACCCGAATTTGATTTGCTATTCAGAAATAGATTGCAAACTGTATATAAGCTTTTGAATATTGAAGTTCCGAATAATTTATTAAAACCAATTAATTCTAATTATTCCAATGATCAAGCCCACACCGACAATCAAAACAGCAGTATGCACAAAACCGATGATAACTAATTTTTAAAAATGCACTTCGATTGATACAGTTGGTAGTATTGGTAAAAGCAAAACATCCTTAACGATTGTTTCTGAATCTTGAACGTTATAATATCGGAACCAAATATCTCTTCTATTATAGACGTTATAAATATCTATAAGCGCAACCCAATCCAATTTAAGCCACTCAAATTTGTATGATGCATTTACATTTAACTGATGCGAAGGCGGCAGGCGAAGTCCATAACGTTGAGAAGGAACGATTTTTCCTCTACCAATAGATTGACCCGGTATTTTTGTTTGCAAACGCGATGTTGCTCCGGTATAAGACTGCCCTGACTGAAATGTAAGATTAGCACCAACCGAAAACTTCTTACTGATTTCGTATTGAGTTACTAATTTGAAATCGTGGGTTCTATCATATTTTGGAGTAAACTCTTTACCATTATTGATACTATCATACTTAGCGCGTATGAAGCCCAAAGCATACCCTACCCAACCTGTTAATTTCCCGTATTTTTTTTGTAAAAATACCTCGGCTCCAAAAGCGTAAGCATTGCCGGTAAAAAATAGTTCCGATGTCTTTGAACCGGACATAACATATTGATTATATTCAGTTATATTTTTGAAATCTTTATAATACACATCAAAATTCAAATCATAATTTTGCATTGGTTCTGTTTCAATACTAAAAATATAATGGGTTGATTTGAGCGGATCAATACTTTTATCTGTTGGCAACCAAGTATCAATTACTGAAAACTCCGGTTGAGTAATCAGACGCAAGTTTTGGTGATATATTCCCCAAGCGGCTATAAGCTTAACTTTATCTGTTAGGTAATATCGTAGAGAAATGCGTGGGTCGAGTGTCAAATTATCACTTAATTGCCAGTATTGAGCCCTTATACCTGTTTGAATGGACAATAGATCGGTAATGGAATACTTTACCTGAGTAAATGCACTGTAATTATAATCCTTTAAATTCAGTTTAAAATAACCGGTCTTATCCTCTGTTTTAGTTGTATCGGAATTATCTCCAAAATCTTGGAGATAATCAAATTGCAATAGATTTATTTCGTAACCGGTTTTGAAATTGAGCTTATCATTAACGAACCATTCGAGTTCACTCTTTAAAGTATAATCGCTAATTGCGTTATCTATTAGCCAGCCGTAACCGGACTGGTCACCTGAAAATTTATTTCTATAATTGCTGTAACTTAGATTTGATACCATTATCAAGTCTTCATCGAAAAAATGTGACCAATGAATTGCACCAATACTATTTCTGACATCCATCACCATAGACATTCCAAAAGCACTAAAATCTAAATTATCGTTGCTCGTAAACCCGCTTAAAGATACTTTGTCGCCATCACCAAAATTTTGAGTGATTTTGGCATTCAAATCATAAAACCCAAAATTCGGCAAATCTACTATATCAAAAGCTTTGAAAATCGGTTTCATAATATCAATATATGTTCTGCGTCCACCGATAAACCAAGACCCGTTTCCGATAGGACCTTCTAATGTTGCTCTCGATGAGATTACGCCCAAACTTGCTAATCCTGTTACTTTTTCTCGATTACCTTCATTTTGAGTGATATCTAAAACTGCTGATAATCGACCTCCATATTCAGCATCAAAACCGCCTTTGTAAAGGTTAATGCTTTTAATTGCATCCGTGTTAAATGTCGATATGAAACCAAATAAATGACTTGGATTATAAACAGGCGTACCATCGAGTAATATTAAATTTTGATCGGGTGACCCACCTCGCACAAATAAACCGCTTGAGAGCTGGGATGAGGTTAATATACCGGGAAGATATTGGAGAGTTCTGAACACATCGCTTTCGCCACCTATCCTAAGTTCTTTAATTGAAGCAATTGGAATTTGAACATTGCTTATAGTGATTTGGCGTTTTTCTGATTCTCGGTCACCATAAACTTCAATAGATTCGCCTGCGACTATACTAACCGCAAGCTCAAGATTCTTTTTTAAATTAGCTTTTATTTCGATTTCTTCAGTTTTTTTTGAATAGCCCGGGTATTGAACGGATAGTTTATATTTCCCTTTCAGGATATTTTTGATAATATAAAAGCCTTCTTTATTTGTGGCTCCTCCGAATTTTGTTCCTTCTAAATAAACAACAGCCCCAATAAGCGTTTCCTTATCTTCAGAATCCTTTACGAAACCACTAAGTTGAAAATTACTTTGTGAAAAAGCTTCCGATGTAAAAAAAATTACAAATAGAATAAGTATCCAAAAATATTGTTTTTTAAGCATATAGTTTATTTAATTATAGAATAAAATTACATATTTATCACGTTAGAATGTAATTTTTATTATAATTATTCTTATCTTTGATTTTTTCGTTTAGACTATGAAGATTTTTGTTAAAATTGGGTTGAGATATTTGTTTTCCAAAAGACAAATAACAGCCATAAATATTATTTCATTTTTATCGCTCACAGGAATAGCTCTGGGTGTAGCGGCTCTAATTATTGTTTTAAGCGTTTTTAGCGGTTTCAATGACTTAGCTGAGGAACAATTAACCGGATTTGACCCTCATATCAGAGTTCAATCCAAAATAGGAGACTCCTTCCGGATTTATAGCAAATTATTATCTGCTATAAAAAAATACCCAAAACTAAAAAATTATGAACAAATCGTTAAGACTAAATCTATAGCAATTTCTAATTCGGGATTGCAAGTTTTCGATCTTTTATCCTATTCCTCTGGAGCAAGTCCATATTATTCTATTATCTTTTCAAAATACCTTGTTATGGGTTCTCGTAGTGCATTTAGCGAGAAAGAAAATTTATATTTGGGTTTTAAAATAGCTGATTTACTTGATAAAATGCCCAATGAAAGCATCAATCTCACTTCACCAAAAATGCTCGATAAATCACTATTATCCTTTCGACCTCTGAAGAATATAAATATGAATTTATCCGGTTTGGTATATTCAAATATTAAAAACTATGATGCTGAAGTTGGATTCGCTGAGGAAAAAAATGTTCGTAAACTGGCTTTGATTCCTAACGACGAATATTCATCAATTGATATAAGATTAAGTTCGAAAGATTATACCGATGATTTCAGTTCCTATATCAAACCATATTTAAACAAGAATTTGCAGATTTTAGATTGGCGAGATCTTAATGGAAAATTATTGCAAATTATGCAATTAGAAAGAATAGCCACCTTTTTGATTCTTGGTATAATAATATTAATCGCAGTTTTTAATATTTTGACATCTCTAACAATGACCGTCCTTGAAAAGCAATACGATATAGGTTTACTGCGTGCTTTGGGTTGTACAAAATCAATAATCAAAAAGATATTTTTAGCTGAAGGTGTAATTATCGGATTATTAAGTACAGCGATCGGTTTAGTTTTGGGGTTAACTTTTTACTATCTTCAAGTAAACTATGCTATAATTAAGCTTGATACAACAAAATATATTATTGCTTCATTACCTATTAGTTTGTCTTTTGTTCAAGTCCTAATTATATCGCTCTTCTCAATAATTCTCTCCATAGCGGCTTCAATATTTCCTGCTAAACGTGCCAACGAGATTAATATCGTCAATGCTTTGCGGGAAGAATAAAAAGCGTTATATTTGTTATTTAGTAATTTACAAATTAATAATATGTCAATCAGTTTAGTAGAACATTTCCCTGTCGGGAAAGATAATATAGTTAAGGGAACACGCCGATTAGTTAGAGAAAAAGTCCTCCAAATTTTAATAGCCAAATCAGTTTGCGAAGAAAATTTAGATACTTTGTTCGATTACATCTTCTTCAGAGTTTATAATTTTGGTGATTTAGAAGAACAACCCACAAAGTTGTTGCGTCCGGCTGAAGTAGTGGAACTCGAAGCGGATTATGGAATAGAGTGGAAAAACGAAGAAATCGAGTTTGGAAAAAAATTAATTAATTGCGTTTTAGTACAAAAGGACTATGTTGACACTTTGCTGAGAACAACATCAAGTAATTGGGAAATAGACCGAATCGCTAAAATTGACAGTACGTTGATTCATATAGCTGTTGCCGAATTTACTTCCTTCCCTGAGATACCGATGAAGGTTAGTATCAACGAAGCATTGGAAATTTCCAAAATGTATTCAACCGACAAAAGCAGTGTTTTTATAAATGGGGTCTTGGATACTATGAAATCTGAACTACAGAAGTTAGGGAAAATAAACAAAGAAGGCCGCGGTTTAATTGCTTCGTAAGTGTAACTTTTTTACACTTTTTTTGTTTAATGTATTATTAATATTTCATTAACATATTTTCGGGTTTCTTATATGAAAGCAAATATAATCAAACTTAGTCTCTTATTATTAGTATTTATAGCTCAAATTGCAGTAAGTCAAGATTTTACAAAAACACTTCCGCAAGAAAATTATTCAACAATATTAAAATCGTCAAGTTCTATTCCAAACAATTGGAAAGAATTCAGCTCCGATAACGGCAAATGGTTTTTATCTTTTGATAACAACACAGGCTTGCCGGAAACGGCATTTGGTCAGCCAATAAAAATAAGCGGTTTTAATACTATTGATAAAGACAACATACTTAATTCGGTAAAAGATTTCCTTCTCCAAAACCAAAAATACTTCAACATTGATTATAACTCTTTGATAAAAAGAAAACTTGTTAAAGTGAAAAATACTTGGGCAATTTCTTTTTCTCAGGTTTATCAAGGTATGGAAGTATTATTGACGAATGTTGAATTTAAAATTAGAGACGATGGCTATATCATAGCATTTAGCGTAAAATACTATAACAATATAGATATTAAGAATGCAAAAGTCGTTAGCAAGGAAATTGCTAATAATTCAGCAATCCAAGAGATGAATGTCAAATCTACCGGCAATTCTTTGGAATCCGATTCCAAAATTTATATATTGCCTCTTATCAACAGCGAGTCAATAAATTTTGCACTGGTTTATAAGTATTTAGTAACAGATAACACTGATATTACCACTGTAAAATGGAATTCTTATGTAAATGCTCAAACCGGAGAATTGCTCTGGAGAAAACCATTTTTCTTAGATGCTGTTAATAAAATCGAAAACAATGTAAAAAAATCTGTACCACAGGATCAAGAAATTGTAGTTCCCTTGGCAGATTGCGATGTTTCTTTAAATAATACTAAATATACTACCGATAAAAATGGTGAATTAAATACTGATTTAGCCGAAGGACAATCTTATTCATTCGGTTTTACAGGTCCTTGGTGTAATGTAGATATTTTCCAATTTACCCAAGTTCCAAATTCAACTATAAGTGCAAATGTCAAAAACGAAGAATTAGGTGGTCTAAATCTGAATTTTAACTCAAATAATTCAACACCCGATGAAAGATATTTGTTTTATTATACAAACGAAGCTCACGATTTTTATAAAGAAACAGATCCATTATCACAAGCTATGGATTTTCAATGTCTTGTACGCACAACTTATCAAGGAACACCAAACGCGTCATCCGATTTACAAACCGGTAATATATTATATACCAACACCAACAACCCGACAACAAAATTCGTTGAAACGCCTTCGGTTTTATTTCACGAATATGGACACAGTCAAAACCAAAGATTATACTATGAAGTAGGTGTTGCTGAAGGAATGACAAACTTTTCTTGTCACGAGGCAATGGCAGATGTAAATTCAGCACTTATATTAAATGAATCAAAAATTGGTTTAGGTGCTTGGTTGAACAATCCGACGAGATTTATACGCGATATTAACAACAATAATCGCTATCCTCAAGATGTAAATTCTGATAGTCATATAACAGGTATGATTTTAGGAGGAGCCTACTGGGATTTGGTTAAGGACTTGTCGATAGATACTGTACGATATTTAGCGCATTTCACCAAAAAATTGGGAACTCCTGACGATGCTAATGTCGGTGTGGCATTTAGTGAATGGTTCATCGAAACTTTAACTACTGACGACGTGCTATATGGTGATGCTGATTTATCGAATGGTACCCCCCATTTTAAACAAATTCTAAAGGCATTCAATAAACATAACATAGGAACTAGTTTGCTTCTATTAAATTCGTTTTTTCATAAACAATATGATGATACTGATAATACTGTAAACGATTACGAAATAAACTTCAAATTGGGGACAGAATTATCATTCTTAGAAACAAAGCCAACCAATGTTAAATTAGTTTATTTCATTAGCAATTTTAACGTTTCTTATGAAGCGGAAGCTATAGAATTATCGAATTTAAATTGGCAGGCCATAATTCCTGCGCAACCAAGAGGTACATCCGTTTATTATTACTTTATAGCAACTGAACCTATTACGGAAACGAATCTTGAATTATTCAGCAATGAAAATGGTGATAAGTTTAGATTCCTTGTTGGGTATAATCGTGCGTTAGAGATTAATTTTAATGATAACAACGCTAAATGGACTTCTGGCAATTCTGCCGATGATTCACCAACCGGTGTTTGGGAATGGGGCATTCCTAAAATTTATTATTATTATTATGCATATTATGGTACTCTTTTACCATTACAATCAGACGGCGACTATAGACCATCGGGGGAAGTAACCGGAAATTGTTGGGCTACGGGCTTGGATAATGGCGGCGATTACACCAAAATGGATTATAGTTTCGTCCCTCAGCGAAGAACAACGCTTGAATCTCCGACGTATGATATTTCGAAATTGGCTAATCCAATTATTGATTATTGGAGATGGTTTACAAATATATCTAGCCCTGCCAAACCTGCATATTGGGTAGTAAGCTTATCGAACGATGATGGACTGACTTGGGTTGTTGCCGACAGTACTTATGAATCAGTTGAAACAGTCTGGACAAATCATCGTATATACCTTTCAGAATATTTTACGGAATTGAATAGTTTAAAAATGAGATTTGTATTATATGGTTTAAAACAAAGTCAAGGTTTGGCAGAAGGCGCGTTAGACAATATTAAAATTTTATCCGGTAACGATGAAATAATTAACTCTGTTAAGGACTTTGAACCATTTGTTATCTCAACATATCCTAATCCTGTGTATTCGGGTCTAACTTTAAATTATAATTCTGCAAAATCCGCGAATGCTGAAATTGAAATTTATAATATAATTGGTGAAAAAGTAGCTGATTTATATAATGGATACATAGCAGAAGGCAATTTTTCACAAGCGTTTAATTTGTCAAATTATCCTACCGGAATTTATTTTATTAGAATAAATCATAATGGTGAAACGTCTAGCATTCGTATAATTAAGAAATAAACTTTGAAGACGATTAAATATGATATGATAACAAATATTTAATCTCATTAATAATCAATATAATAAGGGCTGTGGCATAAATAATCTTAACTGATTACAAACATATTAAATAATATTTTTTACAAAGCTACAGCCTAAATTTTAAACATAAAGCAATAAAAGATGATAGAAACCATTTTAAACTACCTGTTACACCTTCCTTGGCCTGTTATTTTATTAGCCGGATTTCTATGTACATTTATTGAGAATGTATTTCCACCTTCTCCGTCCGATAGTATTCTTCTGTTCTTAGGTTCTCTGACCACTATGGGAAATGTACCTTATTTACCGTTACTTATAACTTCATCAATTGGTTCGATTTTGGGTTTTTATTTGATGTTTAAATTAGGTAAAAAATTCAATACTTTTTTAACTACTACTACGAAATTTGCTTTCTTTGATAGAAAGCACTTAGTCAAAGTAGAGAAATGGTTCCATAGATGGGGTTATTGGATTATAGTAGCTAATCGGGGGTTAAGCGGAACGCGCGGAGTAATTAGTTTTTTTGCGGGTATGAGTCATCTACCAACAAAAAAAACAATGGTTTACGCAAGTGTTAGTGCTATAATCTGGAATATCTTAGTTTTACAACTTGGACGTATAGCGGGTAGTCATTGGGAAGCAATGAAAGAAAAATTAGGCAATTACGAAGATTTT
Source organism: Kapaibacterium sp. (SeqCode) (assembly GCA_038206725.1). Classification (GTDB taxonomy): domain Bacteria; phylum Bacteroidota; class Ignavibacteria; order Kapaibacteriales; family UBA2268; genus JBAXXL01. Next base: position 24,594 of record JBBRAO010000007.1, read on the forward strand.
ATTTTGTTATTTATAGGTCTTTCAGTACTGATTTTCTTAGTGAAGTTTTTAATGGAAATTTTTAAAAAACGTAAGCCTGTTAATAAGTAAAATCCAACTGCATATATAATCTCTGATCTCTATTATCCAATATCTTAAGATAGCTTGAACCCAAGCTATCTTCATCCGGTTTGTATGTAATGGAGTACCGAATACTGATGTTCAGGTTTTTAATCGGCGTGATCGTAAGATTAATCAATCCTCTTATACCCTTTCCATAAAGAGCTTGTGTTGTCATATACCCCGGTAAAGCATATTCAAAAAACCATATAGCCGAACTGTAAGAATCTGTTGAAAAATAGGCTATTCTTGGACTGACTTTAAAAAATTTATTTGGACGCCAATTGAATTCAATAAATGAGCCCCAACCCTGTTCATCGAGTTTAACCCCATTATAATAGACCTTACATCCTTCAATGCGAATTCTTGTATTAAATTGATGACTAAATTCCTTCATCCATTCAGCTCTTGCAGAAAAATCTTTACCGGTAAAAAATATGTAGTCTTCTGTATCGGGAATTCGAGTAGCGTCAGTTTTTGCTTCACCTTGGATACGAAAAGTCAATTTATTGTCGGTATTCAATTTGAACTCTGACTCGGAAAATACATCCACGCCACTTACTATCGCCGGAACGTAGTAAGTTGGCCCGTTGGACTTGTATAAATCAATATAGAATCTATTTGTAAATATTTGGGAAATTTTCCATTTGAATGCGGAATACAATCCGGTTTCATTAGCCGGATATGAAAACTCTCCAAAATTATAACCATAAGGTGAGCGATAAAATTCAGGAAAATAGCGAAAATGAAATGCATAATCAAAATTTTTGGCAAACCCTTGTAATGATGACTTTAATGCGATATTATCTTTAGCATCTTTCGTTATCTCGACCGCCATAGTTTGATGTGATATGTTAAGCATACCATAAGCACTCAATAAAGTACCGCTTTTGCCCGAGAACGCCGACGATGAACCGCTTGCGATATCATAAGCGTAATTTATATTAAACGCCGTAAAACCGATTAAAACGTTCTTTGAAACTAACTGTACATCTGTCCCAAAAGATTTTTCATTTAGGTTATTCCGCTTTTTTATTTCGGTTGCCGTTCTAAAATATCCCGCGGTATAAATTGAAGTAGCGATTTTATCAATTGTATCAATATTGGAACTTCTATTGATTGAAGAGAACCACAAAGTTGATTTAATTCCAAATTTGTCATTCAGTTTGAACTTATATTCACCGGCCACTCCGCGAAAATAGTTGTCGTCTATGGTAGAACGATAGGGTTTGATGCCTGAACCCATTTCTAAAGCCGGTGATATCACATCCGCGCCTTTTCTCCCACCCATCGGTCTCCAAAAAAGATTACCCATACCAAATCCCATATAATAATCACCGACTATAACAGAATAATTATCTTTTTTATATGATAAATAGGCGCTAAAGAAATCAATTATGCTTATTTCACCGGCATCTTTGTCACCTAGTGCCCCTGCTGAAAAACCATCCTTGTCATAAATAAGCCGTTGGTATAAATTCAATGAACTTCCTTCAAATTTCTTTTCTTTTATACCATATACATCGGACAAATACATTTGATTCCGCGCTCTATAGAAAAGATTTGGCTTCTTTTGTTGTATGAAGCTTTCGAACTTAATAAAAGTACAAGCACCAAGGATTAATTCCTGTTCGGTCGATAGGTTCAAGGAATCGGATATAATTCCTATACTCAATATCTTATGGAATTTAACAAAATCGCAAATTCCAATAGCATCGTGATATGTAAAGTTAGGTAATTGTAATAAATCCTTAGGTGTGGCGGTAGCTAAATTTATTGGATTTTGTTTATAATACTCAATTGCATCTATATCCAGAGAAAAATTTGATTCTTTTGATAATGCTTCAAAAATATTATCAAATAATATTTCCGGAAGCTGAGCTTTCGTAATTGTGGAAACTATTAATAAAGCCAATATCAATATACCAATCTTTCTCATTTTGTTTCCATACTTTTTTGTAATGCCTGTAATTCATCCCTTAGCATCGCCGCTTTTTCGAAATCCAATTCCTTAGCCGCTTTTTTCATTAGCATATATACTTCTTCGATTAGATCTTCTTTAGATTTAGTAGATAGTTTGTCGAATATTGGTTCTTTGATGATTGCTTTTGTTGATTCTTTAGAGAATCGTTTAGAGGCATCGCTTGTAATATCGGCTACAGAGGTACTTGAAAGTATTTCCTCGAGAGTTTTGTATATAGTTTCCGGATTAATATTATGATCTATATTATATTGCTGTTGGATAATCCTACGACGGTTGGTTTCGTCAATAACAGCCTTCATTGAATTAGTAATTTTATCGCCATAGAATATAACTTTCCCATCAACATTTCGCGCCGTCCTACCGGCAACTTGAAGTAGTGACCTCTCGCTTCTTAAAAAGCCTTCCTTATCGGCATCCAAGACAGCCACTAATGTAACCTCAGGTAAATCCAGACCTTCTCTTAGGAGGTTCACACCTACGATAACATCAATGTCACCCAATCTCAATTTTCGAATTATCTCAACACGTTGGATTGAAACAACATCGGCGTGGATATATTCGCACTTTATCTTTAACTCGGTAAAATATTCGGTTAGATTTTCAGCCATTTTCTTTGTCAAAGTAGTAACTAATACTCTTTGATTTAATTTAACCCTTTTAGTTATCTCACCCATCAAATCGTCAACTTGGTTAGCTATAGGTCGGACTTCTATTTCAGGATCAAGCAATCCTGTAGGCCGAATTATCTGCTCTACAACTACCCCATCGCATTTATCCAATTCATAAGGTCCCGGAGTGGCACTTACGTAGATAGTTTGTTTGGCGAGGCTTTCGAACTCATCAAAACGTAACGGACGATTCTCCAAAGCAGACGGTAACCTAAAACCGTGTTCAACCAATGTTGTTTTTCTCGATCTATCACCAGCGTACATAGCTCTGAGCTGTGGTATAGACGCGTGACTTTCGTCAACAACGATTAAGTAATCTTCAGGAAAGAAATCAAATATACAACTTGGTCTATCACCAAAGCTTCTGTTCGACATATGCATAGAATAATTCTCAATACCTGAGCAGTAGCCTACTTCGCGCATCATTTCTAAATCATATTGAGTTCTCTGCTCTAACCTTTGAGCTTCAAGTAATTTCCCTTCGTCTCGAAGAACATTTAATCGTACTATTAACTCATCTTTGATATCAGCCATAGCTTTGACCAACTGATTTTTTGAAGTAACAAAAATTTTTGCAGGATAAATGATTTCATATTCCACATCTTCGAACCTAACGCCAGTCAAGGAATCAATATGTGATATTCTTTCAATTTCATCGCCAAAAAATTCGATTCTAATTCCGTATTGATTTTCATAAGCAGGTATAATGTCAATTACATCACCGCGTACTCTGAATGTTCCGCGCTGAAATTCAAAATCGTTTCGTGAATAATACAATTCTATTAATTTTCGTATGAAATCTTGCCTATCGATTCTCACGCCTCTATGCAGTGTGAATATCATACTTTCAAAATCTTCTTTCTTACCAATGGAATATATGCAACTCACCGAAGCAATTAATATGACATCCCGTCTTCCGCTTGCCAGTTGGCTTGTAGCTCTTAAGCGTAATCTATCAATTTCGTCGTTTATAGAGAAATCTTTTTCAATAAATGTATCTGTTCTTGGTATATATGCTTCAGGTTGATAATAATCGTAATAAGAAATGAAAAACTCTACGGCGTTATTTGGGAAAAATGTTTTGAACTCAGCATAAAGTTGTGCTGCCAATGTTTTATTATGTGAAATGACTAAGGTTGGTCTTTGAACTTCCTCAATTACTTTACAAATTGTAAAGGTCTTTCCGGAACCTGTTACACCCAATAAAGTTTGGTGTTGATCACCATTTTTCAAGCCTTCAACCAATTCTTCTATTGCTCTTGGCTGATCCCCGGCGGGTTGAAATTTACTTACTAATTCAAATTTTTCCATTTTCCATTTACTTAATTATAAATAACTTAACTTTTACGATTTTTTTTTCTTGCATTATTTTTCAACATTTTCATTGCTAGTTTTAAAAAAATGCTTATTTTTGAATTCTGTATTCAGCCTCGGTAGCTCAGCTGGATAGAGCAACAGCCTTCTAAGCTGTAGGCCACTGGTTCGAATCCAGTCCGGGGTACAAAAATCAAGAACTCTTATTTAAAGAGTTCTTTTTTCATTTTATGACTGACCGTGCCCTGTAATAACACACCAAACAGTTCTAATAATAATTTCAACATCCAACTTTAAAGACATATTTTCAATATAGAAAAAATCATCCTTTAAACGATTTTTTATTTCATCCATCGAAAGCTCATAAGTTGTATATTTCACTTGCCACCACCCCGTAATACCAGGGCGGACAATTAATCTGCGTCGGTAAGTCGGTTCTTCTTTTGAAAACTGTATAACGAATGCTTCCTGTTCCGGTCTTGGTCCAACGACGCTCATATCACCAATTAAGACATTTAAAAACTGTGGAATTTCATCAAGATGTGTTTTTCTAATGAACTTTCCAAATCTTGTCACCCTCGGATCATTAACAACAGTCCAAGTCGAATTCTGTTTAGGAGCATCAACTTTCATTGAACGAAATTTAAACATATTGAATATTCTTCCATTCTGTCCAACTCTCTGTTGCAGAAAAAAAGCTCCTCCTTTGCTATCAATAATTATCAACAATGCGATTAGTATCCAAACCGGCAAACCAATAAGTATAACCAGCGAACTAAAAATAATATCAAAGATTCTTTTTACTGTTGCGTGGATAGGTTTCATCAATTGTTCACTTATTTCAACAAGCGGTACCCCATAAAGAAACTGTGTTTTGACACTTCCTGTAAATATCTCATATAAATCAGGTTCGATTTTAACTTTGATATTAAATGAATCAGCTATTTCGGTTATGGAAAGAAGTGTTTTATGACTATGCTTATCCGTCGATATAATAAGTTCATTTGGTTTATATTCATTTAATATTTCTTTTAAATCTTCAGCAAAACCCAAAACTGTTTTTTGTTCAAGGAAATGGAGATTTGAATTCCGCGGTTCTGTTAGAACCACACCTAACGATTTATAACCCCAGTTTTTCGCGCTAATTGTTTTACTTTGAAAGTTTATAGCCTTATCATAATCACCGATTATAATAACCGGAATAGCTATAATGCCTTTATATCGAAGCTTTTTTTCAATTAATCTAATTGTGTACCTGCCAAATATCATACACAAAGATAAAAGAATAAAATATACTACAAATAGCATTCTTAAGGATTCGCTCGAAGGATAAAATAAAATGAAAACTAAAATGAATGTACCTATGAATATTGTTCGTGTTAAAGCAAAAATCTCATCAAACGGACTTCGCTGGTACCAATCTTTGTACATTCCAAGAAAGAATAGAATAATCAACCAGTATATAAGGAAAAATGCTAATCCTAATAAAAACTGACTAATGCTAGGTACAATAATTTGCGAAAATAAGCCTGTGGTGAACCTTAAAACATATTGAATTGTATAGCTTAAAATAACACAAATACTATCGGAGGCAATCTGAAGTATAGTTTTAAAACGATATATATTATTGATATTAGTCTTCATTTAAGTGTTGTTTTAGTAGAATATTAATGATTCCAAGTAGAAATATTTTTTTTAAAAAGGAACGAAATCAATCCTAAAAGCTGTGCGATAATCATAAATGTATAATAAGAACATAATTTAGGGATAGTTGCTATTTTTTGGGAAGTCTTCACTAATCTTCCGATTAACGATAACAAAAGAAATATGCTAAACAATAAAACAATAGGAACAAAATAGATAGTCCCAAATAAAAAACCTGATAGAGTAATTATTGCTAAATTAAATATTGGAATTAAATATCTTAAAGTACGATGCGACCACAGAGCGAATGCTATCCAACCATACTTGGGATTCAATAATTTCTTGGATGCCCATATAGTCGCCATTCCACCGGCTGTGATTCTAATCCGACGCTTAATTTCATCATTCAAGGATTTACCTCTTACCTCAAATACTTCAGTATCTTCTAGGAAAACCACCCTTTTTTTATTCATTAAAACATACAACAGTGGCATCCAATCATCGCAAACGTTTCTGTTCGGTAATGGTTTATAATATACTTTTTTTATACCATAAAAAGCGCCTAAAGCTGATACAGTTGAATTGATTTTACTTTCATTGATTCTTATAGTCTGTTCGTGTTGTTGATATTTACCTTCGCCTTGAGCTCCTAAATTAGGACTATGATCATCTTCTGTTATCGAATTCATCGAAGAAATAACAGCACCTATACCCTCATTATGCAAAACCGAAACCAATCTATTAATAGTATCTTTTTGTAATCTACAATCGGCGTCCATATAAAATAGATATTCACCTTTTGCCTTTGGTGAGATTGTATTTAAAACGGCATTTTTTCCCATCCTCTCTAAAAGACAAACTTCCAAGTTGGGATACACTTTATCCAATTCCATTAAAATTGAGTTTGTATTATCGTTAGAGCCATCGGACCCAACAATAAGATTAATCATATTTTCGGGATAATCGGATTGAAATACTGAGGTTATAGCGTCAGCTATTAGTTCTTCCTCATTGTATGCTGAAATAATTATGGTGATTTCAGCGGGATAATTAAATTCGGGATTGCTGATAATGCTCGGTTTATTAGCCGCTAACAATTTAACAATTCGGGGATAAATTATTAATGGATAAAATATTAAAATAATATTTAAAAATATAAGCGATAATATAATAATTGAATAAGTTATAATGATTCCCTGATAAATTAAAAATCGCCTAAATTAAAATTAATTCTGAACCTATGTTCAGCAGTTTCGTTATTAAAAAGATATTGATAATAACAACCAATATTAAAACCTCTTACTACCTCGAAATTAGTTGATATTTCGGTAGATAAATACTCTTTTCTATTTCCGTCTAAAAATGTTACTTCTTCTGGATCACCATATATAAAACCATAATTGGGGTCGCCGCCTACATTTTTAATTACCTTTCCTGTAACTTTATCAACGATGTTGTCGCCGTGTCTAATGTATCCTAGAATCAATTTTAAAGGATAACGCCCACCAAACCACCAATTGCAAACTAAAGAAGATTTATCCGAATTAGGCAGTAAAATTGAGCCAATCATTGAGCTATCGGATGTATAAGAATTTTGGTTATTAAAATGGGAATAAGTGTAAGGTTCTACCCTAGCGTACTCGACTCCCAAATCAATGCCCCCGGGCAATGCAGCTAACACAGCAAAATTAAATGCAGTCTTATTGCTCCAATAACCGGTTCCTATCCTAGAAATGACCATATCATCTAATAAAAACGATGACTTTAATTGCAAATTATTAACCGGTCTAATTGTGAAATCTAATCCCATCAATGAATTATCGCGGTCGTGAAGTGAATGTTCAACCGATTTCAGAAAACTAAGCGGGTTAATATAAGCAAAGTCAAGTTGGCGATTAGAATAAACAGACGATTCCCAAACAGCAATTTCACCCCAGGATGGAGTTATTGAAAAGCGATGCATAACAATATACTTTTGTGGTATGTGCACCATAAATCCAGTTTGCCAACGACTGGTTGTATCAACATAACCTAGTAAACCGCCGTGAGTAAATTTATATTTGAAATGTTTAAACTTAACCCCGACTGTAATGGCATCCATAGGAGGTGCACCTCTTTCTAAAAATGGGTGTTGTAGCAAACCGGCTCCCAAAATCCTGTCTTCCCTTTCAAAACTCGCAAAGAACCAATCTTTCCGGTAAATCACGTGAGAGTTAGTAAAGTCTATATCACTATTCAAGATAGCAAATTTTATATTTTGTGCAAATTTTAGGTCTTCCAATGCTAATGACCTATTACCGGAGAGTATTGATCCATTTGTCGCTTGGAGGCTGTATCCTAAAACTTTTCCGAGGGTTCCAAATAGTCTTCCACCAGCTTGGATAATATTATATGACCTCTTTCTATTAGGTGCTTTAGCATACATTGATTCAAAGCTTGCCAAAGGTTCTATCGTTACATTATGTAGTGAATCTTTATAATGATATAAAAGTTTTTCGTAATTCGAAAATATTTTCGATGAAAGTAATAGAACTTTGTCCGATTCGCTTGGAATTAAAACTGCATTATATCTTTCATTGATTTCAAATTCGTTTAAGTATTTGTCTAAGGTTTTTTGTTCAAAACTATTAAGATTCGCTTTGGCGTTATTGATTAGTTTCAAAGCATCTACAATTTCATATCGCTGTAAAGGTAAATCCGATAAAGAATAATTAGGTAATAATCCTTTGGTTTCAGCTCTAAGCAAAAAATCATAAACAGGATTTGTCAGATGGACATATTCAACCTGAGCAAACATCGTTACTTTGCAAAATAATAATATTATAATAAAAGATAGTTTTTTCATTATTTTTTATCGTAATAAAGAAATGGTAATTGATAAAAGAGTTATAACAGTATTTAAAATTGAAACATAGAGACTGTAACGAGCTTGTTCAACACTTGGCGGATATGAAGGTGGACTTGGCACATAAACCTCGTCACCGGCATATACGATGGTTGTTTCGTCACCGGTAATCCACGATTTCGTATTAGCTCTTATTATACTCGCTCGTTTTTTATCTGCACCTATACCGTAACCACCGGCTTGTTCAATATACCAAGCTAAGCTTTTGCCTTCAACAAAATCAATAAATCCAGGTCTGTTAACTTTTCCAAAAACATAGACTTTACCGGGGTTAGAGGAAATAACGATTAAATCGCCATCTTCTAAGAAAACATTATCTTGGTTGGAACCTTTATTAAAACAGGCATCTAAATCAACGGAAACAAAAGGCATTTTCTCATTTACATCGGCATAGAATCTTGTTGTATCTTCAAGAACTAAAGGGCTGTTTCTAAAATATTCATTTATGGTTTTTCGAGGATTTGTTGGAGTAATACTTTGTTCATCGCTTCGAACTATATAAGAAATTGGCAGATATGCTTTTTCAGTTAAACCACCCGCCATTTGAATAACATCCTTTAGTTTTGTTTGCTTCTCTTTGATTAAAAAAGTTCCTGGATTTTGGACTTCACCACGTACAGCCACAACGCCAAATCCTTTATTTACATCTTTATCCTTATAACCAACTATAATATTGGAACCGGATTCTAAAATAAGATCGCCGCTCAATAAAGTAAGGGTTGAATCAATCGTTAGTCGTTGTTTTGTCCCGTCGGGCAGATATATATAAACATTGTTTAAATCGGCGTTATCTAATATTCCATACCCGAACTTAAGCAATATTGACGCCTTATCCCCTTTTTTAAACGGTACCACTATAGGTCTTATTACAGCACCCGATATAGAAACCTGCGGATATGATTCCATTGAATAAGGAACCATAATAATATCACCTTCGCGAATGTAAGGATCAAACTGCTGATCATTAAGTGCAGTTGCTTTTTCTAAATCAGCTAAACTTGATGAGCCATCCTTATGTAATATCTTAACATTTCTTGAAGCAAAGGATGAAATTCCTGCAACACCGCTACCTGAATACATTTTTGTCCGCTCGCGCTTGTTTTCATTATACCGAATATAAGTACCGGATGCAGTAGCCGGCATTTGTTCGAGCGATTGATTGTTTGCATAACTTATCGCTGTTGAAACCTGGTAAGAAGCAGGAATAGTATAAGTGGATGGATAAGTAACATTCCCGCTTAAAGTAACTAAACAAACGCGCGGTCTTTTTAAAGTAATTGAAACGTCAACATTTGGGTTTCGAGACGCTATTAATTCTTTTACTTCCTTTGTAAATTCAGCCAATGTCTTATTTTCGACTGAATGACTACCGTAACGGGGAATTAAAACACTATTATCACTGCTGACTTCAATCATTATATCAGTTTTAAAAGTAGGAGCCGCTTGAATTGATAAAATATCGCCCGGTCCTAAAATATAACTGCTTGGATTGACGATATTACCGGTAGGCATTTGCTTCGATTGCAATAATTCTTGCCCACTTTGTCTATTTTCCATAGACGATTGCAATAATTCTTCTTGATTATTACTAAATCCTGATTGTGCTAACATCGTCGCAAACGAAGCAAGCAGAAATATCAATGTAAATACTATTTTTTTCATTATTCTATTTGTGATAATTAAAATTCAAATTTAAAATATTTTTGCAAATAACATCAACTATACGTTCGGCGGCATTGCCATCCCAGAACTGAGGTATTTTACCATCACGATAATTACCGCTCATTATTTTATTGAAAGTTCTGATAATTGAATCATAATCAGGTTGTATCAATGTATTTGTCCCGATTTCAATTGTAACAGGACGTTCAGTTGATGTCCGCATTGTTATACAAGGGACATTTAATACAGTTGTTTCTTCCTGAATTCCGCCTGAATCCGTTAAAACAAATAACGCACTACGCATCAACGCCAGAAAATCAATATATCCAAGAGGTTCAATAATTTTTATTCCGGGGATATCCATTATGTCTTCCAAACCAAAGAGCTCAAGTTTTTTTTTCGTTCGAGGGTGCATAGGGAAAACAACGTTGATTTTCTTGGACATTTCTTTCATAGCATCAAGTAAACTTGCTAATTGTTCTTTTTCATCCACATTGCTTGGGCGATGCATAGTTATCAGCGCATACTTTTTGTCTTCAACACCAAGTGTAGATTTAATAACAGATTCTTTAGCCTTTGGCAGTGCAAAATACAATGAATCAATCATCGTATTCCCTGTGAAAAATATATGGTTCGGATTGAAATTTTCTTTCAAAAGGTTAATCTTAGCACTAATCTCAGTAATAAAACAATATGTCGATATCGAATCGGTTACAAGCCTGTTTATTTCTTCAGGCATAGAACGGTCCAAACTCCGCAAACCACCTTCAATATGTGCTGTTGGAATTCCTAATTTCACGGCTGTAATTGAACAAGCCAAAGTGGAATTCACATCTCCCACTACTATCATTAAATCAGGTTTTTCTATTTCCAAGACTTTTTCGAATTCTAAAATTATTCTCGCTGTCTGTTCGGCGTGAGTTCCGGAACCAACTCCAAGAAAATACTTTGGATCGGGAATTTCTAAATCCTCGAAAAAAGTATCCGACATTTTCCTGTCATAATGCTGACCAGTATGAACAACGATATGCTCAACCAGATTGGAATATTTCTTAAATGCCCTGTCTATGGGTGCAATTTTCATAAAATTAGGTCTAGCCCCAACTACCGATATAACTTTCTTCATATATTTTTCTTAATAAAAGTTTTTGAAATTTTCTTCTCTACCGCTTAGAATCAAAATAGACGCGGCTAATGAAGGAAAAGTATCTGAGAATGTAGCAATTTTAAAATCCGAATTTAAAGTGTGCATATAATTCGGATTACCAAATATTATTGCTATCGTTTTTTTACCCCGAGCAAGCTTGCTTATAATACTATTAATTTGATTTACTTTAGTTGTATTATATATTTTATTGAAAATACTAAATATTACAAGTTCAGCATCGTTGATATTTGTTCTTAATTCGTTAATTTCTTCATCAGTGATATCAGTATTTATATAGCCAAAGTCGCAGTCATTTTCTGCGGCTTGAGCTAACATAGTATAAAATCGTGATGCGGCTCGAATATCCCGATCCTTTTCTATAATTGCGAAACCGGCAAAAATGATATTCTCGTCCAGTGGGACTAATTCTTTTAAACCGGAAGTTTTTACTGCTTGATATGCTATTTTCAAAGCGGTCTTCTGATTCGATAAAAATGTCCTTTCCGATTGCTTTTCTTTTGCAAAGTGCGGTATCAATCCAACCCAACGTTTTACTTTGATGATTTTTTGATAATGGCTATTTATCAGATCATTAAAATCTTGATCGTTTTCAGCGGCTTTAGCTATCCTTTCGATTTGCTCAATCGGATCTTTAGGCATCAAAGCAATTGTGCATCCGGCTGAAATTGCTCTAAAAGCAGAATCGGCAACATCTGAAACAGCACCCATATCTAAGGCGTCGGTAATTATAATACCTTTATAATTCAAGGTATTGATAAGATAATCAATAATTGGTTTCGATAAGCTCGCTGGTGTATTTGTTTCATCGAGCGATGCGACTGCCAAATGAGCGACCATCATGGATTTGACATCTTCATTTATAGCGGATTGGAAAGGAATAAGCTCGAAATTTTCAATATCTTCAACTGATTTTTCCAAATAAGGGAGCTGAATATGCGAATCAAAGGTAGTCGAACCGTGCCCCGGAAAGTGTTTTGCCGTTGCCATCACTTTTTCGGATTGCATCCCTTTGATAAATTCAACACTAAATTCAGATACTTTGTCCGGATTATCACCGAAAGCGCGAATGTTAATAATTGGATTCTCGGGATTATCGTTTACATCAACAACGGGAGCAAAAACCCAATCTACACCTAAATCTTTTGACTCAATAGCTATAGCCTGACCAATTGCAAAAGCGTTTGCTTTATCGTTTGTTTCACCTATAGCCCAAAAATGAGGAAACTCATTCCCTTCGGAAAGCCTCATTGGGAGTCCGTATTCGAAATCGGCTGTGAATATTAATGGAATTTCCGCTTTGGCTTGCAACTCCGACATCAAACGTCGAGCATTTTCTGTTATTCCGTTGAAAATGCAGAAGCCACAAACTCCAAGAGCAATTAATCTATCAATCTGGTTTTTATACTCAAAACTATCATAATAGTTATCTATATCGAGACGCGGCATTATTAATTGAGCCGCAATACTTTCAATTTTTTTTGTCATTTAAAGTTCTTTTCCTTCAAATTTGATGATTTTGTCTCTTAATTCCTTTGATAAGGTTTCGGGTAAGCGGGTTTTAGAATTCAGATTAACGAAAACCGTATTACCCCGAACAATAACTTTCCCATTTGTTAATTTCAACAAGTTCTCAACGGTTATAGAAGTATCACCAATTTTAGAAGTTCGAGTATATACTTCATAATTATCAAAAAAATTTGCCGACCCCATATAATCGGCTTCTTGATGTACAACCATCAAAAAATCATCTGTCGTGAAAGTTAGGGCATCTATAGGATAACCTATTGCTTCCAAATATTTTACACGAGCCCACTCGAATATATATATATATTGGACATTGTGAACAACTCCCAACGAATCAACTTCGTGAAATTTCACCTGCCCATCAATTTTATGTTTATACTTTTTTAATTCTTCTGTCATTTTTCGTTTATTCCATAATTCTATTTGCTGTTGATATGACTATTTCGCCGGCTGTTTTGGTAATATCCCGAGTGATATGTAAATGAAATACGGCTCTAATTTTATTGTCGCCAACTTCGTGGACCAATAGACCTTCAGTAATTAATTCATCGTGGAGTTTAGTTGAATTCACTCCATTAATACATTCAAATATAACCATATTAGTATGTACTTTATTTAGGTCGCAATTAATATAATCTGATTTGTAGATTGCATTGGCAAATAATATTGCATTTTCGTGGTCATCGCATAGCTTAGCAAAATTATTTTTTATAGCGTATAATCCTGCAGCCGCTATTATACCGGCTTGACGCATTCCTCCGCCTAAAATTTTTCGCCATTTCAAAGCTATTGTTATAGCTTCGTTTGAACCACACAAAAGAGAACCTACGGGTGCTCCCAAACCCTTGGACAAACATACATTAACTGTATCGAACGGTTCAGCATAATTCTTCAAAGAGATTCCTGTAGCCGCTGAAGCATTCCATAATCTTGCTCCGTCGAGATGCATTTTTATTCCATATCGGTCGGCTATTTTTTTAACTTCCTTGATGTAATCCATATCAATAACTGTTCCACCGTGCCTGTTATGTGTATTTTCCAAGCAAATTAGCGTTGTTTTCGGAAAATAATATATATCCGGTCTTATGTAGGATTCGATTTTGTTTAAATCAGGCATACCCGATTCCGAAGGAATACTTCTGAGTTGAACTTGTGAAATTATCGAGGGTCCCGCTGTTTCATAATAATATATATGGGCGTCATTTTCAACAATCACTTCATCACCGGCTTTAGTATTAACCTTCAGCCCCAATTGATTACCCATAGTACCCGAGGGTAAAAATATTGCCGCTTCTTTACCAAGTAACTCAGCGGTATAGTCTTGAAGCTCATTAATGGTAGGGTCTTCTCCATAAACATCGTCGCCAACAAGTGCCTTAGACATAATTTCTCGCATTTCATCGCTTGGCATAGTTACGGTATCGCTTCTTAAATCAATCATCTATTCTCTTCCTTCTTTATTATATTCATTTTGTTTAGCATTCTATTACCGAATTTTAATATATATATATTTCCAAATGGATTTTTTTAAAATATTATTGATAATATTCATAATGCAATTTCGTTTTAAACTCTTTTTAATGGATTGATTTTATATTACTGCTTTAATATAAAATACAAATTTAATAAATATTGCACTTTTGGAGTATTATTTTTTGTATTATTATAGTTTTTTTTATAATTTTGATTATTATTTTGCAATCTCATTAATTTAATATCATAATGAAAACAATAATCGTAATTCCTACATACAACGAAAGCGAAAACATAAGTCATTTATTTGATTGTATTTTCGCATCTTTACCCGATACCGATATCTTGGTTGTGGACGATAACTCGCCCGACGGTACTCGACAAATCATTGAATCTCGTATGCTGACTAATGAAAAAATCCATTTAATCAACCGTCCCGGAAAAATGGGATTGGGAACTGCTTATTGCGATGGGTTTCAGTGGGCTTTAAAGAATGAGTTCGAAGTTATTTTTGAGATGGATGCTGATTTTTCACACGATCCGCGAGATTTACCTAGATTTTTGGAAACTTTAAACGATTATGATTTCGTTATTGGATCGCGTTACAAAACAGGTTGGAATGTTGTGAACTGGCCCCTGAGAAGACTGATATTAAGTTATGGCGCAAACTTATATACAAGAATAATTACAGGAATGCCGATTTACGATGCAACAGGCGGATATAAATGCTTCCGCGCTACAGCACTGTCCCAAATTGACTTCAGTACGATACATTCTAATGGATACGGCTTCCAAATTGAAATGAATTACCGTCTTTGGAAAAATAATGAAAAGTATATAGAAATCCCTATAATCTTTGTTGACAGGCAAAACGGTGTTTCAAAAATGAATAAAAAAATCATCTTTGAAGCGGTATTTTTAGTATGGAAACTTAGGTTAACAAGATTTAAAACCAGAAGAAGAAAAGCATAATATGTCTGAAATAGATATTTCTGTTGTTATAGTTAATTACAATGTCAAAGATTTTTTATTAAAATGTCTCGACTCAGTCAAAAATGCCTCGGCCAATTTGAGGGTCGAGATTATTGTTGTTGATAATAACTCATCCGACGGCTCTGTGGCTTATGTGAAAAATATACACCCTGATGTCAAATACACTGCGTTAAATGCAAACCTGGGCTTTAGCAAGGCAAATAACGTAGGTTTTAAACAAGCAACCGGAAAGTATATTCTAATTTTGAATCCTGACACTATAATCGAAGAACAAAACCTTGATATAATGTTCGATTATATGGAGAAAAATTCTCAAGTTGGATTAGCGGGATGCAAAGTTCTTAACGCCGACGGTTCTTTTCAACTTCCTTGCCGCCGAGGCTTCCCCACCCCTTGGGTTTCATTCTGCAAACTATTCGGTCTCCAATCACTATTTCCAAAATCCAAACTTTTCGCTCGGTATAACCAAACCTTCCGCTCGATTGATGAAACATACTACATTGACGCTGTTATGGGAGCGTATATGTTTACTCGTCGTGATTTGATAAACAGTATCAACGGGTTCGACGAAGATTTTTTTATGTATGGCGAGGATTTAGATTTATGTCATAGGATAAAACAAGCCGGATTAGAGGTTGCTTATTTCCACGGAACAAGCATAGTTCACTACAAAGGTGAGTCAACAAAGCGTAGTTCTATTAATGAGATAAAGCATTTCTATGAAGCTATGGGGATCTTTTCGAAAAAGCATTTCGCTAAATACAGTCTATTTTTGGTCTTCTTGAAATTAGCCATTGTTTTGCGTTCTCTTTTCGCTTATGCCAACAAATTCAAAGCGGAGATTTTTTACATTATAACCGATTTAGCGATTCTCAACTTATCATTCATTTTCGCGGCGAAGATTCGTTTTGGTTCATTTTTCCCGTTTCCGGACTATGCTTATCCAATAGTTTTTATTGCAGTTTCTATTGCCTTCCTTATATCAATGATATTCAGTGGTGAATATTTCGAAAACAAACATTCCGTCTCGAATTCTGTTTTCGGTATATTCATTAATTTCTTTTTGGTTTCCGCGCTCACATACTTTTTCAAAGAATTCGCCTTCAGCCGCGGTATTATACTCATTATGACTGGTTTTTCGCTGGTATTTATCACTTTCTTCCGATTATTGGTTTTAGCTTATAACAAATCCATCGGTGAGGATAAGGATAAAAGAGTACTTATAGTAGGATTGACAAAACAAGCTGAAGACATAGCCGATTCACTCAAACCGCCGACAAATTCAAATATCAATATAATTGGCTTGGTCAGTATAGATGAGTCCTACCCTACCGAATTTCACAATTATCCGGTTATAGGTAACATACACTTTTTGAAAAACATTATCGAACAGTACCGTATAAACGAAATAGTGATAGCCGATAAAAACCTTTCTCAGAGCAAATGGTTCCAGATTATCGCCGAAACGTCGCATACTAAAGCGAAATACCATATAGCAACCGAATACAGTGAGCTGTTAACATCGGAAATTATAGAAGAAATCACCGAGAAAAAGCTCACCGCACCAAGCTTTGCTATTATTTCATTAAGAAACCGATTCATCAAACGCTTTATTGATTTAGTGGTTAGTATTTTTGCTCTGACCGTTTTCATACCCGTAACTATAACCTTTGGTAAAAAAGCACTTCTCCGCAAATTCTGGTCTGTTTTTACAGGTAAAATGTCTTTAGTTGGTTTATATCCAACGATTGAGAATAATGTACTGATTGGAAAAATCGGTATCACCGGTTTAGTACACATCAGCTCACAGAAATTCCTCCCAGAAGAGACAATCAAATCCCTAAACGAATATTATTTAGCCAATTACAGCATTTCACTGGATTTGGAAATACTTATTAAGTCGTTGATAAGAAGATAGAATCAATTACGAATTGCGAATTGCGAATGTGAATGTGAAGAAGTAAGAAAAAACCGGATATCTCGACTTCGCTCGATAACCGGCTAACTTTACGAATGTTCAACTTATCTGTATTCTTCCCCACTCACCTTATAAATCACATAGTTTTTGAGGTCTATATCCGATTCGAAACCACTTCCGAATATTATTCTTTCGGGAGATTGGATCTTAATATTGGACATTGTGTGGATTTTCTTTCGTTCGTTCAGCCATTGCAATTCAGTAGTTTCGAGCCTCGTTTGGCTACTGTCGGCAATAACAACAACTCTGCCAAAGGCTGTCATATCGCGTGTCCTATCGTTTATTTTGATACTATCCGCAGATATAGTGCTTATTCGTTTTCCTGTTGCCCGAGAAAAAAACTCAATAAAAATTCCGCTATCGAGTATTGTTTCTTGTCTTTCGGTATAAACCCTCGCTCTTTTAGCTTTTAAAATAGAGATTTTTAAAACAGAATCAACAAAGTTTATCGTGATGTTATGAGCTATTTGGTCGGGCTCTTTTGTGTAATCAACACTATCTTTTAAATTGGCTACTTTCTTTTTGTTTGCGGAATCCTCGCAAGCTGAAACCAGAATTACAAGCATTAATACAAATATAATTTTCTTCATTAATCGTTTACCTCAATTAACCTTTTGGATGTGCTTTTTTATAAACATCCTTAAGACGTTCAATTGATAAATGCGTGTAAATTTGGGTTGATGATAATGACGAATGTCCCAAAAGTTCGCTTACAGCACGTAAATCAGCTCCATTGTCTAATAGATGTGTGGCAAAAGTATGCCTCAAAACGTGAGGGCTTTTTTGGTGTGCTTTTACTTTTCCGGTGAATGCGGTTTTTACTATCCGATACGCTCCCGATGGATATAATCTTTCACCATTTTTTGCTAAGAATAGTGCTTTGGTGCCGCCAACTTTTGCAATTAGATTCCTAACCTGCATATATTTTGTAATTGCCTCTAAGGCTTTCGAACCAATTGGTACTATCCTTTCCTTACGACCTTTTCCCATTACTTTAACAATCGCTTGTTTGTAGTTTATCTCATCGCAATTAATGTTCAAAGCTTCGCTTATTCGCAATCCGCTGGAATAAAGTAATTCAACTAATGCTCTGTTTCTAAGCGATATGACATCTTCGCCATCCATATCTACGATTACATCATTAATTTCTTCCTTTATTAAAACCGATGGCAAATGTTTTCCTTTTTTTGGCACTGAAATATCGTCGGCTATATTGACACTTATAATTTTACGCTTTTTGCAAAACTTGAAAAATGATTTTATAGATGAAACTTTAAGAGCAATTGATGTTTTTTTCATCGACCTATCGTAAAGTTTTCCCATAAAAGTTAATATATCATCTTCGTCGATATTTTCTATCTCCGGTTCAGTATTATATTCCGAAATAAAGAAATCGTACAACTGGTAAATAGCTGTTCTATAAGTTATTACTGTTTGGGCAGAAAAGTTTTTTTCCGTTTCACAGTATTGAATAAACTTGTCTATTGCTTCTTTTAAATACATTGCATCTTTGAAATTTTATAAATAATATCTCTTTTAGAGCAACTTTTGCGCCAAAGATTTGTTAATTATCGAGAAAAATATTAATTTAAAAATTATATTTGTAAAATAGGTAAAAATATGAAATCGTTCAGAAACATTCTTTTATTGATTATTGTACTTTCTTTTAGTTCACAAAATAATTTTAGTCAAGAACTAACTTATATACAACCGGATATTGGTACACCGGGTTTTAATACTTACGTAGAATTCATCGCACCGGCAAATATCAAAGGATTCTTCGGTCAGGATGGCTTTTATTTGAATAATCCCGGCGATTCTGTTAGAGTAGAACTAAAATTACCTGAAGATGAAAACAAGATTATCATAGGTCCCGCAATTGTCAGTTGGGATGGTCGTATGATTTCTTCTCAGATTTTCATTAAACCCGATGTTACACCGAATAGTCACGATTGGGAACAGCTAACCAATGAATTTAAGATTGAATTGATTGTTAAAATTAAATATCGAGGATTGACTCCCCCACGTGACCCTGACGTTGAACTCAAATACATTTTTTATATAGTTAAACCTTGGCCTGCTATCACAAGTTCCGGTGGCGGAATCTTAGGTGAAGGAGCATTGGGAAAGCGGTCACCTCGTGGCGGAATGATTTTCGAAAATCTCAAAATAAATGGTATTTATACAGTTTCTACAAAAGATTGCGACCCTATAATGCCCGGCAATCAAGGTTATTTACCTTGCACTATAATTGTTACGAACAAGCTTATCGGCACAGGTGGTTCAAAAGCGGAAATTTCCGCGGCAGGTGGTAAAGAGGACGATGTAAATAGAACCGGTGGTAACGGCGGTCCTGGAGGCGGCGGCGGCGGCGGTAAATGGGTTGACAGAACAACATCCGCTAGCGGTTATAACGGTGGTGGTGGTTTTACAGGTGGTGGAAAGGGTGGTACAAATTATCCATTGACAGGAAGCGGAAACTACAAAACAACCGGAATTGGAACTTATGGTATCACTGACGGAAGCGCGAGCGATCCAAAACGAGGATCAAGTATAAATGGAGTTGAACCTCCATTTCAAAATACATACAACTGGGAAGCCGCTGGTGGTGGTACCGGTCATCCTTTTGGAATGTCAGGTATTAATACCGATGATGGCAATACTCCTACCCCTCCGAGCAATGCAGTTGGATATGGCGGTGGAAGTGGATGGAGTCAAAAAAAAGCGGGTGGCGCGGGTTCTTATGCTACTATTGGAAAGGCGCCTACTCCCGAAACAGCCGGAAAAATTCACGGTAATAAGCAAATTATTCCTTTTGCAGGAGGCTCCGGTGGGGCAAGTGGAAATCCCGAAGGTGTTATATTGAATTGGGATGTTGATGCTGGAAGTGGCGGCGGTGGCGGTGGTGCTTTAAGAGTATTTGCTAAATACATTGAAAACATATATATTAATGCGAATGGCGGCGACGGCGAAAATGGTGATAATAATGCTCACGGCGGTGGTGGTTCCGGTGGTGCTGTTGAATTAGATTCTAAATCAGAAATAAAAAAATGCCAAATATCTGCTTTGGGTGGAAATTTTGGTACAAATAGAGAAGGTGGTGAAGGGTATTTGAGGATTGATTTCAATACTTTGCCTGAAGTAGTACCTTTACCGATTCGTTTTTATCAAGGTATAAGCACCGATTCGACATATAGGGTTTATAGGGATATTGAGCGCAATTACACCGGTAGAACGCCTGATAATTCGAATTGTTCGCTTTATAGAAGAATTGACGGCGAAAGCCAATGGACAAAAATGCCTAACCCACCAAGTGATTTTGTTAGCAACTGGTCAATAAAATATACCCCAACCGGTAACCATAAATACGAATATTTTGTTCTAATACTTGATAATGCCGGTAGAGGTACCGGTTTTGGAAACACTTTCTATGACAGTCTTCATAATTTTGAACCTAAACAACTTATGGCACAAAATGCCGCAAACATTTTTGTTTTAAAAGATGCTTATCCCGATTTAAAAGCTCCCGATGAACTCGATGTTAATACCATTTGTGAAAATCAAACCTATGATTTTGATTTTGTTGTGAAAAACGATGGTATGAAAGATTTGGTTTTATCTATTGATAAATCATATTTTCAAAAAGCAAACCCACACTTTGCTCTGATCACTCCAACAAATAATATTACTTTGCCTGAGGGGCAATCACAAGCTTTCAAAATACGATATACCCCTGACCCTTCTGAATTATATAATATAAAAGATACTTTTATGCTTATGCATAACGATACGGCGGGCCCTAATTTAAAATCGAACCCATTCCCTATTGCCTTTAACATAGATTCTGTGATTTATGTTAAATTAAATTGCTTAAGCGCATTGGATATTGGTATGGTTCAAATCGGCAAACCAAAAATATCCTCTTTTATTTTTCGAAATGATGGAAATGTTGATATTGAAATAAAGACCCTTCCATCAGCTAATTCTCCATTTACTATTGTTGGTTCCGTTCCAACAATTCCTCCTACTGCTTTATTAAAACCGGGTAAGACTATTACCCTAAATATTCAATTTGATCCTACGGACGAGAATATCTTCCACCAAGACTTGCTTATCAATTATGAAGCAGAAAAATATTCCTGCCAGGATGATATCACAGTTACAATCCAAGGAAAAGGCAGTATGGGGGTTTTGGGTTATCCAACATTAGTAGATTTTGGATTTATGAATTGGTGTGATGCTGATACAATTTTAGTTACCATCATTAATTCCAGCACTAATCCTGGAGATTTGATTAGAATAATCGATAAACCTACTTTGTCCGGTACTAATGCAAATGATTATAGGATTCTTTCTGACCCGACAAAACAGTATCCTCTAACATTGAATATGCAGGACGGAATTCAATATAGTGTTGTATTTAATCCTTTCGGCAAAGCACCAGGAAAATATACAGCCAGTTTCGATATAGTTACCGATTTAACAGGTAGCCAAAATATCTCAATTCCAATCATAGCCGAGATTGCACAATTCGATGTTTACACAAATCCGGCAAACCTCGATTTCGGGGATGTTTATGTGGGCTTCGACAGCCCAAAAATACCGCTTACTTTAAAGAACGACGGTGTTTTACAAGAACATTTACTATCCGAAAATCACCCACCGGAAATGACTCTAACTCGTCTAACAGGTTCAAATTATTTAGCTCCTCGGGGCGGTTTAAATACTTATACAGCCGGTTTAAAATTAACTTCAGGTGGTAATTATACAGGTAATTTGACTTTTACATTCGATGAACCGTGCACGGATGTATTATTAGTACCAATTACTGCCAAGGGCTTATTATCAGTGGTTACAGTTATTGATACTTTAGACTTTGGTATTCGTCCACCTTGCGCGGTAAAAATATTGCGCGATGTAACATTCGAAAACAATAGTCCGGCACCTTATGTAATTATTGAGGGTTCTGAACAATTAGTAGAAAATGCCGATGGATACTTCATCTTTGTAGCCACCGGATTAAGCAAAGTTGCCGGCGTAAACGATACAATCAATCCCGGTAAGCAAATATCGGCAGGACAGTTCAACTTCGACGCCCGTGAAGGTGTTAAGGGAACATTTTATGCGAAATATAAAGTTCAAGTATATCAAAATGGTGAATACAAAGAAGTTGTTGTTGTATTGAAAGCTACAATTGACCCGGGAAGTTATCAAATTAATAATAATCCAACAGTTTTTGACCCAACGATTATCAATCAGAAATCTCAGAAAACAGTGGAAATAGTTAACACCGGTCGTTGGAATATGAAAATCACAGGTCTGAGCGTTCCTACGCAACCTGAATTTACCATTTTGCCTAATAGTGTAGTTGGAACTACCTTGAGTACGAATCAAAAGGTTAGCTTCAATATAGAATTTAATCCTAAATCCATTAATCTTTTTAATGCACAAATTAATATGGCATACCTTATGGATAGTTGTGATTACAAAATTGATATCCAATTAAATGGTATTGGCGGGAAATCAAGAACATTGATTTTAAGATTACCGGATACATTGGTTGTTGACCCTGACATTGATTTATATAGAATTCCTGTATATGCAAAACTTAAAACAGGTGACGATCCAATATCGAATTATACTATTGACACAATAAAAATATCATTTAATAGAACATTATTCTTCCCTATGGGCATTACAATTGGTACATACCACGATATTTTAGAATTTGACAACGATGATAGAGTTATCAGTTTCTCGGTAAGTAATTTGAACTTGACAGACCAAGAACAGTTAATAACCAAGTTGGAAGGTGCTACAATGTTGGGCAGTCAAACCTCGACTGATATTAAATTTACTAAAGTTATATTACCGCCCGACGGTGAAATAACTGATATAATCAAACAAAATGGTTATTTAGAAATAAATATCTGTAAAGGGGGCGGTGATAGATTACTAATAAATAACGGTGCTAAACCGGATTTTGTAGTTACTCCTAATCCGGCATCTGATAATATTGAAATTAAAGTTGTTATGATTGAAAAAGGTAATTATACAGTTGAATTGTACGATTTATTAGGCAGGAAGACTCTTTTAGAATCTTGGACGAGACCAATGGGAGGATTGAGCAATAAAACAATTCCTTATGATACCGCTTCTTTAAGCAATGGTGTTTATCTAATTAAATTAATTACACCTTCGCAAATAATAAGTCGAACGCTTGTAATAACTCATTAACCAAAAACAGAGGCTGTCTAATCGAAGACAGCCTCATTTTTTTAATAAGAATAATTTAGTAATTTAGTCATTGATTTTAAATACAAAATTATAAAATAGCGAGTCGGTTATGAAAAAAGCATACTTCTATTCCCTAAAGCTCTACCTAAAGAACGAGCAAATCCTCTGCATTCCCATCGTGGCTGTGGCGTAATCCCTATTATCCCATAGCCCTAAATAAATGTTGGTTCGCATTTATAGGAATTCGATGATGGATATGACACACACTACTTACATTATATTACCAACCCCACGCAGAAGCGTGAGGAAAAAAGCGATGGATGCACGCGGGCTTGCCCACGTGACTTCGTCAACCCTATGCTTCAGCGTGGGGAAAAAAAAACGAAATTTTAAAAATTTATAGGAAAAATCCAAAATGAAAAAATCAAAAATGATTTTATTCGCGCTGGCTGTGTTGATAGCTTTTGCCGGCAAAACATTAGCCCAAGATGGCAGTGAGTACCTGCTATGGGAAAAAACAAAGGATTTTACAACAAGAGATGTAGCAATTAATATGGATGAAACGCAAATAGCTGTTTTAGCTGAATACACTGATACAGAAACTTATTTTGTCAAAATTCTAAGTATTCTAACAGGAGATGAATTATTTTCAATTCAAACGGCAGGTCTTGCTTGGAATTGTTTCTATACAACAGATGGGAAGTATTTGGTTGTAAGATGTGAAAATAATCTAATATTGGATGCTAAAACCTACAGTGTTATAAAAAAACTACCATCAGGTGGAATTTCATTTTCCGCGGACAACAGATATATCTCATTAACAGGAAAAGGCTTCAAATTTTCAATTGTAAGTACTGAAACATTTGAAACAGTATATGAACAAAACCTGCCTGAACCTGAATCAGATGAAACAGGTGGTTTTAGATGCTTCTTTACACCAAATAACAAATATTTAATTGCTGGCCTCGGTTTTAATAAAAAACCACCTTCTTCTGGAAGTAGATCAGTTCAAGAAATCTTTGATGCAAAAACATTCCAGAAAGTTGACCGTACAATAAATTGCTTAAAGAACTACGGTACATTTTCAAATACTGGTTTATGCGCAAATACATATTCGAAAGGAGGTCTTGCAGACCTACAACCCATAGGTTTTCGAATTTACGATTATGACAAAGACAGCTTGATTTGGGAACAGGAAACAAAAAATTATAATAATTTGATTTTCTTGAATACCAAAAATTATCTAATTTCAAGATTTGATACTTATGAACCGGGTAATCCGGAAATGAAAGTATTTAATACATGGAACTTATCAACTAAACTGAGAGATAAGAATATCTTTTGTGCACATATGCCTAATTCGAAAATATCTAGATCAGATAAATATCTATGCGCAACAAACACCGGAACTATTTGGTTATACGATTTTGAAAAGATGTTCGAAGGCAATGTTTCAGTAAATGAACCACTGAAATCAATAGAAATTAATATCAATATCCAATCTGATAGCAATTTGATTAGATTATCAAATTTGTCAAATGATATTGCAAGTATAACAATCTATGATTTATCAGGAAATTTGGTTGATATTATTTACAAAGGAAATTCGATAACCTATACCATTAATTACAACACGGCAAGGCTAACTAAAGGTGTTTACTTGGTAAAAATAGATACTGAAAAAGAATCAATTACCAAAAAATTAATAATAGAATAAAAAAACGGTGGTAGATTTGAATCTGCCCCTTTTTTTTTGCGCAATTCTTCTTCTAAACCTTCCGAAGGTTTGAACCGACGGCAAGGTTAGGGCAAATGAAACGCCGTCGGAACAAAAAAAGATGTCAATCAGGGATGATTGAGCCACCACAAAGTAAAAAAATATGGCGATCGAACAAAAAGAGACATCTTTTTTAGCTTGTTCGCCATTTCACAGAGCTTGTTCGCCGTTTCACAGAGGCTGTTCGCCATTTCACAGAGGCTGTTCGCCATTTCACAGAGACCGTTCGCCATTTCACAGAGCTTGTTCGCCGTTTCACAGAGACCGTTCGCCATTTCACAGAGACGGTTCGCCATTTCACAGAGCTTTCTCGGCGATTATTTGGCAAAAATCCGTGCTTACCGCAATTTGGAAATTGGTACTTTTAGTGAGGAATTGGAATACACGGTTCCTGAACCCGGGTAAATCACTAATTTAATGGAAAATTAAAAACCTTCCGAATGTTTGGAACCGACGGCAAGGTTTGCGTTTTTAGGTTTGGAACCGACGGCATGGTTGGGTTTATGCCCATTAATTATCCAATTGATTTATATTCCCGCTCAAACATTTATTTCTGTGCTTTTTTTAAAAGAGAGCAACTTCTAATTGCTTCTTCAATCGCCAAAGTATTTCTATTGCGTTATCCATATTTTTAATCTTTATATCCAAATATAGCTTTTCACTTTTTTGAACCAGCTTTGCGTTCTCAATTTGCTGAATATAATCCAAAATAACCGGAAAAGCACTATCATAGAATTCTTTTTTGTCCTGCGACGGGAATTCACAGCGTAACGTGTCAGCTTTGATGGAGACTCGCATAAAACCTAATGGCACAACGGCAATTCTTAATTTAATAACATAAATTAAATCCTTGGCTTCATTAGGTAATCGCCCGTATTTATCGGTGATTTCGTCTGTAATCACATTCAAATCGCCTATTGTTCTTACTTTATAAAGTTGTTTGTAATAGAAATATCTATCTGAAGAATTGCTGATATAATCCGAAGGAAATAGAGCATCCCGCCCGATTTCAATAGCAACATCTTCATTAGATATATCAGTTTTATGTAATTCCCTATCTTGGAACAGTTCGGCAAACTCTTCGTTTTTAAGTTCTCTTACGGCTTCATCCAAGACTTTTTGATAAAGTTCTATACCTATGTCAATAATAAATCCGCTTTGCTCCGCGCCCAGCAAATTACCCGCACCGCGAATTTCCATATCTCGCATTGCCAGTTTATAACCACTACCCAAATCGGTAAATTCTTCCACAGCTTGAAGGCGTCGAATCGCAATTTTGGTCAGCTTCTTCGCTTCAGGGACTATCAAATAGCAGTAGGCTTGTTTATTGGTACGCCCTACCCTACCTCGCAATTGATACAATTCAGCAAGTCCGAAATTGTTAGCTCTATTAATAATTATGGTGTTTGCGTTAGGTATATCTATACCCGATTCGATTATTTTTGTTGACAGCAGTACGTCGTATTTATGTTGAATGAATTTTTCCATTTCTTTTTCCAACACTGCCGGAGTCATTTGTCCGTGCGCAATACCAAATCTTAAAGTTGGCATCAGCAAATTCAACTCGGCGGCTATTACCTCTATATCTTTGACCTTGTCGGTAACAAAGAAAACCTGCCCACCACGATTTGTTTCTCTTACAAATGCATCACAAAGAATATCCTCATTCCACTTAATTATCTCCGTGTAAACGGGCAATCTATTGCGTGGCGGGGTTTCCATAATACTTAAATCACGGGCACCCATTAATGAAAAATTAAGTGTTCGCGGTATAGGGGTTGCTGTTAATGTTAATGTATCAACGGTTTCTCTTAGGTGCTTAAGTTTTTCTTTCGCACTAACACCAAATCGGTGTTCTTCATCTACCACCAACAATCCCAAATCTTTGAATTTTATATCTTTACTTAATAGACGATGCGTTCCGATTAATATATCAACTTTCCCTTGCTCAAGTCTTTCAACAATTTTATCTTGTTCTTTTTTTGTTCTAAATCTTGATATCGCTTCGATATTTATCGGGTACCTTCCCATTCGGTCTTTAAAGCTCATATAATGCTGTTCAGCCAAAATTGTGGTCGGAACTAGTATGGCGGCTTGTTTTCCTGCTTGTACGGCTTTAAAAGCGGCTCTAATAGCCACCTCAGTTTTACCAAAGCCCACATCTCCACAAATCAGCCTATCCATCGGTGTAATGGATTCCATATCGTTTTTGATTTCATCGGTAGCTTGAAGTTGGTCAGGTGTATCTTCATAAATAAATGATGCTTCGAATTCCTTCTGCCATTCAGTATCGGCAGGATATTGGAATCCGGGTTGAGCTTTGCGCTTTGCATATAATTTTATTAAATCTCGTGCTATATCTTTTATTTTCTTTTTAGCTTTCAACTTCTTACGAAGCCAATCCCCTGAACCCAATTTGGTAAGATGCGGTGCTACGCCTTCTTGAACGGTATATTTCGATATTTTGGAAATGTAATTCATATTCACAAAGACTTTGTCGCCTTCGGCAAAGCCTAACTGAATGCAATCCTGCAATGCACCGGCGATGGTAATATTTCTGAAACCTTGAAAATGTGCTATTCCCTTATCTTCGTGAACTACATAATCGCCGATATTTAGAGCTTGTAATTCGTTGTATGTTATGGAAGCTGTTTTTTTAGTACTCTTCTTACGGAATTTAGTTCTTAAACGGTTGAACAATTGATGCTCGGTTATCAGAACCAACTGATCTTTTTCTGAAATAAATCCCTCGGAAAAAGGGTTCTCCATCCATAAAATCTGCTTTGAAATGAAATCAGATAAACTACGGCTTTCGAGTTCGTATTCAATTAATTCCTGCAAGCGATTTAAGCTTTTTCTTCCGTCGGCACTGATGATTATTTGATAATTGTAGTATGCGTATTTTTCTAATTCATCAACTAATGGTTTAATTAACCCTTTTACCTGCGTCTGCGGTTCTGTTTTGATAAATACATCGGGCTCTTGCAATGAATTAATTATAACTGATTTATATTTCGAAAAATTGATTATTTGAGCTTCCAAATCGGTTTGGTCTAACTTTTCAGGATCATCTATTACCAATAGAGTATTTGAATCAAAGTAATCATAAGGAAGCACCATATCTGTTTCATCCGCTAAAAACAAATCTGCTATAAATTCTACAGCAGGGTATTCATTCACACTTCTTTGTGAAAGCGGATTAAATTCTCGGATTGATTCAACTTCATCGCCCCAAAAATCGATTCTTAATGGATTATCCCATCCTAAAGGGAAAATATCTACGATTCCACCACGAATAGATATCTCTCCCTGGTTTTCGACATAATCTTTTCTATCGAAACCTTTGAGCATAAGACCCTGTACGAAAGGTTCAAATTCCAATTTCTGACCAACTTCGATTTTTACTTTACCCTTCTGCAAAGCCGATTTTTTTGGAATCTCCAAATAAAATATATCCGGTGTACAAATTGCGATAGATTTATTTTTAATACATTTATTCAATCCATCTATAAGCCATCCTAGATATTCTTCCGATTTATCCAAGTAATTCTTAACTGTTTTTTGCGGAGGTTGTAGGAAAACAGTACACTCATTGCCAAGCAAAGCATTCAAATCGGTAAACCAATTTTCCGCCGCCTGGTAATCTTCTACAACAATAAGTATATTGTTATCCAAATGCTTATAAAAATCTTTTATTAATAACGATTTATAAGCTCCTGTTAAAATTTTGATTTTAACTGTTTCTTGCTCTTTTAAAAGCGAATTGACTTCCGGGTATAAATAAGATTTCTTGCTTATTAAATTTTCTAGTTTTTTCATATTTTTTTTCATTAACCAATACAAAATTACAAAAAAAATGACTGCTTTAAGCGATTTTTTACTATATTTGGTTATGTTTGATAATCAAATTGGAAAATTGTTATGAAGAAATGCCTTATATTAATAGTCTTGGTTTTCTCATTATCTTTAAATTACGTATATTCTCAAGATGAGAAAATAGAATCTTTGAAATTCGAAAAAGAATTTTCACCGGATGAAGTGAAAGAAATGTATTTCGGTATAGGTGTTGGTTACACAGGGACTTTAGTTTATACTAATGTGGATGATCTGAATTCTAAGCTTGTAGAATTCGGGTTCCAGAAGGATGCTTTAACAACACCCACCTATCTAAACGGCATCGGATTTTTTACAAGCATCCCTTATATACCTAATTTAAGAGTCGGCTTCCAATATGCCGGCGGCTCGAAAAAGGTTGACTTTACAAGCGACACGCTTTCACGACGTTCTGATTATACTCTGCATTATTTGGGCTTGAAATTAGATTATTGTTTTGTTCCTCTTAAAAACTTTACGATTGCTCCGGGTTTTGAATTTGGATTTGGCTCTATGGCTTTTGATATTATTCAAAATTCTCAGTCCGTAAACTGGGATGATTTAAACCCAACAAAGACTTCACAAAATTTTTATCACAAAATCAGCTCCGATTTGTTGTATGTTAAGCCATATCTCAGTTTTGAATACAACTTAACTAATTGGATGCAGGTACATTTCAAGGTAGATTACTCATTCTCCTTTATGAATAATAATTTCATAACAAAGAACAAATGGAATTATAATAATATCGGCGAAGTATCTAATATCCCTAAAACAGTCAATGCTTCTGGTATTGGATTGCAACTGGGATTCTATTTTGGATTATTTAATGTGAATTAAATTTTGGATAATTCAAAAAAAACTATTATTTTTGAATTCTGTTTTAATTGAAAAACAAAAATAATAACTTGGGCCTGTAGCTCAGTTGGTTAGAGCAACGGACTCATAATCCGTTGGCCGGGGGTTCAAGTCCCTCCGGGCCCACAAAAAAAAAGCGAGTATTACTACTCGCTTTTTTCATTTTAATCCAAATACTTAACAAAATGAAGCAATGGCAATATGTGCCATTGAACGCCAAATGGATAATCTCCGTAGCATTTAATTTGATGATAATCTACATTTCATTAACATCATTTTTGATAAAATTAATCAAAATTTTATCAAATCATAATAAAATAAATAATATTTATTTGTATATTTGATAATTGATTTGTCTCATTTTAGCAACAAATATTTATAAGTATCATCAATTAATAACGGAGGGTACAAAAATGCTGACAAAAGCTGTTTTCCCGGGTAAATATATCCAAGGGAAGGATGCTCAGAATGAATTACCTGCTTTAGTTAATTTATTTGGTAGTAGAGGTTTAATTATTGCTTCCAAAACAGTAAAAGATGATATTATTCCGAAATTGACTCCACAATTAATGTCTAACTCTCTTTCAATTGAATTATTTCGAGGTGAGTGTTGTGAAGAAGAACTCAAACGAATTGATGATATTATAAAAAGGGATAAAATAGATGTACTCATTGGTATGGGTGGCGGAAAAACAATTGATACAGCCAAAATTGCCGCCGATAGAGCAAATATTGCTGTTATTATTGTCCCAACGATTGCTTCAAGCGATGCACCTTGTAGTGGTTGTGCTGTAACTTACACATCTGATGGAATCTTTGAAGCAGTTCATTACCAAAAAATGAATCCTCAAGTAGTTTTAGTGGATATGAATATTATGGCTGATGCCCCAACACGCTTATTAGTAGCGGGTATGGGCGATGCTCTTGCCACTTGGTTTGAGGCAACATCGTGTAAACAATCGAATTCGATGAACGAATGTGGTGGTCTAAGTACTATAGCAGGTTTGAGTATTGCAAAATTATGCTACAAAACCATTTTGAAATATGGTATTCAAGCCAAGTTAGCAAACGAGCAAAAGATAATTACACCTGCTTTGGAAAACGTAGTCGAAGCGAACATATTATTAAGCGGAATAGGATTTGAAAGTTCAGGTTTGGCGGCGGCACATTCAATACATAACGGACTTACCGCCCTTAAAGAAACGCATAATTTTTTTCACGGTGAAAAGGTTGCTTACGGGGTATTAGCCGGATTGCATCTTATAGAAACCAACTACAACGATATCAATATAGTTTATTCATTTTGTGAAAATATTGGATTACCAACGACACTAGCTGATATTGGCTTGGGCAAAGTAACAAAAGAAGAACTGCTTCTTGTGGCAGAAAAGTCCTGTCTTCCGGGTGCAAGTATTTATCACGAAGTAAGCGAAATCACACCAGAAAAGGTTCTGAAATCTCTCATCAGAGCTGATTCTTTTGGGAAAAAAAGAAAATCAAAAATGGCATAGGTGAATTATGAAAAAGTTAATGATTATAATAATCGGATTTGTATTAATACAATCTATTTGCTTTGCTCAGAATTTGATAGTTAATGGAGACTTTGAGCAGGGAAATAAATTATTTACCAGCGATTATACTTATAACACTAATTCCGGCTCACCGGAAGGCGTTTATAAAATTGATTCGGATTGTTTGAATTGGTGGGGAACTTCCGGCTTTAATTGCAAAGATCATACCACCGGCAAAACCAAAATGATGTATATAAACGGTCATTTTACATCAAATAAAAAAATATGGTCTCAAACTGTAAACGTCAAAAACAAATCAACTTATACATTTAGTCTTTGGATAGCGAATTTAATAAATGAATCACCCGCAGAATTGAACATTTTGGTAAATAATATTCTAATCGGAACTATCAAACAAAATAATGTAGTAACCAACGTTTGGAAAAACTATTCTTTTGATTGGTTATCGAGTTCAAACATAGCGGTTATAAACATCATAGATAAAAATACTACCCGAGGTGGAAACGATTTTGGTATTGACGATATTAAAATGATAGAAAAAAATGTTGCTTCAAAGGCATCTATCTTTTTCCCAGATACGGTTTCCGACGTAGGTATTCAAAATTTCAAAATTCCACTTAAAGTAAGACTTTATCAAGATTCTTTATCTTATGAAAACATATCCTTTAGCACCTCAGTCCGGTTTAAAGCAAACGTTTTTTTAATAACGGGTGTATCAGCAAACGGAACTATTCTGTCAGACACTATTGATAATGATAATTACAGAAATGTAGAAGTATATTGCGAAAACGTTAATATTAATGATTCCAATAAAGTTCTAACCGAATTAAACGGGACAGTTTTACTGGGTGATAGTATTTCGCCTCTTGATATAAATTATTTCCGGTGGCATACTCCTAAATTGATAGTAGATTCCCTGATAAACGGCTCTTTATTGGTCAAGGCTTGCGGTTTGGAATTAAGGCAGATTCTACCATTCAATCCAATTAAACTTCAAATACAGCCCAATCCTGCCGGCAATGAGGTTGAAGTAATTATCACGGGCGATGAATTAGGATATTACTCCATATATTTATTCGATTTACAAGGTATAAAAATGGAAGAAATGCATTGGAAACGCACAGAAAAATCAGATGATAGTTTTAAATTCCGTTTCAATAATATTTCTACCGGTGTATATCAAGTAATATTAAAATCACCTTGGAGTACAATTTCTAAACCTGTGATAATTGTCAAATAATGATCCAAATAGTAACCTATTTAAAATAAAATCACTTTTCTATTCAAAAAGGGATTTTTATTCTTCATTCGTAATTATCTGATTACTACTCTGCACTGATTTTTTGGTGATTTCGGAGCTTTAGCATTAATCACTATATCCTCGAAATAATCTACATTATTCTGTCTAAAATTGAGTTTAAAGCAAATATCGCGAAGCGCCTTAATACGATCGCTAATTAATAGTTTAGTGCTCTCAGCCCTTTTCTTCTTTGTTTTATTATAATAATCACAAGTGCTCACGATAAAATTTACCTTTGCGATATGAAACGCTAAGTCATCACGAATACCTTTTAATATTTCCTCGGCACTTGCTGATAAAACAGCCGTTCCGGGATTAAAAAGGTTCTCCGAATACAATTCCATCCCTGATTCAAATTTCATTATATGCAAATCACGGTTGTACTCTTTATAAAAATCAGTTTTTGGTATTTTAATAGACCGTTCAGCTTCAGAGATCAAATAACCTTTTACGCTAATAAAGTACGTTTCTCCACCCTCAATGCCACTTGAATATGAGCCATCGACATTGGAGTTTATTCTGTACTTCCGCCCTGTTTCACTCTTTAAATTTATTTCTAATTCAAGGGGTTTGTTATTCGATTTATCAACAACAGTACCTTTTATCAACATAGTTTTTTGGGCAAATGCCGGTAAGCATACCAAAATCATCATAATAATGATTAATATTCCACTTTTCTTCATAAAATTCCTATTTTTTATTTTTTCCTAATTTCTATAACAACACTTTTGCTCATATATATTCTTCCTTCAGGAGTTACATTTGTAAACTCATTGTTTATATTTGCATTGTTTTCAATTTGTTTTTCATTTGTATTCTTTACAGTTCCGGTTTCAATTGCTTTGCTTTTAGCTGAAGCATTTGTATTCGAATAATTTGCTTTTACTTCTTCAATGTACTTGCCTGCTTCCTGACCGCCTAATTCACTCAATTCATCGAGCGTTTTAGTTTGTTCCGCTGTTAATCCTTGGTTTTTATCTAATACTAAAAAGCGATAATTGTATATTTTATTCATTTCCGCCTGCCCTTTACTACTATTATTTTTAAAAGGCATATCCACTTTCGATATAACCATCTTCGATGTTAAACTATCATTAGCGATGATTTCAAATATTATACGTTTTTTTGCCGCTTCTATGGCTTTTGCCTTTCTGACTTGTTCTTCATCTGCTGAATTCAAGCTCTTTTCAAAGTCGCGGGCGGCTTTACCAAGTTCTGACCCTACCTTCTTTAAAGCAGCTTTAGCATTTTCCAAAAATGTCGGTTTCGCGTTTTGCTCAGATTTTTCACTTTGATTATCAGTTTTAGCTTCTTCTTTTACGATTTTTTTAGCCGTTTGTTTTGAATTACCCATATTTAAATGCTCTAAATCCTTTGAAGCATTCCATTCGAAAATGTTAGAAGAGGAGTTTTTACCTTTGATACGCTTAAATGTTGAATCGTAAGTCTCGACAGTAAATTCCCAATCACCTGTTGCGTTTGCAAAATCAGTTTTATAACTAACCACAATCCTTTTTGGATTGGATAATAGTACAATTTCTTGCGAATTAATATCTTTAAATAACTCAGGATTATCGGATGTAACCTCAACTCTTTGGTTTTCTTCCGCCGCCTCTTTAGATTTCTCATTATTCGCTAACGCTGGTAGAGCTCTGCCCGTAACATTCATTCTTGTTGCCGCTATCCCCCATTCCTTCGATAAATAGTTCGCTACCGATTGAGCACGGTCTTTTGAGAGCTTTAAATTTTTAAGCTCTTTGCCTTTATTCGAGTTACAACCTGTCAAATTGATATTTATGTTCGTATTAGCAGACATTCTTAAGCCGATGATATTTAGGATATTGTAATATGTATCTAAATCATTTCCTTTCTGCAAATCAACTTCAGTTAATTTCCGACCATCCAGCATACTTGATAAGTTGTATTTATCGGGAATAGAAGATTTATTTTCATCAAAAAATATATAATTCAAAACTTGTTTACGCTTTTCAACCAAACATTCATCAACAGTAATTTCTTTTACAGGTTTACTCTCATTATCAGCATCTTTAATAGTTAAATCAGTATTAACAATAGATATAGTTTTGGGAAGAGTTATTGGTTTTCCGGGTTCGTTTAAAGCGAAATTCACAGTATAGTTCATTTTGTTGAGATATTCTTTGCGTTGATTCTCATCCATTATCGCAGGATTCAAAACACGTATTGTTTTACTTTGCTTTTCAAAATTGGGGTTTTTCGTTTGAATATCAATATCAATGAATGGAGCTAATTCAAAGTCCTTTTGACTAATCAAAACTCTCGATGAACTTCCATTAGTCGAAAATACTTTTCTTTTCTCTGTTTTTCCAAGAAAGTTGACAAAAACAGGTTTTTCCGTTTCAGCAGAAACAGCATTTAGAGTAAAAGATTGCACCGGTGTAAAAAATGGTACCACGTCCGCAATATAAAAGTCTTCTTTAATTGTTAGTGTTGTAGGATCGTTTCGAGAGAATACCATTTTTGATCCCGACCCGTCGAAGGCGCAATATCGTTCATTCAAAGTTGTATTATATGGTTCCCCCATATTTTTAGGGATTCCCCATTTGCTTATTGATTTATCATATTTTATGGTATATAAATCCAATCCGCCAAAAGAGTCTTCATAACCATTTGACGAAAAGAATAGGGTCAGACCATCGGGTGCGATGAATGGACACAAATCATCGAATTTGGTATTAACTTCTGTCAAATTCTGTGCAGGTTGCCATTCTTCCATATCACTATCGTAAAGGGAATACCAAATATCGAAGCTTCCCGATTTTGATCCTTTTCTATTTGATACGAAGAAAATTGTTTTGCCATCAGCGGAAATGCTTGGCATTCCATCCCAACTAATAGAATTAATACTCCGTCCAAGTGGAGCCGGCATCGACCAACCTTCATCTCTTAATCTTGACCAATAAATATCACAATCGCCATAGCTATCAGTTCTACCGCAACTTGCAAATAAAATAAATTTTCCGTCCGCTGTCATAGTAAACGAACTTTCGAGGAATTTGCTATTAAAAAAGTTGTTACCGAATACAGAAGAAGAATTTATCGCCTCTGGATTTGAAAACGTTTCGTTATTAGCTGTCATTACCCATAAATCAGAAGATCGCTTCCCTGCCGGATCGACTTCGCTACCTTCTCTATCAGATCCAAAAACCATAAATTTACCATCAATTGATAGATATGGAGCTACATCTATACCGCTTGAATTAGTATTAATTTGTTTTATATTGATATCTTTAGCATTTACAGAAACTAACGAAATAATAATACCAATAATGATTGTTATCAATGTTCTCATAATTTAACCTTTTTAAATATTTATCTAATCAATAATTCAAATATATTAAACTTATGCCAATTATAAAAATAAAAAAAGCCGATTCATTAAAGAACCGGCTTATTTAATAAGGAATATCACAAGAAATTATTTATTTACAATTATCGGTAAAATTTCGGTAGAACCGTTATTGTTAATTCTAATAAAGTATGAGCCTGCAGTAAATGAACTTACGTCAACATTAAGAACATTTACACCGGTTATGGCTGAAGTGTTAATAGTTTTCACATCTTCGCCAATGGAATTGATTACTGTAATTTCAGAATTGCCTATTGTACCAATGTATTCTATAGTAACTTGAGTTTTAGCAGGATTAGGATATACTTTGTTTCCTGATAAATTATTATCTTCAACACCGGTATTTTTTTGCTCTAACTCAATAGTTCTGCTTATGTCATCATCGCCTTCTTTTATGAAAATCATTTGAGTATTGTTTTGCAATCCTATTTTATCGGCAATAAGTAAATAGCCGCCATAAGCTAAGTTATCCATCGAGAAGCTTCCGTTAGCATCGGTGTTCATAGATTCAATAATATTGCCATTAGAATCTATTAAATATATGTTAGCCCCATTGATTGGATCGGTAGTTGTTAGGTCATCGGTAATTTTCATTTTGTTGCCTTTTGAAACAGCACCGTGAATTTTACCATTTCCGGTTAATCCTTTATCTTTGAAAGGCAGTACAACTTTATAGCTTCCTGATTCGCCATCAGCATTAACTGTAACTGAAGTTGCTTCTTCCCAATTAATTACAGCTAATTCGTTTTCTTTGTAATAGCCAGGGGCATAAGTTTTTGCTCTGTCAGGAGAACCATAGATTACATATTTACCCGGTATTAAGTTTTCCATTAAGAATTTACCTTCTTCGTTAACTTGACAGGAAGTACCTGTATAAAGCATAAATTTTTCTTCCGGATTAGTAACTTCTACTAAGTAAGCTACGACAAATCCTTTTTGAATAATTGCTTCATCTTCTCCGGTTAATGTACCCGTTAATGAATTTGCATAAGTTGCAAGCTTTGATAATTGGAAATTGACGTTTTCTTTATCCGCTGTCAATGAAATAGTTGTTGCTTCTGTTGGATCTGCTACACCATCATAATATTGCGGTAGATATGTATCTTGCCAATTTCCACCATCTTTATACATATAATATGCGGCATAAGCAATATAGTCAAAATTGTCAGGTAGTTCTATTACATATTTGCCATCTTCTTTAACACCACAATCAAAGTATTGAGTCATTTTGGTTTTCTTTTCAGTACCTATGAACACGACAGACGAATGTTTTATTGGATCTTGAGTTTCTTTGTCAACTACTTTTCCGGAAACTTTGTACATATTTGGTACCGGGATTTTTTCCAAAACAGCGGTAATCTCTTTTGTGTCTCCACAATTCAATTCTAACATATCTGCTTTTTCAAAGTCGTATTTTGCATCATACCACCAAGGATAATAATTCGGCATATCGTAAGTTGAATCAGGAAACGCTTGGGCATATAAATAATATTGACCTTTGTCCAATCCGGTAATTGATTCTTGACCTGTTTGCGAATAGCCGTACCATATTACCGTAAACCCATATTTTTCATTTGGATTATCCATAGCTTGTAAAACATAAACAACAGAATTTGGAATCAATTCGCCATCTTGGTTTTTGACGGAAATGTTAATAGTGGTAGCTTGGTCACATTCATTTACTCTTAATGTAAAGTCTTGATATGCGGCAAAATTCGCACCATATTCTTTTGTATAAACACCAACTCCAAATTGATATATTCCATTTTTGGTTGGAGTCCAGGTAATAACACCGGTTGCAGGATCAATTGTCGGACCCTCAAGAGGACTATATATAACATAAACGAATTCAGGATTTTCGATATCTGTTTCTGCTTTTACTTCATAAGTCCAAGTATCACCTAATTTCATTGTTTTAGTTGGTTCTGAAACAATACTGATTTTAAATTTGTTAAATGGATTTTCTTTTAATTTTGCATCAGCTGTATAGCTATCACCACAATTGAGTTCGATTATTTTTGCATCAACAGGATTGGTTGCATTATCATACCATTGACCCATATATACCATAGCTGGATCTTCTTCTCTTTTTCTACCGTCAAATCCAGCATCAAAATACAAATAATATTTACCTTTATCTACGTTTTCAAATTTATATACACCATCTTTGATTTCTGTTTGTAGGCTAATACCATCAACTTTTGGATAATCTGATGTTACAGAATATAATGTAGCCATACCAAATTTAATAGGTTCATCCTTTGTATTTGTAACTTTACCTGAAATTGTAGCTCCAACCTCGCATTCCCTCACATTAATAGTAAATTCTTGGTAGCTCGGCCCACATTTTTTTTCCTTTAAATATACATTGATTGAGAAAAAGTAAATACCATTTTTCTTAGGTGACCAAGACAACAAGCCTGTTTTTTCGTCTAATTTAGCACCATCAGCATTTGTACTCATTTTGAACATTGGTACAGGATTTTCTAAATCGGTAGTATATGTTACTTGATAAGAAATTTTATCACCGATTCTTGCAGATTTAGGAGGTTCAGATGTGATTTTAATTTTATAATTTTTAAAGTCCACTTTAGCTAATTGTGCGGAATATGAATAATCTCCTGCACATTCGACTTTTAAAACTTCAGCATCTTCCGGGTTTTGAGCATCATTATAATATTCTGAAATATACATACCTGCCGAATCTTTTCTTTCTCCATAAGCAGAGAAATATAGATAATATTCACCTTCGTCAACGTTTTCAAATTTATATTTTCCGTCTTGAATGCCGCTGAAAGTGGGTGGAGTTTTGTTTTCCCAGCCATCTTTGGCGGGACTCAAATAAACTTCGCCCATTGTTATTGGAATGTTATCCTCATCGGTTATATTTCCGCTGATTGTAGCTCCAACATCACACTTATTTACACGTAATTCAAAATTAAAAACTGAAACAACGTGCGGTTTATCTTTTAATTCTGCTTTAATAGCAAAACGATATTTTCCACCTTCATTTGCTGAAAATTCAAATTCACCGGTTTTAGAATTAATTGTTCCCCCATCGGATTCTTTTTCTATCATAGTATAAACGATTTGATCACCTTCAACATTGGTTTCGGCATTAAAGTCATATTTGTAAACTTCACCTTTTTTGAGGTTACTGATTTGTGGGTAATCTAAAAACCATATCATTTCTTGTTCTTTGTACGGTTCTATAAATGCTATTTTTGAGCGTTTACTTTCACCTTTGTCGTTTCGTGCTGTTAAATAATATGAATGTTCCCCCTGATTCGGTTCTTCATAATATAATATGAATTGACCGTTTTCATTTATTATATTAGCGGGATCGAAATCAATTTTTTTGAATTTTGACATATCCTCTGTTCTTCCTTTTGCGGCATATAAGTCAAATTCAACTTTTACATCATCGTAATTCCAGTGAAAAACGATCAAATTCTTTCCGCCAGATTCCCCATAGAAATCTCTTGGTGGATTAGGTACTTCTGCCTTCAGGGTTTGAAACCCCAACAAAGCGGTTATTATTATTATCGTTATTCCGCTTAGCTTTCTTAGTAATTTCTTATTCATTTGTTTAATCCTATAATATTAAAACATTTTTTTTGTTTACATAAACTACAATAATATATACACCGATTTGTGACATTCGTTACACTCGACCTATAAAAAAAACCGTTCTTTGCGAACGGTTTGAAAATTTATATGAAGTAATGTATTCGCTTTGTTTTGACAAGCAAAGGCTTATCTTTAGGATAATAAATAAAGTCAATTATAGTTTCTCCGGTCTTAAAGGCATCTTCTGGTGTTACATCAATAATTATATAACTTTGAGTTGTTGTTTCTCCTGCTTTTAATACAAATGTAGAAGGTACTAAAAAATTCTCATTCTTAGGAGGAAAACAAGTTCCCACACACATTGATACATTATGCCCATTGGCTCGCTTGATAATATTATATCCGGTTTGTACTTCGATATCGTTATTTGAAGGATTGTTAAGATTCGCCT
This sequence comes from Kapaibacterium sp. (SeqCode), assembly GCA_038206725.1. Lineage (GTDB taxonomy): Bacteria > Bacteroidota > Ignavibacteria > Kapaibacteriales > UBA2268 > JBAXXL01. The sequence continues at coordinate 64,992 of JBBRAO010000007.1, forward strand.
TCCATTCGATTCTATATTCAAGAGGTGCCATACGTACTGTATCAGCTGTATAATAACTCACAAGCAAAGGATTTGTATCTGTAACAACATCATCAACTACTTTTAAGTCCACCCAATCAACATTTTGAATTGGCTTTGAGTTTCCGCCGTTATTCTGATATACAAATGCTACGATTTTTAACTTTTTAGCTCTCCAGTTAGCATCATTTGGAATTTGAAATTCATAGTGTTTATTAAATACTTGATTCGCTGAAATATTTTCAGTGCTTAATTTTTCTCCCCAAGTTCCATTCATACTGGCACGCAATACATTATGATGAACGTAATCTTCGTTATCTTGAGGCTCGTGGTTATACCAAGTTTGGAAACCAACAATACTATCCTCAACAATATAAACAGCTAAATACTGGTTTTGATTTGTCTTTGCATTAACATATTTGACAGCGATATCAGCACTAATAGTTTTTGATACATTATCATACGATGTATTTATACCGAACTTCATATCTGCTGGTTTGTCAAGTTCCTTAAGTGTAAATTGTGACCAAGAATCTTTTTCTTTTATTAGCTTATTATTATGAACTTCTCTGTTTATAAGACCATTTGGAGTACCAATATCACTAATTTTATAAATAGCATCAATTTCATTGCCCGTTACAGAACGATAATCTTGCGAGAAAGGTGGTTGCGGTACAGCATAATAACCTATGTGCACTCCTATGGATAATACCCTGCCTTCATAGAGCTTTTCCAATTGATGGGCTACTTCAGCGGCATAAGGGCAATTCCCACATCTATACCCGGTAAAGTCTTCTAAAAGCACTTTTCTATTATTTGTATCAATTTTATTATTTCCATTTTGCTCTTCGTACGGTGGTTCGATGATATCGCAAGCACCCAGAACAAATAACGCTATTGTTAATGTTATAATGTATTTTAAATATTTTCCCATTTCTTCCTCTTATAATACTTCGACTGTTATATTTGAATTAGTATAGATACAGATTTCACCTGCGATTTTTAAAGACTCTTCAACAATGATTTTGGCTTCAAGATTAGTATGTTTTGCCATAGCTCTTGCGGCGGCCAACGCATAGGGACCGCCTGAACCGATTGCTATTATATTATCATCGGGTTCAATTACATCACCGGTACCACTTATCAACAAAATTTCTTTATTGTTCATAACTGCTAGCATCGCTTCTAAATGTCTTAAATATCGATCTGTTCGCCAATCTTTTGCTAACTCGATAGATGCTCTTTGCAAATTACCACGATTACTCTCTAATTTATCTTCAAATCGTTGGAGCAGCGCGAAAGCATCGGCGGCAGAACCAGCAAAACCGGCTAAAATCTGACCATTATATAATTTTCTGACTTTTTTTGCACTATGTTTCATAACAGTATTGCCTAAGGTAACCTGACCATCGGAGCCTAATGCGGCTTTCCCGTCTTTTAAAATACCTATTACCGTTGTAGCGTGAAATTTATTGTTCATTTTTACTCTCTAAAAAGAATATTTGACGTTGTTTTTCTAATTTTGTTTTGAAATCAATTTAATATATTCATTAATCATTATGTCAATGTTTTTTGTCCAAGAATAATTCTCTCTAATAAATTCTTGTGCTTTTGGTCTTATTAGTGTGGTTATATCAGGTTTTTCGAGTAACTTAATAATCGCATTTACCCATTCTTCAATTCCATCCCTAATAAAAAGACCATTTTCATCGTGTCCAGTAATTCCCTCTGAAGCAATACTTGTTGCTACAACAGGAAGCCCTATAGCCATAGCTTCAAGAATTTTAATTCTTATACCGCTTCCAACAAATAGAGGGGCAATATACAAAGCCGCTTTATTTAAATATGGTTGAACCTTATGAACATATCCTAAAATATTAACACCTTTATCGGCGTATTTTGTAAAGATGCTTGGTGGGTTTTTTCCAATGAGAGTTAGAGTTACATCAAGATATATTTCTCTTACTTTCGGAAGTACATTTTCTATAAACCACAACACTCCATCAACATTGTGAACCCACGAATAAACGGTAGCTATTATAATTTCTCTTGGATTACGACAAATACTTGGATCAATTTGCCACTCTTCGGGATAAACACCTGCGGGAGCAGTAACATAATTACCATTTGGAGCAATCTGCATTGCATCTGATTTATCAACATCTGTAATTGGAAAGCAAATATCAGCTTGAGGAAACAAAAACTTCTCATCATTAGCTAATAACTTGGCTTGATGGCGAATATACATACCCTTGGGGCTAAATTTTTTCAAGCTGTCGGCATATCTGAGCCATATTTTATGCTCAACATTATGCAATCTCAATCCTAAAGGGGCATTTGTTATTGATTTGGCATATAAACCTAGCAAACACATCGATGAATGGTCAGCGTGAATAAAATCGTAATGGTTATTACCTATGATTTGCTTAAGTTGATGCTGAACACTTGAATTGATATGCTTGCCAATATATAGGGATGTTCTTGAGAAAATAGAATCAAAAATTCGTTTAGGTGTGTTTTTTGTTGAATGTTCTATAAAAAAAACATTCGCATACTTCTCGGCCTCTTGAATATCTGTTGGATGAATTTTATCTGATTTATAAGATACAAAATCAACATCAAAACCTTTTGCCGCAAAGCATTTCAATATTGATGCTATCGAGATTTTTCCTCCATCATCCGATGGAAATGGAAACTGCGGGGATAGTTGTAACACTCTGATATTATTTTTTGTCATTCAAATACCGCTTTTTAACAAATCCAAATAACCGTCTATTATATCCTTGCGAAAGTGGTTCGCCCAAAGTTATCTCTTTTACTAATGAGAATTTCACCGTATCTTTTTCATAAACTAAAGTTTTATACACCGTTTTTACCATATTACCAATACCATTCATTATTTGCAATAGTGATAATTTCGCCTTCAAAGCAAAAAGTATATGATAGAATCCAACTATTATTATTCTAAATACTGCGATTCTTACCGGAAAATATTTTGCTTGGTATCTCAATAACTGCATTGTTATTTTGCTCCAATACCGATAATCAGAAATACCCCTTACATAAACTCCAAAATGCAGAATTATAATATTTGGAAAATATCTTACCTGATAGCCGGCAACAATAGCTCGAGTAGATAACTCAATTTCTTCGTACCCAAATTCCCAAAAATACCCGATTTTATTTAATATTTCTTTTCTGATAGCCGCACCGGCACCTGAAAAAACGTGAGCCTGATATCCATCTGGAGGTACATTCTCATAATCAATTTCTCGGGGATACCATTTTACAAAAGTATCTTGATTATTTTTAATATCAACATTAATTAGAGCCGGTGAAATAATACCAATCTCGGGAAAATCTGTCATTATCCTATCTATCCGATGAAATGAATCTTTATCTCTCAAATATGCGTCATCATCAGCTCGGAAGATTATTTCCCCTGTAGAAATCGCTATTCCAATATTTATCGCTTTTATATCAATATTGACCGGTAAGTAAATATATTTAAGCTCGGGATATTTGTCGGTGGGGTATTTTGCCATTACCATTTCACGCGTACCATCGGACGACGCGTTATCAACGACTATTATTTCTTTATCATCATAATCTTGTGATAAATATCCCAATATAGTATTATCTAATAGATTTTTCCTATTATAGGTGGCTAAAACTACGCTTATCTTCATTTTTTTGGATTTATAACAAAATTTACATTCATAACTCAATATTCCTTTTGAAGAAAATCAAGTCTGCCCTTTACAATACTAACATCTGTTAATAATGCTTCTTTATTCATAATCGCGTCTAACGGGTTTTGAAAAATCAATTCATAATCCTTACTCATAACAATAGCTTCTTCAGGACAGACTTCTTCGCAAAAACCGCAGTAAATACAGCGTAACATATCTATTTCAAATACTTTGGGTGCTCTTTCTTTTAAATCAACTGTTTCATCAGCTTCAATATAAATCGCTAACGCAGGACAAACCCTCGAACATAATCCGCAAGCAACGCATCGTTCTTTACCATTTTCCGAAACCAAAACCGGCCTTCCTCTATAGGATCCGGTAGGTTCCCAGCGTTCCTCGGGATATTGACGAGTGAATTTTGGACGAAAAATCTCTTTAAATGTTAACGCCATTCCTTTGGCAATTTCAGGAAAATACAACTTCTCTTTAAAGTTCAATTTTTCAGATTCTGAATTATTTTTATTATTCAATTTTTAACTTCCTAAAATTATACTATTTAATAATACCGCGTTTTGAATTTTCAATAAAAGCTATGCAGTTTTGTACTTCTTCGATTATCATATCTTTGTAATCATTTTTATATTTTACTAATGCGTCGCTTATGTTTAAACCAGAACGAACAAGTAGTTTATAAAAAAGGTTAAGTTCTTTGATAACATCAGGAGAGAAATTTCTTCGTTTTAATCCAACAATATTTAGACCGAACATTTTTAAATTAGGATTCGCGGCTACTAAGCTATAAGGCGGAGCATCTTGGTTCAAATAAACGTCCACTCCAATCATACTGTGCTGACCAACACGACAGAATTGATGAACCTTTACGGTACCACCCAAAGTAGCATAATCTTCGATATGAACGTGCCCGGCGGCCTGTCCCCCATTTGCAATTATGACATTATTGCCGATAACACAATCGTGCGCTATGTGCGAATAAGCCATAATCAAACAGTTTTCACCAATCTGTGTCTTACCCGTTACTTTAGTTCCATTATGGATTACAACAAATTCTTTAATTTTGGTATTATCGCCTACATAAGTAAATACTTCTTCACCATCGTAACTCAAATCCACAGTTGGTGTAGAAACCATTGCTGACGGACCAATATCACAATTACAACCTATTCTAGCGCCCCTACCAATACACGAAAATGCCTGAATAGTTGTTCCCGCTCCTATTTGGACATCATCGTCAATTATAGTATAAGGTCCAATTACTACATTTTCGCCAAATATAGTATTTTCTGATATGATAGCTGTAGGATGAATTTTTACTGTCATATTTTTCTCTTTATTTATCAACTAAAGCGGCGGAAATTTCTGCTTCAGCGACTATATCACCATCTACATAAGCTTTGCAATCAAAAGAATAAATATTAAACTTTTCGCCAATTATTTTTACATCATAGATTAAAGTATCACCCGGGGTTACCGGACGTTTAAATCTTGCTTTCTTTATGCTCATAAATAGAGCTATTTTATTTTCTACTTTTTCTCTTGGCAAATCGTTGAATATTAACAAACCACCGGTCTGTGCCATCCCTTCGATGATTAATACACCCGGCATAATAGGACGGATTGGGAAATGACCATTAAAGAAATCTTCGTTGATTGTTACATTTTTTAAGCACATTATTGAACGGTCGGCACTTGAAAAGTCAATAACTCTATCTACCAATAAGAATGGATATCTGTGCGGTAAAATCTCTTTGATTGCTTGCGCATCTAAAGTAAACCCTTTTTTAGGATTAGGGATTCTTCTTGCTCTTTCTTTTTGGTCTAAATATTTTTTTCTGATAATTTTAGCAAATTCGAAGTTTGAAGCGTGACCCGGACGTGCGGCTAAAATTTGAGCTTTAATTCTAACACCGGCTAAAGCTAAATCACCAATCATATCTAACAATTTATGTCTCGCAGGTTCGTTCGGAAATCGCAATAATTTTTCATTCAATATACTGCCGTATTTACCTACTTTAGGAATCTCATCCAATTTAAAAACAGTTTTAAGTTCTATTAACTCTTCTTCAGTAACTTCTTTATCAACAATTACCAAAGAGCAATCTAAATTTCCACCCTTTATAAGACCTTGCTCATATATTGCTTCTATTTCGCTCAAAAAACTGAATGTTCTGGCTGAAGAAAACTCGTTCACAAATTCGTTTTTCATATCGAACATTCCGGTATGCTGACTCCCAAGAGCAGGATTAAAATAATCAATCATAACGGTTATTCTATAATCATCGGTAGGCAAAGCAACAATATCAACTTTCTTCAATTCGTTATGATATTCAATTGTTTCCTCAACGATAAAGTATTCGCGGTCTATTTCTAGCTCTTGAATACCAGCTGTTAGCAATGATTCCACAAAATACTTTGCACTTCCATCTAAGACAGGAGGTTCATTTGCAGTTAGTTCGATATAGCAATTATCTATTCCCAATCCGGCTAATGCCGCTAATACGTGCTCTACAGTGTGTACTTTAACACCATCTTTACATAATGTTGTACCCCGTACTAAATCAGATACATATTCAGTTACAGCAGGAATTTCAAATCTTTTCCCATCTATGTCTCTAACAAAAACATAGCCTATATTGGCTGCGGCAGGTTTAAAAATCATTGTTGATTCATTACCGGTATGTAATCCAATACCACTTAACGAAACTGAAGTTTTAATTGTTGTCTGCTTTTCCATTTTCTTCCTATATTCTTTCTTTAATTATCTTATTAACTTTTTTTAATATTTCGGGTAATTTACCCAAAGCAAAAACTATTCTAAAGGCTTCATCTTTTGGACGTGCAGGAATTCCAAAATATTCGCCTTTCTGTTTGATTGATGTATGTACACCGCTTTTGGCTAACAAAACGACATCATCAGCAATTTCAATATGACCGGCTACACCAACTTGACCGGCGAATCTAGCCCTTTTTCCAATCATTGTGCTTCCGGCAACCCCAACTTGTGCTACTATAGCTGAGTTTTCACCGATTTGGCAATTATGCGCAATATGAACCAAATTATCAATTTTTACACCCTTACGAATGATGGTAGAGCCTACAAAAGCCCTATCAATCGTTGTATTGGCACCTATCTCAACATCATTCTCAATAATAACATTACCAATTTGCGGGATTTTTACAAAAGAGCCATCGGTTTGTTCACTGTAACCGAATCCATCAGAACCAATAACACAATTTGCGTGAAATATACAATTATCACCAATTTGAGTTTCTTGATAAATAGTAACATTTGAGTGAATCAAATTGTTATTGCCAATCACAGTATTGTAATATACAACGGTATTGGCATTTATGATGTTATTCTTCCCTATCTTACAACCCTTTTGTATTACTACATTAGGACCTATATAAGAACTTGGGTCAATTTCTGAATCATCAGCTATTACTGCGGTTTTGTGAATTTCCGGATTAATAATTTCTTTAGAATCATTAATGTAATTCACAAGTTTTAAAAAACTTTTGTAAGGATTATTCGATAAAATGTAAGTTTTATTGGCTTCCGGTTCATCGAAATCAATAGGAACAATAATTGCTGAAGCTTTGCAATCTCTTATATTATCAAGAAACTTCTTTTCACCGGCAAAGGTCAAATCACCTTTACCGGCAAGTTGAAAAGAGTTAAGCGAAACGATTTCGACATCGCCTCGACCAAGCAAAGTACAGTCCAACCATTTTGCAATATCATTACAAGTTTTCAGTTTATCCATTATCGAATATCACCTTTGTTCTTTGTTGTATCCTTAGGTAATGGTTGAAGTTTTATATCTTCAGGAGGACGGCTGTTTTGAATTCCACCTTCAGGTGGCGGTGGAATAGGGTTTCCGTCAAATGTTCTATCAGGAGCAGATGGTTTGGTTCCACCAGCGGCTCTTGGATTTTTACCTCTTCTTGGGTTTTGAGCTTTTTTCTGCTCATTTCTTGGATCTTTCGCAATTTTATCTTGTAGCTCTTTTTCCAACGCTTTGGTATCAACACCCAATTTACGTAAAATCTGGTTGGTCATATCATATTTATAATTCACGTAAGGCATTGGTACTTGACTTTGGTCTAATATCATATCGAAGTTATTATCAGCGGCAACTTGCTGAACAGCGGCGTAGATTTTTATTTCCACTACACCCATCAAGTCTTTTGACACCTTATCGAATTGACCATTTGGCGCAAATTTATCCTGAGCAAAACCTTCGCGATTCTTTTTCATTTCTTGAAGCTCTTGCTCTTTTTCGAGTTTTTCTTTGCTTGTCCAAATCAATCTATTCTTTTTAATTTCGAATTCGAGGGCATCAATTTCTTGTTGTCGAACATCAAGTTCTCTCTTCCATTCTTCGACTAATGATTGAACACGTTGGTCCGCTTGTTGCGCATCCGTAAAGTACTGTCTAATCATTGATGAAGAGAAAAAAGCTATTTTTTGTGCGTTAGCCGCACATATCTGCATACCAATGAGTGCTAAAACTATAATAGCTACTCGTGTAATTTGATTTTTCATTTCGATTACCAATTTGATAAATAAACAATGGTTAATAAACCCCAAAAGCCATCCCTTATTAGAGTCAATTATTTTGTTCCGCGTTTAATTTGGTCTAAAACACGATAAGTAATATCAAATTTTTCTTCTGAATATAGTATTATTTGATCGTTTTTATCTAAAACGATTTGAATGCTTTCTGTTTTTGCAACTTTATCAATAGCATTTTTTACTATTTCGCGTATAGGTTGTAGTAGTTCTTCTCTTTTAACAGCTAACTCGCCTTGTTGACCGAATTTTTTTTCTTGATACTGCATAACTTGTGTATTTTGAAGTTGTAAGCCTTCTTCTTCTTTTCTTTGTTGTTCAGCAGGCATCATATTTTTTTGTTTCAAATATGCTTGATATTTTTCTTCAAGATCTTTTTGCATTTTAACTAAAGTATCTTGATATTTTTGAGTATATTCTTTTAAAACAACTTCAGCTTTTTTAGCTTCAGGCATTTCTTTTACAATAGTTTCAACGTCAACTATACCGATTTTTAATGCTTGTGCATTTGTGTTTACCGCAAAAATAACTAATGCGGCGATTGCAAGAATCATAATTCTTTTCATTAAATTACTCCGTTTATATTTATAATTATTAATAATCTTTTTTATTGTCCGCCTAAATGGAATAAAAACTGCCATCCGGAGGGACCAGTGCTACCGGAATATGTATCGAAACCATACCCGTAGCTAAATCCTAAAATTCCTATTGGTTGTATCATTAACTGTATGCCGACACCGGCGGCGCGTTTTAAATCAAATATGTCAGTATATCGTAAGTCGTTCCATACATTACCCGCTTCAGCAAATCCATATACGAATATAGGCATTGGATCCATTGATATAGCAAATCTTAATTCAGCCGTATATTTTGACATAACCTTATTTCCGTTAGTTGAGCCGATTTGGTTATCAGGGTAACCTCTTAACGGTATCGTACCGAAACCGGATAATCCATTTCCACCCATACGGTATAATTCAAGTTGGTTTATCATTGTATCGACAGCGATACCTGTAACATATCCGGCTTTTGCCGCCAACATAAACACTAATCTATCTTGTCCTTTGATGCTCATCAAAGGGTTGTACAATTCAAAATTCAATTCGTTTTTAATATAATCTGTTTGACCTATATCTATTGCACCCATCGCGAAAGAAGTTCTAAGTTCAAACTTTGATCCCTGTGATGCAAAAAACATATTATTTAAACTAATTCGAGATATTCTTTGCTCAATTGTACCTTCAGTGAACTTACCATTTTTATAATATTGAGAGGTATAGCCTGTACCGGTCTTGTTGTCATTCCACTGCCAGCGAAAGCTCCAATCGCCGCGCCAATAGTCATCAGGCCATTTGAATCTTCTACCGAAGTTTAGTGTAGCACCTGTTGATTGCAAATTTATATCATTATAGTTTTGGTATCTATCGAATAGCACAAAACCTAGCGTTGTTGGTCTATCGAATAACCAAGGTTCAGTTAATCCAAGCGAAAAGCTTCTATATCTATCTGATTGACCAAAATCAAGATTGAAGTTTAATATCTGCCCACCACCACCTTTCCAAGGTTGCGCTATAGAGAAGTTATTAAATGTCAATCCGACCGATCCCATCAAACCATAGCTACCTGCAAAGCCTATCGAGGCATTGAAAGTATCGGTTGAACGTTCTTCCACGTTGTAGGTCAAATCTACTGTTGTTGCATCGGTTGTCGATAGTTGAATCTCAGGTTTTAATTTTTCAGGATTAAAATAGTTCATCACATTTAACTGACGCAGACTTCGAATAATGGCGGAACGATCAAAGAAATCTCCGGGTGTTGTATATAAATCACGACGGATTACTTTGTCCTTTGTCTTTTCATTTCCGGTTATTGAAACCTTGTTAAATTTAAAGCGTTCTGATTCGGTAACACGAATAATTATATCAACCGAATCGTTTCCTACACGGCTTTCTTCAGGTGAAAAGTTAGCACGCAAATACCCATTGTCCATATATAAGGAAAGTGCATCATTTTGTTTTTCATTACCAAATAAATTAGATTGGAATTTTTTTTGATCATAAGGATCGCCTTTCTTGAAATCCAACCTCCCTAAAAGGGCGGCTTCAGCGAAAACTATATTTCCTGAAAACTTGATATCGCGTACAAAAATTCGTTCACCTTCGTACACTTCATAAATCAAGTCAACCGTTTTCTTTTGTACATTAGTTACTATCTTTGGTTCAGATACTTTAGCATCGACAAAACCACGTTCGTGGCATAAGTCCTCTATTGCTTTTCTATCTTCTTCCAGTTTGTTTTTGAGAAATTTTCTTGATTTCCAGATTGCCCACCAAGGCGGAGCATCATTTTCTTTGATAGCTTTACTAAGTTCTTTGGGTTTGAGAATTTTTATACCTAGAAATTCGACAGAATTAACTTTAAATTTATCCCCTTCTTCAACATATATTCTTAGTTGAGCGAATTGAGGTTTTGTTGTTTCCTTTAATTCAATATCCAAACTATCCAAGGTGTAGCCATCTTCAACATACAAATTTTCAACGGTTTTACGAATCAAATACAAGTCATATTTGCTAATAATATCACCTTGGTTTCTATCAACTTTTTCCTTAATATCAAAAGCATCATTTTTTTTATTATTAACTACTTCAATATTATCGAGTCTTTGCCATTCTTTAACTTTAATCACCAAAAATATTTCTTTGGCAATAACTTTATCAATTTCTATAGACACTTCCGAAAATTCTTTTCTTTCCCAAAGATTTTGAATAGCAGTTCTAAAGGTAGAATTATCGCCAGTCATTGGGAAAATTAATTTTTGTCCCGGGTATAATGCAGAAAGCGCAATAATTGTTTCCGCAGATGCGTAATTATTACCCTCAACTGTAATACCACTGATTTGATATTCAATTTTTTCGGACATCGCAGAATTTGAACTCAAATTGTATTGTGCCTTTACATTGATAACCGTAAGACAGCAAAAAATTAAAATATATATAGTTTTCTTGATCATTACTTGCTTAATTCTCCAAATCTTCTATCTCGTTTTAAATAACATTCTATTGCATCGTACAAGTCGTCGCGTTTAAATTCAGGCCAAAGTTTATCGGTTACATAAAATTCACTATACGCAATTTCCCAAAGTAGAAAATTGCTTACTCTCAATTCGCCGCTGGTCCTGATAAGTAAATCTACATCGTCCATTCCGGCTGTTGATAAATAGGAAGCAAATAATACGTCGTCAATTTGCTCGGTAGTAATTTTATGATTACTCACATCGGCGGCTATATCTTTCACAGCTTTAAGTATATCCCATTTTCCACTGTAGCTTAACGCTAAATTCAGTGTTAAACCTGTATTATTCTTAGTTTTGTTAATCGATTCTTTTAATATCGTAGTTACTAAATTGGGTAATCTTTCGATATCCCCAATTGATTTTAAAATTACGTTATTTCTGTCTAATTCATCAATTTCTGATTTCAAGTAGTTCTCAAGCAATTTCATTAAACCGCTTACTTCGCTTTTGGGACGCGCCCAGTTTTCGGTTGAAAAAGCATACAAGGTTAGATATTTGATACCTAATTGTGAACTTGCTTTTACTATATCGCGTACCGTTTCTATCCCCTGGCGATGTCCAAAAATTCTTTTTAATTTATGACTACTTGCCCAGCGTCCGTTTCCATCCATAATAATAGCAATATGGCTCAAAGGCTTATCTATTACAGAAAGCTTTTCTTTGAGCTTTTTCCCTCGTTCAGTTTCAGACTTTGACCAACTCATAAATTATTACTATTTTTTTGAATACAACTTACAAAAATAACTTAATTTTTTTACTTATAAAAATTTTCGTTTTTAATTTCTGTGTACATTCTTTAGTATTTGTATATAAAAGAATTTTTTATCTCATTTGTATATTTAATTTTGACAATTTAGCTACTTACATATCATCTAATATATTCTTGCCGCTTTCACTTATGCCGGTTATAGGACGATACATTAACCCGTTTTCAAATTCGATAGGCGCAACATCTGATTTTAATATTTCAAGATTAAGTAGTTCAAATATAGCTTCATCTACATCTGCATCGCTCAATTTACCGATCATTTCTTTGACCAATCGAGATTCGATTAAATTATAAGGAGTTTTTTCTTCAACAAGTTTATATACTGCTTTCATCACAGTAATCATTGCATCGGTTAATTGTGCCATAATTTGCTCTTTATCATAAACTGATTTTTGACGTTTATTAAAAACTTTTCGTTTAATATTATGATAACCCAAATGAAATAAGTATTAACAAGATAATACTTAAAAATAAAATCGTGCATTCAATTGTTATCTATCATATAGCATCGACGCTTTATTTATTATATAACAACTATTTACTTATATTTGATTAAAAAATGAAACAATATTTAAATAACTTTCTAATTAGTTAATTTGAAATAATTTTTCATATATTTCCAAAATAATTGGTTTTATTTAACTTTAGATGAGTTACTATAATAATTCAAAATAATTATTACAAAATCGAATTATAGTTCTCACCTTAAATTAATGCTTAACTTAGACAATGATTAAGAAAAAAAAATATATGAAGTTTAGTATTAGTACAAAATTCTTTTTATTTCCTAGTAAGTGCAACAGAAAGAAAAAAGGTTTTAATACAGATTCTATTGAAAATATAACGAATGACCTTGAAAAAGAACTTAGTTTGAAATCGGAAGCTTATGCGATTAGCTCAGAGAAATCAAAGGTTACTTGGAAGTCCATACAGTCGCTTTTAAAACCTGACGAAGCCGCTGTGGAGGTACTTCGATTCAGGTATCGTGATAAATGTAGATTCACCGATTCTGTTTACTATGCTTTCCTAATCCTTACTGACCAAATGGAAGACCATCCAGATATAGTTGAGCTTGAAAACGGCAATGATTTGGAGAATAATTATTATAGAACTCGAATTAATGGCCGATTAGTTGACACACTTTCATTTGGAAGATATTGGAACAAACTACACGACAAATTAAAAGGGTACAAAAAGATATATTTTTCAACTGACGGTATATATAATAAGTTTAATCCGGCAACATTATTAATGCCGAACGGTTCTTACTTATTAGATGAGCAGGATATTCAACAAGTTAACAGTACTAAAGATTTAATTATTGGATTTCACATATCTAAAGAAGAAAGTAGCACATATAACTCTGCGGTTTTAATTGGTAATCCCAACTTTTCTTTATCGGAAGGGAGAGTGCGAGATGCTTCAACAAAATTGCGCGAACATAGTGACGATGGTAACACGTATGCTAAAATTGCAACGACCAGAGGTATGGACCTAAGCAGACTACCGGGTACTGAAAAAGAGATAAAGGATATTGAAAGGTTCCTGAAAGGGAAAAATTGGGTTGTTAATAGTTATCTTGGTGATAGAGCCTTAAAGACAGCAATTAAAGGCGTTACGAATCCAAGAATTCTTCATATCGCAACACACGGTATGTTTTTAGAAAATTTGAATGTTGACAGCAAAGAAACATTCGGCTTTGAAACCCAAAAAGTTGTCGAAAATCCTCTACTCCGCTCCGGATTATTTTTCACAGGGGCAGACAATTTCATAAAATCGGATTCAATCAAACCATTGGGCGATGAAAATGGATTGCTGACGGCTTATGAAGCTATGAATCTAGATCTTGATAAAACGGAGTTAGTTGTTCTTTCGGCGTGCGAAACCGGTTTAGGTGATGTCAAAAATGGCGAAGGTGTTTTCGGACTTAGAAGAGCTTTTCAGCAAGCGGGTGCTAAAACTGTTATTATGTCCCTTTGGGGTGTAAATGATGAAGCAACACAAAAACTGATGAGCAGTTTTTATAGTAATTGGGTTTCAGGAATGACTAAACGCGAAGCGTTCAGCAATGCTCAACAAGAAGTTCGTAAACTATTACCCGAGCCGTATTATTGGGGTGCACTTGTAATGGTGGGAGAATAAAACAATTATTTATGCCGAATTACGTATATTTAATTATTAAGAACAAATAAATAAAAGTTAAAAAGATGTAAAGAAAATATTAATATTATGAAGAGTATAAATTATAGGATTTATAGATTATATAATTATAATGTATTAATTTTGTAAAAAAATGTTTTACGGAGCCTAATATGAAGAATTTTGTACTGTATTTACTATTCCTAATAATATTAGCACAAGTCGCACAATCAAAAGATGTATTAACCATCAGCGGCGAATTTAATTTATTCACGTCTAAAAATGCACAGGGTTATTTCAAACCTCTCAGCACATCATTAGCGGAAAGCTTTAATTCCGATTACTACACGACGGCAAATTACCATAATTCTTGGTCAATGGGCTTGGATGTATCCTTTATGGAAATGTTCATCCCCAGCGGTCAATTGACCTATAATGCGGAACTGCCGAACGGATTTGCTAATCGAAATTTAACCAACACCGCAGACTTACGCAACGGTACTATTAGAATCAACGTACCTAACACAAGTGTACAGCCAACGTTCTACGGCGGACATTCTACACCTGTTTTCTCAACTCCGCTTAGTGGGTCGAATCCTGACTCACTTTTGCGTACATTAACCTTTATGGAGGGAAATGATATTAGCCAAATCGTTGGTGTTCCCGCCCTACAACTATTTGTTGGTTTTCCTACCAGGACTCAATTGCGAGTAAGATACTTCGGAGTGAATGTTGGAAGCAAGAGCGTTTTGAGTTATGGGGTAGGATTGAACCAGAATATTGATAAATTTTTCGATATTTTTCCAAAGGATATGGGTTTAGCATTGAATCTTAATTACAACAGCTTTACCTTCAATCCCGGGTTTAATATTAACACCCTCGCCGCAGGATTGCACTACAGCTATTCATTTGATTTTGGTTTAACTCTCTACTGTGGTGCGCAATATGAATCTACTAACGGACATTTTAAAGCCGTTCGTGCAATCACACCAGACCAAACAGAATATGTCAATAGTCCATTTGAAGAAATCCGTGACAGGAAAGATTTGGAATTCGATGTCCAATCCTCTTGTTTTGGTAGATTTACCGGTGGCTTATCTTATAAGTTAGGATTCTTAGAACTCCACGCCGATGCCGCATTAGCCGCGCAACCAATTATTACCGCGGGGCTTTCATTTTGGTTCTTTGATACATACAAAGCACCACCTGAACCTGTTGAACCGGAACCTATACCTCAACTGGAATCACCTAATATTAAAAAAGCCGTTCCTAAATCATCAAGTGTACCGATTGAAACACCAAAAGTTGATGTGACCGGCGATGTTAAAGTTGTTATGGATAAACAAAAAACTCCTATTGCCGTACCGATTATTAAAGATGAATTAGATGTTACTGTAATTGGTATTGATAATGGTGTTGAAAGAGCAATTGACGCTATCAAAATCGAAGAATACCGATCACGTCAAGTAAGACCTGTTCTGCCGTATGTCTTTTTTGATCATAACTCTTCGGAAATACCGAAACGGTATATTGTATTCGATAATATGAGTGTAAACATATTCACTCTCCCTCAATCTCTTAGTGGCAAAGGTATTTTGGGAACATATTACAATGTCCTGAATATAATCGGGAAGCGTTTGAGTATGTATCCTGATGCCAATATAACCCTTACTGGATGTAATTCGAATACCGGTGAAGAAAAGGGAAATCTAGTTTTGTCGGAAGAGCGTGCAAAGGTAATTTCAAATTATTTAGTAGATGTTTGGAAAGTTGATATGTCACGAATAACAATTGTTAAAAGAGGATTACCGCTTAACGAATCCAATCCTACAAATGAGGACGGAATAGTCGAAAATAGACGGGTAGAAATCGTATCGAGTGATTACCGTGTTGTTGAGCCGATTTTCATTGAAGATACTTTACGTAAGGCCTTCCCTCCTATCCTTAAATTCACTACTACAAACAAACTTACATTTGCAGAAAAGAAGTGGAGTATCGACGCGATATCGAATGATAGATTCTTGGAATCATTTTCAGGAACAGAACCTCTAAATGTATCAAGATTA
This sequence comes from Kapaibacterium sp. (SeqCode), assembly GCA_038206725.1. GTDB lineage: Bacteria > Bacteroidota > Ignavibacteria > Kapaibacteriales > UBA2268 > JBAXXL01. Next base: position 81,343 of record JBBRAO010000007.1, read on the forward strand.
TGGAATATTAACCAAGATCAAGAAGCATTAGCGCTGATTGAAAATAACATTCAATACTTAGCTAAAGCCGAAAACAAAGACAAAGATTTATTCGCAAGCTCGAAAATCAATAGTTTACCTGTTGAATTGACATCCTTAGCCGATAAAGAACGAATGAAAACTTTGGATACTTTAGTGAATGTTTATAATTTGATTCTATTTGATTTCGATCAACCACAACTCAACAGCAACAACAAGAAAATTGCCGATTTCATTAACACCGAAACACCGCCTGATGCTATCGTATTGGTAACCGGTTATACGGATAGAATTGGTGAGGATGCTTATAACTTGAACCTTGCAACACAAAGGGCAAAATTCGCCGCCGCCGCAATAAAAGCAAAAGAAAAGAAATACCGCGGTGCCGGTGAATCGGAACTGCTCTACGATAATGATTTACCTGAAGGCAGATTCTATTGCCGTACTGTTCAAATAGTTGTTAAATATATTGATAAATAAGCGAGAATAAAATGAAAAAAATAAAATATATAATGATAGGCTGTTTAGCGTTGTTTCTTACATCCTGCTTTCAGGATACAATTAACAATTTTGATTCGCTTTATGTTCAATTACCTATCTATGCAAGGAAAAAACTTGTTAATCGTAAAGTTCCGTCCAATGATGTCGAATTCAAAAACTTACACGAGTATTCTGAATATCGCACTTATAAGGAAAGAATAAAAAAAGCCGAATTTGTTCAGTTCACTTATTGGATTGACTCATTGGTATTGGAAAACAACCGCGTGTTTAACCCTGAGGTTGATAAAGATCTTACATTTGAGTATATTAGGTTTTATGTTCAAATAGCTAAGTGCATCGGAGGTAACGAGGAATCATTGGATTCACTTGATTTTATTCCTGATCCTGCACAAAGTAAGATATTATTAGCGGAATATTTAAGACCGAAAATGATTGATTTCTACAAAACGCCGAAAAACATCATTCAATTACCGGAAAGTTCCGCACGCATTCTTGATTCCTTACTCAAAGTAAAACCATACTTTTACATATATGATGAATATGGAAAGGTGGTTGGAGAAACCAATCCAAAGTATAATTTTCCATATATGGAAAGTAGATACGACTTAGTAATAAGATATGATATTACATTGTAGCTGATTGCTTTAGTTTAAGCGATGCACTGTCAATAATTTTACAACCTTCCGCAAGTCCCAAACCTGCGGAAGGTTTTGTTTTGTTGACTCATCCGATGACTGGCAGTCATCGGGTGAGTTGGCAGATTGTAGAACCGTTACCAAGCCGTAGCTTGGGAACGAGATTGGATTTGGGAGGAGTAGCTTGGGAACGAGACAAAAAAGCTCAAAAAAAAAACCTTTGCGTTCACATACACAAAGGTTTTATATTTAGATATTATATCTTGTTATTTTATAGGTAGTGTTACCGTAAAAGTAGAGCCTTGGTCGGGAACACTTGCAACTTCGATATTTCCTTCGTAGAAGCCAACCATTTTTTTCATTATGGATAATCCCAAACCGGAACCAGTAATTTCGCGAGTCTTTTCGTTTTTAATCCGCACGAAATCATTGAAAAGTTTTGCTATGTCTTCTTCTGCCATACCAATACCTGTATCTTTTACGACAATGATAATTTGATTGTTCGTTTTTGAAATAGTAACATCGACAATGCCGCCAACTTTATTATATTTAACAGCATTAGAAAGTAGGTTATTGAATATGATTTCCATTTCGTCAGCATCGGCAACATATTTTAAATTATTCGGCGCGTTAAGATTTATTGTGATATTTCTCTGAATAGCAATAGGTTCGATACTGTGAATAGCCAATTGAACGGTGTCTATTATATCTATATTTTTTAATTCGCGTGATTTCTTTCCGGACTCAATTTTAGTTAAATCTAGAAGATCCAATATAAGCCCGCGCATACCTTTAATTCTAACTATAGACCTATCAATCATTGTTTTATAATCATCAATATTCTCGCCGACCTGTTTATCCTGCATAATTTTCAAATACCCTTCGATAGCATTTATCGGGGATTTAAGCTCGTGCGATAGTACGGACAAAAATTGGAAACTTGATTGCTTGCCCTCTTGATGCATTTTTTCAGTCATCCGTTTTAAATATAGATGCTTCGTAATCATTTCCATCGAGGATTTTAAATCTTGGGGTGTAAATGGCTTAGGTACAAAGTTATAAGCACCGTTATTAGTCGCCTTAACCGCCAAATCGAGCGATGCGTAAGATGTAATCATCATAACCACTGCGTCGTAATGCTTTTGGTTGATATATTCGAGGACTTCAATACCTTGGATACCGGGTAATTTGTTGTCGAGCAGGACGATATCAATCTTTCTTGTATTTATAATATCAAGAGCTATCTCGCCGGTTTCAGCTTCGATAATGTCAAATTTGATATCATAATCCATAAATGGATAGCTGACGGTAAAATTTCTCAGAATCCTTTCGATACCGGAACGGATGCCGGGTTCATCATCAACAACTAATACTTTTAAAATTTCCATTATTGTATTATCTTATAATTACAAATTTAACAACTTATTAATTTCTCTATGTAGTTGGTCTTGTCTTACTGCTTTTTCCAAATACAAATCAGCTTTAATCCAATTTTTAGCTGTCTCGTCGTCCAAACCAAATTGGATTCCTGTTTCGGAAGTAACGGCAGTTAATATAATGACTGGAACATCGGGATATTTTTGTTTAAGTTTATAACTTAAAATAAATCCGCTATCGTGTTTATCTATCATTAGATCGAAAATTGCTAGGTCAGGTTTGAAATTTTCGAATAACTTTTCGCCTTCTGCTTGAGATTCAGCTGTTAATACAGAAAATCCCATATTCTCTGTATATAATTTTAATTGTGCAAGATAATCTATATCGTCGTCCACAATTACTACGGTCATTTTTTTATTATTCATAGCTAAAAAATCTTTATTTATTAATAATATTTCTTGGTAATACAATTTTAAAATTCGTACCGGTAGGTCCGGTTTCTTTATCGTCGTTAGATGTAACTATAATTTGTCCACGGTGCATTTTGACAATTCCATATACCAATGGCAATCCAAGACCGGTACCTTTACCCATTTCCTTTGTAGTGAAAAACGGTGTGAATATCTTATCCATATTGTTTTTCGATATACCGGAACCGGTATCGCTGATGTTTATTTCAACCGACTCAGCATCGCCATTGAGTTCAACAGACAACTGACCGCCGTCAGGCATCGCTTCAATAGCATTTTTCTCAAGGTTATTAAGTACCTGCATCATTTGGTCAGTATCTATCATTGCATATAGATTTGACATATTTGATTTGAAAACGCAGTTTACATTTTCCAGAGCAATTACAGATTTCAAGCTGTGTTTACAGAAATCTTCCATATTTGTTTCGGATAAATTAACTTGGCTTTTTCTGGCAAAATTCAGCAAACCGCCAACAATTTTTTTACATCTTTCTGTTTGTTCTACAATTAATTGTAAGTCTTTTTTAATCGGGTCATCGTCTTTTGCTTCCTCTAAAATTATATTACTGTACATCGTAATAACACCTAAAGGATTGTTAAGTTCGTGTGCAATACCTGCAGATAACTGCCCCATATGAGCAAGTTTTTCTGATTGTTTAAGCGCTTTTTTCGCATTCAATAACTTTGTATTCGAAATATATAAATCTTCAACAGAATTGTGCAGTTTTTCAATAGAAAATGGCAAGCACATTTCAATTTCGGATAAACCTTCCAATATGGCTACAGCGTGTTCTTGACAGGTATTATATCCGCAGGCGCCGCAGTTTAATTGGTCTTTATCTTCGAACTTCCCCAAAGACTGCATAACTTTATATATTTCATTAGTGTCAGGCATTGGGCTTCGTCTATCGGCAGGAGTAAAGGTTTGAGAAAAGTCTAAAGTCCTGAACCGTTCTACATCTTTATTCCAAGATTCTTTATCGAGTTGTTCCAACTTTCCTTTAACATATTTACCGATTGCAGTACGACGTGCATAACGAGAGCCGTTTTTTGACATCCCCGGACCCATAATGCAACCTTCACACGATAGAAGTTCTAAGTGAATGTTACTAATTGTTCCTTCACTCATTTCTTCTATGGCTTCGCGGAATTTTTTACTTCCATCGGCAACAATAATTTTTCCTTCGCTGATATCATCGGTTTTATTAAGGTTTTGTAAAAGTCCCCTGCTTACAGGAAAAATTGAACCTTTGCCCGAATATGGCGGATCGAATTTTTGAGGCTTTGCTGTTTTCTTCGTTATTTTACTTTGCTTGAACATTTCTCTTAATTCGGAAAATGTCAAAGCCTCATCAATTTCATCGGATTCCGCTTTTTTTGCTACGCAAGGTCCTATAAAGACGACGTAAACATCACCATACTTTTCTTTTACGATTCTGGCGGATGCTACCATAGGCGACGCGATTCGAGCTAAAGATGGAACTAAATCCGGGTAATAATGCTCGATATAATACACTATAGCAGGACAATCGGAAGAAATAAGCGCTTCATCGCTTTTTTCAACTAATTCGGCGTATTCTTTTGAAACTATATCAGCACCGAATGATACTTCAACAATTTTATCAAAGCCGAGTTGTTTGATCATCCCAACAAAAACATTATAGTCTTCGATTTCGGTAAATTCTGCAGGAAAGCTTGGTGCAACCATCGCAATTACCGGTTTGTCGGACTTCAGCAAATTATATACTTCATTTCTTGAATCTAAATATGTTTTAGCACCTTGACTACACACGTTAACACAGTTTCCGCATCCTATACAGCGGGCACTGATAACCTCTGCCTGACCGTTAACAACTTTTATTGCTTTTACGGGGCACTCTCTCACGCAAGTATAGCATATCTTGCATTTATCTTTTACGGTAAATACTAATTTATTTCTTGATGCGTGAGCCATTATAAATACCTTTAACTGTTGCTAAATACATAATCGATTATTAATCAGTTTAGTGTCATTGCTTATAAAAATACTTTACGTTTGTTGTATGTAGTATGTAGTAATTCGTGACTTTTATGACCCAGAGGTTTTTCTAAATAATCATCATATAATTCCTTTATTTCAGGATTTTTATGAGATACTTTCAAAGATTCTTTATCGTCAATATCGTAAAGAGCTTTTGTTCTAGCCGCTACTGCTAAAGTTTCGCTACCTATTGGTTGACCGCCGCCGTTGATACAGCCATTAGGACAAGCCATAATTTCTATGAAATGCAAATCTGATCTACCGTTTCTGATTTCATCTAAAAGTAGTTTAGCATTTGCTAATCCGTTAACAACAGCAACTCCAACTTCCAAATCACCAATTTTTATCCTTGCTTCTTTAATAGCCTCGCTTCCACGTACACTATGTATTTTGAAATTAATAAGTTCAGTTCCGGTTAATTTGAAATATGCGGTTCTTAACGCAGCTTCCATAACACCACCTGACGCTCCGAAAATTTTACCTGCTGAACTTCTAGCTCCTAAAGGTGAATCGGTTAATTCAGGTTCAATATTATCAATATCAATACCATAAAGTTTAATCAATTCAATTAATTCCCTTGTTGTTAAAACAGCATCAACATCAGAAATTCCTTTATTAGTCATTTCATCTCTTTGTGCTTCGAATTTCTTCGCTGTACAAGGCATTATAGAAACAGAATAAATGTCTTTAGGGTCTAGACCCACTTTTTCCGCATAATAACTTTTAATTATAGCACCCATCATTTGTTGAGGTGATTTACACGAAGAAATATTTGGAATAAAATCATTTGCAAATTCTTCGGCGTATTTAACCCAACTAGGACAGCAACTAGTAATCATAGGTAATTTTCCGCCATTTACGACACGGTCAATTAGTTCCGCGGATTCTTCCATTATAGTTAAATCGGCTGAAAAACTTGTATCAAATACCTTGTCGAATCCGATTTTTCTTAATGCGGCATTTATAACTCCATTAAGATCTCTTCCGGCTTGTAATCCAAATTCTTTTGCTATGGAAACCGTTATTGAAGGAGCATATTGAACTATTACAGTTTTTGTAGGATCGTCTAATGCTGATTTCAACCCATTAAAATGGCTTTTTTCAGTTAGAGCGCCTGTTGGACAAACCATTATACATTGACCGCAATTCACACAGCTGGAGGTATTGAGGCCCTTGTTATATGCTGGAGCGACAATAGTTTTGCTACCGCGATTTACAAAATCAATGGCAGAAACGCCCATCACAACCTCGCATCTCTGAACGCAACGGCCACACAAAATACACTTAGCAGGGTCGCGTACAATTGATGGATTAGAACTATCAATAAAATTGTTATTTTTATTGCCCTTAACTCTTCTTTCACGAACGTCTAATTCTTTAGCCAAATTTTGCAATTCACAATTGCCGTTTCTAACACAATACAAACAGTCGTCAGGGTGATTTGAAAGTAGCAATTCAATAATTACTTTTCTTGATTCAATAACTTTACGTGAATGGGTCAAGATTTCCATTCCGTCTTCGACATAATTCGAACAGGAAGTAATTAATTTACCTGTTTTAACATTCTCAACAAGGCACATTCTACAAGCACCCGATGGGAAACTATCTTTGATATGACAAAGAGTTGGTATTTTAATACCATTTTTATTTAAAGCGTCAAGGATTAATTCGCCCTTTTTAACTTCAATTGTCTTATTATTTACTTTTATATTTATATTCATCTTATTTCATTATTTACAGTTAGACAATAGATATAGCACCAAATTTACAAGCGTCAAAGCATGCGCCGCATCCAATACATTTATCTGCAACGATAAAGTGAGGTACCTTCTTAGCACCAATAATTGCAGTTGTAGGACATTTTTTCAGACAAGCCATACACGCTGTACATTTATCAACATCAATAATATAAGTTCTTAATCCTGTACAGACGTTTGCAGGGCATTTTCTTTCAAAAATATGTTCTTCATATTCGTTACGGAACCATTTGAGAGTACTCAATACAGGATTTGGTGCTGTTTGACCTAATCCGCATAAAGAAGTATCCTTAATTACTTGCCCTAATTTTTCTAGATATAATACCCCTTTAAATCTTTCCAATGTATCAATACCTTGAGCTGGTTTCGATGTGATTGATTCTAATATTTCAAGCATTCTTCTTGTACCTTCGCGGCAAGGAATACATTTACCACAACTTTCCCTTTGGATAAAGTCCATAAAGAATTTGGCAATGTCAACCATACACGTATCTTCGTCCATAACGACCAATCCGCCTGACCCCATCATAGCACCAGCGGCTATTAATGATTGATAATCAATTTGGATATCTAAATTTTCTTCGGTAATACAACCGCCGGAAGGACCACCAATTTGTACAGCTTTGAATTTTTTGCCATTTAAAGCACCACCTGCTATATCGTAGATGATTTTGCGGATGGTAGTACCCATTGGTACTTCTACCAATCCGGTGGTAGCTACTTTGCCTGATAAAGCAAAGACTTTTGTACCTTTACTGTTTTCAGTACCGATTGAAGCAAACCAATCGAAACCTTTATTTACTATTTCAGGCAAATTGGAAAGAGTTTCAACGTTATTAATAATTGTTGGCTTGCCAAATAAACCACTAACAGCCGGGAATGGCGGTCTTGGTCTTGGCATACCTCTTTTACCTTCGATACTGTGTATAAGAGCTGTTTCTTCACCGCAAACGAATGCACCCGCACCCATTTTTAGTTTAACTTCGAAATCAACTCCGTTTCCGAAAATGTTATGTCCTAATAACCCGTAGTCTGTGCTTTCTTTAATAGCAATTTTCAATCTTTCGATTGCTAACGGATATTCGGCTCTAATATATATATATGCTTTGCTGGCACCAATACCATAAGCGGCTATTGCCATACCTTCTAATAATCTGTGTGGATCGCCTTCAATTACAGCTCTATCCATAAACGCGCCCGGATCGCCTTCGTCCGCATTACAGATAAGGTATTTTTGATCGCTTGGTGTTGAGTTAGCAAATTTCCATTTTTTTCCTGTAGGGAAGCCACCGCCGCCTCTTCCGCGTAAACCGCTTTTTTCAACTTCGTCACAAAGTTCCATTGGAGAATATTTGTTTATTACTGACAAATAACCTTTGTAACCACCGCGCGCAATATATTCTTCAATGCTAATCGGGTCAATCAAACCACAATCTTTAAGAACAACGCGTGTTTGTGGGGCAAAAAACCGATGCTCATCTAAGAACTTAATGCCATCCCAGGCTTTATCCGATTTAGAACGGAATTGCGCTAAGATTTCAACATCAGGTAATTTATTATTTAATACATTATCTAATATTAGTTCTACTCTATCTTCGGTTATATGTTCGAAAGATATTCTATTTTGACCCGGTAACTTAACATCTAACAAAGGTTCCGATGAACACAAGCCAATACAGCCAACTTCAATAATTTTTGCTTCTATACCTTTGTCTTCAAGATACTTTTTGGTAGCATTAACTGTTTTTCTTGCTCCGGCACCTAAACCGCAAGTTCCTGCTCCTATATATATAATAGGAAAAGGACTGTGTTCGTTTCTTATTGAAGCCAAAGTAGCTTCTTCTTCATTGCTGTAGCTATTTTTTGTATAGTTTTTTAATACTAAATCTTTTAGAAAATCTTTATTTGAATTTTTACTTGTATTCATTACTACTCTTCTCGATTTTTGTATGATTCTATTATTTGACCGATGGATATTGTGTTGACTTTTGCATAAAATTCGCCATTTACGGAAATCACAGGTGCTAATCCACAGGCACCTATACATGCAACTACTTCGATGCTAAACATTCCGTCCTTTGTTGATTGGCCGGATTTGATTTTCAGTTTCTTCTGAACCTCTTCCAAAACAGTCGCCGAACCGAGTACGTGGCACGCTGTTCCGCGACATACTTGTATATGGTATTTACCCAGAGGTTCGAACCTAAACTGGTTATAAAATGTTGCTACACCATAAATTTTGCTAGCGGGTATATTTAGATAGTCTCCGATTTTTACCACTGAGTTTTCAGATAAATATCCTTCCGATTCTTGCACTTCTTGTAAAAGAGGTATCAAGCTATCACGGTTTGATTGTGGATATTCTTTTAGAATTGTTCCAATGTCTTTTTTCATTTTATTTTATGTTATATATTTATAATATATTCTTATTCAATGTTTTGTGCGTAAAGCGATTGTTTAATTGACCTTACGTTTCGTTGTTCTTTCTTAGTTAACTAATACAAAGTTATTGTATCTTACTTATATAATGATTTATTTTTTAACCGAACAAAACGCAACAAAAGCGGCCATTAACAAAACAATAAACTGATAACCTCAAATCATCAGAAATTGATTTGATTCTTTTTTGATAATAGTGTGTCACTATAAATCATTTATCCGCATTATTTGTTCGAAAATAGCTTAAAAATTCGAAAACTTAAATCATTAAATTTCTATTGATTATGCTTGAAAATAAAAACATTTATAATCAAGCATATCAATAGTTTGTGTTTGTTATGCTAATAATCTAGCTAATTCAGGTAATACTTTATCTGGGTCAACAGGTTTTCTCAAAAATCCGTCAACTGGGAACCAAATTGATTCACCATTTTCAGCACGGTAGTCTATACCAGCAGTATTATCGTGAATGTTTCTGATAAGCAACACTTGTAAATCTTTATATACAGGATTTTGTCTATATTCACGAGCCATAGCTTGAACACTAGGGTTTGTTGTAGTTAAGATATCAATAGATGATTGCATAACTACCTTCATATTCTTAAACGCTGGATTTTCAACCAAGTCTCTTGCTAATTCAAAACCTTCATAATGAGTTGTCATCATTACATCCAAGATTGCTAAGTCAGGTTTTTCACTTTCTACTAGGCGTCTGCCTTCTACTTTATCATTAGCAGTTACAACCTGATAACCGGCTTTCTTTAATATGGTTTCAATTACTGTGATCACGTCAATGTCATCATCCACGATTAGGATTTTTTTGGTTAATTCCATTATTTTCTACTCCAAAACACGTTATTAAATAAAAAACATATATTACATAAACCAAGAATACTTTCCTTGATTCCAATATTTCATTTTAATTGTCAATAAGAACTAATACTTCTAAAAATTATTGCTTTTTGGATTGAATTAAAATTATTAATTTCAATCATTTCTTCAATACAAAAGACGTTTTATCAATAAATTTATTACAAAAAATTAATAATTGTAAAAACTACAATTTCAAAATTAATACAATATTATATATCCTGCAACCTTTTTTTTCTATAATATTCGTTAAAATGGTAAATAGTTATGTTTTTGTGAATATTTATTTTTGTAGAATATTAATATCTATGAAGAAAATAATCCTAATACAACCGTAATCTTATTAAATTTGAGACACTTAAAATAATACTTCCTAAGAACAATCAATTTAAAACCAGAGCGTAAACCAGCAATATCATTCCTCATTCTTAATCCGTTTAGGATAGACTTTTTTCGTTGTCTTTGCTTTTTTTTTGGTTTTTGCTTTGACTTTCAAATCACTTTCCGATTTAATGATTTTTTTGGGAGGCGGCACATCGTAATTAACAAATGTATTTGTCAATTGTGATATTATTTTTTCCCGAAGTTCTAGTGGTTCTATAACAGTAATTGCTTCGCTCCACTGACAAATCCAGGCTGTTAGGTCGGGACAAATAGGAACATCCATAGATAATAATAAATTACCTGCGTAATCGGTTTTGATCTTCTGCGATGGATGCCATAATCTATTTAGAAAGTATTTAGAATACTCTTTCTTGATTTTCAAAACTACTTTCTGAATTTCGCCATCGAAAACTGCAAACCGCTGTTTACGAAAATCATTATAGTTGAAATCCAATTTGAAATATGAAACAGTATATGATTCTTCGACGCTTATTATATTTTGAATAGCGAAATTGGTTGATATTTGCCTTGTCGGATTAAAAGCCACCAAATATGTTGTTCCGTTATATGTATAAAGGAATTGTGGGATTAGGTTATATTCTTTAATAACATCGTCATAAATCCGTTGATACATAATTTTTATACGGTTTTTTTGGGTAATGTGTTTTATTAAAGATTGAATTACCTCATTTTTAACACTATAGTCATAGTATCCAATGTTTTGGTCGCCATAGAAATTTTCTTCCATAAATATGGTTCCCGGAACAAGTGTTTCCAGTTTTTTTGCTAATTCCTGAAGATTACTTTCGATGGTAGTTCCACGAAATGTACCTAAATATGCCTTAAGCATATAAAATGAAAGTAATTCGCTTTGGCGTACTTTGACGGGAATTTTGTCGTAAGTGTTTTTCTTCGAAATCGTCCAAGTGCTTTGAGTCCCGCTACCTTCTAAATCCAATAATCCTTCGTCTTTTAAAATTTTCAGATCGCGCTGAATGCTTCGCTTTGAAATTCCACCAAATCGCTTCATCATCTTTTGGCAAACTTCTTTGGTTGTCATTATGCGATTTTCTAAGAACATTTTATAGATTGTCAAAGTTCTACGGGCTTGCTCAGAATCAATTTCAACTTTTGATTGTTTCATTTTTTATATACCGACAAATTAATTAACAGAATCATCAGATTAATAAAACAAAAATAGTGATTATTTTTTAAATGATTTATAAGGTATTTATTATTTTTACCAAACATAAAAACAAATTTGAACTTTTGATTCACTAAGTATTTCTATATTTGACGTCCTGTCAATTGTAAACTATTCATCTTCGGTATCTAATTTTTCTCTTCTGATACTTTTCTTTTTCGATAAAAGTGTTTTCTCTTTGGTTAAGTTACGTTTTGCCTTTGCGGACCTTTCACGAGTACGACGAATCTCTTTTTCAATCTCATTTTGGGCTTTTCGTTTCTCGGCTTCAATTTTATCGTTTATCTTTTTCAAAAGAATTTCACGAGCTTCTTGCCTATTAGAGGACTGTGATCTATCGCCTGAGAATTTAACTTGTATCCCTGTAGGTATATGCTTAAGATAAACGCAGGTTGCAACTTTGTTCACATTTTGACCACCCTTACCCGAAGAATGGATAAATTTTTCAATCAAGTCAGATTCTTTTATTTCAGTTAGTATTTTCTGTTCCATTTTTTTTACCTATTTTAATTCATCTGTTGACCGCATATTGGGAGATTTTATTTTACAGTGCCCTATTGCCTAACATAAGAAAAAATTGTTTTTTGGAGGATTCACTAATTGAGGGTTTCCTATCCTCTTTTTTAATCAGATTTTCTCATCATAAGCTATGTTATTCAGCGATGTAATGAAAGATGTGTGGACACGGACGAATGAATCATAGGGCAGGCACTGCTCCTTCGCATTTAAAAAAGGGTCAGTGTTTGTATATGTATTAATTAAAGAAGATGTAAGCAAGTGGATACTTAAAAACAAGCAAAGGCTGTAATTCATTATCATCTAACTACTTACAGCCTTCAAGAGTGCTCCCTGCGGGACTCGAACATTTTATACGTATTCCTATATTTATCAATGTTTTAAGATTACATAAAAAAACCGTTTGTAAGGTTTGTGTAAGGATGAAGCCATATATTTTTCTAAATTTCAGTGTTTAAATTCAAATTTACTTGTTATATTTTAGGCTACTATTCTGGGATTATTGATTTCCAAATAACATCTTTCAACCAATTACATAATTGCTAAATTCATCGCATTACTAAACCAGATTTGCATTTCGGGAGTTGTCAATGACAATCTGTTGCAATAGGAAGAAAAATCGAATTGAGTTGATTTATCGGGGCAAACAGAAATATACGTTGCTTCGTATCGGAGGATAGGTGAATAATTTCGTAAATCTCAATCATTTCGCAATTTATCTTCAAGATATTTTTGGAGTGAACCGGCTAACAGGTCCTTTATACTTGTAGAAATAAACCATTGGTCTTGCGGTCTTCCAGCCTGTTCAAATTTTAATAAATTTATTTTTACTGGGTCGTATATTGGTTTATCTCTGCACCAATCCAGAAGAAAATCGTTTGCAGAAGATTCTAATTCCCATAATTCAATAGTAAATCCACAATTCCTTTTCTCTCGTATTCTTATCCATCCACACTTCATTGCCTCTGTCATTATTTCTGCACGTGCTTTGCCTTCTAAACCAATCGGTTC
>JBBRAO010000008.1:0-81573 GCA_038206725.1 Kapaibacterium sp. (SeqCode)
TTCATAAGAAGCACTTCCAACGTAAGGCGTTGCAGTTATTACTCCAACAGGAACCATATTACCTTTATTCATACCCGAGCCTGTTAAAACCATAGCAGAACCGGCTTTATCATCTTTAATAGTAACAGCGATACCGTGAACAGTATTATTGCTTAATCCGCGAGAACCATCAAGAACTAATTCAAACATTGTTTTTGAATATAAGTTTGGTTCTGAAGACATAGGATCAACTGATGAACCTGAATAATAGAAAGGAATAGACATATCGTCCGGAGCCCATTTCAATTTATCTTGGCCTGTTTGACTGTCATAAACCCATTTCATTACATAGTTAGGTTTTGGAGCGTTAGAAGTTAATTGCCATTCTTTTTGTAAATTGTTCCACCACATAACTTGACCAGGCATTGTGCCAGCGGCAAATTTATTCATTGGGATGTTACCGACGAATTTGTCAGCAGTAATTCCGCCGGCTAACATATCGTTAGTTACGCCACCGTACATAATACCAACACCTAAAGAACCATCTTCGTCTGTAAGAATTTCTAATCCGTTTGTTGCCCAAATTACTTCATTACCAATAACGCCGTCAACTTCAGGAGTTTGTGGTGTTTGCCATGCGCTAACTGTTGATTCAACCCAAGAGTAACCATTCCATACTAGGATTGTTCCCATTGGACCGGTTGCGTTTTGGAATTTAGGATAAGTAACTGCGCCATCAGCGATGTTAAATGCTTCAACTGCGTTTTCAGCTAATTTAGGATCAGGATATTGACCTGTTAAAGCTCCGCCTGCAGGTCCTGCTGGTGGTAAAGAAACGCTTTCTGAAATGTGCCAATTTGTGATTTGACCTTTGCCAATTTTAGAAACAATAACGCCGTCTTTGATGTACAATTCAGGATATGTACCTGTTACATCGCCTGTAACTACGCGTGTTTCGTCAGCCAAGTTCTTTATTGTGATAGTTTTATCTACAACTGCTTTTGCAACATCTGCCGTATCAGCGCGGAATGACCGCATTGATTGAAATGTATAAGGAGTTGATGTGAATGGAACTCTTGCATAAGAGTTGCCATTTACTGATAATTCTACCCAATACTGAGTTTTAAAGTCTAAGTTTAATGGTGATTCTGTACCAAGATTGATCGAGAAATAACCATATTCAACTTGAACGTTTCTCTGGTCTTCTGTCCATAGGGCGGATCCACCAGTTTGACTGTTATAAATTTTGACATTCAGGTCAACAGCCTTGTTTATAGCTTTGCCATCGTAATCAAAAAGATTACCGGTGTAATTAATAGTTCTTGGTACGTTGTTTTCAGCAACAGCGTGAGCAAAAGGAACTATCAAAAGTGCAATTAGCATTACACCAAGAAGAAATGATTTCTTCATTTAAATACTCCTAAAAATATTAGTAATTATAATTTAAAAAATTCTATTTTTTTTCGAAAAGAACATAATTGAATATATACTACCCATTATATATATATATTCTTATTTTACTACCATCATAATATTGCGTAGGTGTATCGGGTCAAAAGCACCGCCACCGGCTAAATTATAAGGTACAGCTACCAATTCATACATATAAGAACCGCTTTGTAATTTTAAGCCGTCCGTATCTGTTACATCATAAGAAACTGATTGTTTACCAGCTGATTGATAGCCGCTGTAAAGCACTTTAATCAATTTGCCGGAGATGTCATATAGTTTTAAACTTACATCCGAAGAACCCGGTAAGTCATATTCAAACGTTGTGTTGTTTGTAGTTGGGTTTGGATAGTTTGTTAATTGTGATGATGCTAATTCATTATTCTTAACATCGCCAGGGAAATATGGAGAGTGGCCCCAAAATCCCATTTCTGCTGTACCGGTTTGGCTTGTTCCAGCCATCACTATTTTACCGGCAGCTGCTTGTCCGAAATTGCCATACATTTGTGTTTTATTGGCTTTATCGAAAAAGCGGATCATACTTCCATTGGATATTATATGCTTAAATAATACCTCTTCCGCATTGCTAGATAGAGCAAGAATTGGAATAAGGAAGCACAATACCAAGAAATACTTCAATACTCTGTTCATTACAAAACTCCTGTTAGTGTTGTTTATATTAAATATTAAATTGTCTTTTTTTGTCATTTTATCAATCATTTATATTACTTTTATACTATCGTTAAATTTATACAAGCAAATACTGTGCCATAAATGAGCACACAACATACTCTTGCTTCTTATCAGCAAAGTGTATCCGCTCAACAAACAAAATTACATATAAT
Organism: Kapaibacterium sp. (SeqCode); assembly: GCA_038206725.1. Classification (GTDB taxonomy): domain Bacteria; phylum Bacteroidota; class Ignavibacteria; order Kapaibacteriales; family UBA2268; genus JBAXXL01. Next base: position 2,274 of record JBBRAO010000008.1, read on the forward strand.
AATGTTAAATTCCAAACATACCTGTAAAAAATTACTATAATTCTGTAAATTATTAAAATATGCCTACCATTTTTTTATATTAAATTTTATGTATAATTTTGAATTACATAATTTTACAAATATTTAACGAACGGTAAACCCAAATGAAAAAGTTTCAAAAAATTCTAAACATATCAGCGGAAATTATCAGCACAGTTGACGAAAATAATTCCGATTGCGATGTTTTTATCAATATATTCTTTAGAAAAAATTCTTTTATTGGTAGCAATGAACGAAAAATCATATCGGAAATTGTTTTCAATTACTATAGAAATAAGATTTTTATAGATCATATTTCCGATAATTTAAACCGCTTTCTTATTAGCGATTTTAATCTCATTCTCGATACCTCGCAACAATTAATTCTGAAAGTCAATACTACTTGCTTGTTTCTATATAAGTACAATGCAAGCAATACAAATTTAAGCAATTTCTCAACACTATCCAACAAATATTTTAGAGAATATACAATTATTGAAGCTGTTAAGAACATTTTTGATGAATACTGTGGAAATAATTACACACAGTTTATACTGACTCATCTTGAAACTGAAATCGAAGCAATTATTAATTCAGATTTATCGGAATCCGACCAAATAATTGACAATATTTCACTCAAATATTCCTTCTCAAAGCAAATTTTAGCCTACCTGCATTCTAATAAATTCCAACCTCGTTCTTACGATAATTTGATTGCTCTTGCAGATTCTTCAACAAATTCTGCCGATATGATTATTCGGGTGAATAATCCGGAAAGAAATATGCAAAGTGTAATTGATTATCTTAAGAACAACGATATTGAATTTGAAAATTGCAAAGTTTCGCCTGCCGCTATTGCTATCAAAAATAGAATTAATCTGAATATATTAGAAATCTATCAAAATGGAACTGTGGAAATTCAAGACGAAGGAAGTCAACTGATTTCTTATGCCCTATCCCCTAAACCCCACAGCGTTATTTTAGACGCTTGCGCAGGAGCCGGAGGAAAAACATTGCATTTAGCTGATTTAACTAATAATACATCTCGTATTACCGCAGTCGATATTTTACGCGATAAACTTTATAAAATTAGACCAAGAGCTTTGAAAGCTAAATTAACAAATATCCGATTGCTCACAATAGAGCCATATGAAAAGAAGCCGAAAATCTATCAATCATCTTTTGATTACGTCTTAGTTGACTCTCCTTGCTCAGGTTTAGGAACATTTCGACGCAAACCGCAGAAGAAATATTCACTCACTTTGCAGGATTTCAACCGATATGCCGCAACCGAGCTTAAGGTTTTAAAATATTTCAGCCAATTCGTCAAACCCGGTGGACTACTTCTTTATGCTACCTGCACAATAATGCCGATTGAAAACGAAGCTGTAGCGGAAGAGTTTCTAAGACATCATCCCGATTTCAGACCACATCCATTATTAAGAAAATTCAAAGAACATAATATAGATATTCAAAATTTGGAAAAAAATATGAATAGTTTTACACTTTCTCCGGAAATTCACGGCACAGATGGTTATTTTTTAGCTTTATTTAAAAAAAATAGCTAAAAACTGTGTAATCTGTAAAGATAAATCCACATCTTCGTCGAAATAAAACGACTTTTTTTCCATTTTTTGCAAATAAATAAATTCATCGGACGACCTAAAATTATCCGATGAATTTTATTTTTAGGGGTTTTTGGTACTAATCTTTAAATAATATAAGAAACGCGGTGATAAAGTCATCAATTTCTCCATCCATAACCGCAGAAATATCTGTTCGTTTGGTTTCGGTTCGATGATCATTTACCATAGTGTAAGGTTGGAAAACATAAGAACGAATTTGACTGCCCCATTCTATTTTCATTTTTTTTCCCTCTATTTCAGCTTTTTTTGCATCCTCTTCTTCGCGACGTTTTTGGTAAAGTCTCGCTTTTAACATTTTCATCGCGCGTTCACGATTTTGAAACTGCGAACGTTCGGTTTGACAAGAAACGATAATACCTGTTGGAATATGCCTCAACCGAACTGCCGTTTCAACCTTATTAACGTTTTGACCACCTGCTCCGGCAGAACGAAAAGTATCCATTTCAACATCCGCTGGGTTCACCTCGATAGCCACGTCGTCTTCCATAACCGGATATACATAAACTGAGGCAAATGTAGTATGCCTGCGTGCGTTTGAATCGAAAGGTGATATTCGTACTAAGCGGTGAACACCACTCTCCCCTTTTAAGTAACCAAACGCATAAGCCCCATCAATTTGAATAGAACAAGATTTTAGACCGGTTACATCGCCGTCAACGGTCTCAAGAAGCGAGATTTTAAAATTTTTCCTTTCAGCCCAACGATTATACATCCTTAGCAGCATTGAGGTCCAGTCGTTGGCTTCGGTACCACCCGCGCCTGAATTTATAGTTAAAATCGCACCACGAATGTCATCTTCCCCATTTAGCATATTTCTTATCTCGAGGTCACGGATTAATTCTTCTGCGGAATTGATTTCACTATTTAGTTCCGGTTCCGCTGAGAGGTCATTATCCTCGTTGGCTATTTCAAGCAGTTCAATTAGATCTATTGTTTTGTGGTTGGCTTTTGTCCAATCGTTGACCCATTCTCTGCGGCTGTTAATTTCTTGAATGGTTGATTGGGCTTGTTTTGAGTCGTTCCAAAACTCGGATGATTGCGTTAATTGGGTTAACTCATTAATCTCGGATTCTTTTTGATCAATATCAAAGGAACCTCCGCAATAAATCGCTTCGTTTTACCAATGAATTTATTTTTTCTCTTTGCTGTTCGAACATTTCTAATTTTCCTTAATTTTAACACCCATAATAGCACCGTCGCCAATTGGAACTAAACAAGTTTTGTATAACGGATGAGTTCGGAAATAATTATTGAACGACCGCATTGATTTTATTTCATTAGGATTTCGCTCAGCAATAGTTTCCATAATATGTCCAAACGCAAAAGCATTGTCCGTTATATAAATACCACCAACCTTGAGCAAGGGTGTGATTTTATCCAGATAAAGTTTGTTAAAAGGCTTGTTCGCGTCAACAAACACAAAATCCAATTGTTCCTTTGGCTTAAAATGATCTAAAAACTTTGAAGCATCCTCTACTCGTAAATCGATTTTCTTTGAAAGTGCCGACTCGCTGAATTTCTTTTGAGCGAATTCGGCAAACTCAACATTTTTTTCAACTGTGATTATTTTTCCGTCAGCAGGTAAAGCTTCTGCCATTACCAAGGCTGAGTAACCGGCTAGTGTCCCGATTTCTAAAACATATTTTGCCTTTACAGATCGAATTAAAAACTGTAAGAACAATCCCTGCTCGGGCGTAATAAATATGGGTGGAATTCCGTTTACAACCGCCTCAGCTTTTAATAACCGCAGATTTTCGTCATCGCAAGAAAAGTTCTCGAGAAGATAATCGTAAAGTTCATCATTCAAATATGTGGGTTTTATTGGCATTTGCTTTAAGGTCTGGCTCCTAAACGTACATTAGTATTGATGCCATAATCCGTAATGTTTTTGATAAGCGTTTCTAATTCCTTAAGCGTTCCGGCTAATTGATTGGCGAATTCTTTATCATTCAGCAACTTTCCAACTACTGATTCATTTTTGGAAAGCTGATTGGTCACGACTTTCAAATCGTTAACAATCAAATTAACGTCTTTGCCTAAATTCTTATTATTATCGGCAAAATCCGCTAAATAATCTGTTGTGGTTTTTAATTTACTAATTATACTTTTTATATCACCTTTGTTATCGGATGTAATTTCTTTAAGCGATTGCGAAGCCTCGCTTAGATTATTAATAATCTTTTCGGCGGCTTTCACATCAGTAAACCGGTTGATTTTTGAAACCACATCGTTAGCACTGCTAACAGTTCCTTTTAAATTAGCAATAAACTTAGGGTCTCCCATTAGCCCATTGACGCTAATTGCTATTGAATCAATTCTTTTGACCGAAATAATAATATCGTCTTTCATTGATGAAATGTCGGAAAGTACGGTAGTGAAATCAACTGATTCAGCACCGGTGATAACCTTGTTTATATCATACTTCTCATCACTTATACCGGGGTATATATCAATTTTTTTTCCACCCATTAAAGAGAGCATTGAAATTTTGGCGGTTACATCACTCCTAAATTCAGAAATATCTTGCAAAAACACTTCTACTTTTACCCTTCTGCCCATTAATTTGACTGATTTAACCTTCCCTATATTAACACCGCTAAACATCACAGGATCACCGCTTTGCAAACCTCCTGCATCTTGAAATTCAATAGTGACAACGTATTTATTCTTTTGAGAGATTATATTCTCACCAAATAATAGAGCCAATATTAAGATTACAAGTGATACTAAGCTCACTATTCCGACGATTACTTCTTTTCTTCTATCTGATTTCATACTTTTTCATATTAAATAAAAACATATATTCACTTATCATTAACAAAATTAAAATAATATTATTAAATAAAAAATTATTTTTGCTAATAATATTACTTTTATTGTTTATTCCCACGGATTCTTGTAATAATATTTCTCTAACTCTTCTAAAGAAATTGTTGAATCGCTTGGCGGAACTGTCTTTTGGGCTTCTTGCAAAAGATAAAATTTGTATAAACCCTTTGCTATTGCTCCCCCGAAATCAAGATAAGAATTAACATCCGTTCTCTGTTTGTCGGCTTTTTTTCGTGATGCAGTTATTTCAATTGTAGCGGCTGTTATCTTGTTTCTGTAATTTGCCCACCACCAACTCTCGGGAAAAGGTTTTTTGTCCATAGGTTGCTTTGGTGTGTATCCCATCTGGACGGTTATTGAGTCGCTATTGTTAAAATCGCTTATACATTTGGCAAGCATCAGTTGATTTCTATAGACTGTATCACCCTCTGGTCCGTGTTCCTTAAGCGATTTTTTAAAATTTGTATATAAAAAAGGGGATTCGCCGGGTAAAGCATTTTTACCGTGAATATTCAAGGCTAAAATAAAATCTGCAGTAGTATTTGTAAGTTTTACTATCGCGTCGCGAATCAATTTCACTTCCTGAGCAACCGAATCTTCCAATAATAATGGATTTTGAGACTGCTTTAACCATTGACGCTCCAAATCTTGACCTCCGGGATTATAGCGCGAATTTCCGACAGCTATTCCATCAACATTGACAATTGGAACAATATTAAATATCACTTTTTTTAAATCTACTGATTTTGTAATTAGGTTCTCTCTACTTAATAAATAATTTATTAAACCTTCAAGAACAAAAGATGATTGAGTTTCGCCGGGATGCGTACGCGAATGTATCCAAATCCGCTTTTTCAGGTACTCAGGAACGGTATTATCGGTAATTGTAAACATATAAATCGGATAATCCATCGGTGTTTTACCGATTATTTCTTGTCTAAAATATATGTTATGTCTGTACTCATTAATTAATTTTTCTATTCGATTGGGGAAATAAGGATATGTTCTTGCAATGTTGACATTTGGATAGTCAAACTTTTTAATTAAAGAATAGTTCCAAAGCGCATCGGCTCCTTTGTGATCGACAAGTTCACTATCTTGGAATCTATACCAAATATCATTATTATAAGAATACACAGGAACAACGTACTTTGCCCCGCGCCACCCATCACCAACTATATTGATTACAGTCGGTTTATCAGTTGTCACTTTTTTTAATTCCGAATACCACCAAATCCTATTCCGTTTTGGGATAAGAGTATCGTGATTATCATCTTTGGGGTAAATATTTATTGTATCGGAACTTATTATTATAGTAGAATCTTTAAGTAATGCGGTTGTTATCGAATTATAATTTTTCTCTTTCGGTTTATTGCTGTATCCGGAGCTAACAACGATTAAAACTAAAATCGAAACACTAATCAATATCCTCATCATCTACTATTTCCTCTATAAAACGGTCTTTATTGATTAAAGAAATCAGCCAGCGCAATATGCCTAAGGCTAAATATAGTATCATAATGAAAAATATGGCTTTGCCCTCGGTTATGGATGCAATGACAATTGCCAGCACAAACATAAGTGAGAAAAACCAACGTTTTTTCAAATCTTGTAAATTTGGTCGTGGTGCATTCTCAAAACGCATTCTACCAACCATAGCCAATGATACTATAGGCACTAAATAAAATATTAAGTTTTGCTCAAATTCAGGGGGGAGTATATTTTTATCAAATATGAACACAATATAAGAGACCAATGTTATTGCCGCCGAAGGAATTGGAAATCCTGTAAAAAATGTCTTGTCTTCGGTCGCGCTGGAAGTGATGTTATATTTCGCTAAGCGCATAGCACCGCATATTGCCGGTAGCGACGAGAATAATATTCCGAAAAAACCATACTGAAAGAAAAACGCTTCGTAAAGCATATACGACGGGGCAATTCCAAATGAAACCATATCGCTCAGCGAATCCAATTGCATACCCAATTCACTCGTAGCCTTAACCAATCGCGCCATCATCCCGTCTAAAGCATCAAATAACATAGCGGCTAAAATAAATAAGGCGGCGATTACAAATTCTCCACGGCTAATTTGAATAATCGCTGTAAATCCCGAAACAAGATTACCTATTGTGAAAAAATTGGGTATAATTGATTTAGTTACTAAGGGTTTCATCGCACATTCCCTATTATCTGTTCACCTGCTCGAACTCTATCGCCAACCTTGATTCTCAACTTCGACGATAATGGTACAAAAATATCCATACGAGAACCGAATTTCATCATACCGAATTTCTCACCCGCGGTTAAATGCATTCCGGTTTTGACCTCACACACTAATCGTCGAGCTACATATCCGGTAATTTGTTTGAATAAAATCCTCTGACCATTTTCCATTTTCAAACCGATTTGCGAATTTTCATTCAGCTCCGAGGCCTTTGGGTGACTCGCTATTAGATATTTCCCCGGGTAATAGTTAAAATATTCCACATCGCCTGTAGCTGGGCTTCGATTGACGTGTACATTCAAAGGCGACAGAAAAATACTAATTCGTAATGTTTTACTTTTCAGATAGTTGTGTTCTTCTATTTCGGTTATTTCAATAACCTTCCCATCTGCCGGCGAAAGAAGTATTGAGGAATCTTCGAATATTTCTTTCGGTGGAATTCGTTCAGGGTCGCGAAAAAACCATATTGCAAATAAAATGAGTAATGCACCTCCAGAAACAACAAAATAACTATAAGGTTTATTCAGTAACACACCTAAAATTATAATGATTATCCCTGACACAAGCATTACTAAAAAATTATCTATTCCGTATTTGGCAATCATAGTGTTGATAAATTGTTAATAATTGTTTTGCTTTACGCAATACATTTTTTTTAAATTTACATTTTCAAATAAATAAAATTACGAAATTTTAATTTAATTAAGGTATAAAAAATGAAATTTACTGCACCAATCGGGGAATTTCAAAAGAAATTGCAACGCACTTTGCCGGCAATTCCTACGAAAGCGACTATTGAAGTTCTTGAGCATCTTAAACTGGAGCTTGAAGATAATACTCTTAAGATTATCGGCTCGGACCAAGATATTTTGATTATAGCAAAAATGACTGTTGTTACAATCGAACCAGGTTCGGTATTAGTACCTGCAAAAAAACTAAACGATATTATTCGTGAATTCGGTGCTGTTGGTGAATTCGAATTTACTGTAATGCCGGATACTTACAACATCGAAATCAAAACTCAATCCGGAAGATTCGATATGAAAGGCTTGGATCCGGACGAATATATTGATTTGCCGGTTTTGTTCGAACAAGAGGATATGCCGAAGCAAGAGTTGGGTGAAGGCGTTATAGACACTACTTTGCCTTCTGCCAAGTTTTATCAAAACGAATTCAATCAGCTTTGTAATAAAACAGCAGTCAGTATTTCCAAAAACGATTTCAGATTGCAAATGACCGGTATGTTTTTACAATTCCGAGAAACTTATGTTAATGCAGTATCGACAGATACATATAGATTAACAAAAGTTACTTTGGAATCGAAGGATAGTTCATATCCTCAGGAATTGGATATAATCATCCCTCACAAAGCTGTTGACTATTTGAAAAAAATTGATAGCGAAGTTACAATGTCGGTTCTTCACCGTGGGAACAAATATACTCACGCTCGTTTTGAATATGAAGATATCGTGTTTATAACAAATGTGATAAACGATAAGTTTCCTCCTTACGAGTCAGTTATTCCAAAGAATAACCACATCACTTTGTTGATTGATAAAAATCAGATGTTATCCGCTTTAAAACGTGTTTCCTTGTTTGCAAATGAAACAACAAAGCAAATCAAATTGTCTATTACCAAAGATACTCTTAATTTCAAAGGTACCGACGAAGATACAGGTAGCGAAGCTGAAGAAAATATCAAATGCGAATGTAACCACGATCCATTTGAAATTGCTTTTAATTCTAAATATTTGAATGAACTTATCAGTAATATTGACGATAGCGATACCAATGGCGGAATAATTGCTTTCACATTCAGCGAATCGGACAAACCGGCTTTGATTATGCCGAAATTGGATGAACAAAATCGCTTTATGATGCTTTTAATGCCGGTAAGAATTAGTTAATAATTGCAATTGGCTAATCATTAATTTTAATCAGTAGGGACGGGATTTCCCCCGCCCCTACAATTTCTATTTTAAGTTCTATATGAAACTCAGCAAAATAAAAATATCAAATCTACGGAACCATTCCTTTACTAACATAGAATTAGCAGAACACCTCAACGTATTTTACGGATTGAACGGAGCGGGTAAAACTACTATTTTGGAAGCGGTTGCAATATGCGCTTTTTCTAAAACCTTCCAACCGGTTTCCGAAAATAGTTTGATAAAAGAAAATGAAAACTTTTACCAAGCGAGGGTGGATGGAATCTCGGAAGTTGGCGTTTCATATTTTACAAATGTCAATTTTGAGCTAAACTCCAAAAAGAAAATTTCAAGTTCCGAGGGCGATAATTTATCGGCTAAAGATATCATCGGCAGAATTCCATTGATTATACTATCGCCCGATATGAAAGCCATCACAAGCGGTGCTCCTGCTGATAGGCGAAGTTTTATTGATAGAACTTTATCCCAACTCAGCTCGTTATATATGCAGGATTTGTATAAAGTCCGAAGATGCCTCAAACAGCGAAACTCGATGTTGACAGCGGCAAAAAAGGAACGGAAATTGGACAACGAGCAATTCAATATTCTGACCGGCATTTTTATTGAAGCCAGCGCGAATATAGTTTATAAAAGATATAATTTTATCAAGGAATTTCTCCCTTATTTTAGCTCATTTTATTCAAATATTGGAAGTGCGGACGAAAGTGTTGCTATTTCGTATATTCCTAATGCGGCTCAATCCGCTCTTGTTAGCAATGATAAATCCCAAATTCGTGATGCTTATATTGAAAGAGCCCGGGATTTGAGAAATTATGAAATTATACGTGGAACAACTTTGTTCGGTCCACAAAAAGATGATCTATTCATTTCCATAAACAATTCACCGGCAAAAGAAAGAGCCTCGCAAGGTCAGCACAAATCGTTGCTAATTAGCTTGAAGTTCGCCGAATTTCTTTACCTTAAAGATATTTTGGAAGAAACTCCCATCATTTTACTTGACGATATTTTTTCAGAATTGGATATCGAACGTAGCCGTAAGGTTATAGACCTAATCAATCAAAATGGTGCTCAATCGTTAATTACAATTACCAATCCGGCGCGATTGCAATCGTTCGAACCTGTCGGCTCGAATAGATACTTCAAAATCAATGCGGGAATTGTAGAACAAATACAAGATAAATATGAACCTTAAACCAGAAAATTTCGTTTTAGAAAGACGTCTGAATAAATTAACCGACGTTATTAATAAACGTCAGCTCGATATTACAATCGTTTTAGAAAACATCAACGATCCGCATAATTTATCCGCTTGTTTGCGAACTTGCGATACTACTGGTATTAAAGAAGTCCATTTGCTTTATCACGGCAAGCAACCCTTCCCCAAAATTGGAAAAACCAGCTCAGCTAGTGCTTGGAAATGGATTGACAAAACTCGTCATCGTACGGTTGAGGAATGTTTTGCTGTTCTTCGCACTGAAGGAAAGAAGATATACACCACGCATTTGAGCCACGACGCTGTTTCGCTTTACGATATGGATTTCACCCAGCCCACAGCGTTAGTCTTCGGAAACGAGCACGTCGGCGTATCAGACGAAGCCATAGCATTAGCCGATGGGAACTTCCTTATTCCACAAGTCGGAATGATACAAAGCCTCAATATTTCAGTAGCCTGCGCGGTAAGCCTCTACGAAGTATTCCGTCAACGCCAAAACGCCGGTTTATACGATACCCCACAAATCAAAGGGCAGGATTTAGACAATTTACTATTCGATTGGGTAAGACGTTAATCAGTTTGTAAAGTCATAAAGTTATAAAGAAAATTATCTTCCAATTCCTTTGTAATAAATATCTAATTCCTTGATACCATCCTTATCGAGAATATTTTTACCGTCAATAACAACTTTAATATTATGTTTTTTAAAATTCTTGGCTGAAAGGTATCCAACAAATTCTTTATGGTTGACAGCTAAAACCACCGCATCGGCTTTATCCAATGTTTCTTCCAATGTTCCATAAGTACATTCTTCAGGAAAATTCGGGTCGTAAACTATCAGGTCTGCTGAATACTTGAGCAATTGGGCTTTAATCTTCAGTGAAGGACTTTCTCGCTGATCACGCACATCTGCCTTGTATGATAGGCCTAACAGCGCGATAGGAGTATTTTTGATGCTTTTAGAGATACTGTTCAAACCTTTAAATAATAGTTCAACTGTATATTCCGGCATAGAATTATTTATTTTTCTGGCTAATTTCAAATATTGATGGTCGAAGCCGCTTTTTTGAGCGCGTTCTATCAGATAATATGGGTCAACCGGAATGCAATGTCCACCGACACCACAGCTCGGATAGTGCGCCATAAATGCAAAAGGTTTGTTCTTCGCACCTTCTATAACTTTCAATAAATCAATGTCCAAAACATCGAACGATTTTGCTAATTCATTTACATAAGCTATGTTAATATCGCGGAATGTATTTTCAATTATTTTCGTTGCTTCAGCGGTTTTCAAATCAGGCATTTCGTTAATTTCGGCATTAATTACCTTGCGGTAGAAATCGGCGGTTTTTTTAGTTGCCGCTGGGGATGTGGAACCAATATTTCTTGGGATATTATAAACATTCCATATTGGATCGCCGGGATTAATACGTTCCGGACAATGCGCTACGTCAAAATCAATCTGAGATTTCATACCGGTCATTTCTTCCACAATAGGTATCACAACTTCGTCGCAAACACCCGGGTTTATGGTAGATTCAATAACCAAAATCTGCCCTTTTTGTATGTATTTTGCTACAGTGGTTGTGGCACTTTTCACAGGTCGCAAATCGGGGGTGTAGTCGTTTTCGACAGGTGTCGGAACACATACGATATATATCGAACTATTGCGCAGAATATCAGGATTGGACGAAACCGTAAGACCAACTTCTTTTAAATCCAATTCGCATTGAAAGTCGTCTATCGGGCAAATTCCATTGTTTATTTGCTCAATTTTCCGGGTATCTGAATCGAATCCAACAAGTTCGAATTCTTTATGCTTTGCTATAGCACAAGCCAAAGGGAGCCCTACATATCCTAAACCAATAACTGATATTTTCATATTAATTCCATTTTTTGCGTATGTCATATTCAAAATTAGCGAAATAATTCAAGAAATATATGCTTATTTCGCTTAATTCAGTAGATTATTAAACTAAATTAAATACTAAAGAAGTATTTTATAAAAAAATATTTTTCACAATGTGTAACTTTTTTGGTGTTTGAAGTGTTATATGATTGAACTATATTGCTCGTTGTGATATTTTGGAAATTACGGATTGGTCGCAACAATATAAGCCTTTTTTTAATTGAAAGGCTTATTTTTTTGTTTGGCTCATCACCTAAATTCTCTCCCAAACGGAGGAGGATTTATGTTTTAATATTTTTTATTAATCACAACGATTTTGGGGTGATAAGCTGAATAATAATTAGTTTCGAATCGAAATGACGGACATCTGTAACAAGTAATGAAATAAGCTTTAAAAAGAAATTCCATAAATTAACTAAAAAATAAATAAATGAATTTTCAAAGGCAGTTCTTAGAATTGCCTTTTTTATTAGTACGAAATTCAAAAAAAGAAAGTAAAAAGTAAAATGGGAACAATTTTTGATGATATTTTGTTAATTTTGTATTATTAGAAATAGATAATTAAAGAAAATGAAGCAAATACTTTTACTCTCAGCATTCTTATTGATTTACAGCAACTGCGCAATGTTTTCGCAAACCGACAAAGATTATTCATTGGAAGATTCCTTACAAGTTTACGAAAATAAACCGCGTTATGGCGGCTATCTACATTTTGGATACGATCTTCATCTCGGAGATTTTTCGGGCATACCTGGAATTCCGAGTTGTTGTCCTTCCTATAAATTTGGATTAGCTCCCGGTATATCTGTCGGTGTGCTATACGAAAGGCATATAACTGATTCTATTGGGTTAAGCGTTCGTTTAGGCTACAACACTCTCAATGGAAAGTTCCAATCTATAGAGCCGACGTGGGTTATTTTAGACGGTGTGAAAGCCGATGGAGAGTTTACGCATTATTTCAATACAAATATCGGCGCAATTTCACTCGAAGCTTTGGGCAGTTATAATATATGGCGCGATATGGCTGTTTATGGTGGGCTGAACTTTGGGGTTATCACAAACGCCCAATACAGCCAATACGAGTTAATAACCAAACCGGCGGATAGAGCGACTTTTCTGAATGGAAAGCAAATACGGAACGATACTTCGGGATCGATAGATGCAGTTCGTCGTTTTCAATGCGGTTTAACATTAGGTGCTGGGTACCCGTTACCATTAAACGCGATTCGTTCGCTTTTCATTGTTCCCGAGATTTTTTATAGTTTTTATTTTACCCCCCCTGTTAAAGAAACAGTTTGGTTTACGCAAAGCATAAAGGTCGGTGTATCGGTCAAGTACAAGCAACCGCCTCCACCACCATTACCACCGGATCCGCCTATGGAACCGGCATCACCGCGCTGGCTACCTGATCCACCGGCATTGCCGGCAATAACCGCCGACGTTTCGGCTAAATTATTAGATTCTGTCGGTAGTGTTATGAAAAATCAAAACTTGGTAATCGAGGATTTTGTATCGCTCAATTTAAGACCTTTGCTAAACTATATTTTCTTTGATGAAAATTCCGCTCAATTGCAGAATAAATATATTAAATTGTCTAATCAAGCAACTAATAATTTTTCCGATAAAGATTTAGTACAGCTCGACGTTTTAGAAACGTACTATCAGGTGCTGAATATCTTGGGAATGAGATTGCGAAACAATCCCGATGTAACAATTACTTTGCTTGGTACAAATTCAAACAATGGTGATGAAAAGGGAAACACGACTCTTTCGGAGCAAAGAGCGCAAACGGTTAAAGATTATTTTACCGAAATTTGGAGCATCGACGCTGACAGAATTAAAATTAAAGCGGCAAATCTACCTCCTAAGAAATCGGACGATAGCGATTCACCTGAATATGCTTCACAAGAAAACAGACGAGTCGAGATAATTTCTTCATCCGAAATTCTCAGTGAGCCGGTAATTACATCTGATACCAAGCGCACAATTTCTGCTGATAAGATACAGTTTACGCCAAAAGTAAATTCTCAAACCGATGTCGAATCGTGGAAAGTCGAAGCTAAGCAAGGCGATAAAGTTTTATCAAGTTTTTCAGCCAAGGGTGCCCCTCCTGAAACATTAGATTGGAACATAGACGCCAATAGCAAGAATTCACCAACTACTTCCGGAAATATCACATATTGCTTGGATGTAAAAGATAAATTAGGCCGCGAGACACGTTCAAAATGTTATAATTTGCCGGTAGAACAAATTACCATTAACAGAAAACGTAATGAGAATATTAAAGATAAAGAATTTGAATATTATAGTTTGATTTTGTTTGATTATGGAAAATCCAATTTATTGAAAGAACACTCTAAAGTTTTGGATTTTATAAAAGGACGTATTACACCAAACGCTATAGTTTATGTGAAAGGTTATACCGACCAAATGGGTGATGAAGCGACAAACGATAAATTAGCAGATAAACGTGCAAATTCTGTTGGTAACAGCTTAAGATTAAATAAATCGAATATAATAGGATTAGGAGAAAAAGACGCATTGTTCGATAACAGCACTCCTGAAGGGCGCTTTTATTGCCGTACGGTAAGGATTGAAATTGAAACTCCGGTGGTAAAATAAATGAGGGCTACAAGAGCTTACATAAATTTGAAAAATCTGGAAGATAATATCGAGGCAATTAGGGAAGAAATCCCCGAGTCAGAAATATTAACTGTTATTAAAGCAAATGCCTACGGACACGGTGCTGTTGAAATAGCTCGTGCTTTACGTCGCATTGATATAAAATTTATTGGTGTAGCATTCCCCGAAGAAGGTGCCGCGTTGAGAGAGTCCGGAGATTTGGGTGAAATACTATGTATTGTGCCCGGTCGCAAGGATGATGTCTCTATCTTACTGAATTATAATATTCAAACAGCAATTTTCGATATTGAGATTTTGAAATACTACTCCAACTATGCTTTAGCCAATGATAAAGTTATTACGGCGCATTTATTTATCAATACCGGAATGAACCGCGATGGAATTCGTTGGGATAAAGCAGTTGAATTTATGGAATTGGCAAAGAGTCACAAAGGTGTTAATATAATTGGATTGATGACTCACTATGCCACTTCGGATTTCAGAGAGCGGAGTTTTGCTTTGGGTCAACTCAAAGATTTCAATACAGCGTACGAAGAATTGAAGAAAGCAAATTTCCGATTTCAATATATCCACTCCGCAAATAGCGGGGCAATCGCAAATTTACCTGAATCCTATTACAATATGATTCGGATGGGGATAAGCGTTTACGGACTTATGCCTGAAGAAGAATTGCTTGACCAAATACCGCTAAAGCCTGTTTTGGAATTAAAGAGTGAAGTAATCGCTATTCAAGATGTAAAATCAGGTGAAACAGCTGGTTACGCGTTCCAATATTTTGCTCGCAACGATACGCACATCGCCATTGTTCCAATAGGTTACGGTGACGGTTACAACCGCTCACTTGGTAATAAAGCCCAATGCCTGATTAACGGGAAGCGATATCCTGTAGTAGGCTCTGTCTGTATGGACCAAATATTCGTCGAAGTCTTTCAAGACAAAATAAAAGTCGGCGACGAAGTAGTGCTCATCGGTAAGCAAGGAAATGAGTATATTAGTGCTTATGAATTAGCTAACTTTGCCGGGACAATCCCTTATGAGATACTCACCGGTATTTCATCACGAGTACCAAGAATAATCGTAGATTAAAAATTGAAAAAGATAGAATTTTACTCATCCGACGACTTGGAAATCATCGGATGAGTTTTTAATAATGGAGAGTGTCATTATTAACGAAGTGAAGAATCCATCTTCCAGCTACGAAGTAGCTAATCTAAATAACCGTGAGTGAAACCCACAGCATTTGATAATCCATCCCCCACCCCCATCCAAAAACTAATCTTTACAAATACAACAACTATTCCTCAATTAATAATGAAATAAGTTGAATACCCGCCGTTTGATGTTTCAAAATATATAAATAAATAATTCGTCTTGCCTATTAAGAAAAATAAATATAGTATAAATATAATATTATACTTTAGCAAAGAATTAATACCGCAAAAATTAGTTTTACGGCGAATTTAAAACAATTTTTATATATAAAGGAGAGCTTATGAAGAGGTTTCTCATATACGCTATGTCATTAACGTTTATTATTGGAATAATGGCGTTCGAAATTCTCAGTCCTACCGGTAAAGCGGGTTATTCCGGTGCTCCCGGCGATGGAAACTGCACAAGTTGTCACGACGGCACAGTTAACTCTGGATCGGCATCGGCGGCAATAACATCCAGTCCTTCGCTTAGCGGCGGTTATACACCGGGGTCTGATCATACAATTTCAGTAACAATATCAAATAGTTCTTCGCCTAACGATAAGCTCTTTGGAGTAGATGCGGTTGCATTATTGAGTTCAGGTGCTAATGGTGGCACAGTAACTATAACAAATACAACATTAACAAAAATCAAAACCCATACCGTGGGTTCAAATACACGTACGCACGTTGTTCATACCGGCAGTGGCAATGTTGGTCCTAATACGCAGACCTTTTCATTCAAATGGACAGCACCTGCCGCAGGTAAAGGAACTGTAACAATTTACGCTTCGCTTCTTGCGGCTGATGGTGACGGTGGTACAACCGGCGACCAGGTTTATACGACCTCTTTAGCCGCAACTGAAATAACAACCAGCGTTTTGTCGCCTCCACAACTTATATATCCTTCGAATAACGCTATTGACAGATTATTAACAGAACAATTCCGCTGGAACAAGGCTACTGACGCCCAATCTTACTTAATACAAATATCTAAAGACGCGGCTTTTTCAAACATCCTTTTCCAAGGGAATGTTGGAGCTGACACATTTAAACTTATCAATATTTTAGCGTCGGAAACTGATTATTATTGGCATGTTGCTTCGGTTAATACATCGGGAACGAGTGCCTATTCTGGCACTTGGAAATTAAGTACATCTTACAAAGCGATAGTTTTGCAGACCCCAACAAACCAAAAAGTTAATGTGCCGATAAACACAAAATTGACTTGGTTGGCGAATCCTGCAGGAACCCAATACCAAGTCCAAATTTCAAAAGTTGCCGATTTCGCAACAACAGTTATAGATACTAAAGTTGACAATGTTTTGGAATATCAAAACACCGCCTTGGAGTATTATAAAAACTACTATTGGCGAGTTAGATTGGTTGTTGGTACACGGGTTGGTCTATGGTCCGATGTATGGTCATTTAAAACTACAATTAAAGTTCCTGATTTGGTGTATCCTGCAAATAATGCAATTGACCGTCAACTAACTGAACAATTCAAATGGAACAAAGTGCTTAGTGCACAAACGTATTATATTCAAATCGCCAAAGATGAGGCTTTTACAAATATCGTTTTTGATGGCAATGTAGGCACTGATACATTCAAATTAGCGGCTAATTTGCTTCCAGAAACCGAATATTTTTGGCACGTATCTTCTGTAACGACCGAAGGTGCCAGCGAATATTCCGCAACCTGGAAATTTAAAACTTCACTTAAAGCTACAGTATTAAAGACACCCGAAAACCAAAAAGTTAATTTACCGTTAAACACAAAATTAGTTTGGTTGCCAAACACATCCGGCACTCAATACCAAATCCAAATATCAAAGACCGACGATTTTAAAACTACCATCGTTGATGAAACAGTAAACATTGTTCTTGAATACCAGACAAATAAATTGGAATATTACCAATCGTATTTTTGGCGGGTTAGAGTAGTTGTTGGCACAAGTTTCGGGATTTGGTCCGACGCTTGGTCGTTTAAAACAGGAATCAAAGCAACTGATTTGATTTCCCCAACCGATAAAGCGGTTGATCAAGCTACGGCGTTGAAATTGAAATGGAATGAGGTTGTTGGAGCAACATATTATCATTTGCAAGTTTCAAAAAACGCTGATTTCACTGATTTGGTTTATAATAAAGACTCATTAACAAAGGCTGAACAGAACGTTGATGCTTTATTGCCGAGCATAAATTATTTTTGGCGGGTCAATGACTGGAATCTTGAATCATTCGGAATTGCTCAGTGGTCACCGGTATGGTCTTTCACAACATCACAGGTTGTACTTTTTCTACTTAATCCTGAAAATGGAACAGGGAGCCTTACTATACCTGTACAGCTATCTTGGTACCCTGCGGCAACCGCCGAATATTATCATTTGCAATTGGCTAAGGATGCTGATTTTGTAAATGTGGTATTCGATAAGGATTCAATTTTCGATACTAAATATCTTCTTTCTGAAATAGATATAACTCCTGGAACAAATTATTATTGGCATATCAAGGGCGTGGGTGCTCAATATTCTACCCCTTGGAGCGGTGCTTGGCAGTTCTCAACCGGCGGTGTTTTTGTTAAAGAAAGCAACCAGTTCAGTTCAATAAAACTTTATCCTAATCCATCGGGGAGTAGAGCAGTCCTAAAAATCAGCTTTACTGAATCGAGTACTGCTAAAATTATCATCACTTCTTCGGATGGCAAGATAATCAAAACCGATATGCTGGATTTAAAACCGGGTGATACGAGTTATGAAATTGATACCAATCCATTAGCATCCGGAACGTATTATATAACAATTATCGCACCTTCGGGATTTATTACCCGTGAGCTTGTTGTAACAAAATAAGCAAAATAGAAAGATAAAATATTATTAGAAAAGACTTGCTCATCCGACGACTCCACGGTCATCGGATGAGTTTTTTATTATGGGTGGTAGTCACTCAGAACGAAGTGAAGAGTCCAGAAAATAATTATAAATGGTAAATTATAAATTATAAATGAGAAGAAAGAGAATCCCATTAGGGATTTGATGTATGTAGAAAATAACCGGCACTTTGACCGAAAATCACGTAATGATTAAATATTCTTTTTAGAATCAGGATTTATAGATGATCAGATCGAAAACGAGAGGGAGGGATTTTAGATATTGCGATTTTAATATTTGAAAACGATTGTTAAGATTATACATTCTAATTTCCACTTCATTTCTTATGGGGCTAATCGTTTTCAACCGTTTCGCGTTTATCTATCTTTATAGCTTTAAGAACTCATTATCCGATTTTCTTTTGTAACACTATACCCGATAAAATAAAAACCAATCCGACAAGAGTGGATATGTAAATTGGTTCTTTAAGAATTAATGCTATAAGCATAAGTGATATAAACGGCGACAAATATACCAGACTGCTTAAGCGAGCATTGGATTTGGAATATTTCAAAGCGGTCAGCCATAGCACAAATGTAATCCCCATTTCAAATAAACCGATATAAACAGCGGCTAATGTCTCACTAACGTAAGGTACATTTAATTTGCCGCTTAAAGCGGAATAGATGACGATAAAAATGGAGCCGAAGAAAAAGTTTGTGCAGAGTTTTACTATGGTATCCCTTGCGTCACGAACATTTAATATCCAATAAAACGCCCAAAATATTGCGCTTATCAATGCCAAAGCCACTCCCGGGAAATCCCTGAATTCAGCGCTTGTAAAATCCCCGCGAAAAGCGATAACCACAACGCCGAAAAAGCTCAACAGCAAACACAGCAATCCCTTCCAAGACAACTTATGCTTCAGCAAAGGTACGGAGATTAATGCTAAAACTATCGCCCAGGAATAATTAAGGGATAATGCTTCTTGAGCGGGCAAGCGGTCGTAAGCGGCGAATAAGCAGAGGTAATATGCAAATGGATTCAAGAGTCCCATTACTGCGGACATCACCAATTCACCTTTTGTTTGACGGAACAACTGCCGGCGTTCGCCGGAAAACAAAGCTATAATCAATAAAACGAAAAAAGAAACCACCGAGGAAATAAGTAAAAGCTGAACAACCTCTAGTTCGCGAAGCGCCAACTTGAAAGCCGTTGCTACGGTTGACCATAGCAAAACCGCCGATATTCCGTATATAAATGATTTCTTTTCTTTCATAAAAAAAAACTGCGCTGAAAAACGCAGTTCAAAACAATTATAATGCTGATAGTAGATCTTCAGCCTTCTTTTCTTCTACTTTCTTTTTCGACTTGCTCGGTGACATAATAACCACCATACTTCTACCCTCCATTTTGATTGGAGCGTCAATTTTAGCAACATCCGCTAAATCAATTACGAACCTTTCGAGCAATTCGCGACCTATTTCCTGATGGGTAATTTCCCTACCCCTGAAAAAGACACTTGCTTTTACTTTGTCGCCATCTTCAAGAAAATTTCTCGCGTGACGAGCTTTGAAATTGAAATCGTGCGTATCGGTGCGCCATTTGAACCTTACTTCTTTCAACTGCGATTGCTGTTGATTCTTTTTCTGCAGTTTTTCTTTCTTCTGCAATTCATAAATAAATTTACCATAGTCTATTATACGGCAAACAGGTGGTTTGGCAGTTGGCGCAATTTCTACTAAATCCAAATCTGCGTGATCAGCTCTGCTTAGAGCATCCGCTATTGGAACTATACCAACCATATCTCCGCGCTGGTCTATTAAACGCACTTCGCTTATACGAATCTCGTGATTAATTCGATGTTTTCTTTTTGGATCGCGGATTGGTTCGCGACCCTTTGGATTTGTTCCCCGTTGTACGGGAGATGGACTTAAACTTTTCAAGGAAACCTATAAATTACTTAAAATTATTATTATCAAAAATAGTTACTGCAAATTTAACAAAAATATATCACAATCAATAAATTGTTTTGCATAAATAGCAAATTATTTTCACTTTTATGAAGAATATGTGGTTTTTGGATTAATTTTCCGTTTTTTGTGGGGGTAGGTCTGGATTAGAAATCTAAGAATTATGCCTATATTGAGTGAGGAGTCCATCTTCGAACAATTGCAAATTGAATTTTGAATGTGAGAAACCCGAGTTGTAATGCTGTACGAAGTGAAGCATCCAGAAAACAATGGTCAATTGTTAATGCGAAGAAATTGCCAGAATCAGAATTAACTAGATTTATCAATTATCAGGATATTTAGGCAAAACCTAATAATTCCGTAGGAATTTAATATCGGTAGAAAATGGACAGCGTTTCGCCCATAAAATCCCGTAGGGATGAAATATTATTCACCAATTGGAAATTGATTTTCTTTTAGAATAAAAAAAAGTATAATTTTGTTCAATACCAATGAAATGAATTATGACTTGTTAATAAGGTGTACAATGCAAGAAAATTTAGCAATTGATATAGTAAATTCGGCAATTCATTCATTGCCAAAAAAAATGCAAATCAAGTATTATCGGTACAATTTTTATAGTTTCGATATCTCGGAAACAGTTTTCGATAAAGATGAGGATCAAGTGAAAATATTTTTTCTATATAAAAATGGTATTATAAATAGCACAGGTGGTCATTAACGGAAAGATAGTGTTGATTGTGAATCTTTTTTTATAACACCTATTTATCTAACAGCTAGAAAAAAATATAGATTTGCTTGGGGTGTTTTTAAAATAGAAGACAATAAAATGCAATTTGAAACTTGGGTTCCCTCCGAGGGTAAAATGCCTGCATTTAATTATTCCGGGGATATATTGAATGACACAACATTCCTTATTACTAAAGTGAAACGGGCAAGTGGGAGTTTTACCACAGCAATTGATGATACCTACCACTTCAAACACTTCAGCCCAAAACCAGACAGTAGAAATGAATTTGTGAAATAAAATTATAGTTTTTTAAAATCAGCAATTAGGCTATCCCCCCCAGAAAGGATAGCCATTTTTCTTGGGATTCAACCTACATCCCGAGTTCTTTCTTCAGTTCCGTATGAGAAGTCCATTTTTTATTGGTCTTTTTTACATCTACCGCGGAAAAATAATCTTCCCTATCCTGTTCTATTTCTTTTAACCTTTTATACTCGTCATAATCTAAAATAACAGCAATTGTTTTTTTGCTTTGGCGAATTAGTTGTGTTTTAATCATTATATGCATCCTTTCTGTGTTTAATATTATAAACAAAAAGTATATTGTTTTCATTGTCAAAAATCACTCTATAACTACTTATCCTGAGCCTTTTAAATTCTCCGTATTTACCTTTCAAGGGTTTGACATCGTGTCGTTCTAAAGGCGATCCTGTGTATTTCTCTATACCTAAAATAATTCTTTGAGCATCTCTTGGATTAGCCACTAATATCTTCTTTAACTCTTTAACAGAATTTTCAGAATATTTTATTTCCATCATATCAGCTATTTTGACACCTCAAAAATTACATTATGTACTTTTAAACGAAAGATAATTAGTTTTATTTTGCATTTTTACATCATTCCGCAATAAAGAAAAGCCTTTTTTTGAATTTTGAGCGAGGTCATCTCGACTTCGCTCGATGAGCGTTACCGTAAAACAAAAACTCGTTACCAAGCAGGTGCTTAGTAACGAGTTTCAAAAAAACGAATTTATACTATTTCAATTTTATAGTTGTTATGCAAGTTCTGCTGTTGTCCATTGTACCAATGGTTTCTTCACCCTTTAAATCACCATATTCAATTTTAATGTTTACGTTCTTGTTTCTCGGTAGCCAAATTTCAAAAAAACCGTTTTTTAGTGATGTGAGGTTTCCTTCGAAAATTTTGTTTCCGGATTCTTCCGCCTCAACCTTGAATGTTTTTTGTTTTAGCTCCGCGTTGCAACTTGAGGGATAATGTGTAGAGCAAGTGTGTGTAGTTGTTACATAAGGCGCGATGGCAACATACATCAAAGTATCTGCGATAGACTTTGTAAATTTCTTGCCGTCGGGAAACTCGAAAACTATTTCCGTTGGGGTTATGTGAGTTTTTATATCAGGATATGTATCTCTAAATTCATTTGCTTTTGCAATGGTTCCTAAAATACTTATATTTTTGAGTGAATCGTATTGAGTAGTATAATCAGGATCCGTTACTGAACAAGCTCCCAGAATGGATATCGAGAGTAGTAGTGCTATTATTGAGTATTTCATTATATGCCTTTTTTGTAATAAATCGTTTTGCACTTTTTAACGTATCATTTCAATTTCTATTATTATTTGGTTTTAAAAAAAATCGAGCCAATTGAAGTAATTAGCTCGATTAATGATTTATAAATTCAGGATATAATTTATTTTACTACAACAAAGCTACTTGTAATGTTTTGATTTTCGATATTTATAGTACAATAATATACGCCCGAAGGTAAAATTTCAGTCGAATAATTAATTGAATTTTGTCCTAAAAGCTCGTTAGAATTGAATCTTTTAACTTCAACTCCCTGCGAATTGCAAATTGATATATATGCGATTTGATTAATCGGGCTTAACCCATTATTCAATGAAATTGAAATGCTATTTCTTGCAGGATTTGGAGAAATATCTAATTGATAATTGCTTTTATTATATTCTTTAACCGAAGTAGAGCCATCAGTTACAGTGAAAGTGTTCTCACTAATACTGATAATACTACCATCTTTAATACTAGTTATTTTGATTTTATAAGTAGAATCAAGTGGAGTTTCAGCTTTCACTTGCCATACGTAGGCTCCTGTATAACTAATGAATTTATCAATAATAGTTTCATTATCAAAATTTTGCCTCATTAATTCAATTTTAACGCTATCTTTTAAATTGTCCTTCCATCGAATAGTATAATTGCTTTTAGAACCTCTTTTTATTACCTCACCACCATTCGGCATTTCGATATTTAGAAATGGTTTAACAATTGTAAAGGAATCAATATTAGACCAGGAACTTTGTGAATCACCAAGATTTGTTCTTACTCTCCAATAAATATATTTATCGGAAGGTAAAGATTTTTTACTTAAAAATGTATGGTTTAGTACTGTATCCAAAATCATATTTGAGAATTGGATATTATCAGAAATTTGAATTTGATTTGAATTAAAAATACCATTATTTGACCACGAGAAAAGAGTAGTTTTATTCATATTAAGTTTTATTCCGGATATTGGACTAATTAGAGTAGGTGCAATAATATCATTAGAAGTATCCTCATACCAACCCAATATATATTCGCCGAAATTTTTAGTATATGCTTTCAATACGTTGTTTGATTCATCATAAACAGTTTCAAGAGGTTTGAAATACCCAACTCCTATAGTATCCCTTTTAAATACAATAGTTTTAGCAGGATAAATTACTTCCGGGAACTTTGATACATCAAAATTAATTTCAGACTTAGATGAATCAATTTCATTGGTAGTTATTATTAATCTGCCGTCATAAATGATTGGCGTCTTGCCATAAAATTTTGGATAAAGTGAAGAACAAGGATTTATTTCAAGATTAACACCGTTATAAAAAGAGGATTCAAGTTCATTAAACGTCATTTGAATTCCGCTTTCAACATTGCCTTTCTGAAATTTGTAAGAATTCCCTTGCATTACTTCATAAACATTGATTGAAGCCGAAGGTTGGCAAGCAGGCAATTCATATTTATAGACTCTGTAACAAGTAAATAAAGGTGGGAGTGTCATCTCAAGTGCGATAGTATTGTCAGGATGAACCTCGGTCAAGGTCTCTCTACCCTCTGGATTAGGCCCCCCCCAACAAATAACTGTATTACCGTTTTTCAATCTTTGGACTGAACCCATTAGTTCAGTATAAATGTCAGGAGTATGTCTATATTCCCAAACTTTCGTTGCGGTCATATTAGTTTCATCAATTTTGTACTCCACTGCACGTGAGAATTGAGGATTACGAATCCAACCGTTATCGTATAAAGTAATATTACCATTAGGTAAAAATTTAATATTATGCTGATGAGAAAAATATGCTTTGTTTATTGGTGCATAATCATTAATAAAAGTGAATTGGTTTTTTTTACCCCCCAATCTCCACATTATTTCACTGGTCTGTCGATTGATTTTGATAATTTGACAAGTATGGCGAACAGAAACTAAAATATTCCCGTCCTTATCAATATCCAAAGCATTGAAATGGAAAGGGTTAACAGTTGCTTGTAAGGTATCTTCATAAGTCTCGTCAAAACTCAAATGATCCCAAGAACGCCATTGAAAAACAACATTTTTATTCGCATCGAGCTCTTGAATGATTGTACCTGCAACTAAAGCATTTGGATTACCACCTTTAAAATACTTACTCAAATCAACATATTGAGGGTCTTGTGCTAATAAAAAGACGTGTCCATTTGGTAACCATTTGAATTCGTGCATATCAGCTTGATAACCATTTCCGCATTGAAAGCTGTCAACTACCGCGAAATTTACATCCGTAACGTACATTACAACATTTGCCCAAAACCAGCCTTTTGGTAATACTGCATCGGCATAAGAAAATAACCCGTTTGGTTGCATATTTAAATCATATCCGCGGACTATTGTCCGTTTGTATGATTTGGTAATACCATCGTTATCAACAATCATACAAAAATTACCATAATTACTTATTTTTGCTGGATTTGCCAAAAAGAAATAACCCGGTGAAGGATTGTTAACGTTTTTCATTACAATTGTGGGATAATCAGTTGGCAAAGGATCGCTTATTACCGAGCCAGGATTTATAACAATTATAAAAAGTAGAATTAAAATAAGTTTGTTAAACATTGAAACATCTCGCAATAAAAATTGAAAAATAAATAAAATTCAAGCAAATTTAGCATTTTTAACAAATGCTTAAACACACCATGCAACATTAACACAAAATAATCAAAAATGTTACACATTGATAGAAAATAATCTACTAGATCTCCAAAAATTCTTCCGGTTTTAATAATAAAACAGAATTGCCGTCAAATTTTGCAATCCGCGGATCTTTCAGCCAATCACCCAAATTTAGATAAGCCCCGCCGTCAAAAATATATTCAGCTACCTTGTGCCGATGTCCCATAATTACATAATCGAAACCTTGGTTTATTTTTGCCTCAGCGAATTCCTTCATAAAATCTTGAGGTGGGTACTTTAGTCCTGAATACTTCCGGCTCTGAACACTACTTTTCGCCGCTAACTCAATAGCGAAATCCGGATGTAATTTAGCATAAAGCCATTGGTTAAAACTACTTCTCAAAATACGCTTAGCTATCTTATAAGATTTATCGGTTGGGTTGAGCTCATCGCCGTGCGATAAATAAAAGTGCTTGCCCTCCAATGTTCGTTCAATATCGTTAATATGAATCCGAACATTAAGCTCCTCCTCGAAAAATGATTTATGTGCGAAATCGTGGTTGCCCATCAAATATTCGATTTTTATTCCTTGGTCGGTTAATTTTCGTATCAGGGCTAATGTACGATAGAAGTATTTGGGCACAACAGTCTTATATTCGAACCAATAATCGAATATATCGCCAAGAAAGTAAAGTTCGGTGGCATCAAGTGAAATTTTTTCTAACACTTTTAGCAATAAATCTTCTCGTTCTTTGTCTTTAGAACGATGGTAAAAACCTAAATGTACATCGGAAATAAAATATATCATCACATTGTTTGAATTAATAAAATAAAAGTATTAATTTTAATATATGCCAAATTAAAAAAAAAACCATTAATATATATTAATTTGCTATGAAAAAACTAAATATTATATTCTTCGCACTTCTTATCGGACTATTTCTGAGTGCTTGTATCAAGCTTCGGATTGATAATCCTGAAATCAAATATTATGATTTAACCAACGAAGAAAGTGTACCCGTCAGTAAGAAATATGTTGATTGTTCCTTACAAATTAGGACGTTTACGTTCACTGTAAAGCAAAGTGCCGATCGCATTTTGGTCACTGAGGATGGGTCAGTGAATCCACTTTATTACCATCGTTGGGTCAGCGGATTCGATGAATTGGTTACCGATTTTATTTTTGTCCGGTTTACCAAATCCCAGACATTTAGAAATGGGGTTTTAAGGGCGCGAACTATGCAAACTCCAAATTATACACTTGAAGGCAGTATAATAGAGAACTCCGCTGTGAATGATTCAAAATTTAAAACTGAACCCTATTATATACGGTTGACAATCGGTATAGCCCTAATAAAAAGAGATTCTAAAACCGGAAATGTTAATTCTATATTAACCAAAGAATATTCAGAAAAAGTTTTACGCAACGATGCGGACGCTTTCGGTATTCACGTTGCCTATAAAACTGCTATAACAAAGATTTCCGATCAAATGTTGATGGATATAATAACAATGATACAAAACGACAAACAATAATTATTAATAAATTCGAAACGAATATGATTCACCATTATCATTTTAAAGAGATTTCTTCGACAAACGATACTATTAAAGAATTGCTCGAAGAACACGACAAAGTAATAGTTACCGCCGATGTGCAAAACAGCGGACGCGGAAGAAACAGCCGTAGTTGGTTGGGCAACACCGGCGATAATGTTTATTTTTCTTATGGCACACGCCAATGCTCAACAATGAACTCAACTGAACTGTCACTCAATCAAGCGGTTGGTTGCATAGCGGCGCGCGAGGCTTTGGTCAAAGTATGCGGTGCGGATATTTTCACATTGAAGTACCCTAATGATATAATGATAAAAACCGAAGACGGATTCCGTAAAATTTGCGGGGTATTAGTTGAAAACTCATTTTCCGGTTCAGTTTGCCAAACTTCGGTAATAGGAATTGGTATAAACGTCAATCAAACGGGATTTCCTTCCGAAATTGAAAATAAAGCTATATCGTTGAAAATGTTGGGCTATAACATAACGACAAAAGATATCATCAAGGCTTTGCAGGAAACAATACAGGTTTGGATTTATAAACGTACGGAAGAAGTTTTCTTCGAGTGGTACCGCCTTTTAAAAATAGTAGGAAAGGACATTAATATCGTTGGAAAACCCGGGTTATGGGAAGCTATATTTTTGCTCGAAGACGGTAGATTGAAAGTTCGTAG
This sequence comes from Kapaibacterium sp. (SeqCode), assembly GCA_038206725.1. Lineage (GTDB taxonomy): Bacteria > Bacteroidota > Ignavibacteria > Kapaibacteriales > UBA2268 > JBAXXL01. The sequence continues at coordinate 29,918 of JBBRAO010000008.1, forward strand.
TCGCCAAGATGGCGAAACACTGATTATAGGCGATTTGGATAGTATCACTTATCAATATGATTAAAGAATGAAATTTGTATCTGCCGATATAGGCAACAGCAGATTGAAGTTATTAATCGGTGATGAATTATTGGCTTTCGACCTGAGTGAAGATTATTATGGCGAACTTTTAAATTTGATTTCGGATAGCGAATTCATTTACTCATCAGTAAATAAAATAGCTGAAGAAACACTTTTAGAAAAACTCAAAGCCAATTCAATAAAAACAAGAAAACTTGTAATTGATGATGTAACAGAATTGATTTCCCTCGATGGAATTGAGGGAATGGGATTAGATAGAGCGCTTGGATTGGCAGGCGCTCTTTGTATTTCCGAACCACCGTTAGTAACAATTGACTGCGGAAGCGCGTTGACAGTAAATGTGTTAAGCGGCAATCGCCAATTCCTTGGCGGCATCATTATGCCCGGTTTATTGACGCAAGCGGAATCTCTGAAACGCATCAACCCTATATTATACCCAACCCATTTTGAAAAACCAAGCGACGCTTTACCGAAAAACACAAACGATAATGTAATAGCAGGGATCTTGGATGCTTTGCAGGGTGGGGTAAATAAATACTTAACCGAAGTATTCTATGAACTCAATTGGTCCAAAACACAAACCCCGATTTTTGTAACCGGTGGCTATAGAAACATAATCGCCGAAGAGTTATTAAGCAATGGCTACAATGTTCAAATTTATGAAAATTTGGTAACGTTGGGAATTAAAAAATTGAAATTTCAAGGTTGAAGCTGAAAGACTATAAGTCTTTCGGTAAACCGGTTTGTTTGCAGAGCTCGTTCGCTGTGATTCTATCTATTTGTGAATATCTTTTAGCGGAACTTCCAATCCTAAGTCACGATAAACTATAACCATCTGCTCGAACACGTCTTTAAGCATTTTTCGGCAATCATCTAAGTTGTTGCCTTCTGTGACGACTTCGGACCATTCTAAAAGTTGACCTATATAGCTTGATTTATTGTAAAACTTACAGCACGTCCGGCGAAGGGAAGTCTCCCAAGTAGCTTTCGATGTCCCGCTCTGTGCCGATGTTTTTTTTGCGAGTAGATACGTAGCATAGTACGTCTCTACAAATCGGCATAAAATATTGTTATATTTGAAAATGGATTCTCGGTGACGCGGAAATGACGATTCGGTTTCTTCACCATTTCCTATTTTTCAACTTTCAACTAATCCATCATATCCAAAATTTTATCATAAATCACTTTGGCGCACTCTGCTTTCGGCATAGGTTTATAATCGAATTCGCGTCCGCTTTTTTCCAAAATGGTTATGGTGTTATAATCACCGCCAAATCCACTTTGAGGTTTGGAGGCGGAATTTACAATCATCAAATCGCAATTTTTAGTGATTAGTTTTTCTCTACCGTATTGCTTTTCGTTTGTAGATTCCAATGCAAAGCCTATCAATACTTGCTTTTCGGATTTCGTTCTTCCAAATTCGGCTAATATATCGCGTGTTTGGGTTAGTTCTAGTTTGAGTCCGTCACCGGATTTTGTTTTTTTGATTTTTCCAATTACTGAATTTACCGGCGTGAAATCCGCTACCGCGGCGGCGTGAATAGCGATGTCAATATGATCGTTCATTTTCATAGCGGCGGAGAACATTTCCTCTGCCGAAACAACGTCAATTCGTTTAATGCCTTCCGAGCTTTCCAAATCCACCGGACCAGCAATTAAAATCACCTCTGCCCCACGTCTGTATGCTTCGCCAGCTAAGGCAAAACCCATCTTACCGGAGGAGTAGTTTGCTATATATCGTATGTCGTCAATTTTTTCGTGTGTTGGACCAGCTGTAACTAAAACCCGTTTACCTGCTAAAGAATCGTTCATATCGGAGCGTTTAATTTCAAAATCACTTTTATAAATACGGTGCGTATGGAAAACAGACTCGGTAATAACTTCTGATTGTAAATTCGAAACATCAAAATCATTAATTACAGGCTCTTCTAAAGCTTTTAATAGATAATCTATGACTACATCTATTTCCGGGAATCTTCCGGGTCCTACCAATCCGCTGGCTAAATCTCCATCGTCAGGTGGTATGATATATGCACCCAATAGATTTTCCAATTTATCGCAGTTTTCCTGAGTTACCGGATTGAGCCACATATTTGTGTCCATAGCCGGAGCGATAACAAGCGGAATGTTTTCGGGTAGTGCTGTCGCAACTGTTACCAAAGCGTTATCGCAAATTCCGTGAGCAATTTTTCCTAATGTCGCGGCTGAGCAAGGAGCGATTAACATCGCATCGCATTCACGTGCTAGATGTATATGCCAAGCACCGGAATTTTGAATATCTTTACCGAACATATCCATTGCTACCGGATTGTGACTTAGGTTTGATAATACCATCGAAGTTACAAAATTTTCAGCAGAAGGGGTCATTACACAATGAACATCCGCACCACGCCGAATAAGCTCGCGCACGAGCATAGGAGCCTTAAAAGTTGCTATTGAACCTGTCACTCCAAGAACTATTTTTTTATTAACTAAGCTTATCATAATTGCTGTTCTCAAAAATTTCACTAATTTAGAATACAAATATATGTATTATTTAAAAAATTATATGAAATTATATGAAAAAATTATATGAAATTATATGAAAAAAACTATAATTGCTGTGTTGCTTTTATGTTTTGCTCAAGTGGCACACGCACAAATTCCTATGAATTCATCGGCCGAGAAAGTAATATTCGAATATCGTGCTCGCCCTGAAATATTAGTAGATAAGCCTAAGTATCAAAAAAATAGATTGCAAAGCGATGTATATCCCTCCACTCTTGTAAAAAGACCTTATGACGTTCTAAGTTATAAACTCTTTCTGGATTGGATGCCCATTCTAAGTGGTCCTGAAGATATGATTGGCACCCGTCAATGGGATGGGTCTGTTGAAATTCAGTTGCAATTAACTCAAGTCAAAAGTAAATTGGAATTCGACGCCGGTACTATGACTATCAATAGTATTACTTACAATGAAAATGAGCTGATATTCAATAAAGTGGGGCAATTATTGGAAGTTCAACTTCCGGCAATTATTTTCCAAAAAGGTGATAAGTTAAACCTTATTTTTAAATACACCTATACCGGATCGAATTTTGGTAATTATATATATCCAAAGAATTACGTGGTTACTCACGGTAATAATCCATCAACACTCGTTGCGGAAAAATTAGTTTACTCACAGTCCGAACCGGATTGGGCTCGAAATTGGTTCCCTTGTAACGACCAACCCGACGACAAAGCCTTTTCATCGGTAGCTATTAAAGTACCTACCGGTTTTAACGCCGCATCGAACGGGACATTGGAAAAAACTGAAATGGATGAAACAGGTGTAACCTATTTCTTTAGTTCTCAATTCCAAATGGCCACGTATCTAATTTGCGCAAACGCTTCGAAATTCTATAATTATTCTGTTACATACCACGGGATGGAACGCGATATTCCGTTAAATTATTATGTTTGGGATGTTGATAAAGATTCTAATTCCAAAACAGGATACAATGCCGCAAACGCATTTAAATACGACACCCTGCTAATGAAAATTTGCGAAAGTAAATTTGGTCCTTACCCTTGGGAAAGCTACGGTATAGTAGCTGTTGAACCTTATATGTTTGGCGGGATGGAACACCAAACTCTGACCACAGCTCACCGCAACTGGTTAAAAGGCGGATCAACGGACGGTTTTATGCACGAACTTGTTCACCAATGGATTGGTAATTTGATTACAACCGCGACTTGGAATGATATTTGGATAAACGAAGGCGGTGCATCGTGGGCAGAAGCATTCCTATGGCAATATTTTTACGGAGAAGCCGGTTACAATGCTACTATGCAAAATGCTAAACTAGACTATATATATAGAGGTCATTTTACTACTCCAATGTACTATATTCCTAAAGATGAATGGGTTGGCGACTATTATGAAATAGCCTATAAGAAAGGCTCTTGGATATATAACCAATTATATCAATGGTACGGTGGGGAAAATTTCTTGAGTATTCTGCGCGGAGTGCTGGATAAATTTAAGTACAAATCAATCGAATCAAAGGATTTTGCCGATGCTTTAAAAGAGGTTAACTCTCCATTCCCAGTCCCTATTGATAGTCTTTTTAGTCAATATGTTATCCACGCCGGGCATCCCATTTTCCAATTATCCGGGGGAGTAGAAAAACTTCAAGGAGATTACTATGCCGCTAATATGCGTATTGAACAAAAGCAATCTGGTGAAAACATTCCGGATGTATTTTGGACACCGCAACGCCTAATCTTGCGCTCCGGCGATATGATTGATACAGTAAGGTTTGTAAATAAATCAAGAGTGCAGGACACAGTCTTTATATTGCGTTTCAAGCCGGATAGAGCATATTTAGATGAGAACTATGTTTTAATGCAAACCGACACCGCACAACTTTTTTATAATTCGGTAGAAGACGAAAGTGTCTTATCGGCATTTGTTTACCCGAATCCCGTTATGACTGATAGCAAATCATACATTCAGATTAACATTCCAAGTAACGAAAACGGCGTAATCGAATTATATGACTTAATGGGAAATAAGGTAATGAATATATATGACGGCATCTTGAGCGATAAATTGAAAGTCGAATTAAATCCCGCAAACTTGCGCGCAGGGATTTATTATGTCCGCGTTTCAATCGGCGAAATACAAATTATGAAAAAGATAAGCGTGGTGAATTAGAAAAACTTTATTATCTCGTTACCAAGCTCCGGAAATCCGCGACCTTCCGAAGGTTTCAAACCTTCGAAAGGTTTTAGTTTTATAGTAGATGGATTACCTCTTCCGAGGAAATGACAATTCCTCTTCTTCACATTTGAAATTCATAATTCAAAATTCATAATTTTTTCCTAGACTCTTCACTTCGTTCAGTGTGACGCTTAGGCTTCTTCTCATTTTATCTTTATTTCGCCGGTTCATCTCGACTTCGCTCGATGACCGGTCCTCTTCTTTCCATTGACCATTCACTCGACATACTCAGCAATAGCCAGCGACGCAGTCAAACCCGGCGATTCGATTCCTATTAGGTTTATTAATCCGGGGTGGTTTTTATCGCTTTCCTCGTGGATGATGAAATCCTTGTCAAGGCTTCAGTTGTTAATCAGGCGAGGTCGGAGCCCTGCATATTATTGCTTGAACATACGAGGGCGTCTGTGCTACTATTTACTGCCAGTAGCACAGACGCCCCGTCTGTGCTAAATTTTCAGTATTTCAAATAAAGTTGCGTTGATATTTGATTCCCAATCAAACATTTAATTATATAAACGCCGATATACCAATCATTAGTAGAGATAAGACATTCTCCCCTGCTTCTAATTTGTTCAATTAGCGAACCCCGCATATCGTATATCTGCAATTCAAAATCAGATTCTGAATTTATAGCGATTCGGTTTGAGTAAGTTTTAATATAATCGAATTTGTCTTGGATTTTGGCAATTCCTTCATTAACATATTTGCAGGCGAGAGCGTCCAAGTCAAAACCTGTAACCATAGAAGTTATCGAATAATAAGGGTGATTTTCGTCTTTTGTTACAACCATTGATATATCAGTTATTTTGATATATTTTATCTTCTGTAAACCCAAAGCTCCAATATCGAAGCCGTCGCCACCGGTGGTAACATCAGTAAACGGATCAGCGGAACCATTAGTTGGCGTCTTTCCTGCACACCCCTCCAATGTCCACTCATCATAGGGAAATTCGTGATAATTAACGCCATCATAGCTAACAGCAACTTTTGCCGGTTCAGCAAATATCTTTTTTGTCGCCTGATTTTTGAACGCATTTTCGTAAATGATAAAATCATCTCCCTCACCGTCATAAATATAGGAATCTTTTACACCGACAATAATTTCACCATCTATGCCCAATGACAGGACTTCGCTTTCAGCCGATGCTGGGATAAATTCGCTTGCTTCTTGCGCAGGAGCTCCAAATATATTCATAGGGAAAAACTCCGGGGATTGACCGGAAATTTGGCCCGTCCCCGGTGTGAATGAATATACTGTATCAATATACGAATGTTCTGTTTTTGCTGTAGCATTACCACAGAATATCAAAAACAGCACTAATAATCCGATAAATTTATATGTTAATGTGTGTTTGAACATCTTGATTTTTTCTTTTTGTATAAATTAGAAATACTACTAATGTCACAATTCCGATGATCACACCGCCAATATACGAGATATTAGCATTTAAAGATAATCCTCCCAATTGGTAAGGAGCGATCAGGAAATATGTGGATACAATCGTAGTTAATATGGTAGCGGGTATGCTGATAATATAGTGTTTTTTCTTATGAAAAACCATATACACTGATCCTGTCCACAAAACCAATACAGCTAAAAGCTGGTTTAAAAAACCCAAGTATTTCCAAATTATTTGAAAATCAACTTGAGAGAGTACAAAACCACCAATTAAAATAGGTACAGCAACCAATAGTCTTTTCCCGATTTTTTTCTGGTCAATATGCAAAATATCAGCCACCAACAACCGAGCACTCCTAAATGCAGTATCACCAGTAGTAATTGGGAAAGCTACAACACCGATAATTGCTATTATCGCACCCAATTTACCTAACCAAGAATTACATATTTCATTGACTATCCAAGCCGGATTATGATTTGGTAATGCAGAAATTGCATTAAGTTTTTCTGGACCCCCGAAGTAATTTATCGCGGCAGTTGCCCAAACCAATGCAACAATACCTTCGGCGATCATAGCACCAAAAAAGACTTTTCTTCCTTGGTTTTCGTTAGTCATACACCGCGACATAAGCGGTGATTGGGTTGAGTGGAACCCTGAAATCGCTCCACAGGAAATAACAATAAAAATCATTGGATATAGAAGATTACTCGATGGATTTGAATGGAAATTCCTTATTTGAGATACTCCAAGCTCCACCATTTTTAGGTCAGAAAAAATCATATAACCTGTCAGACCAACAGCCATAAAAACAACGACTGCGCCAAAAATAGGGTAAATCTTAGCAATAATCATATCAATAGGTAATAATGTTGCTAATGTATAATAAATACAAATAATAGCCACCCAAATTCTGAAATCAACCACACCGTTTGTTAGTATTGTTAGCAATCCGGCGGGTCCATTTACAAATGCCGCACCGACTAAAAATAAAACAACAATTGTAACTAACCGCATTATATTTTTAAAAACCGGTCCCATATATATGCCTGCTACTTCGGGTAGAGTCTTACCTTGATGCCGAACTGACATCATACCGGAAAAGTAATCGTGCACAGCACCCATAAATATACAACCAAACACAATCCAAATATACGCAACAGGTCCATACATAGCGCCAAGAATAGCTCCAAAGACAGGTCCTAATCCGGCAATGTTTAATAATTGAATAAGAAACATTCGCCACAGTGGTATTTCAATATAATCAACTCCGTCAGCCATTGTTTTCACTGGAGTCGGTATATTCGGGTCCATACCAAATCGTTTGTCAACTATTTTACCATAAACGACATACCCTAATATTAAAACAATAATGCAAGTAATGAATGTAATCATAACGTTTTTTTAACTCATATATATTTTGTAAATTTGCTTTCCTAAAAAATGTAAAAATGGCGCATTCGTCTAGCGGTTAGGACGCTGGCCTCTCACGCCGGTAACAGGGGTTCGATTCCCCTATGCGCTACTGCTTTGTAACTGTAATAATTATAGACCTATTTAAAAATCTTCCTTGAGGCGACGCCTCAGGGAATTTTTCTTTATTCATTCCGGTGCGATATTTGAATTTTCCCGGGTTCACACTTTCAATATACTCACTTGTAACTTTGGCGCGTTCTGCAATCAATTGTTCATTTCTTGCTTGAGTTCCTAACGCATCCGCACTTCCTAAAATATTTATGATGGCTCCAATAGGCAATTTCCCCGCCAATTGCTTGAGCAAGCCTTTGTTGTCTTGACTCAGTTCACTACTGTTATAATCAAATCTTAAAATTGCTTTGAAATTGCTGATATCCTGATTAATCAATACCCGATCCAATTTTTCTGTATCGAAAGCGAATGAAACAGAATCCTGAGCATTTTTTGCCGTAGCTGAAAAAAGATAATTATACTCTGTTTTATTTTCATCGTAAGGTAATCTGATAGGAATATCAAATTCGTTATGATCCATTAAATCAGTTACTCTTACACTTAATGGTTCCTTCAAAATTTCCGATTTTATAGTAATTTGTTCTCCGGGCATTAATCCTTTATTGTCGATTTGCAATTTGACATCGCCGCGGACTTCCGCAAAATTCTGGAAATCAACATATTCTTGCAGAGGCGCGTTCGTGAGAGTAATATCAACACGGCGATTTTCAATTCTTCCCTCCGCAAAGTCCTGATTTGAAAGCCCCGAAGGTAGGTTCATAGCTTTTACACTGATTTTCTTTTCCGAGATACCACATTTTTTTAAAGCCTCAGCCACATTTTGAGCTCTTTTTAATGCTAATTTCTGCCCTTCTGGTTCATCGGTTTCACCGCTTGTTGCACCAATGAGTTCTATCTTTGCTTTTGGATTATCCTTTAATATCGTCGCTAAACGCGTAAACAAATATTTGTGGGCTTCTAACGCGTCTATTTGGAAAAAATTTAATTCGGGCATATCATATTGATATAAATTTGGGAGCTCCGCTGAATTTTGATCGAAAAACACGGCGTTTACAATCGGAATTGTTGCGAGTAATTCGTTACCATAGTACTGCTTTAGATTCTTTTCGATTACGGATAAATTTATTTCAGGATTTATTATTTCGAGTTCATCACCTTTGCTTGGTTTTTTTTGTTCAGTAATTGCCGGTTGCTGATTCTGAGGTTCACCAATTGGTGGTTCCAAAATCGGTTTTGGAGCTGATTTTGGTTCAGGTACTTTCGGTTTCACCCCAAAACGAAAACCTAAACCCAATCTGACGGCAAAAACATTCCATTTACCGGAATTTATAATTGATGATAAATTGTAATCAAGTTGCAGATGCTGAGTAAAAAAAGAATTGGCTCCGGCTTTCAAATAATTCTCGATTCCGGCATTCATTCCTAAACCAAAATGGTTAATGCTCAAAATTTTACCTGCCGCTATATCGCGTCGCTGGCTGCTTTTACCGTTTTCATTTATAAATACGGCATTATCCGGCTTAACTATCTGCTCATAGTATTTGTAATTAGCCGTTATAGGGATTATACCTCGTAAACCTAAATTAATTTTTAATAGACCGCTGATAAAATTATTTGAAACAATATAAGCAATCTGTGGTTGGATTTCGATAAACCCCAAATCAGCTTCGATTATATTATCTGTATATACTGTTTCGACCAGTCCAGTTAAGCGGTTTCGAATTGGGAAATTCGTATCAACCTTTACCTGCCCGGATCTATTAATAAATCCCACCCCTAGTTCGGCAAAAAAAACATCTTTAAAATTTTTCTCTATAAACAATCCGCCAAATATACCCTTACCCGAACCATCACCAAAGGTTCCACAAGTATGGGTTTCTTCAAATTGTTTGAAATTGCATAAAAACATACTATAATTATAAGCACCCTTGGGATGAATACCGAATAACTCATTACTAAAATAGTTTTGAGAATGGCACACAGGAGCGACGGTTAAAAAGATTATACAAATTAGTAGTGTTTTTATTTTCATTTTTTTGAATTTCATTTTAAATATATTTCCAAATTACTAAATTTTCCTTAATTCTCATAGAGATTTTTTGAACTCTCTATAAGATTTTTCATTATGTAACAAATGTGGATAATCTTCGATAAGTATTTGAAAAGAGAATTTTTTTATAAAGTAAAAATATCGTAATTTTAAGTTTATATTTTAGTAAATTTGAATAGTAATGAGTGTAAAATTAATCGTAGGCGCCCAATGGGGCGATGAAGGCAAAGGAAAAGTAGTTGATTTGCTAAGTAATGACATTCAGGTAGTTGCCCGCTATCAAGGCGGAGCTAATGCCGGTCATACAATCGTTTTTGACGGAAAAGAGCACGTATTGCACCTTGTTCCTTCAGGTGTATTTTTCCCAAATACAATATGTATTATTGGAAATGGAGTGGTTTTTGACCCGGAAGCGTTCATAGAAGAAGTGAATATGCTTAAAAAAGTCGGAATTTCTGTAGAAAACCGTTTATTTATTAGTAAAAAAGCACACGTTATCACACCTTATCATAAATTGCTCGATAAAGCGCGAGAAAACGAAACTACTCAAATGGCAATCGGTACAACAGGCAGAGGAATCGGACCGGCATACCAACATAAAATAAAACGTTGCGGTATTAGAATGGTGGATTTCTTCAATTTTGAAGTATTAAGCGAAAAATTACGTAATAATATAATCGCTGAAAATAAAGTCTTCAAGTATATTTACGGTGTAGAAGAATTGAATGCTGAAAAAGTTATAGCCAAATTCAAAGAATACTCAGACTTCATACTACCTTTCATTGCAGATACAACCTTATTTATTAATGAACTGATAGATGAAGGAAAAAATATATTGATAGAAGGTGCTCAAGGCGCTTTACTTGATATTGACCACGGAACATACCCATTTGTTACAAGCTCCAACCCTACAGCCGGTGGTGCTTGTACAGGCTTGGGCATCGCTCCAACCAAAATTGACGATATTATCGGTATTGTTAAAGCATACTGCACCCGCGTCGGAAATGGTCCTTTCCCAACAGAGCTACTTAACGAAACGGGTGAATTTTTAAGAAAAGAAGGGCACGAATTCGGCTCAACTACCGGAAGACCTCGTCGTTGTGGTTGGCTGGATCTGGTTGCTTTGAAATATTCGGTTATGATTAACGGAATTAAAGAAATAGCGCTAACTAAGCTCGACGTTTTGGATAAAATGGAAGAACTGAAAATCTGTACTTCATACAAATTCCAAGGCGACACATTGAAATCCTTCCCAACCGATTTGCATATATTAGAAAAAATTGATTGTGAATACGTTACTATGAAGGGTTGGAAAACTGAATTAAAGAATTTCACCAGCTTCGAAGATTTACCTATCGAAGCCAAAGAATATATAAGATTTATTGAAGATTTTGTTAAAGTTAAAATTACTATAATTTCAGTAAGTCCCGATAGAAAAGATACGATTTTTGTAAATTAATCAAGATATTTGTTATGCGGAAATTTGATATAAAAAACTGGTCTAAAAATGTTTTTAAACCAAAGAAAAAACCAAAAGTAAAACTTACTTTCGCTCAAGAATTGGTTTCTTGGGGCAAAACTTTGCTTTGGGCTATAATAGTTGTAATGTTTATTAACGGCGCTATATTGGCATCGTTCGTCGTTCCTACAGGCTCTATGGAAGATACGGTTATGCCGGGAGATTTCCTTTTTGTAAACAAATTTATTTACGGACCTTCGACTCCGCAAATAATTCCGTTCATCAACCAACCACTCCCATTTTACAAATTCCCGGGCTTCAAAAATCCGAAGCAAGGCGATGTAATTGTATTTATCTTTCCTGGTGAGCAAAATGAAGTTAAGCCTTCAAAATTTGAATATTATCTAAAGCGCTGTATTGCATCAGCCGGCGATACCATTCAAGTTATCAATAAAAGAGTGTACGTCAACAGAAAAGAATTTTCATTGCCTGAGCACGGTAAATACGATGTTACCATTCCTGAATTATATGCATCTTTCCCGGGTGGGAACCTATGGACAAAAGATAACTACGGTCCAATCCGCATTCCTAAAGAAGGCGATGTAATAAAACTGACACAAGATAATATAATGGAATGGCGGATTTTCATTATGCGCGAAGGACACGAAGTGGCTACCGACGGAATGAACATTTATATTGATAACAAAGTGACCCGTCAATATGTCGTAGAACGTGATTATTGTTGGGGTATGGGCGATAACCGAGACCATAGTTCCGACAGTCGTTTTTGGGGATTTATCCCTTACGACAATGTCGTTGGAACACCAATTTTTGTTTATTGGTCTTGGGACCCTGGTATTTCGATTATACATTTGTTTGATAAATTAGCGTCCTTACGCTTATCCCGTTTTTTCACAATTATTAGGTAATTTTACAATCAGTATAAAAAACCATATTAATAATTTCAATCATAAAAAAGGTCGGATCTATCGTTATTATGCTTGGATTGCCGAATTATCCGATAGATTAGACAAACACCACGTTTATATGATTGCTTCGGGTATTGCATTTAACCTTTTGATTTATGCATTACCCTTAGCATTAGTTATTCTATTCGTTGTTGACCTTGTTTTTGGTGTTAAAAATATCAACCCATTTTTAGAAAATATATTCAGCGAATTTCTACCTCCTACCCCTGCCGTAAAAGAACTATTAGGTCAATTAATCAAAGAAGCAAATTCCATAAGCGATCATATTTCAGTTTTGGGTATTGTCGGTATTGGTTTACTGTTTTGGGTCGCTTCACTATTAATTAGTTCGATTAGAATTGCTCTGAATTTGATTTTCGAGATGAAGGCAAAACATTATTTTTTGATTTATAGGTTGAAAGATATATTCCTTACATTTATATTAACAGTAGTCATCTTCCTCTATACTTACGCGCTCCCACTTTATTCGTTTGTATATTCGTTTTTTGAAAAAATTGTTCCATCGTATTTGCATTATTTCATATCAAATTCATTTTTGTTGATAGTATCGCTCTCTTCATCATTTATAGTTTTTTATGTTATTTATGGCTTAATACCAAATGAAAAACTCCCCGGATATATAAAATTCCGAAGCTCGTTTTTGAGTGCGGCGGCGATTGAATTGGGTCGCCGAATCTTTGGCTACTATATAATTTATTTTTCCAACTATGGCCGTTTTTATGGCGGTATGGCTATTTTGGCGGCTATGGCGGCGTGGTTGTATTATTCTTCACTAATTATATTGTTTTCCGCTGAAATCGTCAAATTCCTTCACGACAAACAGGAAGAAAAAAAATTGAGGCTAATGATGGATACCCCTGTCAAAAAAGCACATTTGAAGCGGAACAAGGGCTAGTAATAGCAGACTGAGATAATGCTATTTCTTGTTCATTAACAATGACCTTAAGGTCATTGCAACTAATAAAATAAATCAACCCTATGCTTCAGCACAAAGTTGATTTTTTTTTTACCACGAAGTGGTTGAAAACGAATAGCACCGTATGAAATGCGGTGGAAATGGTGATGCGTTTTTTTTGACTCCGACGGAGTCAAATGTAAGTAAAAGCTAAAAATGCGAAAAAAGACAATCCCGTTAGGGATTCGATGTTTATAGAAAAATGACCGCGTATCGACCATAAAATCCCGTTGGGATGAAATAATAAATTGGATTTTAGAATGACAAGCACGGATGCTTATCTCACCAAGTTATTGAATTGCAGGTGGGTCAATCATCCTTGATTGACTAATATTTTTACAATTTTGAGTTGTGAGATAGCCCCTTTTTGTAAATGTTTTTTAAAACAAATTAGAAATTATCGCTAATATAATTACTACAGATATATTATTAACGAAGTGCTTAGATAGTTTTTGGCTTGTTCGTTTTCAGTTTTACCAACTAAATTAATCCAATTATATTTCACTTCCAAAGCGGCTCTAATTAACAGCAAATTTACTTCTATACCTCCACCCAATGCGGCACCGAAACGGCTATTCTGAGCATCGGGCATAACTTTGATTTCGTCAAAAACATCATATACATTATTAACACGAGTTGTAATATGATTGTATTGAACATCGCCGCGCACGTACAAACCTATAAATGAGCGGAATAGATAATAATCAATACCTAAGGAAATCGGCAAGACACTTGTTGTGGAACTAAAAAGCGGTTTTTGGCTCGTAGAAGTTACGACATCGTTGATAACAGGCTCAAATTGGTGCCAAGCGAACGACCCGTGCAAAAATGAATTTGAGTTTTTGTCGAGCTTAATTCTCACATCTGCTCCAATATGAAATCCATATTTCGCTGATCCGTAAAGCATGTTTAAGCTGTCAACGGTATTGCGGTTATAGAGATTGGTAATATAATCATTTGGGGTGGTAAGTCCGCCGAAAATGCCAAAATCAAGACCGTCTCCCGCTTTCGATTTGCCAAAAGAAAATAAAAATACTGCTAAAACAATTATAATAAACGTTCGTTTCATATATTATTCTTAATTTTGTTAAACATAATATAACATTTAACGAATTTAATAAGAAAAAGTTTAATTTTATATATAAATTTATGCAAAAGGTGCAGCAATGTTAAAGAAAATCATCCTAATTTCAGCAATTATATTCCTAGGTTTATCGAATAACCTGCGGGCTGATGAGAATGTACAAGATGGTATGCCGTTAAATATGGGTATTTACTTAAGAGGAAACGTAAACTTACACACACTAGACGTGCCTATTCCAAGTGGAAGATCTACAAAAAACATCTTAGGATACAGCCCTGCCGGTGGGTTTGTAATTAATATTCCTTTGTCGATATCATTGTATTTTTCCGGAATGTTGGGTTATAGCGGCGTATGGGGTACTATTGATATCCCTTCTTCAAGTTTTACTAACTTAAATGTCAAAATTCACCAATTAGAATTTTCACCTTTACTTAGATGGAAATTCTTACCAAATACTCCTGGTTTGTATTTGGTTGGTGGTGGAGATTTCGCTTATGCATTTTCTAATACGGACATTGACTCACTTAACCTCCGTGCAGGCGTAAAACTGGGTTTAGGTTACGATTTTAAAATTGGTAAATGTACTTATTTATCACCGGAAGTAACTTTTGCATTCCCTATACCTAATGTTTCGAGAAATGCTAGATTTTCTACTTGGACCGTTCCACAGGTTCGTGCCGGAATTAATTTAACTTGGGGTTGCCCTAAAAAAGAAGTTGTTCCTGAAGCTCCTTTATTCACACCTGAGCTTTCAACCGGTTTTACAAGCGTTAATTTTTATAACAACGATGGTAATGTAAATCAATTAGAAAAAATCAAGGTTCAAGAAATTTCTTATCAAGAACTTTTCCCTCTAATTCCTTACATATTCTATGATGAAAACCAAGCAGTTCCAAATGTAAAAAATCAAGTTCTAGCAGGCGCTGACCAAGCAGGTGGATTCCGTATCCCTGATTTGAAACCAAATGCTGAGAAAATCAATCAAAGTACAATTGATATTATCGGTTCAAGAATGAACACCAACACAAATTCTCAATTGACTATAACAGGAACAAAAGATATAGTTAAGGAAAAAAAGAACTCAAGTGTATCTATGGAAAGGGCGGAATGGGCTAAAAAATATCTCGTTTCTAATTACAACATTAATGCGGCGCGTATAAAAGTAGTTGGCTCGGAATCACCTACCAAAGCATCATCTATTCGTGTAGAAGACGGTCAAGCAGAAAACAGACGTATCGAATTCAATTCTTCGAGCAGTGATATAATGGAACCAATTATTATAGACCAAGAAAAAGTGCGCTTGGCGGAACCTGCTTATATTGAGTTTGTTCCTTACGCAACCTCTAACGAAGCAGTTGCTGAATGGTATTTGGAAATTATGCAGGGTGGTAAAATCCTTCGCCAATTTGCAGGTCAAGGCAAAGTTGATTCATTATTATGGAACATATATCCAAATGAATTAGCCGCATCGGAAATCCCAGTTGATTATGTATTTACCGCACGCAGCCAATCAGGTTTGGAAAGTACTTCCGCAGGCACTATTCCGGTTCAATATTATTCATTCGCGCAAAAGAAATCTCATCAAAGTGCCGACACTACTATTTCAAAATTTAGTTTGATAGTATTTGATTTCGATAGCCCTGAAATTTCAAACACCGATAAGGAAATCCTTATTAAGAATGTTGTTCCGGCAATTAAATACAAATCAACAGTAAAGATTTTTGGTTATACCGATAGAATCGGTAGTAACGAGTACAACCAAAGCCTTTCATCGAAACGCGCGGAAAATGTTCGAAGTATTTTGCAATCAAAAGTACCAAACGCTAAATACGAAATTTTCGGTGTTGGTGAAAATGTTTCTATCTACGATAATAATTCACCAATTGGGAGACAATTATCGAGGACAGTTCAGATTTATGTTATTACACCTGAAAAATAAGTATTTTATCAATCTTATGGTTTAATCTTGTTCCCAAGCTCCTGCTTGGGAACACACTTTTAAAGTTATTTATATAAACTCGTTACCACGCAGTAGTTTGGTAACGAGTTTGAATTTATTATACTCATCCGATGACTGCCCGGTCAACGGAAGAATTGGATATTTTTTGTCAATTCTTCATAATCGAATATATTTCTTTATCGCCATCAATGGTTACATAAAGTACATAAATACCTCTCGGTAGTCCTGCCAAATCAGCATAGAGAATCCCCTTGCCTTCGAATGGATTAAAAGAGCAACCAGTTTGGATGGAGGCTTTAATTAGCTGACCCATATAGTTATATACATCAATATTTGCAAAAGAACTATTCAAACTTGAATTTGCTTCGAACAGCATAGTTATCTTATCTTTTGAAGGATTTGGATAAGCCAATGATACATTAAATTGGTGCTCATTTTCTACCGATACTATGGGATTTTGGTCTTCATCACCCCAAAATAGCAACTTCGAATTATAATTGCCACCGCTTATATAAAATATTGTGGATCCGTTAGGTAAGCATTTTATTGGTTTAATTGTTGTGTATTTATCAAAACCAAAGTAATTCATTTTATAAATTTTATAACTTTCAGAATTGTAGTAATGCAGAATAGCTACACGGTTTGAGTCAATATCCTTGAAACGAAAACTTCCGGAAATCCAGATAGAATTATCCTTGTCAACATCGAAACTAAAAATATAACCGGGCGGATATATTACATAACTTACACCGCCTACATCAAGATGATGCGTTGTGAAATTTTCGCCGTCAAAAGAAGTCAAATTACCCTCCGTTTGTATCATCCATAGATTATCATTAACCACACGCAATTTAGGAAACATCACCATCCCATTATTCATTTTATAATAAGCCTTATCGTAAATTTTTCTTTCACCTGTAATCGGATTAATTGAGCATAAATGGCTATTTAAGCCAAAATAATAGAGTTTTCCCTTATAAAAGACCAAATTATCATCATTTCCACCTAAACTTGGGTAGTAATCTTGGTCGTTGTATGCATCCAAAGTATCTTTACCATAAAACTTGGTGCAGGTATCACCGTTATATTTTATGAAATACATTCTTCTTGCATTTAACCAAAAATTGCCTTTGTCATCCTTTGCAATGGTTCTGAGTGCTTCCAATTTCGAATCTTTTACCAGCTTGGGGGCTTGATATATTATATCCCAACCGACACCATTGTATTTTTTGAATTCACTTATACCGAAGTATTCATAATTATCTACAACATATATTTCGCCACTATCTGTGTAAAAAATATCCCACAGATGAGATTTTGTCATTGGCAGATTAATAAGGTTTGTATCTTTATTCCTAACTTCAATAATACAATTTTGAAAAAGTATTACGAAATCACCTTTGCAATTGCTTTTAATAGCAGTTGCCATACTTGCATTCAATTGTGCCGTTATACTGTCATTACCTACATGAAAACTATGAGCTTGTAACAAGGTTGAAACAAACATCATAACAAGAATAATACAAAATTGTTTCATAATTGATTAACCATAATTATTAAAATATTTTTTGTGATATAAAATAGTTGTGCAGTGAAATTTATTTCATTGCACAACTATTACCAATTTAACGACAAATTGTTACACAACCCACTTGATATAATGGATTGTCACAATCGAAAGTTGCTACTGAAGGACCTCGCTGAACTCTTCGTTCCCAATTGCCATTTACCAGTTCCTTACAGATTGTATAATACTCTCTGCACTCTCCCAATAAATACGGGTTGCAGATTGTATATTTTGCTTTATTATCTGGGAAACCGGGTGGCGAATATGTGTAACATCCACCGGTAAATACTCTCATTTTTAGTATAAGTTCGTTCATTACAGGAGCACATACAACTAAATCATCAACATAACCAAAAACCGCTTCATTGTTATTTAATATACCAAGAATTATGTCATCAATTAAAGGACCACGGTAGGCATTCAAAGGTACGTCAGTTCCACAAAGACAAGCCCCATCATAACTTTCTGAGTACCTAATTTCTTTAATATAGATATCATAAGAATTTAAGTTTTCGTCCCACCGTGTACAAAATGTAACAGTAACTTCGCAACCCATACAGGTTACGAAATTTGAAGTCTGTTCATTATCAAACCCAGGTGGGCAGGTTGCTTTTAAATTTGTTACAAACAAGGTGTTTACTAATAGTGCAAATGCCAAAATGAGAAAAGAAAGTGTTAGTTTCATTTTATTATTTCCATTAAATTTAATAAATCATTAGTTTTTTATATTATTACTATCAAATATCATTTATTTATTTTTATTTGAATCGAAGGTTCTTCCAAAGCATTTTCTCAATTAGGGCGGTATAAATTCGTAGTATAAATGTCTGAAAAATATTGTGGTGCAAAAACACCAATTGCAGTGGTAATTGTTCCGGCGGCATAATGATATAGTTAGAGCTGTGAGCTGTGAGCTGTGAGCTGTGAGCTGATTTGACGCCCTTTAGTTAATTTATTGTAGAAAACCAAAATATAGTTTTCAACAATATCGGATATATGCTGTAATAATTTTCTCCATTTTTCTCCCTGTGCCGGGAGTTTCTTCCTGTCGCGAAATAAAAAAGATATGTAGAACGAATTTTTCATTTTCTTACTTTTTGTAATACTTCACTTTGCAAAAATACTGAAAATAAATTAAAATGCAAGCATTATTTTCACTTTTTTTAAATTTGCACATTCAATATTATATAGACAACTGAGAAGTCCATTTCTTTCTCTAAGGTTGAAAAATATGTGAAATATATTCTGAAACATATTTTATTATTTTGCTTAGTGTTTCGTAATTTCGATGATTATTAAATAATTAATTTATTTTCATAATCCTCATTTGATATGCTAATAAATTAATTTATGAGCAGTTTTAGCACATAGCCGGTACATTATGAAACTAAATATTAGGGGAAGAATTCATAATCCTATTTTTTTTTGAAAACTCTTTCCATCAAAACAACAGCGCTTCTAATCGTAATGTTTTTGCCCCCTACAATTTTCAAAATTAATTCCGTTTATTACCACAACAATAACAGTATAAATGTAAATTATGAAAAAAGTGCTATTACTCCTCGCTGAAGGTTTCGAAATGTACGAAGCAAGCGCGTTTATAGACGTAATCGGATGGAATCTCGTTGAAGGCGACCACAACACACAATTGTTCAGCGTCGGTTTTATGAGAGAAATCAAAAGCTCGTTCGACCAAAAATTCATTCCTGATTTTCTAATTGACGACATTGATTCCGATGATTACGACGCTTTAGCTATCCCCGGCGGTTTCGACGAATATGGTTTTTATGACGACGCGTATAATGTTCGATTTTTAGATATGATTAGACATTTTAATGATAAAAACAAAGTTATAGCATCTATTTGTGTCGGTGGATTAGCCATTGCGAAATCCGGCATTTTAGACAATAAATTCGCTACTACATACAATCAAAACCCAAAAAGAATCGAGCAGTTGATTGAAATGGGCGCGTTATATACGAACGAACCTATAGTGGTAAACGATAATATAATTACTTCATCCAAGCCTGCGACCGCCCACGAAGTAGCTTTTATTTTACTCGAAAAATTAACCGGTAAAAACAATGCTGAAAAGGTAAAATCGTTAATGGGTTTTAGTATTAATTAGAAAAAATTTGATGATTGATTTAAAAACAAAAGCTACGACGAATAATGTAATTGATTTTATAAACACTATAGAGGACTACACCAAGCGTCAGGACAGCTACGCCCTATTAGATATATTGTCAGATGTCAATTTAGCGGTTCTTGAAGAATAAGAATCAACTTTTTTTAGAAACTTTAATACTTAAAAGGCTATAATTACAAATATTTATGAACAAGCAGGAATGCTTATTCTACTAAATATGTGTAGTAGCATAGACATTCTTGTCTATGCAATATGTTAATGAACTGTTACTTTTTATGGAGTTTATTTTGAAAAAGAAAAATATAATTAAAATCGCTATATATATAATCATCGGCATACCGCTAATATCGACATTTCTTTATTATGGTACGGTCGTCTATGATTTCCCTAAACCGGAAACATTCAGCGGTAAAAACTTTTATAATCCTTATGAAAATATTAGTGGTAGCGCTTATAAAGCCAATTTGCACTGCCATTCACGCGGAATCTTAGAAGCGCTTAAGTCAACTCAAAAGACGGCTAATTTGGAAAAAGAGTATGCAAAGCGGGGATATTCCGTTTTAACCATAACAAATCATAATAAGATAACTAAAGTTGAAGCCTCCAGTAAAAAATTCCTTTTTATACCTTCTTATGAATTTGGTCGTGGTTTCACAAGAAATCATATTTTAGTACTTGGTGCAAAAAGAACATCGGCACTTCAGTTCCCATATACACAGACTGTAAACCACAAGCAAACGTTAATTGATGAACTTCGCGATGATGGTCAATTGATTTCGATAGCTCACCCTGCACGTTCGGGATACGAATTGAGCGATATGGAGAAACTATCCGGTTTTAACTGCATTGAAGTAAGCAACTTTGGAAACAGCTCAACAGCTTATTGGGACATCCTGTTATCGTATGGTCGTGCTGTTTGGTTGACAGCCGGAGATGATTCACACGACGTAACATCTACCAGAAGAACATTTCGCAGTTGGGCTTGGATATTTTCGGATTACTTAATCCGCGATTCTATAATTTCCGCATTGCGCTATGGCAGAAGCTATGCTGTCAGCGGTGAAAATGGAAATGATAAAAACAAGTTGGTTTACTGTTCGGTCTATGATAATTTGCTGGATATTAAATTTGAAAACCCTGCCGATACAATACGTCTTTTTGGACAAAACGGCAAGCTCCTATCCCTCATTACAAATACAAATTCTATTGCGTATATTTTGGATAAAACTATTAAATACATTAGAACCGAAGCTGTAACCGATAAATCTGTTATATATATGAATCCGATAATAAGAATAAATGGCTTATATGCGCCTATTAGAGAAGTCCCTACTATCGATTGGACGGCAACTTGGCTATTCCGTTCCATCTTGTTTTTAATCCATTTTACTATTTTTGGATTATATTACTTTTCTATAAAAAAAATTAAACGCAATAAATCGGCTAAATTTCAACCTGTTTTACCAAAAAAATAAAAAAAATTAAATTATTATTAATTAAAATAAACGGCGTATTTAGCCATAATTGGGCATTAAAAGCACTTTTGTAAAAAAGTGCAAAATAAATCTATATAAATAAGAAACATATTATTTTGATTATTTAATGAAAATTTGTTAATTTTGTAAATTGTTTTTTTCAATTTTGAAAAATTTAAATCACGTAGGAGATTTTTTAGATGAAACAATTTCAAAAAGTAAGTATTGATGGAAACACCGCGACAACGCACTCGGCTTATGCTTTTAGTGAAGTGGCGGCCATTTATCCAATAACCCCGTCTTCGGATATGGGTGAATTAGCCGATGCTTGGGCATCACAAGGTAGAAAAAATATATTCGGTCAAAAATTAGAAGTACGTGAAATGCAATCCGAAGCCGGTGCGGCAGGTGCTTTCCACGGTTCATTATCCGGCGGATCGTTGGCGACAACATTTACCGCTTCGCAAGGTTTGCTATTAATGATACCAAATATGTTCAAAATAGCCGGCGAAATGCAACCCGGTGTAATACATTGTTCCGCACGTGCTATTGCCGCACAATCATTATGTATTTTCGGAGATCACTCCGATGTAATGGCTTGCCGCGGTACAGGTTTTGGTATGCTTACTTCAGCAAATCCGCAAGAAGCACAAGACATTGCGGCTATAACACATATGACGGCTATCGAATCAAGTATTCCTTTCATACATTTCTTCGATGGTTTCCGTACTTCGCATACAGTACAAAAAATGGAATTAATAGATTACGATACATTCGCCGAATTAGTAGATTTGGATGCGGTGAAAAAATTCCGCGCTGAAGCAATGACTCCTGATACTCCTTATTGCAAAGTTGGTGCTCAAAATCCTGACGTTTACTTCCAAGGTCGCGAAACTTCAAACTTGCAATACCAAGATTTGCCAAATGTAGTAAAATCAAATATGGCGAAATTTGCTAAAGCAACAGGTAGAAATTACGAATTGTATGAATATTATGGTGCTAAGGATGCTGAAAAAATCATCATCGCTATGGGCTCGGCTATTGATACAATCCAAGAAACAATAGATTATATGTTAGCAAAAGGCGAGAAAGTGGGCGTTATCACCATTCGCTTATACAGACCATTCGCAGTTGAAGATTTAATAGCAAAAATTCCTGCAACTGTTAAAAAAATTGCTGTTCTTGACAGAACAAAAGAACCCGGTTCAATTGGCGAACCTTTATACTTGGATATAGTAGCTTCGTTAAAAGGCCGCAATGATATCGAAATTATTGGTGGACGCTATGGTTTAGGTTCAAAAGAATTCACACCATCTATGGTGCAAGCTATTTATAAACATCTTGACAATAACGGATGGCACGGATTCACCGTTGGTATCAACGACGACGTTTCTCATTTGTCTATACCTGTTGAAGAAGATATTGATACAGAAGACAAAAGCACAATCCGCTGTAAATTCTGGGGTTACGGTTCCGATGGTACAGTTTCCGCAGCTAAAAACGCTATCAAAATCATCGGTGATGGTACTGATAAATACGTTCAAGGTTACTTCCAATACGATTCGAACAAATCCGGTGGTTTTACAGTATCACATTTACGTTTTGGCGACAAACCAATCCGTTCTCAATATCTAGTTAAAAATGCTGACTTCATCTCATTGAACCGTCAACAATATATCGGCCGTTATGATATTTTAGAAGGTATTGTAGAAGGTGGTACATTCGTTATCAACTGTTCTTGGAAACCTGAAGATGTATATAAGAACTTAACTGAAGATATGCAAAAAACTATTGTTAACAAGAAATTGAAAGTATATTGCATAGACGCTTCAACAATTGCTAAGAAAGTTGGATTAGGTGGAAAGATTAATACTGTTATGCAAACAGCTTTCTTCCAATTATCAAACGTTCTTCCTGCTGCAGAAGCAATCAAAATGATCAAGAAATTTGTTGAAAAACAATTCTTGCACAAAGGACAAGATGTTGTTGATATGAACTGGTCTGCAATTGACGGTACAGTTGCAAATATCTTCGAAGTTCCAATTCCTGAATCCAGCGACAAATTTGCTAAAATATTAGAACTAGTTCCTGCTGATGCCGGCGACTTCGCATGCTTTGTAGTTGATCCTGTGTTACGTCTTCAAGGTGACAATATTAAAGTATCGCAAATGTCCGTAAATGGTACATTGCCAACTCAAACTTCACGTTGGATGAAAGATAACCGTCCGGGTAAATCACAATCTTGGTTAAGCAAATTTGATTTCATCAATCCTGATAACCACTATTTCGATGAACCTTATGTTGAATACATCCCATCTTGCAATGGTTGCGGTGAAACTCCTTACGTTCAAGCAGTAACTCAATTATTCGGCGATCGTATGCTTATCGCTAATGCTACAGGATGTTCATCCATTTATGGCGGTTCATTCCCTAACATTCCTTATGCAAAAGACAAAAATGGTCACGGACCGGTTTGGGGTAACAGCTTATTTGAAGATAACGCTGAATACGCTTACGGTATGCGTTTAGCAATTGACCAAAATCGCTTATTATTGAACGCTGAAGCTGAAAAATTAGTTAAAATGAATATTTCTAAAGAATTGAAAGATGCATTGACTTATCAATTAGAAAACTTCAAAGCAGTTTCAAACGTTGTTAAAGAAGCAGCAGATGCAATGAAAGTTTTATTATTAAACGAAAAAGAAACAGCTGAAAACAAATACTCATTGGGTATGGTTATAAACTTGAAAGACTTCTTCGTTGAAAAATCAGTTTGGGCATTCGGTGGTGACGGTTGGGCTTATGACATCGGTTACGGTGGATTGGACCACGTATTGGCATCGGACAAAAACATCAATGTACTTGTTTTGGACACTGAAGTTTATTCAAATACTGGTGGACAAGCATCAAAATCAACACCACGCGGTGCGATAGCAAAATTTGCCGCTGGCGGTAAACAAATTGGAAAGAAAAACTTGGGTCTTATGATGACTACTTATGGTCACATTTATGTAGCATCGGTAAATATGGCCGCGGATAAAGAACAAACAGCACGCGCAATCGCGGAAGCGGAAGCTTATGATGGACCATCTATTATTATTGCTTATTCGCCTTGTATAAACCAAGGATTTGATTTGGTATTAGCTAAAAAACAATCTGAAAAAGCAACAGCCTCAGGTTATTGGCCTTTATACCGTTATAATCCATTGAATAAAAAAGCATTCACTTGGGATTCTCCTGAGATCACAGAGGATTTCGATGAATATGTAGATGCTGAAGTTCGTTACAGTTCATTGGGCCGCATTGATTCTGCTGAATCAGCAAGATTGCGCGAATTAGCCAAGGAAGACAATAAACGTCGCTTCAAAGACCTTCAATTATTAGACCAAGCATAGTATTATTCTAGGCAATAGAAATAAAACTGCCCGTTCGTATAAACAGATCGGGCAGTTCTTTTTAAAAAAAAATGGCGGTAATCCGCTAACGGGATTAGACTTTTGATAGTCTAAATTGTTCATTTATTTGAGATTACTAATGGCATTATTTGCAGAATTAGGCTTATCATCAGAGATTTTAAGCGCTATTTCGGATATGGGATTTGAAGTTCCCACTCCTATACAGGAGAAAACAATTTCACATTTGCTCAACTCGAGCAATGACCTAGTTGCCACAGCGCAAACAGGTACCGGGAAAACAGCCGCATTTGGCTTACCTATTATTCAACAAACCGATATATCTTTAAGAGAAGTACAATCAATCGTACTCTGCCCTACTCGTGAATTGTGTATCCAAATCCATAAGGATTTTAAGAAATACACAAAATATATGAAAAAGATTAAAATCACCGCCGTTTATGGTGGTGCTAATATCGACCCCCAAATTGATGCTATTCGTTCAGGTACACACATATTAGTTGGTACTCCAGGACGCGTTATCGATTTAATCAAAAGAAAGGTGCTTAATTTAAACACCATAAAAACTCTTGTTCTTGACGAAGCCGATGAAATGTTAAATCTTGGTTTTAAAGAAGAACTAAACACTATATTATCGTTTATGCCGAAAGAAAGGCAGACTTTACTGTTTTCAGCAACTATGTCTAATGACATAATGAGAATAGCTAATAATTATATGCACAATGCCGATGAAATATCTACCGGTAAAAAAAATCAAGGTGCCGATAATGTAGATCATACTTATTACATAGTTCACGCAAGTGATAAATATCTTGCATTGAAGCGTATAGCCGATATGAATCCCGATATTTACGCTTTAGTTTTTTGCAGAACACGTCAAGAAACAAAAGATGTAGCAGAAAAGATGATGCACGATGGATATAACGCCGATGCTTTACACGGAGATTTGTCTCAAGCACAAAGAGATCAAGTGATGAGCAGATTCCGCAGTAGAAACCTACAAATGCTCGTTGCAACTGATGTTGCGGCACGCGGAATTGATGTGGACGATATCACACACGTAATCAATTATACTATTCCTGACGATAGCGAAGTTTATCTTCACAGAAGTGGTCGTACCGGACGCGCCGGTAAATCAGGAAAGTCAATTTCTATTATCAATGGAAGACAAAAACATTCTTTGCAGGAAATGCAAAATAGAATCGGTAAGAAATTCCTACAAGATTCAGTACCAAGCGGTAAAGATATTTGTAAACGTCAACTTTTCAGTTTGATTGAAAAAATGAAAAGTATTGACTTAGACGATTCTGATATTCACAAATATATGGATTCGATATACGAGCAATTAGAAGGTTTTTCGAAAGAAGACATCATCAAAAGATTCGTTTATGCCGAATTTAGCAGATTCCTGAATTACTACAAATATGCTCCCGATATAGCTAACGAAGGAAAATCAAGTCGCAGTGATAGAGACAGCGGAAGAGAACGCTCCGGTAATGAACGCAGTGATAGAAGAGATCGTCGTGAAGGTAGCAAAGAATGGGACAGCAATCGCGGTAGTGACAGAAGAGATTCCAGGGACTCTCGTGATAGTCGCGGCAGTAGAGATAGCAGAGACAGCCGTGATAGTGGTAACAGAAGCGATGCAGGAGAAAGACGCCAAAAGAAAAGACCTCAAATTGATGAATTCACCCGTTTATATATTAACATCGGTTCGAAAAATAAACTTTCGAAAATTGATTTGATGGAAATGATAAACAAACAAAAAGAATTGAAAGGCATCGAAATTGGTAAAATCGAAATTGATAAAAAATTCAGTATATTTGACATAGACAGTAAATATACAATGAAAGTTATCAGTTTGCTGAATAATGCAAAATTTAAAGGTTCTACTTTACACGTTGAAGTTGCCGAAGTTTAGAATCTTTATTAATAAGTCTATTTTTTCAACCTATCCGATTAATTTCGGATAGGTTTTTTTTGCTAAATGCGATAGTTACGCATACAACTCATCCGATTACTGCGAATAATTGGATGAGTGTTTTTTTTATTCTGCAATCCCATAGTGATGGGAATGTTGTTAGAAATGTTGAAAATTGCCAAGCGCACAAAAAATGAACCTACAAATAATATCGTAGGTTCATTTATATATTAGATTAATCTATTCTAATTCCAATTATTTTATCGGAACAAACTCCAACTTGTCTGTTGTGGTTTGACCGTTTGTAACTGTATAATCTGCTTCTTTAATTGCATACCCTTCGTGCGAAGCATTTACTATATATTTACCTGTACATAGACGTTCAAAAATAGCCCAGCCTTCACTATTTGTCGTTGTCGAAGCAATTTTTACACCCCCAAGCATTAATTTAACTTCCGCGTTTGCTACATAATGGGTAGCTTTGGTAGGGTCAACATATTGAAGCTTTAATTTACCTGTGCAAGGTGGGTCCTTTTTTGCTAAGAATTTAGTGTCTTCGACTGTTTGGTTGCAAACCTGAGTATATTTGTATTCTATATTGACATAACCTTCAGCATAAACATTTGCTGAATAATCGCCTTCACAAATACCTTCTATAATCGCCACACCGGTACTATTAACCTTTACTGTTTTGATTACTTTTCCGGCTTGTGTTAATTTTAGATAAGCATTCAATATAGGATCATTAGTAGCTTTATCTAAAACAATAACTTTTAAAACGCCTTTACAGCATTCTTTTTCCAATTTCACCATAGTTTTAGTTTGAGTAACTTTTTCATTGCAAGGATGAGTATATTTATATCCAATTTCTTTATAACCTTCTCTATTGATTGAGACGGAATATTCACCTACGCAAATTCTTTCCATAGCTACATATCCTTTTTCATTTGTTTTAAGGCTTTGGATTAATTTGCCATCTTTCCATAATTTTACTTCAGCTCCTACTAAAGGAGTTTTTGTGGTTTCGTCCAAAACATAAACATACAATATACCTTTACAGCAATCAGTTTCAGCTTTTTCCAAAGCTAGTGTTAATTGAATTGGATCGCATTTTTCAACATTAACTGATTGTTCGATAACTTTATAACCATCAACGGCAACACGAACACCGTATTTGCCCATACATAAGTCACCGAAACGAACAGCACCTCCTTCGTCTGTTTTTTGCGTATTTGCTTTACCATCTGCGCCTGTTAAGCGAACCTCAGCGCCAACAATTGGTTTTTGCGTAGCTTTGTCTATTACAGTAAAATAGATTTTTCCACAACAAGGTTTGTCAGCTTTTTCCAAACTAACGGCTACTTTAATCGGATCACAATTTTCAACGACTACTTGTTGATCTACTACTTTATATCCTTCCGCGTTTATGCGGACAAAGTATTTACCCATACATAATTCGTGGAATCCTGCGGCACCGTTTTCATTTGTTTTTTGTGTAACAACAACTCTACCATCTGCCGATGTTAACTTGATTTCAGCACCACCAATCGGTTTACCGGTGGTTTTGTCGGTAAGAATATAATAAATTTTACCGCAACAAGGATTGTTAGGAGTTTTTTCCATAATAACGGTTAAATTTATAGGATCACAATTGGAAACTTCAACTGACTGCTCAATTACTTTATAACCTTCGCGTGATATTCTAATAGAGTATTTGCCCATACATAAATCGCTGAATGTGGCAACTCCATTTTCGTTTGTTTTTACCGTTATTACCTTGCCGTCCGATGATGTCAATCTGACTTCGGCACCGACAATAGGTTTTTGGGTATCTTTATCATATATGGTTAAGTATATTTTTCCACAGCAAGGGTTATCAGTAACTCTTTCTAAACCAATACTAATAGGTACAGGATCACAACCCGTTACTTTTACTTCTAAAGCAATAGGTTTGTAACCTTCAGCATTTACTTTTATCACATAATTACCGACACATAACTCGGTAAAATTCGCTTCTCCGGCTTCATTTGTAAATTGTTTAGCCAAAACAACATTACCTTTATATAAAGTAACCTCTCTCCCGCCTAAACGTTTTTCGTCAGCTTTATCATACAATTTAACATTGATTTTGCCGCAACAAGGATCGTCACCGGCTTTTTCCATAGCAAAAGTAACATTTAGCGGATCGCAATTAATTATATTGAAGTCTTCGATTATGGTTTTGTAACCTGTACGTTCGATACTTATCCAGTATTTACCCATACACAAACCTGTGAAGTTCACTACTCCGCGAGCATCGGTGTATTTTTTCTCAATCGCTTTATCACCATAACTGAGAACAACTTTCACTTCTGGAATGCCTGCTTTGCTTGCTTTGTCAAATATCATCATATTTACAACACCACAACAAGGGTCATCGGAACTCTTCACAAATAGCAAATTGATATTGATAGGATCACAATTAGTTACAGTAATTTGTTTTTCAATTACAGCATAACCTTCTTTAGCTACACAAATCCAATAGTTACCAGGACATAATTTTTCGAAATTCACCTTGCCATCTTGACCTGTCATATATGTGGCTATGACATTTCTTTCTTTGTTTAATCTGACTTCGACATCTTTTATTGGTGCTTTTGAGACGTTATCGGCAACTGTAATGTGGATGTTTCCACAACAATCTTGATTTTGTCCTTCTTTTTCGAGAACCAATATAATTTTATTATCTAAAGTATTCTCTAATATTGACTTCAGAGATACTTTCAGTGTTTTATATCCTGCTTTCGTAACAACAATGAATACATTGTCAACATTAGCAGGAATATTGCTAAGCGAAAATACTCCATTTTCGTTAGCTGAGTTTGTGGCAATAATTGCATCTGATGCGTCTATTGCTTCTACTTTTGCGTTATTTATAGCAATTCCCTCAACATTTACAACAGTTCCTGTTATGTTTATAAATCCATCCGGATTAGATGGTGTTTCACGACAGGACGTTACAAAAATCAATATCGCTGTCGAGAAGACCAATGCTAATAATAGTTTACCCTTTTTCATAGTTCCCTCTGATTATGTTATTCTATAAAATAATTTAATAATTTGTTTACCTTTTCAATACTATCTGCTTCTGAATAAAATCTTAAAAGCGGCTCTGTTCCTGAAGCTCGAATCAATAGCCACCCATTTTCGAATATAAATTTGGTTCCGTCTTTTTCATTATATTCTTTTACTTCGTAACCCGCAATTTGCTTTGGTTTTGATTTTACAGCCGCTAAAACCTTTTGTTTGATTTCTTCGGTTACTTTTCTATCAATTCTTCTATAAATATGCGTGCCAAACTCTTCAGTTAACTCATCGCACATTGTTTTTAATGATTTTCCGCTTTTTGCCATAGCTTCCAAAACTAATCCCGCGTTAAACAAGCCGTCGCGCTCGGGAATATGCAGCGCGTTTCCTAAACCACCGGATTCTTCACCGCCAACGATAACATTATGAATACCATCGGTCATATACTCGGCTGTGTATTTAAATCCTACGGGTGTTTCGAACAGCTCAATATTGTGCTTCTCGCAATACTTATTTACCATAGAAGTTAAAGATACAGTTTTAACAACACAACCTCTTATACCGCGAGTTTCGTATAAATTCTTTAGTACAATCATAAATATCTTGTGAGAATCAACAAAATTGCCATCTTCGTCAACTAAACCTAATCTATCAGCATCGCCATCGGTTGCTATTCCTATGTCATACTTGCCATTTTTAACAGCGTTCATTAAACCACCAAGACACTCACCAATGGGTTCTGGATGGTCAATATCACCAAAAGATGGATTGTAATCCGAATGAATTTCATCCGCATTTGGCAGAATATTATGAATTGTATGTATTCCGGAGCCGTGCATTGGGTCGTAAAGTATTTTAAAATTTGCTTTGTTAATACTTTCAAAATCAATTTTGGTTTTTAAATAGTTAGTATATGGAGTTTTAGCATCGAATAACTCAATCATACCCCGAACATTATAACATTCCAAAGCATCGAAATTGAATTTTATATCCTGATCCCATATCTCGGCTAATATCTTTTCTACTTCGTCTATTTGTGAAGGGATTGCAGGACCTCCAAAATTAGCCTTGATTTTAAAACCATTATATATAGCTGGATTGTGGCTCGCCGTTATTATGATACCGATAGCCACAGCTTTCTCTTTTGTGTGAAGTGATACCTGAGGAGTTGATGAAATCCCGTCGGTCAAAAAGACTCTTATCCCTTGCCAAGCGAAAATTCTTGCTGTTTCTTCAGCGAATTCTTTTGATAAAAATCTTGCATCATAACCGATAACCGAATTCATATTATCAGGGAATGTTTTTTTCAAATATAAGGCAGTTGCTAACGCAACTTTCTGTAAATTAACGAATGTGAAATCGCGTGCAATTTCACCTCTCCAACCATCTGTGCCGAATTTAATCATGCTTTGTTTTACTTTTTTTAAAATATTAAATTTAATTTTCACAAATTTACAGTTTTTTTTGCATAATTCCAATATTTTTTATAAATTTAATATGAAAAAATGTGTAAAAATGCAAATTTTGTTTTTAAAAGTGTAAAAGAAATGAATTTTGGA
Source organism: Kapaibacterium sp. (SeqCode) (assembly GCA_038206725.1). Taxonomy (GTDB): domain Bacteria; phylum Bacteroidota; class Ignavibacteria; order Kapaibacteriales; family UBA2268; genus JBAXXL01. The sequence goes on from JBBRAO010000008.1 coordinate 61,278, forward strand.
GCCTTGATATATGAAAAATAAAGTACTATATATTATAATATTTGGATTACTAATCCAAGCAAACAATCTCTTCTCAGAATCTATATATTTTGGTATGAGCCAACCTGACGTAAGTAAATTTCCGATTGTGAGCTCATCCTTTACCGCAACGCAAGCCAGCGGTCTATATTTTGACAATATAGTAAACACCGATTTTATTATTAAAGAAAATGGTAAAACTATTCCGGCTATAGATGTGACTGTTGATTGTGTTTATGACGCACCGGTTGAATATCTTTTAATGATTGACAACAGTGCATCGATGAACGACGTTATCGACGGACAAAGGAAGATGGATTGGATTATATTGGGTGCTAAATATTTTATTGATAATTTGCCAATGGATAGTCGATCGCAAATAGCAATTGCAAATTTTAACGCTTCTCCTGAGTTAAGATGCGATTTTACTAACAACAAAAAAGCTTTAAAAGATTCATTGGCGTTAATTAAAGTCGTTACGGCTCCAACTGATTTCAACTACGCCCTTTTACAAGAACCAAACGGCGGTATTCCGTTAATGAAAGTCAGACCTATAGACAAGCGTCGTGTTATTATTTTCTTAACAGATGGCAGACATACAGAACTTCGCGGAAAATTCAAAACTCAAGAAATTATTGACGGCCTCCGTTTGAATAATATCAACTGTTTCACAATAACATTCTTAGATACTAATAAAAATCAGGATTTATCAGCTATCGCCGCAATGAGTGGCGGAACTTATGAATTCGTTTCTTCTACTTCGCATTTGAATACCGTATTAAGTGAAATCGGATATTCAACCCGCTCAAAACCTGTATGCCAAGTAACTTGGAAAAGTTCTTTAAGTTGTGACCCTGTAGAGTTATTTAGAAATTTGGATGTTACATTTAAAAGAATTCCCGGTCAACCAATCAAATACCAATACAAAGCCCCTGAGTGGAGTATTTTTCGAATACAAACCGACCAGCAAGTTTATGATTTCGGAAATCCTGCACCAGGTTTATCGGAGGAGCGTGACATCATACTCCAACCAAATTTAGATGTTACTATTTCCGATTTCCTTCTTATGCCTTCAACGTATTTTGAGATTTTAGATTACGGAAATGGTACTTATACTAAACCCGCTACTCCAGTAACAATTAAAGCCGGTGAAACGAGAACACTTAAAGTGAAATTTACGCAGGGAACACCTCAACAGCCAAGATTTTCGATGCTATATTTAGAAGCTGAACCCTGCCCACTCGAAATTCCACTTGTAGGTGGCAATAAGCAGATTGTAATTACAAGTCCAAAAGAAGGTGATCTTTTATCGGCTTGCGATACCATAGTAATTAATTGGACTGGCATAGATGCAACCGAATCCGTGAAGTTATATTACACAACTGATAATGGTTCTCAATGGTTCAAAATTGCCGACAATGCACAAGGTTATACATATAAATGGGCGCCTCCAATAGCTAATGCTAAATACAAAGTTCGCGGTGTGGTAACATACCAACAAACATACAAATGGGCTATTTCTGACGGTGGTGGGGCTAATGAAACAGTAACATCAATAGATGCTCAAAATAACGAATTGTTCTGTGTCGTGAGTGGTAATTACGACGATACTACAAATATTGACGGTAAAAAATTCCTTCCTAAGGGTGGGATGGATATGTTCGTTGCAAAATACGATGCCGATGGTAGAATGCGATGGATCAAGACAGCCGGTAGTATCAATAACGACAATGCCGCCGGTGCTTGTATAGACCCTGTTGGCAATGTTTATGTTACTGGAAAGACCTTTAATGAAGTTCAATTCGAAAGTCAATCCTTTGGATTAACAAGAATTTACGCACCACATATCTTTTTAGCAAAATACTCCACATTTGGTAATTTTTTGAAATGTACATTTATTGAACCATATAATGGAGCTGAATATTTCGAGTCCTACGGTGAGTATATTAAGTATGTATTTGATGGTGTCAATGAACCAAAAATTGTATTGCGAGGCAAATACAAAGGCAGCTATTTTAATTCCGTTTTGGGACTATATCTAAATAAGGCTGTTACTTGGTCAAACTTCTCTTGCGAATTCAATCCTTCGTTGGAATTGATTAATATTTACAATGGTTATACCCCTCCAAATTCGGGATATTCTTCAAAAAATAAAACATTCCCTATAGGTACTGTTTTTGCAACAGACGATTTTTCAGGAAGCAAAAATGTTGGTGGATACGACCTTGCTTCTAATGGCGGTCTGGACTATTGGCTATCTAAACAATCGGTAGATGCAAGAAATGAATATACCACGGGTGAATTTGAAATAGTAATACCTAAATTAGAAATTCTATATAATTTTATGGGTTCTGATTCAATTGGCTTACATAATGATTCTTCATATATAGATTTAGGCGCAACTTTTATAAATGATGCTAAAACAGTGATTTTAGACTCAATTTTAACAAATCACGTTAAACTCCCTGCAATGGTTGTAGCTTATAATCTAACAGGTGCCGACCCAACAAGTTTCGATGTTGATAAATTATATCTAAATGTGCCAATTAAAAAAGATGAAATTGCTAATTTTGGTGTTATATTTAATCCTCTGAAAAAGGGGCTTTGCAAAGCTACTTTAGAACTTGTAGGCAATTGTGGCACTTCTGTCTTTTTAGATTTGTATGGGACAGGATTATGCCATTCCAATGCAATTGATACAATTCGCTTCGCTTCGATGCTCGTTGGAGAACCAACTACTAAAGTTATTCAGACTACATTTTATAATCCTATGGTCATACCAGTTAAAATCAGACCTATAATAGAATCCGATGCCGCCCACAAACAACATTGGCGTGATTATTTATTAATTTCACCGGTGCCAAACGTGCAAATTACTGTTAATCCTTTTTCCGAGGTTGAATTTACTATAAAATTCACCCCTTCGGCTCTGGGCGAACGTCAAGCATACATTAATTATAATATTGACGCAGGCTGTGAAGTACTGAATACTGTTTTAGTTGGATATGGATTGACCGGTACCATTACATCCAATTCGTTGAATTTTGGTAAAGAACGTTTAAACTTTAATTACCCTGTTCAGAATTTAATAATTAAAAACATCGGTAATACAGTTAAGACAGTTACAGAGATTCAATATACTAATGTTAATTTGCAATCTACTTTCCAAATGCCTCTTATTCAAACTCCGTTTAATATTACCGGTAAAGATTCAGCTATAATCCCGATTACATTTATTCCACCAAGTGATCAATACTATTCAACAAATATTAAATTTATCACTTCAGAAGCCGATACAAGCGTATCATTAGTCGAAGGTGAAGCTTATTTACCTAAAATGACTACTGATAAAGCCTGCGACCCGGATGTAAAAATTGGTTCACTAGGAACAGCGTACATTGATCTAACCAATCCAAGTACATCGTCCATTTTGTCTGTTAACTCAGTATCTTTGACAAATAGTAACGAATTCGCTTTCCAATTGGGAATGATAAATAACGTTACCCTGCAAAAAGGAGAAACAAAACGCTTTTTGATTGACTATACCCCTCAATTAGGAATGTCCCATAAAACTGATGTTTTTGTAGAAGCCGATGATTATGACGGTTTATTTACAGATACTTGGAAAACAACAATGATTCCGGTTGTTTGTGATGCTCTTAAATTTGACTTTAAAGCTCCTGTTTTTGGACCTACATTGCTTTGCAATAATAATACAAAATTTATAACAATTACAAATACATCCGAATCAACTAATGCTGATATTTATTTTGATCAAAGCCAATTTTTTGGTCAAGATCCAACAGCATTTGTTTTGAAACCTACTGCCCCGCAAATTACTATTGGTGGCGGTGTGACAATACAAGTTCCTGTTCAATTCAAACCAACTGAAGCACGAAAGTATTCAACTAATGTTATTATTCCCGTTTCAAATCAAATAACTCTTGATATCCCACTTTCCGGGGAGGGACGTGAAATAATACCTTCGACTGATCCGAAATCGAGTTCATTGGTACCTAACACAAGTCAGACTTTATCATTTATTGCAGATATCCCTGCCTTAGAAAAAGGGTTTGTTGATAGTTTGGAATTTGTTATTAGACTTTCGAATAATGCGTTATACATTAATCCTAATACATTCAAATCGTCTAACCCTGCTATTACTTGGGCACCTGTTACTTTAACTCCAAAAGGTGATTTATTAGTAAAAGGGAAAGGAAATCTAGCGGTTCCTTTCAAAAATGAATTATTTACTTTCAAATACACAGCTATGCTTGACGATTCTTCAAAGATAAATATTTTTTATGACGTCCGGTATGCTTGTACAAATAAGGAATTTAATGTTAAACTAGTGAAAATTGACGAATTTTGTTTTAGTGAAGGTCGTAGAATTATCGTTACAGATCATAATAATCGTATTTCACAACCAGCACCTAATCCGGTGGATAATGAGTTTAATTTGAATTTCAGCATTGCTTTGAATTCGTTGACACAAATAGACGTTTACAATATGTTAGGTAAAAAAGTTAAAACACTCTTCAGCGATGATCTAAAAGCAGGTAATTATGAAATGAAATTCCCTGCAACAGACCTACCTTCCGGTTCGTATATATTAAAGTTCCAAAGCGGAAGATTTACGAAAGCTTTACCGCTACAAATTGTAAAATAAGTTAAAATTGATATGATTAATATATTTAAAAAGATTTTTGGTAACCCGATAACTATTTTGATTTTCAGAATAGTTGTCGGGTACATTTTTATATCCTTTGGTATTAGTAAAATTGTCGATCCGGCATTATTTGCCAAAGAAATCGCTAAGTACGATTTCACTCCTTTATGGACACTAAATTTAGTAGCCTTAACATTGCCGTGGATTGAGCTGACAACAGGTTTAATGCTTGTTTTCGGTATATCACTAAAGGCAAACTCTGCATTAATCGGCTTAATGTTATTGTGGTTTATATTTATGGTTGCGGTTGCTTGGGGACGTGGGTTGGATATAAATTGCGGCTGTTCAAGTGTAAATCCTATGAAAGTAGGGTTTCAAAAAATTCTTGAAAACACAACTTTCCTTATAATGTGCGTTTTCATTATGTTTTTTCCTCATAACAAGTTGACTTTATTAAATCCAACTTTAAAAGATTGTGAATTCACTAAGTAACTATTTGCAATATTTATACCGTGCTGTAATTGATTTTGCCGCACCCCGATATTGTTTGGTTTGCGGAAAATTAATCGAATCAAATTCAGTAGATAATCCGTATTTGTGCTCGAATTGCGAAGACTCAATGGCTTATGCACCCGATTCAAAATTTATTATTTCGCGTTTGTGGGATTCATTCGGTACGGAAAACACTTATGTTGATCGAGCAAATGCTTTAATCTTACTGAAAGACAATTCTAATGTTATAGAACTAATTTATAGTATGAAGTACGCAGGAATCAGAAATATTGGAACTGTTTTAGGACGAAAATTGGGAAAAATACTAATAAAAGAAAACAACCTTGATTATGATTTAATCCACCCTGTACCGATTCATTATGTCCGCAAAAGAGAGCGTGGTTTTAATCAATCTTATTATATCGCTAAAGGAATTTCCGAGGTTATAAACGTTCCTGTATCCACAAAAAACCTTTTCCGAACTGAATATACTACAACCCAAACTTTGCTAAGTCATACTGAACGAGCTAAAAATATGCTCGATAAATTTGATTCGATAAAATCACTAAACAACCAGAAGCTTTTATTGGTTGACGATGTAATAACGACAGGAGCAACAATTAATAACTGTGCTAAATCAGCGAAATCGGCAGGTGCCTCTTTTGTTGGTGCGGCTTCATTAGTTTTGGCATAACATGAATAATACAATTGAAGTTTTAAAATTCGGTGGTACATCCGTTGGTTCCAAAGAATCGATTAAACAGACCTGCGATATTGTTTCAGCGTTAGAAACACAAGCAGTTGTTGTGGTTTCAGCATTTTGCGGTATAACTAATAAATTATCCGACATTTGCCGATTACTTACGAACCAGAGATACGAAAAGGCGCTGTTATTATTTAGCGAGATTTTTGATATTCATTTTGAAATGATTGAATCTTTGGACTTACCCCAGTGTAAACCTTTTTTGCAAGAGGTTTATGATTATCAGATGCAATTAGTTGACGCTGTGAAAATACTAAATGAAATCAGCGCAAAAACAATGGATGCTATCTTATCTTGCGGTGAGTTAATGTCTTCAAAAATCATAGCTGAGTACTATAATTGCAATGTAGGTAATACGATTTGGCTCGATAGCCGTAAAATCATTGCAACAAACTCGGAATATACTGACGCTGAAGTAGATTATGGAAAAAGTAAAATTTTATGCGAAAGCGTTTTTCCAAAAATCTACTCACAATCAACAAAATTTGTAGTTTGCGGTGGCTTTATCGGTGCCGATAACGAAGGATTCACAACAACTATTGGTCGTGGTGGTTCGGATCATTCAGCGGCTGTAATTGCTATGGGAATCAAGGCTGATGTATTAAAAGTTTATACCGATGTTACAGGAATTAAAACCACCGACCCGAAATTAATTCCTTCAGCTATTACGATTGAATCTTTGAGCTATGATGAAGCGTTTGAATTAGCGGAAAGCGGTGCAAAAGTACTTCACCCTAATACGATACTACCCGCTTTAAATGCCGATATTCCGGTCTGTGTTCTTAATACAAATGAACCATTTAAACCCGGTACAGCAATAATAACTAATTCTGCACGATCAGGGTCAGCTTCGGCAATAGCAATAAAAGACACACTCATTAATATATCATTAAACTTGCACAAAGACGATAATAGCATATTATCATTAACATACAAAATTATAGCCGATTACAATATCAAAGTTGAAGCATTATTATACACAAAAAATAATTTTACAATTACCCTGCAAAAAAATCTTTTTGTAAACGAACTGGTAGAATTATTAGAACGTTTCGGTGAGCTTTCGATTACCGATTCTGTAACAGCGTTAACAATTGTTGGTGAGAAAATGGGTGAGAATAATGACATCATTTCAAATCTTTTTGCATTGTTCGATTCTCACAATATAAAAGCTATTAAGCACTATATCAATAAAAACAGCATCAAAATTATCGTCCCAACAGAAACTTCAATATCAATTCTTCAACTACTTCATAACGAGATTGTTTTAAAAAATGTTAATTTTGAATAATAATAAATACAAAAAGAAAAATAATGAACGAAGAACAAAAAAAAGTAATTTTAAGTGGAATTCAGCCAACAGGCGGTCTGCATTTAGGTAATTTATTTGGTGCTATACGAAATTGGGTTACTTTGCAAGAGGAATATGATTGTTATTTTACAGTAGTTGATTTACACGCTATTACTACAAAACAGGTGCCTGCAGATTTACGTAAAGCCACTCTCGATATGGCGGCTATACTCATAGCGTGCGGAATAGATCCCGAAAAATCCGCCTTATTTATCCAATCGCACGTTCCTGAACATTCACAATTAGCGTGGGTTTTGAATTGCTATACACCACTTTCGCGTTTATCATTGATGACACAATTTAAAGATAAATCTCAAAAGAATAGTGAAAATATAAATACCGGATTGTTTACCTATCCTGTTTTGCAAGCGGCAGACATATTGATTTATCAAGCCGATTTGGTTCCCGTTGGTGATGATCAAAAACAGCATCTTGAATTAACTCGCGATATTGCAGCACGTTTTAATAATCAGTACTCACCGACTTTTGTATTACCCGACCCATTTATACCTAAAGCAGGTGCGAGAATAATGAGTTTGCAGGACCCGGAAAAGAAAATGTCAAAATCGGATGAAAATACAAATTCTACCATTTTTATAACCGATGAAGATAATGTAATAATAAATAAAATAAAACGCGCGGTTACAGATTCAGATAATGAAATTAAAAAAAGTGATTCAAAACCGGGAGTAGCAAATTTGATGAGTTTGTATCATATAACCTCCGGTAAAAGTTTCGAGCAAATTGAAGAAGAGTTCAAAGGCAAAGGTTACGGCGATTTTAAAATGACGGTTGCAAATGCTGTTGCCGATTACATCCGCCCTATACGCGAAAAATACAACGCGGTGCGTTCCGATAAGGAATATCTTGAAAGAGTTTTAAATGAAGGTGCGCAAAAAGCTCGCCTTAGAGCAAGAAAAACACTAAGTAAAGTCTATAAAAAAATAGGTTTCGTTCAATTTTAGGAAATTTTATAATTAAAAAGTTTATGGTTCTAATTCTATTATCAATATTAGTAACATCTTTCGCAAAAGCCGAAGATTTAATGAAATATGCTATTACAGCAGATAAGTTTATTCAATTGCTCGAAGAAGCAAAATTTGCAGAAGCATCTGCACTTTGCGACAGTGAATTTAATAATAAAATGCCTACCGCCCAATTGGAAAAGATTTGGGGAATGATTAAAATGCAGGCGGGTAAAATTGATACAATGTATGCTTCAAAAGTTACACCCCAAGGAAAAGCAATTGAAGTCATCAAACAGCTTCAACTTGAAAGAATCGGTTTGGATGCGAAGATTTATTTCAACAATGGATCTGATTTAATTGCCGGTTTTTTTGTTTCAGAACATAAAAAGGATTATACATTTAACGAACCAAGCTATTCAGATAAAGCTAAATTTACTGAAACAGATGTAAAATTTGGTACAGAGGGGTTTATATTAGATGGGAAACTTACTATACCTAATGGTAAGGGTTCTTTTCCGGCTGTTATTTTAGTTCACGGTTCCGGTCCCAACGATATGGATGAAACATTAGGACCGAACAAAGTATTTCGCGACATCGCTCACGCTTTAGCATCAAACGGTATTGCAGTTTTACGTTACAACAAACGTACAAACCAATACGGTGCCAAGATTGCAACAGACAGCTTAATTACTGTCAACGAGGAAACCATTTACGATGCGGTTGAGGCATTAAAGCTATTAGCCAAGAATCCAAAAATTAATTCTAAAAACATATTCTTTATTGGACATAGCTTAGGTGGAATGTTATTACCGAGAATCGCTGAAAAGACTCCAACAGCGGCTGGATACATCTCTATGGCAGGTTCTTTGAGAAGTTTTGCCGATATAATTCCTTCACAATATGAGTATATTTTTTCGTGTGATGGTGGCATAGATAGTAATGAAAAAGCTACAATCGAACAAATAAACAAACAAGTTAAATACACATATTCCAAAAATTTGACCATTAATTCTCCTAAAGATTCAGTTTTGTTTAACACCTATCCATACTATTGGATTGACCTTCAGAATTATGATTATATCAAAGGTGCAAAAGCAATTACTAAACCTATGTTAATACTTCAGGGTGCTCGGGATTATCAAATCACAATGAAAGATTACCAAGTATGGAACGAAACTTTGAAGGGTAAAAAGAACGCAGAATTTAAACTATACCCGGGTCTAAATCATTTATTTATGTCGGGTCAAGGAATGAGTACACCGGCGGATTATGAAAAACAAGGGTTTGTGGATGTAGAATTTATAACCGATCTTAAAGATTGGATAAAAAGAAACTCTAAATAATTAATTAACAGAGATGTATGATGATGAATAAAGATTTCAAGCAAGAAACGGAAGATCAAGTCAACAATTTTGCCGCTACAATTGCTGTAGTTGACGATGAACCCGATATCGTTGACTTAGTGTCCTTGCATTTGGAGAGGTCAGGTTATCGTGTAAAAAGTTTTGCAAATGGTAAGGAACTTTTTAAATCTTTACGTACATCGCTACCGGATTTGATTATTCTCGATTTAATGTTGCCGGATTCCGATGGTTTTGAGATTTGCAATATCGTTAAGAAAGACGAGAAAACAGCAAAAATCCCTGTTATTATGCTAACGGCAAGAAGTCACGAATCGGATAAAGTACTCGGTTTGGAAATTGGCGCTGATGATTATATCACCAAACCTTTTTCACCTCGTGAATTAGTTGCAAGAGTAAAGGTGATTTTAAGACGAGGAACTAAATCTCATCCGGCCGGAAACTTCTCCTTCGACAATACATTAGAAATTGACTTTAGTCGGTATATAGTATTTGTAAATAATACCAAAGTCGATCTGACCACAACTGAATTTAAAATGCTAAGTTTGCTTGCTAAACAAAGAGGAAGTGTTTTTTCGAGAGAGTCAATTTTAGAGCATTTAGGAAGCTACGATAAGGGCGTTACTGATAGAACCGTTGACGTACATATAAGAAATCTTCGAGATAAATTAGGTATAGCAGGAAAGTATATCCTTAATATTCGAGGTGTTGGATATAAATTAGATATAGAATAATTTTCCGGATATTTTGATAATTGGTTTTTAAATTAAGCCCAACTTTATTAGTAATAATAACAGAAATATAAAAAACAATTTATATAGATAATCGTCAAGGGAAACAAGCATTTACAAATTTATAATCTATTTGGTATTTGAGCATTTAAATATTAAAATTCATTAATAAAAATATTTAAAAACTCATAATATTTGATAAAAGTTTTGTATTTTTGCTTTTTAATAAATTAATATTTTACTACAGTATAAGGTGCATAATGAAATTGACGAAATTTGCATTAATCGTTCTAATCACAATAACCATAGGTATTATGAATACTAAAGCCGAAGATAAACCTATCTTCAAGTCAACCGTTGACTCTGTTTCCTACGTTTTAGGAATGCAATTAGCCCAATTTATGGGAACAGATATTAAAGATTTGAATTACGAATTATTAAAACGCGGTGCTAATGATTTCGGCACAGGCAAAGATTTATTACAGGGTACAGATATCCAAAAATTAATCACTGGCTATCAAGAAGCAAAAAACCAACTTGCCGGAAAAGCCAACACTGAAAAAGGTGCAAAGTTTTTGGCTGAAAATAAAACTAAAAAAGGTATTAAAGTAACTCCAAGTGGTTTACAATACGAAGTAATAAAAGAAGGTACAGGACCTCATCCTTTAGCTACTGAAACAGTGAAAGTTCATTACCAAGGAACACTAATTGATGGAAAAATCTTTGACAGCTCAATCCAACGCGGCGAACCTATTGAATTCCCATTAAATCGCGTTATTCCAGGTTGGACAGAAGGCGTTCAATTGATGACAGTTGGTGCAAAATATCGCTTCTTTATTCCTTCTGTATTAGCTTATGACGATCGTGGAGCTGCTCCTACAATCGGCCCTAATGAAGTTTTAGTTTTTGAAGTTGAATTATTAGGTATCACACCTGCTGCTCCGGAAACCACTTCACCTGAAGCTACTAATCCAGCTGAAACAGCTCCTCCTAAAGAAGTTGCTCCAGAAAAAGCCAAACCGAAAAAAACTAAATAATTTCTAATTAAGGGATATATTATGAAAACAGCAAAATTGCTAGTTGTTCTCGCTCTTACTGCATTAATTCTTACAGCTTGCGGCGACAATGACAAAAAAGGATCTACAACAATTAAAACTCTAACAGATTCATTATCTTACTGTATGGGTGTTCAAACAGCTAACTTCCTCGATACCGATATTGACAGCTTCAATGTTGCAGTATTCGAAAAAGGTATCAAAGATGCTAAAGGTAAAAAACCTGCTTTAACTGAAGAACAAATTGGTTCAGTTATGAGACGCTTTATGGAATCTCAAAAAGCCAAAATAGGTATTAAAAACTTGGCTGATGCTAAAAAATTCTTAGCTGAAAACAAAAAGAAACCTGGTGTAGTAACTACAGAAAGTGGCTTGCAATACACAATTTTGAAAGAAGGAAATGGACCTCGTCCTGTTGCTTCCGATGTTGTAAAAGTTCACTACCACGGTACATTTTTGAACGGCGAAGTATTCGATAGTTCTGTAAAACGCGGTCAACCTGTTGACATACCTTTACAAAGTGTTATTCCTGGTTGGACTGAAGGTATTCCACTTATGAAAGTTGGAAGTAAATACAGATTCTTTATTTCTCCTGAATTAGGTTATGGCGCTAACGGAATGGGCCCTATTGCTCCAAACCAATGCTTGATTTTTGAAGTTGAATTATTTGAAATAGTTAAAAATCCTGCAAAACCTACGATGAGAGCTACAAGATAATATCTTAAATACTTATAACAGTATCGAGATTTTATTTGAAAAAAACCGCAGGTTTGTGCCTGCGGTTTATTTTTTTACTAAATTCAATAAATATGCTTACAAATTTTGGAATATGGTTAATAATACAAATAAGTAAAACCTGGCGGATTACTGTTGAAGGGACAGCACCGAAATCTCCTGCTGTAATTGCGTTTTGGCACGGGTATATGATACCTGTATGGAAATTCTTTGCCGATAAAAAACCATCGGCACTAATTTCACAAAGCAAAGACGGTGAGGTTTTAGCGGCTATTTTGAAAAAGTGGGACTATGATTTAGCTCGCGGCTCTTCATCAACCGGTGGTAAAGCCGCATTGGAAACACTTGTCGAATATGCAGTTTCGGGATTTGCGTTGATAACTCCGGATGGTCCTCGCGGACCTCGTGGAAAACTGAAAGCCGGGGCGGTAATTGCGGCACAATTATCGGGCTCCCCTATCGTTCTATGTAAAGTAAAAATTATTTCTAAATATACCTTTAAAAAATCGTGGGATCGCTTTGAATTCCCTCTTCCCTTTTCGAAAATAATACTCGAGTTCTCGGAACCTGAATATATAGATGTTAATTCAACTCGAGAAATGATTGGCGTAAAGATTATTCAATGCGAAAATAAATTAAATAACATAAATTAATAAGAAGAATGCTATGTATAAAAATGTATTATCATATATTTACGGCGTAATTGTCACGCGGAGAAATAATAACTTCGATAAAAATCCAGACTCGCTTGTAAAATTAAATACTCCTGTTATATGTATCGGTAATTTGAATGTTGGTGGTACAGGAAAAACTCCATTTGTTCAGATGCTTACTTGGCTTTTATTGAGTAATAATGTTAAACCTGCCATAATAGGGTTAGGTTATAAACGTAAAAGCAAAGGCACTGTTATAGTCTGCGACGGTGAGAAAATTCTCGTTGACGCCCGCACAGCAGGTGATGAGATGTTTCTTTTAGCTGAGAGTTTGGGCGTTCCTGTTGTAGTGAACGAAAGAAAGTATAAAGCCGCACAAATTGCCGAGGAGATGTTCAAACCCGATGTGATTATTGTTGACGATGGCTTTCAGCACCGTAAACTTTATAGAGACCTTGATATTTTATTGGTTGACAAAGATACAATTCTAAAACCGGAACTTTTACCAAAAGGCAGACTTCGTGAACCTCTGTCTTCTGCCGGAAGAGCCGATGTGATATGTTATACTACTGACACTTATCCCTCGAAGGAATTTTCTGATTTAATTAGCAAGGGTACTATAGAAATAGCTGTTGATGTTTTTGAAGGCAAACCAATAGATTTAATTACGAAAAGATATTTTAATCCACGCCAATTGGGTTCTATTAAAAAAAGTGTCTATGCTTTTTCAGGAATTGCTAAACCGAAAAGGTTTTTGTCACTTCTTAAACGTAATCGCTGGGATGTAGTTGGTTCTCGAAATTTTGGCGATCACCATACATTTAATGCTAAAGATATCAAAGAAATTATCAAATCAGCTTTAGCATTGGAATGTAAAACTTTAGTTACTACTGAAAAAGATGCCACCAAACTTGCGCAATTTGCCGATATATTCAATGAAAATAAGATGTTGTGCGTCGTTTACCCTATACGATTGAAAATCACTAACGGTTTTCCATATTTTAAATCAATTATAAATAGTGTTTTAAAGCGAGATAGTAAATGAGAAAATATATTTGGTTAATTTTGGTGGCAATAATTTTGAGTTCCTGTACTCAAAAAGAAAATGACGTTATTATAGCAATCAGTAAAGCGAGCGGAAGTCCCTCATCCGAGCAATATAAAAAATGGATAAATGATATTTATCCGGAAGCTATTGTTTATGATTTATATACACTTGATAAAGATTCGGTAAATATCATTTTAGATAAATGCGACGGATTAGTTCTGAGCGGTGGACCTGATGTTTTCCCGGGGAGGTATGGTGAAATTCAAGATACTGCTCTTTGTTCGGTGGATTTGAAACGAGATACTTTAGAATTTCTAGCAATCAGAAAAACGTTAAAAAGGAAAGTTCCAATTTTAGCTATTTGCCGAGGAGAACAAATTTTTAATGTTGCGATGGGTGGTACACTTATCCGCGACATTCCTCTAATACTCAACTCGCATATTCATCAAGATACTAATAATATGAATACGGAACATTTGATTTATGTATTGCAAAACTCCTTCCTTCATAAGATAAGCGGTATAACAAATGGAATAGTCAACACCAATCATCATCAATCAGTTGAATACATTTCCAAAAAACTGAAGATTTCTGCCGTTGCTGACGATGGTGTAATTGAAGCAATTGAGTGGAGAAAACCAAAAGGCAAATCATATTTATTAGCTGTTCAATGGCATCCCGAAAGATTAGAAAAAGGCAATCCTATGACCGATAGCATTGGAAAAGCTTTTGTTAGAGAAGTGAAAAAGTTTCACAAAAAATAATAATAATTTGATATTTTCGTTTGGATTAAATAAAGTTTTATCAGAATTTTGGTTACCTATGAATCCTTTGTTCCAATATATAATTGTGAAATCTGTTCGGAAACAATATTCAAAAGTTTCCAATAAATCCATCTTACAATATGATAAAGAAGTTTCCGATAAATATGTATCGTTGAAAAACATTATTAACAATTGGATTTTTATCCTTTTAGGAGTGTTTTCAGCCGGTTTTGGTCTGAAAGGTTTTTTAATACCAAATTCCTTCATAGATGGGGGTGTTACCGGTATATCACTAATTTTAAATGACATTACCGGATTCCAGGTGGCATTCCTTGTTGTTTTAATCAATATACCATTCCTGATTCTTGGTTATTTCAATATTAGTAAAAGCTTAGCCTACCGCAGTATTGCTGCTATTCTGTTGCTTGCTTTTGTGATTTATTTCGTACCCTACCCAATCGTTACAAAAGATAGCTTATTGATTGCAACATTCGGCGGTTTTTTCCTCGGTCTTGGTATAGGCTTATGTATTCGAGGTGGTGCAGTAATTGACGGCACTGAAGTTTTTGCTATCTATATTAATAGTAAATCATCTTTAACCGTTGGTAACGTAATATTGATTTTTAATATATTCATTTTTTCGGCTGGTGCATATTTTTTATCAATAGAAATAGCTTTATACGCCATTCTAACTTATATAGTAGCTTCCAAAACCGTTGACTTTGTAATTGACGGTATAGAAGAAAATATTGGTGTTACCATCATTTCAGAAAAAAGCGAGGAAATCAGGTTAGCGATTATTAGAGTTATGCGTCGTGGCTGTACTATTTATTCAGGTAAAAATGGATATGCGGCTAAAGGTCAAATTTTAAAAGATATTGATATAGTCTTTACTGTTATAACAAGAATTGAATTATCAAAATTAAAAACAGTAATTGAAAAGATTGATCCCGAGGCATTTATCATAATGAATAGCATAAAGGATACGAAAGGTGGAATGCTAAAGAAAAAACCGCTTACAGCTCTTAAAGCAAAACAATAGGAATAATTTGAAAAAATATGGAATCTAAAAATAATAAAGTAAACAGTCAAGTCCTACTAATCATTAGCGTTGTAGCATCATTTTTTAATCCTATGATGGGAGCGGCTGTCAATATAGCTTTACCAAAAATCAGCAGTGAATTCAACTTGAACGCGGTCTCATTAAGTTGGATAGCGATGGCATTCTTGCTTGCTTCCGCAATAGCTCTTGTACCCTTTGGCAAAATCGCCGATATATATGGACGCAAGAAGATATTTATAATCGGAAATCTAATTGTCGCTATTGCTTCTTTTTTCTGTGCAGTTTCCTTTTCCGGCTCTACTCTTATAGCATCTCGTGTTCTTCAAGGAATCGGTAGCGCGATGGTATTCGGCACTACTATGGCGATTGTAACCTCCGCATTCCCTACGCAAAAGCGCGGACGAATTATAGGTATCAATGTTACCGCTGTCTATTTAGGTTTATCAATTGCTCCGCTTTTAGGTGGTTATTTGACCCAAGCTGTCGGTTGGCGAAGTATATTTTATTTAATGGTATTAGTTGCTCTAATGACAGCAATACTTATGTTTGTATTTGTAAAACGAGAATGGAAGTCTGATTTCAAAGAGGGTTTTGATTTAAAAGGTTCTATCATCTACGGATTTTCTATAACCGGCTTAATATACGGCTTTTCAAAATTGCCTGATTTAAACGCTGTGGTCATAACAGCATTCGGCGCGATATGTTTTGTTTTCTTTATAAAAACGGAATTGAAAGTTAAATTTCCCGTTGTAAATATCCATTTATTCCGTAATAATCCTACATTTGCTTTTTCTAATTTAGCGGCAATGATTAATTACGCGGCAACGTTTGCAATTTCATTTCTGTTAAGTCTATTTTTACAATATACCAAAGGCTTCTCGCCTCGCTCAGCCGGGATGATATTAATAACACAACCTATTGTTATGGCTCTATTTGCATCAGTCTCAGGAAGATTGTCCGATAAATACGATCCCAGAATACTTTCATCTATAGGTATGAGCGTTATTGTAATAGGCTTGGCATTTCTCATCTTTTTAAGTCCCGCTACCCCAATATTATATATAATATTTTGTTTGATTATAGTCGGAATAGGTTTTGGAATTTTCTCTTCTCCTAACACTAATGCTATTATGAGCTCGGTAGATAACACCTACTTAGGAATAGCATCAGCTACTGTTTCCACTATGCGAACAATCGGTCAAATGTTCAGTATGGGGATTGCGGCGCTTTCCATTCACGCATTCATTGGTGAAGCTAAAATCAGTCATAGTAATATCGGTTTATTCGTAAATAGTACCCAAATTGTATTTATAGTATTTACTTTGCTTTGTATTGTCGGGGTTTTCGCATCGTTAGCTGGTAGGAAAACCGGAAAATTAATTAAAATTTAACTTTTTTCTTCTTCATCTTTGTGAGGTTATTATCTTATTTTTACAATAATGTACCATAAAAATGATATAATATTTGTTGCTGAGCACTGTGCTGACGGATATATCTCATATCCGCTAAGCGTTGAAGAAATTGTCATAACCTTATCGCACTTAACTCGACCGCTGAATATATCAAAACGGAACTTGCCAAATCCTGCGATAGTGTTTATTTTCAATCTTATTTCATAAATGGATTGAATATAGAACGTAGTTGCTGTAAAAAAATCAAATTAAATTGATTATTTTATATGCTTTTCGGCGTGATATGAAGAGCGAACCAATGGACCGCTTTCCACAAACTTGAATCCTTTGCTTAAACCAATTGTTTCATATTCTTTGAATACTTCAGGTGTTATAAATTCTTCTAAAGGAAGATGGTATATCGAAGGTTGAAGGTACTGTCCTAAAGTCAGTACTTCTACCCCAATTCGCCGTAAATCGTCCATTACTTCTAGAATTTCTTCTCTGGTTTCACCAATACCAAGCATAATACCTGATTTAGCACGAGTACCGGATATGGCTATTTGCTCGAGTACTTTCAAACTGAGTTCGTATTTTGCTTTGCTTCGGGTTGATGCAGTCAATCGGCGAACAGTTTCTAAATTATGTGAAACTATTTCGGCACCTGCTTTCAATACTGTAGCAATGTCAGCTTCATTACCATTGAAATCCGGAATCAACGCTTCAATCGTTACCGATGGTGTTCTATTTTTGATAGCCCTGATTGTCTGCGCCCATATTTCAGCACCTCCATCGTCCAAATCGTCCCTATCAACTGAAGTAAGCACACAGTGCTTAATATGAAGATTCTCGACAGACTTTGCTATACGAGAGGGTTCGTCTAAATCAATTGGTAAAGGTTTTCCCGTTTTTGTAGCGCAAAACTTACAAGAGCGAGTACAGATATCGCCCAAGATCATAAATGTTGCCGTTCCTGCGTTCCAACATTCGCCTTTGTTTGGGCATTTTCCGCTGGTGCAGATAGTATGAAGTTTGTTCTCGTTGATTATTTCACGAACTTGAATGTACTTGTCGCCTGATGGCAACGGACTTTTCATCCAATCCGGTTTTCGTTTTATTGATGTTGTCATTAAATTGTCAGAATTAAAGATTCAAAATTACAAAACAATTATGGAAAAGCGTTAATTCATTATTTTAATCTAAAAGAAGAATTGACACTACCTCTAGAATCAAAAATCGAATCACTGGAAAAATATGTCGGTTTTTGATTTTTATCTATATGTATTATATAAGGTGTAGGCTGTTTGAATAACTTTCCCGGAATATTGAGTCTCTTTCGAATAAATGCATCCTCACCGGCAAAAAGAATGTTATTAACTTTAGGGGTATAATCATTTTTATATGTTTCGTAAATGATTCTTCTGCCGGGAATATTTTTCATATCTTCTGCAAGAATATAATAATCGTAATCAGATAAATTATATAAACTATCAATAAAATCATTCAAATCTATAATACAACTGTGGCATACCATAAAACTTGTTACGATTATAATCTTTTCTCGTTTGCTCTCCAATAAATTAAATTGATTATCTCGATAATCGCGAACGATTATTTCATCCTGCAAATTACAGGATAAAATAATAAAAAAGAATGGCATTAAAAACAATAATTTTGCTTTCATATATGAAGTTAATTGATAAAAAAAAACAATGCTAAATAAGACACAACAATTGCGCCTTGTGATAATAAATTTTATTATCATCACAAGAAAAATGCTTACGTTCTTTTTACCAAGCTAAAATTTCGCAATCTCCATAAAGAGTATCATTGGATGATGCCCTCCATTTAACGCGAATATGTGTAGTTGGCATAATTTGAAATCCGGAAAGTTTACCCAAGGAAATTTGCTTATTAGCTTGATGAACGGCTTTAACCAAATTATCATAAGGGTATAATAACTTATTTGAATAATGCTTATTCAGGGTAGCCACCCTGGCATATCCCGAATATTGGTACCGAATATTGCAATATGTTGGTGTTTCTTTAATATACTCGTATCTAAATCCATTCGGACCGCCGCCCTTCTTTGTGAGTTTAACCCACCCGCTGAAAGGATTGAAAAGAAGATTACTCTTAAGGTTTTTATCGGAACCGATATTGATAGGTTTTGAGTAATTGCCTGATACATAAATAATTAATAGAACAAAAAGAAAAACTATTACTATTAGTGGCGCTAATAATTTGAATTTAAGTGATTTCATTAACTTCTCCATTATGCGTTATAAATTAGACCTGATTATAGAATCTTTATTTGATTTTAAATGATTTTTTAACAGAGCCGTCCCTGTTGAAAATCACTTCAAATGATTTATAAATAGGTTTGTTATCGGTGCCAATATAAACTATATAGGGCGTTAATTGTTTAAATAGATCATCGGGTATATTAAGAATTTCTTGGGTTTTTGGACTTTCCGCACAAAAATAAATATTTTGCATATTAGGCGCATAATCATTTAGATAAGTTTCTTTAGTCCATCTCCGCGCCATTATAGTCCCCGGATCTTTATACAAAACGGAGTAAGCAAAATTGTCCAGCTTGTAATTTTCAGCTATATATTCATCCAAATTCTTCACACAATCGTGGCAAACCTCGCCACACGATATTACAATAATTTTTGGTTTTTTTGTTTCTAAAATATCAATTTCCTTACCGGCTATATTTTTAACTTTAAGTTCATCTTTTGCATTACAAGATAGTATTATAAAAATCAATGATATTAAAATCAGATACTTATATTTCATAGATTAAAACCTGCACTTATAAATTAGCAATTGATGATATAGCTTATCTTCAGCGAAGTGCCTGTTCATCTCGTCCTTAACAACGCTAAACTTTTTACCGAATTGAAGTAATTTTTTCTCATCCAACGTAACGTCAATATAATAAACCTTGTCTTTGTCGAAACGCAAACGATTCACACTACCATTTAACGGGAAGTTACCTTTTGATAGAGTTGAGGATACGTCAGGATAAGCATCCTTTAGCTCTTTGTCGAAAAGCACCCATTTATCGTTTTTCCTTTTCCAAATATTGCAATAATGAACAAAATTAGCTTTCTCATCAAGGCTCGGTCCGTTATAAAAAACAAGCAATGTCGAATCGTTAGCAAAATTTACAGAAATCATTCTACACCCTTCAGCATTATCTGTTTTTGTCAAATGATCAATTAT
>JBBRAO010000009.1:0-79794 GCA_038206725.1 Kapaibacterium sp. (SeqCode)
TGAAGTAATAATAACAATATACGATATTTCAGGTGCGATTGTACTTACTCCGATAAATGAAACTCAAAAATCGGGTACTCATAAACTTGGTATTTCGACAAAATTACTAACGTCAGGAGTTTACTTCATCGAAATGAAAGCCGGACGATTTAAAGCAACTAAGAAAGTGATAGTAGAATAAAATAGATGCACTTGTCTCAAAACGTAATTTTAGAATGACAAGAAGGATGCTTATCCCACCAAGTCATTGACATATCAGTGGGTCAATCATCTTTGATTGACAAAAAAAATGTATTTTTAAATAGGAAATAATATGGAATTCAAATTAGTATATCAGGGGAAACTCAAATCCAATGGCGATGCTCGAGAAAAGCATCGCATTCGCGAGATATTCCACGAGCAATTAAAGAATTTATGGAACTATCCACCACTTGCTGAAGAAAAAGAATGGATAGCATTTCCAAGAGATCACCAACGTAAAGAGCCAAGCATCAAGCAAGTAGATGGGCACTATTTTGCAAATTTGATATGCAAATCAAAAGGGATGTTCTGCGAATTGGACTTTTTGATTTTAAAACCAGATAGACCAATTTCCGCTTTTGGCGATATAGATAATAAATTGAAAACCGTATTAGACGCTCTGCGCTATCCGAATGTACCTCAAGAAATTCCAGCGGAATGGGTACAGACAGACGCACAAAATCCTATGATATGCCTGATGGAAGACGATGAATTGATAACCAAAATCAATGTCAACGTTGACAAATTGCTTCACGCCAGCCAACCCGGCGAAGTACTTATGATTATCACCGTCAAAGTGAAAGGCAATCTTTCGAGGATGGATACTTTAGGTATTATATTATAACGAGGCTCCAATTCCCGTAAACATTAGAAGGCGTATGTTCTACTATTTCATTGATAAACAGAGTAGAATAGACGCCTTTGTCTGTTCTAAAACTTTATCGATGGTCATATAAAAAAACGTCCGGCAGATTTAATTTTGCCGGACGTTTGTATTTTTATCATCTATAGAATATACTTCTAATTTAGATATCTTTTCTTTTCAACTAATGTATAGGCTTCTACAATGTCACCCGGTTTCAAGTCGTTGAAATTGTTTAGCATAATACCGCATTCGTAGTTAGTTAATACTTCTCTTGCATCGTCTTTTTCACGTTTCAATGAGTTGATAGTACCTTCATATACTTTGAATCCGTCGCGCATTAGACGTACTTTATCGTTACGCATAATCTTACCTGTTAAGACCATACAACCCGCGATTGTACCCGTGCGGCTGATTTTGAATGTTTGACGAACTTCTACTGTGCCGGTTATTTTCTCAACTAACTCAGGAGCTAAAAGTCCTTCGAGAGCCAATTGAACTTCATTGATACAGTCATAAATAATATCATAACGGCGAATATCAACAAATTCTTTTTCCGCGGCACGGCGAGCGTTTGTTGTTGGATTGATATTGAATGCAATCACAACAGCTTGCGAAGCGGCCGCTAACATAACGTCAGTTTCGCTGATAGGTCCCACACCCTTGTGTAAAATGTTCACTCTTACTTCTTCGGTTGAAAGTTTTTGCAATGAATCGCTCAATGCTTCCAATGAACCTGCCACGTCGGCTTTGATGACCAAATTAAGGTCTTTCACGCCGCCGATTTGAATTTGAGCGGAGATTTCATCCAAAGTAATATGATGAACTTGTCTAAATTCTTGTTCACGTTTCAATTGCTTGCGTTCGTTAGCGATTTTTCTAACGTCGGCATCGTCTTTCATTGCCATAAATCCATCGCCTGCTTCAGGTAAGCCGTCGTAGCCAATTACCAAGACTGGTTGCGACGGTCCTGCAGTTTCGATTTTCACACCTTTGTCGTCGAGCATAGCTCGTACTCTACCGGAGAATACACCCGAAACAAACGCGTCACCAACTTTTAACGTACCTTTTTGTACGATAACTGTTGAAACAGGTCCGAAACCTTTGCTCATTTGTGATTCGATTACAACACCGCGAGCTAATCTATCAGGATTGGCTTTCAGGTCTAACATTTCAGATTCGATAAGGATTTTCTCAAGTAAACCTTCGATGTTGATACCTTTTTTGGCTGAAATTTCGGCGCATTGGTATTTTCCGCCCCATTCTTCGACCAATATACCGTGATCGGTTAATTGTTGTCTAATCCTATCCGGATTGGCATCGGCTTTATCAATTTTATTTATTGCCACAACTATCGGAACATTCGCCGCTTTGGAATGGCTTATAGCTTCGATTGTTTGAGGCATCACACTATCGTCGGCGGCTACAACCAATACTACCAAGTCTGTTGCTTGAGCACCACGAGCACGCATAGCTGTAAATGCTTCGTGACCGGGAGTATCTAAAAATGTAATCGCTTTGCCTGCGGCAGTTTTAACGGTATAAGCACCGATGTGCTGTGTAATACCGCCTGCTTCACCGGCAACAACATTTGCTTTGCGGATATGGTCCAAAAGTGAAGTTTTACCGTGGTCAACGTGACCCATAATTGTAACAATCGGTGGTCTTGGTTGTAAATCTTCATCATCATCTTCATCAACTTCAATAAATTGTAATTGCTTTTCATCAACGAATTCAATTTCAAAACCGTAGTCATCAGCGATTAGGACTAAAGTATCTTTATCGAGGCGCTGGTTAATAGAAACCATCAATCCGAGTTCCATACATTTCAATATGATTTCGCTCGGCGTGATGCTCATTAAACCTGCTAAATCACTGGTTGTAACGAATTCCGTCAATTTCAAGATTGCTTCTTCTTTTTGCGATTCTTCAAATTCTCTTTGGATTTTTTCGCCCTTTTCTTCTTTACGTTTTTGACGTAATTTAGTGCGATTACCGGTTGAGAATGAAGTATCCATATCAAGCATTGTCTCTCTTACTGCGCGGTCAACATCTTCCTTCGTGATAAGCTCACGTATCGATTTTTTCTTTTTCTTGCGCTTTTTATCTTTATCTTTGAGAGCATTTTTCTTTGTCTCTTCATCTATATCAACAGCCTTCGATTTTATCTTTGGCTTATATTTTTTATCACTTGGTAATTCCGGTTTTTCGCCAGCTTTCGGATATCTATCAGAAGATACTGGTGAAACTTTTGGAGCATCAGTAATATCAATTTCTCTGTAAATCCTAGGTTTACGATCTTTTCTGTCGAATCTACCATCGGTTGATGCTTCACCAGGTTTAACAGCATCGCGAATAGGCCTATTCGGGTCCCTTGGTGGTCTGTTCGGATCGCGTGGTCTATCATTATCCCTTGGTGGTCTGTTCGGATCGCGCGGTGGTCTATTCGGATCCCTTGGCGGTCTGTTCGGATCGCGTGGTCTATCGTTATCCCTTGGTGGTCTGTTCGGATCGCGTGGTCTATCGTTATCCCTTGGTGGTCTGTTCGGATCGCGTGGTCTATCGTTATCCCTTGGTGGTCTGTTCGGATCGCGTGGTGGTCTATCTCCATCGCGTGGTGCTTTATTCGGGTCTCTTTGACGCTCGCGCGGTTTTTCAGGCTCCGCTTTTTTAACAGGTTTTTTGCTGATATCAATTTTACCTAAGACAGTCAATCCCTTCAACTGACGAGATTGTTTATCCGATTCGTAAGTATCAACAAATTCAGGTGCATCAGGAACATCCTTTTTTATCTCTTGGACCGGTTCCGCTACCTGTGCTGCATTCGGTTCTTTTACAATTTCTTTTTTGGTGTCTTTCTGTTCTTGATCCGGTTTAGGGTGCTTTTCAGCTTTAGTACCTTCCGCTTTGTGGCTTTCAGCTTTGTGAACAGGTTTTTCTACTATTTTATCAGCAGGTATATCTTTGACCTTAGGTTTTTTATCAATTTTCGGTTGAGTATTGTCTTTAGGTTTTTCTATTTCTTTATCAGCTTTTTTATGTTCCGGTTTTGGTTGCTTAGGTGCTTCCTTTTTCTTTTCCGTATGCTTAACATTTTTATCCGCTGTTTCTTTTGGTTTCGCGTCTTTAAATGTTGGCTTCGGTTGGTTTTTGAATAGATTCAAATCTATTACATCGCCAACGTTTGCAACTTTTGTAGTTTCGGATAATTTAGCAACAGCTTGCGGAGATTCTATTTTTGGAACTAATGTTTCTTTTGGTTTTGGCTCTTCTTTAGTTGGGGGTGCTATTTTTTCAAGATGAAATACCGGTGGTGTTTCAACGGGTTTAACTTTCGGTTCAACTGACGGAGTTGTTGGCTTAGCCGCAATATGCGCAGATTTATCATAATGATGCGCACCGTCTTCATCGTCTGAATCGGGTTTTTTGAAAACCTTTCTAGTTTCGTTCACTTTATCGATTTTCTCACGTTGAACTTCCACGGCACGTAATTCGCGTTTAAATTTATCATAAACGGCGCTTACCATATCTTCAGTAAGCATTTGCGTAGGCTTATTTTCGATCACAAATCCCTTTGATTTCAAAAAAGCCACGATAGCATCTTTCCCGATATTGATTTCGGAAGCAATTCTAAATAATCTTTCTTTTTTAATAACTGTCATATCCAACTAATATTTTTAGCACAAAACTAAATATTTGCAATATCTAAAATTTCTTTATTTTCTTCTGGTTTCGATTCATCTATAATCTGTTCAACGTCTTTAGTAATAGCTTTAGGCTCTTTCTTAACAGCTTTAATCTTATGTTCAGCGATTGCTTTGAGCACTTCAGCATCATCTTCTTCATCAAATTCGTTCAATACAATTGTACGTAATTCAATAAGCATTTCTTTACTCATACCTTCGATTTGCAAGAGTTCTTCAATATCGCCGTCCAAGAAATCACGGGCTGTTTCGTATCCCAATTCAGCTAACGCGTCAAAAATGTCGTCGCCCATTTCGTCTTCAAACTCAATAAGCTCAATGTCTTCGCCGCCTTCTTTAATCAGTGTTATAGAGTAACCTGTTAATTTAGAAGCTAATTTTACATTTTGACCATTTTTACCAATAGCCAACGATACTTGATCTTCGGTTACGGTAACTGTAGCAATTTTCGCGTCGAGATTCAAAGAAATATCTTTAACTTTAGCCGGTGATAATGCTCTCATTATAAAAACAGACATATCTTCGGAGTATTCAATTAAATCTATATTTTCGTTGTTTAGTTCACGAACGATAGAGTGAATTCTAATTCCTTTCATACCAACACAAGCACCTACCGGGTCTATCCTATCATCGAACGACGATACGGCGACTTTTGAGCGTTCACCGGGGTCGCGGGCAATACCTTTTATGATTATAATGCCATCATAAATTTCAGGAATTTCCACTTCAAACAAACGGGCTAAGAATTTGTCGTCTGCTCTGGAAACTATTATTTCAGGCTGACTTCCGCCGGTTGTTCTAACGACTTCTTTCAACAAAACTTTTATAGTATGATTTTTTTTGTATTTATATGGCTCATTAGGAATTTGCTCGATACGTGGTAATCTCATCTCAATTTTGTTGTGCATAATTAAAATGTCGTGACGACGAACTTGATGAATCTCACCAACTATTATTTCACCAACTTTGGAGTCATATTCATTATAAACGTTATCTTTTTCGATTTCTCTGATTCTTTGGTTAAGATTTTGTGAAGCTAACGATATAAGTCGTCTGCCAAAACTATCGGCTATATTATCCAAAGTGATTTCTTCTATGAAGTCGTCGCCTTCTTCCAAAGGTTCTTCGCTGTATCTATTGGCTTCTTCAACTGAGATTTCTGTTTCAATGTCAACTACTTCGCCCACAACTTGCTTTGTCAAATAAATCTCAATATCGCCTTTTTCCATATTAACAATAATTTCAAATATCGATTCCATACCATATTTCTTTCGAACTATCATTGATAGTGTTTCTTCTAATACAGCTTGCAATAAATCGCGGTCGATACTTTTGTGCTTTGCCATCTCCGAAAAAGCTTCAATTATCGCCTTTTTGTCAATCGATTCTTTGATTTTTCGTCTACCCATTGTTCTTCTTATACTTGTTTACAAAAAAATGGGCAGTTTATCGGCCCATACAATTATAATAAGTACAAAATTACAACTTTTTTTTTAAATTTGTAGATATTAGCAAAAATAAATTTTTATATAATTAAAGATATGTTAGACTTTTAACTTATTTTTGCTTTTATTTAATACCAAAAGATGAATATAATTATATGAGAAATCTGATTAAATACATTATTGCTATTGCCTTTATCGCACTATATTCAAATAATATAGGTACGTTAGCAAAAGACAGCAACTTAACATATTGCGAAAAAAGCGGCTTTACCGAAACCCCACGATACGATACCACAATTAATTATTGCAAATCACTCGCTAAAAAAAATAATCGAATTTTCCATTACCAAACCTTCGGACTGTCGGAGGAAAATCGCCCATTGCCTTTATTAATAGCGAATAAAAGCGGTGAATTTGATTTGACCAAGATTAAAAAAGGGAACAAATCAATTATACTTATAATTGGCTGTATTCACGCCGGCGAACCTGAAGGCAAAGACGCCGGTATGATACTATTTCGCGATATAGCTGAAAAGAAAGAAGCATATAAACTACTCGACAGCGCGATTATACTTTTTATTCCAATACTCAACACCGACGGCCACGAATTTTTTAGGCAGTACAGCAGAATTAATCAAAGAGAACCGAAGGAGTGCGGTTGGCGAACAAACGCAAGAAACTTGAATCTGAATAGAGACTTTTTAAAAGCGGAGACAGGTGAAATAAAAGCATTTTTGCGTATGCTTAACATTGTGGAACCGGACTTCGCGATTGATGTTCACTCGTCGGACGGAGCGGATTACCAATATCAAATATCTTATGCTTTGGAAACTTACGGAAATATGCCTAAAGCGATTACCGATTGGCAAACAAACACTTACCTACCTCGATTGGAAAAGTCAATGAATGCCAAAGGTTGGCTGATGCGCCCTTATGTAAGTTTCCGTGAGTGGCACGACCCGAGAAGCGGCTTATACAGCAGTGCCGCTCAACCAAAATTATCGAATGGGTACCTTGCAATACGCAATATTCCGACTCTTCTTATCGAAACACATTGTTTGAAGGATTACAAAACGCGAGTGCTTTCGGCTTACGATATGATAGTGGAATCAATTAAAATAGTTGCGGAAAACAAATCAAAATTAAAAAGCATACACCAAAGTCAAGTCAATCATATTGAAAAAGGCGAATTGCTCTATTCGTTCTATCCATTAAAATTTACATTAGCAAAAGACAGTGTGATTGATAATTTCCTAGGTGTCGAATATGATGTTGTGAAAAGTGATCTCAGCGGGGGTGATTGGTTTGTATATCACAAAGACAAACCTGTAACTTTCAAAATTCCATACTGGAATAAATCCACCGTCAGCGATTCTGCAAAAATGCCAAATTACTATATTATTCCTCCACAGTGGACTGCCGTAATTGAGAAGTTGAACCTGCACGGAATAAAATATACGCGAACAAAGAGCGAGATTTCAGTAAAAGTTGAATCCTACAAGTTAAGTAACCCGGTTTGGAACAACAAATCCTACGAAGGCAGAAATGTGGTGTCATACAAAACAGAACTGATTAATGAAACAAGAATATATCCCGAAAATTCCGTTTTAATAGATATGCGCCAAAGCAGGGCTTATGCTATTATGCACCTTTTGGAACCTTCGGCACCGGATAATTTACTTCAATGGGGCTTTTTCAATTCGATTTTTGAGCAAAAAGAATATTCTGAATCTTATGTAATGGAGAAAATGGCGCGTGATATGTTGGTAAAAGATCCTGTGCTAAAAGCCGAATTTGAAAATAAAAGGAAAACTGATAGTACATTTACCGACCCTGAAAGTATTTTGAATTGGTTCTACCAAAAGAGTCCGTACTGGGATTATCGTCTTGGAGTATATCCTATTGGTAAAATTTATATAGATGAGCCGGCATAATGACAACACTAATTTTACAAATCGAATACGACGGCACGGATTTTTGCGGTTGGCAAATACAACCGAATGGACGTACTGTGATGGAAGATGTCGAAAAAGCTATTGCAAAAGTTTTTGGCAAAGAAGTACGATTAGTAGGTGCCGGAAGAACAGACGCCGGAGTTCACGCTACGGGTATGGTAGCCTCTTCGATTATTGACTTTACTCCAAGGGTAGAAGAAATAAGAGCGGTTCGCGCGATAAACTCACAGTTGCAACAGGACGTTAGGATAAAAAAAGCGATATATTATGATGGGAAATTCCACGCTCGTTTCGACGCTGAAGCCAGAGAGTACAGCTATCATCTAATAAGAAAAACCTCGGTATTTCATAGGAAATTCGCTTATACGTGCACACTGCCGATGGACGAAAATATACTTTTTAAATCGGCGGAATTGTTCGTGGGAAAAAGGGATTTTACCACTTTTTCCAAGGTCAATCCTTCGATAAAAAAGAATATTTGCGATGTGCAGATTTGCTATTGGGAAAAAGTATCCGCGGATCATTATATTTTGCATATAAAAGCGGATCATTTTTTGTATGGTATGGTACGCTCATTGACGGGGGCGATGTTGGAAGCCGCCCGTAATTATAAAAGTTTGGATGAGATTAAATCAGCGTTAGAATCCTGCGACCGTAAGCTGAATTCTGCTTTGGCTCCGGCTAACGGTTTGTTTTTTGAAAAAGCCTTTTATCCGGAAATTTTTAAGAATTTTGAATCTGAAGAGGAAGAGGCACTCTGAGGCGCAGAGACGCAAAGGAGGCGATAGCCACCGTTTGTTTGTCTGAACCACGATTCAAAGGATTTAATGGATTAAAGGATTTTTTCGTCATTACCGCGGAAGCGGTAATCCATCTTTAAGCTACGAAGTAGCTGAATATCAATAACCACTGGTGAAACCCGTGGTTAAGAACAGCTTTTATCTTGTTCCCAAGCTCCTGCTTGGTAACGAGTACAATTGAAAAACGGACTCCACTTTTCAAAAATGGAGTCCGTTTACAAATAATCTGTATTGTGCCGTTATTTTTGTTTGCTTATTGCCTCGTCAGCGGCTTTAATAACCGGTTTTACCGAAACTGGAGAGCCAACCGCGCCGACCATCCAAATATCCGGAGTCAAACGTCCTTGCTTGTAAATACGGTCAAATTCATCGCTGAATTTCTTGCCGTCCATTTGATTTTCTAATTGGAATTCAATCAAATGCCCCAGCGGATAAGCCGAAAGGTAAAGCGGGTATGCTATCATATGTGAATAAATCGCCAAAATGGTTTGGTCTTTTTGTCCGAATACCGGAGCGTAATATTTATTCCAAACGTCTTTCGAAATCTGCATTACGGCTTCTTTCACTTCTTGAGCGTTAGAATTTGGATTTTCGTACATCCATTGCCAAACCTTAATATCAACCAACGATACGCCCATAATCTCGTAGCAAGACCAAAATACGTCAAGCGCGTACATATCCTTGGCGTTCGGAACTTCGTCTTTCACACCGATTAATTTCAGGTCGCGGCTTTGGAATAAAAATGCGGCGGCTTCGGTAAACGCGGTGTTAGGAATACCGATTAAGAACCAATAATCCATATCGTAAAGAGTAATTGTTTGCTCTACATTATGACCAAATTCGTGGACGGCTATATTGAAGCCTTTGTAATCCATTCCATCAGCACCAATACGTGTGCGTAAGTGCGCTTTGTCGCCTTTCATCATCGAACCCGAAGCGTGACCGGCACCGCGTGCTGGATCGACTGCTATCTTTTCGGTTATGTATTTAACACGTTCTTTCTGCCAATTCAATTGAGCTAAAACAGTAGGTAGATAACCTTCGAAATCGGCGGCTGTTTTCCATTTTGCTTTTGTGATCTTGTCAAAGCGCGCGCCGTCTATTTCACCCTTGAAACCATTGTACCATATATCGAATGGCTCCAATTTTCTGCCGAGGTTTTTAGATATTTGGTCTGCAACTTTTTTAGCAACAGGACTGCTGACCAATTCAGTGAACATTTGTTCTATTCTTTCAACTGGAATTTCCATCTCACCGTCAAATTTACGTTGTATATACGACGGATGGTTAGGGCTGAACTTGTCAATCTGTGTCATCACTGTATAATTCTTCAATAACCATTCGTAACGTGTGTTTGGTTCGGGAGTTGATTTGACTTCTTTGGTTCCTTGGAAAACTTTATTTGTGTATGGATCCCATTGATATTTATTATTCGAGATTACATTTTCCGGAATAGATTGGTCTATTATTCGCTCCATAACTTTCAAAATCATCTTTTGCTTGAAAAGCCCGTCGGTTTTATTCGCATATTGAGCTTTAATCTCATCGCGCAAATTCCAATGAGTTATTAAAGCCATATCCTTCGGGAAAAAAGTTTTCATTTTGCTGTCCACCAAATTGCCCATCATAATATTGTATTCGGCTATATATTGGTCGGAATTTGTTTCGATTTCAGCTTCTTTTGCCAATAGTTTAGCAGGAACGCGCGATGTGAACATATCGCCTATACGAACATAAGCCCATTGTTCGCGAGTCCAGCGTTTACCCAATTCCATTTTCTCTTCTAAAGTATAGAATGGATAGTTCAATGTAACAATGAAAGCGATTTTTGCGTCATATAAATCGTCCGCTATATGTGCCGCAGGATTCAGCGCGCCATACATACGGTCTATATCGGTCAATTCACCAACTTCAAGTTGCATAGGAACTTTCAAATCAAGCATCATTTTATTGAAATAACCATAAATGGTTTCGGAATGAGTTTCGAGAGATTTTGCGTATTTGCCGAGTTTTGTTGTATCGGTTATATAATTCGCTTTACAAAATTCAATAAATTCTTCTTCCGAACCGTCGGCTTCGAACCATAGAGCCGCTGTTTGATTGACACCGCGAGTGATACGTTGCTTTTCGTCAGGTCCATATTTTTTTACCATCTCTGAAATTACTTTTTCAGCAATATTTTTATCTATTATCGCCACTTCGCCCTCCCGAGTATAAATTTCTTCATCCTTCTTACTGCAAGAAGTTATTAGTAAAAACAAAGCCAATAGTATTAAGACTTTTTTCATATAATCTCCGAAATTTTTAAATAAAATTCATAACTTATAAACACGATAAGAATTAGTATTTATTTTGACTGAATATAGATTTATAGAATTTTTGATAAAAAGAATTTATAGAATATCTCAAAAAAAAGAGGCGCAAAAACGCGCCTCTCGATTATAATTATTTTGCAATAACAAAGTTTTTATGCCGGACGATATCGCCGGCTCTGAATTCAATAACGTAAGCTCCTTGTGCGAGCCCGTCGATCGGTATGCTCAATATATGACTTCCGCTGATTTGGTATGAATTCGCTAATTCCTTTATTAGCACGCCGCTTGTGTTGTATAGCTTTAATACAACCATCCCATCATTTTTAACAGAATAGTTAATGTTAACATTTTTACCTGTAACAGGGTTAGGCGATACGTCGTAAATGCCCGTCAATCCTGATAAATCTTCTATACTTACAGCCGGAATTTGGGCTTTTAATAAGGTTACTGATTTTCGATAACATAGGAAGTCAGTTTCACCATTTCTTTCAGCACTAACATATATTGAATCTGAAAAAATAGTCCTGCCGTCGGCTATTTCTTGTTCTACCGATTGCGGATCGAAACTTACTTTGAATTTCAAATCTTCACCCGGCTGTAAAGTATAACCCGGTAAAACACCGCCGTTATCTTTGTATATAGATTTATCTATCGTAAACCCATTATATTTCCAATTTTTGTTGTTCCGACTGGAAAGCAGTACGATTGAATCAACCGTAACAGCTTTGGACGATTCATTTATCAAGCTAAGTTCCTTTACATCAATCGGGTCTTTATAAGCTTTGTCACCCCAATTTTCAGCTTTGTTTGTGGTAGCTAATTTGGTTCCTTTGTATTCAATCGTTAAAGTTGTGTCATTACCGGCTCTATCCATAAAGTTTACTACCGCTTTACCATCTTTTTCCATATCCAAAACTGTCAATTGCCATTTTGAAAAATAACTAGTACCCGGAACAAAAGCCAATTTATCGTAGGAAAGATTTGAAAAATTATTACTTTCCAAATTCACTAATTTCATACTCGCAAGATTGGAACGCAATGTGTCCTCTTTAATAGGTTGTTCAACCACACTACCTTCGACATTACCTTGACAATCTATAGTGAAATCCGGATCCGGACACCATATATCGGGCTTAGTGAAATCGTTAAAAGTTGCCGCAACAGGGTAGCCATAAGAATCATACCAATCAAAGCCATATCCATAAGCCAACATAGGCTCGTTGCCGTGTATTGCATAAACACTCGCGGGGTCATCTAAAACGATAGTAACACTTTTATAGTAACGATTGTCGGTTATTGATGGATCAATAAATGCTTGACCAGAGTTACCGATAACTGTAGATAATTTTCTCCAATTTACGACTCCGTTGGTAACTTTGCCAAATTCTATAGCGTCTGGAATTTCGCCGCTTACAGTTGATTTATAGCAAAGGTTTATATAATTTTCTTTAAAACTCGATCCCCCGTTTACACCCGGAGTACACCAAAAATATGCATTTTGGTATTGTTCCGTCGGGCTTAATACCATTTGAAACGGATCGCTATCAATACCATCATCACTACTTCCAGAATTATATTGCGTTATTGAAATAGGATTTAGGGCGGAGATAGTTACAGGGCGAAGCGCTTCATCTTCCCCTACAGCACGTCTTTCAATATAGCCTGTGCCTTCGGGACCGCCGACGGCTTTAACTAATGACCATTCGTTGCCATCACGATAAATAACAGTATTTGCTTCCGATGCGAAAACACGTATGATTGATCCTTTTAGACGCTTAATTATCGGTGCGACGTGATATTTTTTTCCCCAAGTTTCCATCGGCAAATCCTGCTCAATTATAAAATCGCAAGCACTCATTTGAACAGGGATATAAGCGCAAAAACTGCCGGAAATGACCGCTACGGGTTTGTTAGCGTTAATCGTAGTACCTGTCAAATCGTTATAATCGCCCATCACACCAATGAGCCATACGTCACCTCGATTAATGGTTTCAGTACGACGATCTCCGGTTTTAAGTGAATTTGCTCCCGGAGTATAATTGCTGACCCGCCCACCTAATTTCAAATCAACTTTGGTATTATCATATACACCAACAACACTGGTGTAGGATGACAAATATTGAAGAACACCGTTGTCCTGACAAGGGTCGTTATACGAGGTAACTATATAATCTTTGCCCAATGCGCTCTTGGGTATCGCTAAATACCCGTCCGACGTATATTTATAACGTGTTACACCATAGCAGATGATTGGATCATCGGACTTAACTATAATACCGTAACCTTTAAACACTCTTTGTGGTTGAGGTGGTTCACGGTCTGTTTTACGATAGCATTGAGCAATTCCGGGATCCAGAGTAATTTCAATAATGCCCCTTGGGATTGTCATCCTTTGAATAAAGACTTTCTTTCCAGGGATTTCCACAGTTACTTTAGTAGCAACTGACGATGAAATATAGATTTTACTCCCATCGGCTTTACCTGCTGTTTCCCAGCAAGGGTGGAAAGTCATATAGAATTCTGTTCCTTCATTCGAAGAGCCGAGAAATTTTGGAAGATCATTGCCAAGCGTAACTTCATCCGTTTCCAATGCTTTTGCAAAGGTAGAAATAAAGATTATACCGAGTAAGATTAACGACAATTTTAGTAATACATTTTTCATAAGCAACACTTCCTTAACAGTCAAACAACTGTGTAAAAAAACAATTATAACATATTAAACAAGAAATACATTAGACAAAATTGGAAAAACCTAATTATTTTGCATATATTTTGCAATTATTCCGATTTAGAACTAAATTGTTCTAATTGTGTACAGAAATTTGTACATATTTTTCTCGGACTGAATAAATTAAATTCATCTTCTCGATTTTTTTTTCTATCCTTTGCATTTTTTCTTTGTTTCAAACGTCCACAATTTCGACAGAATAAAAGTATGATTATACTTATATCTTATTTTGTTGGAAGTATTTTTTTTATATTTATTTAATAGGGTATTGCTATGAGTAAAGAGAAAGAAGCGAAGAAAGAAATCAAGAAAAAGCCTACAAAGACTTTGAAAGAAAAACGCTTAGAAAAACACGAGAAACAAAATAAAAAAAATGAAATCATAGTGAAATAGCTCTGGCTACAACTTATTTTCATATTTAGTTAGTTAATATTAGCAACAAAATTTATTTTTTGTCGTTGAAGTATTATTTGCCGATATCGCAAAAAAGCGAAATCGGCTTTTTTTATAGGAATTAGGAATTATGGACGATCCGAAATTTGATTATAATACTAAGTTGGACATCAAATTCAAGCATTTTGAAGTGATAGATATTCCAAAAATGGTTGAAGAATGTAAGTACCAGTGGTTCAACCAAACTTTGACGAAGGTAAACGACAGCGTTGTTCGTTTAGGAATTGTCGAAGGTGAATACCATTGGCATAAACACGACTCCGACGATGAGTTTTTCTTTGTCGTCGAAGGCACTCTGTTTATTGACTTTGAAGACAAGGTAGTAGAACTTAACGCCAATGAAGGTATTACTATTTCAAAAGGCGTTCTTCACCGTCCTCGCGCACCGAAAAAAGTTATAATGCTAATGGTTGAAACAGCCGAAATCCAACCAACCGGCGATTAAGTAAAGAATCTTTGGCTAAAGCCTGATTTGTCTTTATTATAAACAAACCCCGACTTAAAAGTCGGGGCTATTCAAAAAATTTTTTATTCATCCGATTGATTGGCAGTCATCGGATGAGTTTCTAACAATGGATTGACGTCATTCCCGACCTGATCGGGAATCCATCTTCCTGAACCTTCCGAAGGTTGCAACTATCTACATCTTCAGAAACTTCGCCGTTTCTCCGCCCACTTTTACATAATAAATTCCTTTTGGCAAAGTTTCTATATTCATCCGATGACTGGCAGTCATCGGATGAATGGATTCAGTCATCACTTTTTCGCCAAGTGTGTTGTAAATCATCACCTCATCAACCCCACGCTTAAGCGTGGGGTTGATTGCACTCAAATCAATAGTTATAAATTCCCCTGCCGGATTTGGGTAACAGCTCACAATAACTTCCTTTTGTGGGGCGTTCTCTATAACCGGCGATGCTCCTTTGTATGAAGCTACTACTTTATACCCAAAATATGCTAATTCATTCTGTCTCGAATCTGTCACACCGATGTACACATCAACATTTGTCCATTTGGAATCTTTCAGCTCTTGGTAAAGAACCGATATTTGGTTAGAGTTTTCGTCGTACCCGTATTTAAATCGGAAGGAATGCAGTAATTGCCCTTCATCCCAAAATTCGTATAAATATGAAAGTTTGTTGTTCAGAGTGTCGTAAGTATAGGTTTTCCGTTCCGAGTTAATCCACTGCCCATTTTCCCAATATTCAAATAGATGTGTCAGCATATTGCCGTTTGGATCGTAGCTGTAAACTTTTCGTAACGATGTTATCCAATCTCCGTTTTCCCAGTATTCAAACAAGGTGGAAAGCACTTTTTCGTTGGGGTCATAATTATTAGTAACACTGTTATAGTGAATCCAATTTTCATTTTCCCATCTCTCGGAAAGCTCCTTCAGCATATTCCCTTTTAGGTCGTAATTTCTGGAATATTGGTCGGAATTCAGCCATTGCTCGTTCGTCCAATATTTGCGCGTACTTTTCAGAATGTTATGGGCTGTATCGTAATCGAATGTATCCCACCTATAATTTAAAAGTTGTCCTTCGAGATATTTTTCCTGTATCTCGGTTAACATATTTTTCGATGAATCGTAGGTACGTGTAAACCTATCTGAATTAACCCATTTGTCTATTGACCAATATTCCTGGTTATCTATTAGAACATTTCCAATCACGTCGTAGGTATAAGATACGCGTTTCAAATTGACCCATTGTCCGCCAATAAAGTCTTCATAAATTGAAACGAGAATTTTACCGTCCGGTGCGACAGTATTATTAAAACGCATAGCTTTAACTAACTGCCCGTCGGTAAACTCTTGATGGATATAAGAAACAGTAGTACCGTTCGTGTCGTAAGCCCTATCCGACGATGTTAGAATATCCCATTTCCCATTTCGCCATAATTCATAGAGATATGACAACTCTCTACCCTTTTCGTCATAAGTATAAGTAGTTTTTGACTGATTTATCCACTGCCCGTTTCGAAGCATTTCCTTTAAATACGACGGGTCTGCCCCTTTTATATCGTATTTGTATGTATAACGAAGAAGTGTGCTATCGGTTTGATATACATCTACCTGATTAACCAAATCTGTGCTTGCTTGGATTGCTGATTTGCCCTCTTTTGCCGATACTGCAAATACCGCGAGTGTGTATATAAGCATAAGTGTTAATATTAGTTTCATAATTGCTCAAAGATTTTTTTATATTCGTATCTACTTATTTATATTATATGAATTAGGTACAGTTATTTACCCGAATTATGCTTTACGAGTTTTTCCCATTCTATATCCCCTTCTTCATTACAAAAGCCAACTGTAAACTCTTTGATGAATTTATTAATCATTTGAGAATATGAATTATTAAAATCATCATTTCTTTCTTTTGCTTTGTGACCAAGAGGTTCAATCAATTCTGTAAATAAATTCGGATTTCCAGAAATAAATTCCCAGAAACCTTGCCCGCAATATTTATAATAATCGCCCTTATCCGGTTTATTATCTCTTCCATAGCAACAACCATTTATCGCAACAATATTGAGTTGAGAATTGCTTGTTCTTAAGGCTTTCTTCGCAGTTTTAAAATCAGCTATCATTTTAGAGATTTGAGAACTGTTGCCCCAATTTGGACCCGATTTTATTGTTACTATGTTTCGGATTCCATTGTTATCAAATTCAAGATCAATATTGGTAATTCCAGATTTCCAACCACCAAATACTTTATTATTTATAAATATTGCAAGACCTTCTAACCAGTCACCGAAAATTCCTTCTTCGCTTGAAGAAATATGAGCATCCACTATGCTCCGAACAATATGGTCAGCAGTTAATACGTGTTTTGCTTTGAATAAATAAGGGTTTTTTCGTTTTAATACATTGATTAACTTTAAACTATCTAAACTCTGAATGCGCTTTTCGTGGAAAGTGCCGATATTATTTTCAACGTATTGCGATACGTCTTTCAGGTTCAATTCTTGCATAATTAGGTACCGGTTGAAAAAGATGTAAATCTATTGGTTTTAATTGTTTTTTTACCATATTATAATACTCGGGAACAATTTCAATTCCTATTGAATTTCTCATCATTCTATTTGCAACAATAATTGTTGTACCGGACCCCATAAAAGGGTCAAGAACAACGTCGTTTTCTTTAGTGAAAAGTTTAATAAACCATTCAGGTAATTCTTCAGGGAATGCGGCACTATGATTTTTGTTGTTGCACTCTGTTGCTAAGTACAAAACATTAGTTGGATAAGCCTTGTCGCGTTCTAACCAATTAGAAATGTTTTTGCCAAAACCGCTACCAACTTTAGAATTATCTCTGGTTCTGTCAGTAAGTGAAAGATTCTTTAACCGTGATTTAGCCCAATCACCCATAGGTACCATTACTTCTTCTTGATACATATTAAAGTGTTTGCATTTGTTAAATTGCAAAAGTCGCTCCCACGAATCACGAAATCGGTTGGGCCATTTTCCTGGATAAGAGTTTTTTTTGTGCCAAATAAATTCTTCAGTCCAAAGCCAACCTTGTTTTCGCATTGCAATTATAAGTTCCATAACATAAGTGCTTCGCTCACCATTAAGAACTTTTTCTTTGATGTTCAAAATAAAAGTTCCTGTAGGTTTCAAAACTCTTAGTAGTTGTTCTGACATCGGGAGGAACCATTCAACATAATTGTCAGGGTGGATTCCGCCATAAGTATTTTTCCTTTGGTCAGCGTACGGTGGTGAAGTGACAATTAAGTCAACAGTATTATCAGGGAGTTTTAAAAGCTCCTTTTTACAATCACCAAGATATAATTCATTAGTTATTTTCATATATTTATTTCAATTTAACATTCAAATATACATTTTTTTAACCAATAATTATAAATCTGTGAATAACTTTTCTGAATTAAAGTAAATTAATCTAAGGAAGTCTTTCATTATGGGTTTACAAAAATACATTTTTACTTCAGCGAATTGCTTTTTGCCAATAAATACACATCATAAATCATCTCAAAACGCTCGGCAACGACAGAAATCGAAATGTCTTCCATCAAATCGGAAAGACCTTCTACTGAATATTGTTCCTCTTTATACGGGAACCACGGCATACATTGAGCGTTCTTACGATAATTGTTGTACAGCGCTATGCAAGGAACTTTTAAAGCCGCGGCAAACTGCACCGCGGAAGTATCGGGTGTCAGTAAGGCATTACATAAACTTATAGCTGATGCGTATTGAGCAAGACTAGCGGTTTTGATTAATTTCGCCTTCTTCGTTTTACTGATAATTTCGTCTGCGGTTTGGTAGTAATCGGGCATAGCGAAAATTAGTACTTCAAGATTTTTGTACTTATTTGTACTTTGATTAATGAAATCAATATTATTTTGTGTACCCCAAAAACGTGCTATGCTCGAACCCGCTAAATTTATCCCAAGGGCGAAATTATCGGGGTTAATCGCGGTTACTTCTTTCATTTCCCTAACAACTTCAACACCTAAATCATATTCTAATTCCAGATTTTCATTAGCAGTATCTATTCCGAAAACTTTCAGAACGGAAGCCGTTCGTTCAACTATATGCTGGTCAAGCCGGGTATCGCTTGTAACGGTATGAGTGTAAAGATTACAAGCAGTGGGGTTGTAAAATCCGATTTTGTATTCCACATTAAAAAAACGCAGAAATATCGCTGAAGTTAGTGATGCTCTTTCGATTAAATCAATTACGACATCGTAGTGGTTTTTTCTCATTCGCACAATCAGTTTCACGATATTTAACAAATCCTTTTTGTATAAATAAATGTTATTAAAGAATTTTCTTATAGCACTTTTGGTAATAATGTTCTTCCCGCCCATCAAAATGTCCAATCTTAAATTCGGATATTTACTTTTTAGAAGTTTAATTGTAGGGATCGACACCAAAACATCGCCTATCCTATCTTGTCTTAAAAATAGAATTCTCTCATTGCCCGATAATGAAATGTATTGAAGCGGTTCATAAATAACAATGGGTGGTTTACCGGAATATACTACCCGTTGCAAAATTCGTTTTAATGATAGTTCGGTTCTTTTAAAGCGGTGCATTTTCTATTCTGTCCACTTAAAGTTTACTATTGTGATCTCTTCAGAATAGGAACGTACACCATAAGTATTTTTACTCTGGTTTGGGTAGGGTGCTGATTTAAAAATTAAATCAACAGTATTATCAGAGACTATTAAAAGCTCTTTTTTACAATCACCAAGATATAATTCAGTAGTTATTTTCATATATTAATTTCAATTTTATATTCAAATATACTTTTTTTTGGTCAATAATTATAAATCTGTGAATAACTTTTCTGAATTGAAATACTATAATAACAAAGATAATCAACTAATATTACCTTTATTGAGGAATTTACTTAAATTCGTCAATTATTTATTCTATTCTAAATTTTATTTATGATTTCAAAAATAAATTTCTTATTTTTGAAATATGAATAAAATAATAATCTTAATATTAGCAATTACTTGTTGTCAGACGTATCTTTTCGCTCAGGACAACATCTATATAGGCAAAAACGCGAGTATTCGCACTTTCCCGAAAGCCCAAATGGCAGTTTTCGGCGATATAATCAATGATTCCAAAGGCGGGCTGAACCATAATAATGGCGGCGAAGTATATATTTTCAGACATTCCCAAAATGGCAAAGCCAATAGCCGCGTTATTGATGGTCCTTATACCGGAAAATCGAATGAGAATTATAACAAATCAGGTGTGTATTGCAGGTTCTGGAATTTGCATACCGATAATAATATCTTGCAATCAATACCCAGCGGTACAAAAATAAACAAAGAAAGCGGAAGCGGCAATATAGAGATAGGGCAGGAAGTTCGGGTTTCTAATATCCATTTTTTTGACAATGGAATCGTCTGGACTCCGCGAAATAAATGGAAAAACGCGTTTATTCATTACGACACGGAGAACGCCTCTTATATTGGGAATGATGATTCAAAGCATATAGACGGTTATGCGGCTAAAACGGGT
Source organism: Kapaibacterium sp. (SeqCode) (assembly GCA_038206725.1). Classification (GTDB taxonomy): domain Bacteria; phylum Bacteroidota; class Ignavibacteria; order Kapaibacteriales; family UBA2268; genus JBAXXL01. The sequence continues at coordinate 20,291 of JBBRAO010000009.1, forward strand.
TCCTCGGATTTTATTTTTCCGATAGGGGATGGCAGAATTCAAAGAGCTTGTGGAATCAGCAATCCTGAAAACGCTATTTATAAGTGCGCTTATTTCAATAAAAACCCTTTCGACGGTACTTATGGATTGAGCGGAAACACAATCCAAACAGATAATATGAACAATCCTGAAGAATACATTTATAAAGTATGCGGCACCGAATTTTGGGATATTGACGGCACAGCTTCAACAAAAATAATTCTTTCCGCTAATAACCAAACAGGCGGATATTCGGATTGGGCTGATAATTTTGCCGACGCTAATCCCAAAAAAATTGTTATCGCCGGATATAACGGAAATTGGCGGAATTTATCCATTACGGATACAACAAAATTGGAGATGAATTCAAAAATGGATTTCATTTCAGAAAAGGGGTGTGTCCCGGATTCCCATTATTCGCTATTTACTTGGGCTTCAACAGATTCAACGCGTTATTCCGTTGTAGAAAATAATATTGACTGCGTAAAATACATTAGATTGGTTAATTATAGAAATGCGCCGTCGGATTTGCAACTGAATTATTCATTCGGTTACAGCGGCAACGGCAAACTGAAAATCTATGATTTTTTAGGGAAAGAAATTGAATCGGATAATTTGACATTTACAGACAAAAATAATACGTTTCAAATCAAACAAATTCTAAATAATAACAACCTTTACTTAATTGTTCTAATTACAGACAATAACGACATTTTAAATCTTAAATTTATATATTAAAATTATGAAAACGAAAATTCTATTTACTTTATGCCTAATATTGATATTCAGCACATTCCAACAAGTGAGCTGTCAAATAAAAATTGGCGATAACCCAACTATCATTGATTCAACATCGCTGTTAGAGCTGGAAAGCCACAACAAAGGTTTGCTTCTACCGCGGTTGAATACACAGGAAATGAACGCAATGATCAAACCGCCGAACGGGGTGATAATATTTAATACCGATTCTTCATCAATTGTCATAAGGACTAATGGCGGTTGGCGTAAAATTCAACTCCAAACAATTGTAAATACAGGTTATCTAAAGTTGGGTGATAACCCTACAAAAAAAGATACTAACGCGTTAATTGAGTTGGAAAGCCATAACAAGGGATTGCTTCTTCCGCGAATGAATACAAGTGAAATGGACGGCATAGTTAAACCGCAAAACGGTATGATTGTTTTCAATACTGATTCATCGTCAATAGTCATTATGTCAAGCGGACATTGGCGAAAACTCCTGCTGAACCAAAAAGCCAACACAAGTTATCTCAAATTAGGTAACAACCCAACAGTAATAGATTCAAGTTCAATTTTAGAACTTGAAAGTCATAATAAAGGAGTGCTTTTACCAAGGTTGAATAGTTCCGAAATGAATTTAATGAAAAATCCGCCCAACGGTATGATTGTTTTCAATACCGACTCTTCATCCATTGTGATTAGAACAAACGGCGCTTGGCGAAAATTGCAATTCGGCATTACCGATAATACCATATCTAAAACTTATGAAAATGATTTGGGGTATGTCTTTGTTCAAAAATTTTGTCAAACAGGGGACGGCACATTTACAAATCCTTGGCGTTCGACTGACGGTTCCGCGGGAATAAAAGCCGCACTGAAGCAACTAACCCCGACCAGAAGGGTTATGTTTTTCAAATCGGGCTACTATGCCACGACCGGAAATTTAGTAATAGATTTCGAAAAAGAGTTGCCAAATTTATCGGATCCATATTGGAGAGTCGCTTTTGCGGGTTATGGTATCGAATTCCAAGGCCACGGCGCTTCGATTTACGTAAACGGCGGTGCTCCTTTGACAAACAGCAAACCGGGTATTTTGTTCAATTGGAAAGACGCGCACGCTTTTTACTGGAAATTCACCGGTCTTCAATTCTATGGCGTGGTGGACAATCCTCTGGTTCAATGGGGTTCGAGCTATGAATTCCCTTTAAATGGATGTGAGTTTGATATAATAGCGAATAATGGATATGTTTACCCTGATTACAAGCTTTCGATGTCGCCTTCCGCGGCTATTAAAATTTGCTGGCCCCTCGAATCAAAACTACATTTGGTAGCAGTTAGCGCCACAGGCGCGGGAGCGATTTTGGAAACGGCTACATTTTGCACTATAAACGGCGCGTTCAGCAACACAATTATTCCAAATACAAACACTATCTATAACAATTCATTTGGTTTGCATTTGATTAACGCGCAATCGAATAACTTCACTTCGATGGATTTGGAAGTCGCTTTCAGCGGTATCAAATTCGATAGCTGGAGTATTCAAAATACTTTCAGCGCGATATTCGTTGCGAATTGCGATTCTTTAGGCGCTGTTTTTGATAATAGCACTCAAGCCACAAAAGGCAAAAACCTAATTATGTCCATCCGTAATGGTGCGACAATTGAAGAGCCAAGCAAACCAAAAGTTCAAAAATTATATTCACCGGGCAGTGATGCTACCAAAATCCAGATATTCAACTATTTTGATTTTTAATTGTAGATACGAAGAAAAACCCCCTAAGCCCTTGGAACAATGGGGAACCAAGACGAGAGCCCGAGTATTCATTTCCACGGAAGTGGAAATCCATCTTAAATTGCGGATAAGGCATAGTGAATGAGAAGAAAGAAGAGACCGGCTTCTTCAATCCTGAAAGGATGGCATATTTGTAGAAATGAATTTGCACGCTTATGTTAAGCCCTGAAAGAGCGAAATAAGATAGCCGGATGTTGTTAAAATAAACCTTATTTTCTATTCAAACCTTAGTAGAAAAGATATATCTGTGGGCATCGAACCTTATTACCTTATTTTTGCTGATAATAAGAATCCTTCTTCTTTGCGGGTTTCTCTTATTTCTTTTCGACGGGCATCTCGACTTCGCTCGATGACCGGCTCAGACAGCTAGCGACGTGCTCTACAAATCGAAAATAAATCCCTTAATCCAAGAAATCCTTAAAATCCCGGTTCAGACATCCTTTTTCTTATTCCCATTAAAATTTGACAATTAACAATTATAAAAAAAGCCCCATACAAAATACGAGGCTTATTGTTTCTTCTCTTTATTTCCTATTCCCCCTTGTTCCATGGGGTTTAGGGGGTTTCTCTTTCTTCTCTTCTCAACTTTATAACTCTCAACATTCAACTTTATAACTTACTTGTTTTCTTTCCAGATTTCAACCAAGTTAATCAAAGTTTTAAGCGAAAGTTCTAAAGCGTCAATTGAAATCCACTCTGTGTTTGAATGGAAGTTTTGTCCTCCTCCATAAATGTTCGGACAAGGCAATCCCATAAATGTCAATCGTGAGCCATCTGTACCGCCTCGAATTGGCGCCCAAAACGGATTCGCTCCCGCTTTTTCGGCGGCTTGCCATAGGCAATCCAATCCTATAGGGTTCTCCATCAATTTATCGTGCATATTGCGATAGCTTTCGGTGATTTCCAAAGTGATTTTGGTTTTTGGATAGTTAGGTTCGACTTTCGCGATAATACCTTCTAAGATTACCTTTTGTTTTGTCAATCCATCGGTATCGAAGTCACGCAATAAAATATCAATGCGTGATTCAGCAATCGTCCCGTCAACTTTGTGCGGATGAATGTACGGTTGGCGTTCGTTCGTTGTTTCCGGTGCCATATTCTTTGGCATCAATGCGATAACATCGGCCATAGCACGGATCGAATTTACCATTATGTCTTTTCCGAAACCCGGGTGGATATCGCGACCGAAGAATTTAATAGTCGCTGAATTGGCACTGAATGTTTCCTTATTGATTTCACCCGGCATTTCACCGTCAACGGTATAAGCATAAACGCATCCGAATTTCGCAACATCAAAATAATCCGCGCCGCGTCCTACTTCTTCGTCAGGTGTGAATGCGATTCCAATATCGCCGTGTTTGACTTCAGGATTGCTCAAATAATAATCAACCATAGTCATAATTGCGGCAACTCCGCCTTTGTCATCGGCACCTAATAAAGTAGTCCCATCGCTTGTAACAATTTTGTGGCCTATACATCTTTTCAATGCAGGGTTTTCGATTGGGTCATCTTTGATTATACGGCTTGGGTCACCAGGCAATACAATATCGCCGCCCATATATTTTTCGATTATGTTAGGTTTTACATTGGTGCCGCTGGTATCGGGCGATGTGTCAACGTGAGCGATAAAGCCAATTTTTGGACAAGTTTCGCCGGCTGGCAGGTTGCTTGGCAAAGTCGCGTAAACGTAGCATTTGTCGTCAACTGCGGCATCCGTGATTCCCAATTCGAGCAACTCTTTAACCAGCAAATTTGCCAAATCAAATTGCTTCATTGTGGTGGGAGCTGTTTCCGAATTTGGATCAGATTGAGTGTCAATTTTTGCGTAACGTAAAAAACGTTCCAAAGCTGTTTCTTTCATTTGCGTTCCTTTTATATATGTTTTTTATTTTTACAATTATAGTGAGTATAAAATTAACTATTTATACTTGTTTGAACAAATCTATTAATAAAGTTTTTTGATTAGCAATAAAATAAATTAGAATCCGTTAAAAAGAAATATTATAAATTGGGATATAATTATGATTTACGGTATTGGTACCGATTTGTGCGAGGTTAATCGGATAAAGCAATCAATCGAAAAATATGGCGATAAATTTGTCAAACGCGTTTTTACCGCAACCGAAATAGAATATTGCGATATGTATAAGGACAAAAAATATGTTCATTACGCCGCTCGTTTCGCCGCGAAAGAAGCGTTCAGCAAAGCAATAGGAACCGGTTTTACTGCGAGATTCAAATTGAACGAAGTGGGCATAGTTAATGAACCTTCCGGAAAACCCAATATAGAGCTTTTCGGGTCGCTGAAAGAAAAATACTCCTTTCTGAAAGCCCACATATCGCTATCTCACACAGACGACAATGCCCACGCCTATTTGATTTTGGAAACGAAGTAGCTTTAATTTAGAATCGGAATTGTATCGTAAGTTACATTTTGCGTGAATTTTATGAATTTTGATGAAAATAGAACGATTGATTTAGAGCGGACGCAGTTCGTCCCAACAGCCCACCTGCTAGGCAAAGGCGGGCGAAAAAGACGTTGCGTGCAACGTCTCTACAAGTGCCGCGTGGGCTATTCCCCCTTGTTCCAAGGGGGTTAGGGGGTTTCTCTTCTTCGCATTCACAATTGTTTGAAGATGGATTAGCGAAAACAAACGGATGTCCTCCACTTCCAAGGTGGAGGGCATCTTCGCTTTTTGCAATCCTTTAAACCAACAAATCCTTTAAATCGTGGTTCTGACATTTTTCTACCGATATTAAATATTGGTTTTTATTCCCACTAAAAATGTTCTGCCTGCCGAAGGCAAACCCAATGCTTGAATACGTTCTATATCCAATATATTATTGAATCGTACAAATACTTCCATCACTGCGGCATTTTTAATATTTATCATCCAACCCAAACGAAGGTTTAAAAATATGCTCGGGTCAATCTGCTGGAATGCTCCTTCCATATCGATTCCGTACTGTTTACCCAAATAATCAACTTCTAATTGCGTGGAAGCGAACGACGAGAAACTGTAACGAAAATTCAAATAGCCCAAAATTTCGGGTACATATTCTAATTTTCCGACTACGCTTGTTGGCGATTCTTTGCCTTCACTCTTCATATAAGTTACCGAGCCGAAGATTTTTATATTATTTGCCGGCTCGTATTCATAACCCAATTCGGCGCCGACTATTGATGCTGTCGCCAAATTGATTCGGATTGAGCGTTTGTCCGGGTCGCCCGCAACACGTTTCTTTGCCAATAGATTTTCGAAAGAATTATAGAAAAGAACAGGTTGCAAATTCAAATTGCCTGTTTGGTATTTCAGACCTATTTCAGTCAAAATTCCTGTTTCAGCGGTCAAATCCGGATTTGAAACGAATTTTTTAGGTGGGTTGGCATAGGCTTGGCGCAAAGTCGGGAATGAAACTTTACGCGATGCATTCACAAATGCGCTTAGTCTATTTGTGAAATCGTATTTAATACCCATCATAGCCCCCCAATCCATTGTGCTTTTACCGTTTACATCGGTAAACGCACCAGCTTTCGGTGTAATCTGACCAGTCAGCAAAGCCCCAGCCGTAACAACAAAACCGGATTGATTCCTGTAATTATATTCTACACCGGCATCGTAAATCAGCTCTGAATAATCCAAAGCTTGAATAGACAAATCTTTGTAAGATTCCGTATTTGCTGTATAATACGCTGTTGCGGTGGCTTTCAAGGAATTGATTTTATTTGGGTTTAGGTCGTAAATCAACCTTGCGCCCAAAGTATTCATCTTGTCCAAAGTGCTTACCGCGCTGTCCAATGCTGTAAAAGTAATATCGGTATATTCATCTATCGGCATTGAGGTATTATCGAGCCATAATGTTGTTCTAAAAGAAGATTCCGATTCTTTGTTAGTGGAAATTTTCCCGTTGAAGGTTAGCAAATTCCTTTCATAATCCGGGGTACGCCAAAATCGCGGTTTCGTTTCATTGCCCTGCGGCGCAACACCGAAATCACTTCCTATGCGCATATATGACAAGCCGTAAGAAGTTTTTTCACCGGTATATTCTGCTCTTATGTAGGCATTATACAGACTTTTGTCCGTATTTGTCCGTAATTTGCTATCCTTGTTTTGATGGATTAAATCCGTATTCAATGGATCGTTAGCATTATCAATGGATTGTTGACTTAGAACCATACCTTTTGAATCCAAGTATGTAAAACCGACGATGTAATTGAACTTATCAAATTTTCCGCTTTGAGTTACCGATAAATTACCATAAGGTCCATTTCCACCAAATAAATTTAAAGAGCCACCTAATCCGTTGGTTGAACGCTCAACGGTTGTTATGTCAATACAACCTGCCAATGAGTTTGCACCATATAAAACCGAAGCAGAACCGTTGGAAATGGTAATTTTACTTATCAGATCCGTAGGAAGCAATGACAAATCAAACCGTCTGTCCCATTGATTGTTTAGTAAAGCACCATCGAAAAAAATTGTCGCACGGCGGTCGCCCATACCACGGATGGTTATAAGCGCTTCACCGCGTGAATTTTTCGAAATATTACTCGAAGGGATTATAGCATTCAAATCTTGAAAAGTCATAGCATCCCGCTTTTGTAAATCACCGCGGGTAAGTTTGGATATCGAACTTGGCATTGCCGATTCGATTGTTTTATCGGAAGTAACCAGTATTTCGCCTAATTTATAGACTCTGGTTGAATCAGCGGGAATTGATGTTTCCGCGCGTAGATTGACTATGCTTAGCAATAAAATCAAAGTAAAAAAGATCTTTTTCATTGTTATTATAAAGCCGTTAAAATTTACTATCTAATAATACTTATCGGATACGATAAATTGCAATTCGAATTTTTCAAAATTAAGTAATATTCCCCTTGAGGAATTGCAGAAAAATCAAAATTCAGCAGGTTCTCACCGGCGAATAGATTTCTCGCACCGTTGTTCCAAACTGTTGCACCGCTGATATTAATTAACGATATTTCCGTACTTTGCGCGAAGGAATTATTCAAAACTCTGACATCTACAAAATTGTTCATCGGGTTTGGTTTCGCACCTGTAATTTCAATTTGAACTTTTGACCCGGAATTTTTCTCTACACTGGCGGCGCAAGTGTCGATTGCAAAATAATGATCAGATGTAAAAATGATATCATCTTGCTCGTCGTAAATTTTTGCTCTCAGAAGAACGCTGTCCGCCGTAACATTTGGAATACTCCAATTGAATTCCTTGTTTTCTGCATCAAGAGGAGCTAACGGTGATTTTTTCCAGGTAGCGCCGTTATTTACAGAGTATTCAATAACGAATGTATTCAAGTATTTGAAATTCCAAGTTATATTATATTTACGACCTGAGCAAAGGATTTCACCTTCGCGTGGATCTAATAATTCGAGCGAAGCCGTACCAATTGCAAAAACTGGAGATACATCTAAAGTTTCATTGTTCAATGCGTCTTCAACTTTTATCAAACAGTTTTCCGATTCTATATCCGGTAATTCAAAAGAATATTCGGTTAAGCCTGTGTTGTCGAAAATCTGATTCCAAGTAATGCCGTAATCGGAACTGAAATATCCGTTAAATCTCTTACTAATATTAGCTGTCCACGTACATTTCATTTTTTCTTTGTTGCTGTATTCTTTTTTTAAAGCAGGGGCAGTAACTTTTATTATTGGGATGATAATTTTGATTCGCGAATCGCTTATATCGAAATATGAACTATTCGACTCATCCTCTATTTTAAAAATCATATTATTGGTGGCAAAATTAGGTGCCGCCCATTTGTAAATAGAATCGTTAGCGGATACCGAGGAAGCAATTCTTATCCAACCAGTAGCGCTATTAATCGAATATAATATATTTACTTTACTTACTTTAATCGAAGTCCAACGGATATAAATTGTGTCACCGGCTACATACTCATTTTTGACCAATGGGCTTAAGATGTCTATATAAGGAACTGTCATTTCTAACAAACAGTCAGCTCGTTTCACCGCCTGTCTTAGAAGTGGCTTTTCGCGATCGTGAAACTTCAATTCTACATTGCGAGTTGAATTTGCTATATGGCAATAACTCATTATAGTGCCAGGGCGTGGGACATTCTGTCCGGTTAAACAAGCATCCCCAATGGGCCAAGGGTTAGTTTGAGTAACGCAAGTATCTATCATATTTGGTTCATAATAGCAATTGTGAGTGTGCGGAAGTCCAAAATTATGACCCAATTCGTGAGCCACAACATTTATATCCCAAGTATAATTGTAGTTTGGATAATTAAAATAACCATTTACTCCTGCGATTCCATAACCGTATTTAGTATCGCAAAGAACACCCTTGCCCGGAACACCGGAATACGACAAACCGGCTACAAGACTACCGCCGGGTTGCCCACTTAACGAGGCGAACATAAATATTAAAGCTACTTTTTCGGGACGTTGATCCCAAGAACCACTCCATATTCTTGACATATTGGTCAGTTTCGTTTCGAAATCATTATATTCATAAATCACATAAGGGTCTTCTTCGGCTATCTCCCTAATCATAACATAAGGCACATAAAGACGAACATTGAAATTTTCTTCATAAAGATACGATACCTGCGACATAACAGCGGCAACATAATTAGCCGCTTTGTTATAATCACTACCTACCGCTTGGAAAAAATTGCTAATGGCGTCAATAGCAATTCGGACTTCATACAGTTTGTTGTTGTCTTTTTGCAACTCATTACCATATTTAAACAAATCCGCTTGTTCCGATGATTCAAGAGCTCCATCCTGCGTTAGACATTCAAATGGAGTAACATCTTGCTGACCGGTAAAATTGCTGTTTTGTTCCGATATTGTAATTCGTGTAACATTTGAATTTTTGCTATCATAAGCTGAAACCATATCGTATTGATATCCGTCGTTTGAGCGAATATAAGCAAAAAGGTTACTACCGCAATAATTCAAAAATATTTTTGAATCTGGATTATTATCTATTGTTCCCGCATAAGAAAGTATCTCCGGTGGAGCGCCTTCAATCAATCCTGCTTTAGTTCTTCTCCACCATTTAGTGTCCACGTCAACGGCACTCTTAACTCTATGAAGAATTACTGTTCCATAATCAATGGAATTTATAGGGAAGTTTTCAATTTTTAAATTTTCTCCTGAATATTTAAAAACGTATTCGCAATTATTTTTATTTATATCATAAGTCGAAATTGTAGTCGAAGGTGTTTTGGATTCGCTCTGAAGTTTATCAGAACTTTTTTGCTTTTGTTCTACTATTTGGAATAATTTTTTGCCATCAAAAGTTAAGCTGTTTTGGGCGTAACTTGTAAGTATTGATAAATTAAGAATTAGTACGACAAAAATATATTTCGTAAAATTACTTTTGTTCATTTAAGATTAACCTCAAAATTGATTATTTATAAAATGCAAATTTAACAATCATATAACAAATAAAATTACTAAAAGTTACAATATCTTGGATATTTTTCAATTTTCATCGAAATATAAAGGACACTTGTATAAAAACAGCTCCGTATTCACTCAATTATTTTTATTTTTGAACATATTGATAATGGAATAATGATGATTAGTAAAAGTAATATACGCTTGGCGAAAATTGAAGAATTGGAATCAATTATAAACATATACAACCAAGCTATTGAAGAGAAATTTTGTACTGCGGATACCGAAAAAATCAGCGCCGCCGACCGATTAGACTGGTTTTCAACTCACACCCCCGAAAAATACCCTATTTTAATTTACGAAGTTGAAAACAAGGTGGCTGGATGGCTCAGCATAAGCCCTTATCGTGCCGGACGCGAAGCATTGCGTTATACTGTCGAGGTTAGCTATTACGTTGACAAGGATTTTAGGCGCAGGGGTATAGGCGAAAATTTGTTGCGCGCTTCACTTGAAAAAGCGAAGGAATTAGGCTACAAATCAATGTTTACTATCATACTGGATAGAAACTTAGCGAGCATAAAACTGATGGAAAAATTTGGTTTCCGGCAATGGGCACTTATGCCGGATATAGCCGACTTCGATGGCGAAGAATGCGGGCACGTTTACTTTGGATTAAGGATACAATAGTGGCGGGTTGTGAATATTTGTAATTATTAAAAAAGGGGTTGTGTCAAACTCTGATTTCTAAGACAAGCAAGGATGCTTATCCCACCAATCCATTGCTATATCGGTAGGTTAATTATCTCTGATTGACTGATATTTTGATAATGTTGAGTTTTGAGACAGTCCTTCTTTACTTAATAACCACAAATTTCCGTGTGGAAATCAAATCATTCTTAATAAGTGTACATAAATACATTCCCGATGGTAGTAAGTTCGTATCTATTTCAATAGGATGATTTTTTGAAATGTAGGGATAAATATTTTGAAATAGCACCATACCCATTGAGTTCGTGATTTGTACTTCCGCATTTTGGTAATCGGAATTTGTAATTATCTGAATTCTATCAGCGGTAGGATTGGGAGAAATGTTGAATTCAACGTTATCCGTAAATTGAGTATCATCCACTCCCACTATTCCAAAATTATTCAAATCAGCCCTAAAGACACCGCCATTTGTACCTGCAAATACATTTTTACCGCTTATCAATATGGCATTAACGTTCAAATTCGTTAAACCTACATTTTTTTTGACCCAATTATCAGTATTGTCGGTTGAGAGAAATATACCCCCACCGTAAGTTCCGGCAAAAACGTTGTTTCCCAAAGCACTAATAGTCCGAATATCAAAGTGAGTTAATCCTTCGTTTTTATCATTCCAAGAGGTGCCATTATTGGATGATATAAATATACCATTGCCTAAAGTACCGGCATAAATATAATTATCTCTTGTTGTTATTGTATTAAAAATGTTATTCTTTAGTCCCTTGCTTATCGCGGTCCACGTTTCCGCATCATCCGTCGAGCAAAAAATACCGCCCATATAAGTACCGGCATAAATGTTATTTCCACCTACGCCCATAGCAAAAATTATCTTGCTGGTCAGAGATTTATTCTTTTCTATCCAAGTATCGCCCTTGTCGGTTGAGCTGAATACACCTCCGCCGTAAGTTCCGACAAAAACAATATTCCCCCTTATTGCAAGGCTTGCTATATTCGGATTGCCTATGACGGTCAAATCCCAAGAATCCCCGAAAGTCGTTGAACGAAAAACGCCATATTGCTGAGTACCTGCATAGATTTCAGTACCGTTCGAGATAATGGCTGTTATAGCGGCATTGTTTAAACCTTCATTTTTTGGAACCCAGGTCTCACCGTTGTCATTAGATTGATAGATTCCTGAAGATGTGCCCGCGAAAACGCTATTCCCAATATTAGTGAAGCACGTAATAAATATATTGCTTAGTCCTTTGTTTACAGCCGTCCAATTCGCGGCATTGTCCGATGAATAAAACACACCCGTATTAGAGCCGGCATATATATCGTCGCCGTTAATTGCTATGCTGAAAACAATTTTTGCGCCTATCCCTTCTTTTTTCAAAACCCAATTCTCTCCGTTATCGTTGGAGATAAATACCCCGGCATCGGTTGCGGCGAAAACCTGATTCCCGCTGATTGCGAACGAATTGATAACCACTGCTGTCAATCCCGAAGTTTTCTTGAACCAATTCTCTCCGTTGTTTGTGGAGACATAAAGTCCATTACTCGTTCCGGCAAAAAGAGTTGTGCCGTTAACAGCCAAGGACATAATATAATCTTGACCTAATCCGTTGCTTTTCAAAGTCCAGCTATCACCATTATTTGTTGATATATAAACACCATCGTTTGTGGCGGCGAACATATTATTATCTTTTATAACTATCGAACGAACTGATATATCATTTAATCCTGCGTTTTTTTCCACCCAAAGATTGCCATTGTCGGTAGAAAGAAAAACTCCACGGTTAGTTCCCGCATAAATATCTGAATTATTGAAAGCTATCACACGAACAACCGAATCGGTCAAGCCGACGTTTTTTTGTGCCCAGTTGGTCCCGTTGTTCGTAGAAACGAAAACTCCGCCGCCGAAAGTACCAACAAAAATCCTCTCGCCTTGAACCGCTATATATTCTATCTCTCTATTAGTCAAACCGGTATTCTTGTCCACCCAGCTTTGACCTTTATTGTCGGACATATATATTCCAATTGGCGTTCCGGCAAACACATTACTGCCGCTTATAGCGATACGAGTAACATAACCGCCGTATAAGCCGTTATTTGCTTCTACCCACTGTGCTTTTGAATTCAGCGTAAATAACACAATTAGTATAATTAACATCAATATTCGTTTCATAATATCCCTCCTAAATCTATTTTATTTTTTTTAATCTTGACCATTTTCCTGATGCCGGCAAAATGGTTTTGAATAATAAGACATCGATTATAACGTGTTAATGCAATTTCTATTATAGGAATATCGGCACGAAGAACCCTGCAAAGGGTGAAACAATTGAAAATGAGAAGAAGACGAATCGTCTTTTCCACGGAAGTGGAAATCCATCTACAAGTCCTGATAGGGCGAAACAATTGGACAAAAAAAAGCCCGTCTATTTTGGTAGTCGGGCTAAATTGCTACAAAAATTGCTTCTTGGAGAAATTAGTATTACATCTTCACTCACGAACAACCGCGCCGTTTATTTTAATTTTTAACCCTAGTAGAAAAGCGAGATTGATGAACAATACAACCTTATTAGCTTATTTTTAGATTAATAAGGCAATAAGGTTTAATGAATTTGCTGTCGGATTTTCTACTAAGGCTAATACGGGAAATAAGGTTTTTTCGAAATAACTAGTTGCCACGGCTTTTAAGTCGTGGATAATGTGCGATTAACGCATTCGGCTTTAGCCAAATTCTTTATAATCGATATTTGGGCTAAAGCCAATTTATACGAGATATTCACAACCCACGACTTAAAAGTCGTGGCAACAAAAAAAAAGGATTAATAATAATTTGCTTTGATCTATTTTCTATATATCACAGTGTATGAATGAAATTGGACTCCACCTCATCGAGGTGGAGTCCAATTATTCAGGAGCATTCTGTTTTGAATCTTCTATTTAAATAAGAATTTCTGAACTTTATGAACGATTTCATAAACATTGGCTTTGAAATAGATAAAGTCATCTATTCCTGCGGCTTTGTATTCTTCTACTTTATCGGTTGGGTACCCCGCCAAAATATACATAGCTCTCGGTTTTTCTTTTTTGATTGCTGGTAGGGCTTTTGCTAAAAACTCGGCGTAAAATTCGTCCGTGGAGCAGAATACTATTACTTTAGCATCGATTTTTTTGACACCTTCTATTAATTCATTGGCGGCTAAAAATCCGTCTATAATTTCAGTATTTAAACCCGCTACTTGGAAAAAGTCTGCCGCGAAGTCCGCTCTTGTTTTGTATTGATTCAAAGTTCCATAGCAAGCTAAGTGAACAGTAGGAATACGACGATTTTTATCTTTATAATTTTTGGTCGCGTCGCGCATATTCTCAAACAATCTGGCACTACGGCGCGAAGTAATTATCGGCATTTTAATAGGAACATCATCTACAAACAAAGCTTTTACTACATCGTTTATATACGTGCCCTTCTCAAATTCAGCTATCACTTCTTGGAATGTAACCGCGGTAACAACTTTTTTGGAATATTTGCTTCTTGCCAAACGGATATACTTCTCTATCATTTCTTCGTGGTAAACTTCTGTAGAGGCTTGTTTTTCGGCTATATTCGGGTATTTATTAGTACCTAAAATAACATCTTTTCTGGTTGATAAATTTTTATCGCGCAGAACCGCTACTTCATGTATATCCTTTTGCATTATATCTTTTTGTAGGAATTCGTACATCCCGCCTTCTTTTTCGATATTTCTGAAATAGTTCCACGATTTTTCAGCAAGCCGATTGGTTAGAGATTCAACATAATATGAACCGCCCGTCGGGTCAATTGTATCATTCAAATGAGCTTCGTATTTCAGAACATTTTGTGTATTGCGCGCTACTCTTCTGCTAAATTCGTCCGGTACGCCGTGCTTATTATCAAAGTGAGTTACGTCTATACTGTCGGAAGAGCCCAATATGGCGGCAAATGTCTCGGTCGAATTACGTAGCATATTTACATAAGGATCGTATTTTGTATTATCGCGCCACGAAGTGGAAGCATTGATAAACATTTTTTGTGCTTCTTCGTCACCGCCGAATTCTTTTACGATTGTTGCCCATAGCATTCTGGCTGTGCGTAATTTGGATATACCCATAAAGAATTGCGTACCTATCGAGAAGTTAAACCAAATCGCATTTGCTACCGTGTTTATATCTATTCCTCGTTTGAGCATTTCGCGTATGTATTCCGTTCCCGTAGCAATAGCACCGGCGACTTCGTGAATAGCACTGCCACCGCTGTTGTGGAAAAGAGAAGCGTTTACGGAAAAGATTCTCGATTTTATAGAATTCGCTGAATTCCATTTCAAAAGCTCCGCGGCTTGGTCGTAGTATTTAGCCGGTTCGGCGTAGGCTCTGCCCTTTCTTGCGGTAATTGAAATCGGATCAATCCCTAAAAACAAATTCAGTTTCTGTAATGGAATATTATTCGCATTGCAATATGCGTATATCAAAGCGGCGTAAACATACGATATTTCAGTACCGTCGAAAAACAATGCTATGCTGGTAATATCTATATCTTTGAATGCGATTTTCAATTCTTCCAATGTCATAATATTCAATTTATGAAGCTTGAACATCGGATTGTTAGTATCTATATTCCAAATTGTATCGGCTTTAATATTTAGCGCGTTTTGTCCGCCTTGTATTTCTACTTTTGCCACGGAATTGAAATCCTCGGGTAGGAAGTACGGTAATCGCTGATTAATATACCATCCGTCTTTTTTAAAACCATCCACTTGCGTAGAACGGGTAAATGGTGCAACACCGGGTAACGCGTCTATAAGTTCTAAATTTTCTACGTCTTCTTTGTTGTAAATCGGCTTCAATGTTATACCTTCATAAGTTTGGGTAAACATTTTTTTATCGAAATCCTCCCCTTTTAAAGCCGCAGTAGCCGCTGATTTCCAATCATCATAAGTTGGAATTTCAAATTCTTCGAAAAATTTGGTAGCATCGTTCATATTGTTCTCAAAACTAATTTTTCTTAAAAATCAATTACTAAAGTGTAAAAATAAGAATAAATAATCTATTGGCAAAATTTAACGCGGTTTGCGTTGAAAATTACGAGCTCTGACTCTTTTTTTACTCGTGTTAGTTGGAGTCTTTTGATTTGGAGTTTTCATACACATATCATCCAACCAAGCCAAAGATGTGTCGGAGGATCAAGCATACCTGATTGATATTCATTCTTTTAATTTGGAGCTTAGAGACAGCCCACCCGGGCAAGGTAAAATATCCGGCACATCTTGATTCCATATATATAAAAATCTCGTTACCAAGCAGGAGCTTGCTAACGAGATCGGATGTTAGAGCTTAGTAACGAGATCGGAATATCGCTGACAAGCAAGGATGCTTATCCCACCAGGTCATCGATATGTCTCATCCTTGATTGTAATTCATTCTTCCTAAGGTAGTTAGAAATTGAATCCCATACTAACTCTGAAGTTGTTTTGTACCAATGGATCGGCAGTTTCGAAAGGCCAGTTCATATCGTTTTTGCGAAGTTCATATATACCGAAACTAATAGCGTTGTGTAGTACGAAATCAACAACAGGTACTATAGCAGGAGAGCTTTTCTTGACTTTGCCTATAAACCAATCAGCCAGACCGTGTCCACTGCTTTCAACTAAACTGCTTCCAGCCCACTTCCAAAATAAAAAGCGTGGGTAAATTTGATTTGTTTCATAACCTGCACCAATCGTAAGGTTTTTGAATACCTTGATTTTGATACCGCCTTCATATTGCTGACCGAAACGAGTGCCTTCGCCAAATGTATTAGCTGTAGGGGCAAAAGATTGCAAAGTATCGGTAAAATCAACCCAATTCCAAGCCAAGCCATTTCCGTGGTATAGTATTACAGCGCTTTCCTTTCCAATTTTCCAACCGTAACCTTGATTACCTGAAAGGGTTACTCGCCAAGATTTCGTACCAATATCGCCAAGGTCAGGGTCAACCTTACCTAATGAAGAATTTACGTGGTTCAACGAAGCATAGTTGAAGTCGTACCTTACTATATAGTCGCTGTTCGCAATAACTTTTGTGGTTGTCATACCCAATCTTGCTTCAAAATTGAAATTGTCCGCCAACTTTGGAAAACTATTTTCAAGTGTGGACTGTGTTTTTCCGTAGAGGAATTCCATCGTAGGAGAATGATGATCTAAATATCGATTTTCTGATTTACACTTTGGCCAATTAGGAATAAAAAAATCGAACATAAAATCATTGTCTAAGTTGAAGTCGTTCGATTGTGTGGAATCTGCCGGATCACTTGCACCCGCGGCGTTTTCACCGGATTGAGCAAATAACATTGTACTTCCGCTTAGTAGCACAATAGTGAAGATAAATAATAACTTTTTCATAATAACTCTCAATAATAAAACAATAATTAATTGTAATACGTTAATAACTTTAATGTGTTACATAAATAAAAAAATATTTGTGGCACCTTTTTTGATATATATTTATAGATATTAAAGTTTAATTTATTTTTTATGGAGCTTTTTGCGATGAAAAAAATATTGAAAGTGCTTATAACACTTGTTTTTACATTCTCAGTAGTCGTTATACCGTCTGCTCTTGCTCAGCAGTCAAATACTTCGGTTTTAGACACCAATAAGTATGAGGTGTTCTTTTTAGAAGTGCCCCCACTGCCTACGAAAGCGGAAAGAGAGATGTACGAAGAGCAGGCACTATATACTATGAAATTAATGGAATACTATAGTATAGCATCGGGTTTGGAAAGCATTATTAGGATTTCCGGAGCGAAACCGGTTGAAAGAGTACCGATTCCTACGACTGATATGCTATCGGATGCCGAATTTAAAGTGCTGGCAAATTACTATAAAATATGCACTAATTTGAAAAAACAGGTCGATAGCGAGAACATTCTTTATAAGGATAAAAAGCTGTTGGAGTTTTACAAAACAATCGAACGTCTGAAACGAGATAATTTCACGTTGAGTTACGATAATAAAATGCTTTCAATGGATAATAATCTTTACAAAAGTAAATTCAATAATTTGTTCGATAAATTGACCGAAACAAACAAGAAAATTGATTCCTTGGAAATGCGCTATATCAACGAATTGGTAAATTCCAATCTTAACTCACTTGCTATGACCGTGGATTACAAAATGCATTTTTATCCCGTTCTTCAAATCAAAGGCGGTGTAAATCAATTGTTATTATTCAGCGATATATTGGATGAACGCACCGGTTTCGGAGCGCAGATGAACTTTGTACCCGGACCGCTTTGGGGTTTGGGTCAATACTTTGATGTATTCGGTGGTGTAAACTGCTCTAATATTTATGTGAATAATTTTAAATTCAATACTAACATTTACCATTACGGTCTCGACCTAATTGTACCAATCTCGAAATTTATAGAGATGAAACGCTTCAATTTGGACTTTAAAGTTGGATTGGGATTTTTCAACGCCTCAGCGAAAGCTCCGAACAGCATATTGGCAAATTCCGATTGGTACGGACAAATGATGCGTTTCGAATTCAACGCCTATAACACCGGATATAATTTCCCGGTTGGCATTTATGCGTATTATACATTTTACTACAACAACAACAATATCGTTTTTCCAATGGGCGGCGGTATCAACTACTCTCTAAATACAAATTGGTCGGGCGCGTTTGGTGCCGGATTAACTTTCCCGCTGTGGAATGTTTTGATGAAATAGTTATTTTTAACTAAAAGATGGTGAAAAAAATGAAAAAAACAGTACTAATATTTGCTCTGATTCTATGCTCGTTTGCGAGTATGTTAGCTGAATACAGTATTTTAGATGTGCCGGCATTACCGACAAAAGCCCAGAAAGATATGTACGATGAAGAGGCTCTATACACTCAAAAATTAATGGAATATTATACCATAGCCGCAAATTACGAGTTCTTAATAAATTACAGCGGGCTGGTTCCGGTAAAACAAGTTCCAATTCCATCAATAGAGCAATGGGAAGAAACAGGTTTGAAAAATATCAATTTATATTACAATCTTTGCATTGAATTGCAAAAACAATATAAGGAAAACTCGCTGAATTTCCGTGATAATGAAATTGTTAAACTTGGGAACCAATTGAAAGAATCCAAGAAAAACAGCTTCGATATCGAATCTAAATTGCTGAATGCTGAATTAATAAATCTACATTCGGAATTTTATAGAGATAAGAATTTTGAATTGCTGAACGATTTGGATAAGTATATGTTCGAAAACGATTCGTTGCGTTTGGCGGTTTACGGGGCTAAACGCGAAATGTACGAACGAATGAAAAAGAATCGCGGCGCGTTGCGCGACTTCAAATATCCTGTGTTGACAGCAAAAGTTGGAGCGGTCCAAAGTTTCTTTTACTCCGCAAGCACCGATATAAAAACCGGTGTTCAAACAATGCTTGTTTTCAATCCTGGTCCTATGCTCAACATAGGCGAGTATTTCGATCTATTCGGCGGAGTGGATTTCTATGGTGTAAATACGCCATATAACAAGATAAAAGTGCAAAATTACTCGTATGGTATAAACCTTGTTTTGCCTTTCTCGCGTTTAGTGAAATTCGAGAAATTTGGTATAGAAGCGAAATTTGGAGTGGGTTTCTTCAACGCCAATGCCGATGCGCCAAATACGGATTTGCTTTCAACAAGTTGGCACGGACAGATGATTCGCTTCGAATTGGATTTCTTTAATTTTGGCGGCAGTTTCCCTATAGGCATTTACTCCAATTATTCATTGTATAACAATAGAAACAATATCACATTCCCAATTGCCGCCGGCTCCGAAATGAGTATCGGTAACAATTGGACAAGCGCGTTTACACTGGGTATTAATTTCCCACTCTGGAATTTAGCCGACTAAAATTTAAATTCTGTTAATTACGTAAATAGCCGCCATTTAGACGGCTTGATGGTACCTCATCCGATAATCTGAGCAATTATCGGATGAGTTTTTTTTATAAAATTGTAACGATCGAACTAAATGTAACGAAATACTGACATATTTTTTAAATGGAATTAAAATATATTAGATTTTTTGTAAATTAATTTAAATTCTGATGAATTTATTCAAAAATTCTTTTAATAATAAAAAAAAAATTGTTGATTTAGCATCGAATTATGACAGGATTTTTAGTTTCTTTGTTTTTGTTTACTAATTAATATGAAATAATGAATTATTAGAATTCACAAATTATAGATTTTGTATTTTTATATGAGGATTTTATGAAAAGAGAGTTATTGCGCCAGCAAGAAGTCGGCAAATTTATAAAAAGAAATTGCCAAATGTTATTATTAATAATATTAATGTTCAACGTTAGTATTTGTCTTTCCCAAGAGAGCGGAAGTAAATACAGTTCCGACCAAGCCTCGAGATTTATCAAATTAGGACAATCCTACCGCCAGTTGCCAAACTATGATTTGGCTCGATCATACACTAAATTAGGTATCAAAATAGCAATATTAAAAGGTAATAAATACTGGGAAGCCGTCGGATATGAAAACTTAGGATATCTTGATATTGATAATTCAGATATAGAAAATGCCAAATTAAATTTAAGGAAATCCCTGAAAATATTTAATGGTATCCTTAAAATGGGTGGTGGTAGTCAAGAAGTAATACAGTTAATATTAGCCAAATTAGAAATGGGCGAGTATGATAACTCAAGTCAATTTATAAATGAACTTAAAAGGGAAATCGAAATTCTAACCAATGAAAACAAGAAACAGCAGGCTCGGATAGATCTACTGCAAAAAAAAATAGATGCAATAACTATAACAGGAACACCACTAGATTCCCTAGAATAATCCTTAATCAAGCACAACTTTTAAAGGTGTAGTATGAATTACAGAGTTATAGGATTGTCGCTGGTTTTGATTCCTTTTGTGTTCTTTAGTATTACCGAAGCAAAAGAAAATACATCGGATGCGACAAATATCAAAAGCGTTACCATCGGCAAGCAAGTGTGGATGGTAGAAAATCTTTATGTTACAACCTATCAAGACGGTACGCCAATTCCACAAGTCCAAGACCCTTTAGAATGGAACAAAGTTGAATATGGTGCTTGGTGCTACTATGACAACGATACTAACAATGGGAAGATATACGGCAAGCTGTATAATTGGTATGCGGTAAATAATCCGCACGGGTTGGCACCATCAGGCTGGCATATTCCAAAAGATTCCGAATGGAAAACATTAACAAAATTCCTTGGTGGAAAAAGAGTTGCCGGTGGTAAATTAAAAGCTAAAGGCACAAGAGAAAAAGGAAATGGATTGTGGTACAGCCCAAACCAAAATGTAACCAATTCTTCCGGCTTTTCCGGACTACCGGGTGGTTATCGCTATTTAAAAGGTACGTATATGAGCTTAGGCAGTAACGGGTATTGGTGGAGTTCTTCGAGTGGATTGTTTTCGGCGAAATATTTTAATATGTACTATGATAATACAATTGTTAACAGATACAGTATTAATAAAAAATACGGCTATTCCGTTCGCTGTATAAAGGATTAAAAAAATAATTCAAATATACTATTTTATTTGGATTTACAAAGAAATGAAATTATTGAAGAGAATTTTAAATAACGATATTTGGGTTCATAAAATATAATTAATTAAGTGATATTTTTTCAACCCAATAAAAAATATTTAGAGTATTTTATGAAAAAATGTTTATACTTTTTAGTAGGACTTTTACTTTTAGCATCTTGTAGTCACCCCATCAATATAGTCAAATTCCAACCTATCAATAGTACTATCAATGAAGGCGATCAAACATATTTAGAATGGGAAGTGCAAAATGCTGATAGAATAGTTATAAAACAGAATGACCTTATTAACAATATCAAAGAATCCACAAATTTGATTGATAGTTTGGAGGTGTCGCCAACACAATATACAGTTTACACTTTAATTGCTTACAAGGGAGACGCTGATTCAAGCAAGTCACTTGATATAACAGTTCAAAAAAAAGCGGTGGTAGAGGACCCAAGTGGTTCAAACATAGTTCAACCTAATGTTGAGTCTCAAAGAAGTTATGTCCTGTCACCAACTATTATTGGTAGAATGCCAATTTCAAGTGCAACAGCAAACACAAATTTAATTTATGAAATCGTCTATATTAATCAATCAGATTATCCAGACGAGGTGATGCTTTATGTAACTGTGAAAGATCAGTATGGGAATTTCATCACCAATTTGGCACCTCCGTACGGCACAAAAGAAACCGCCTATAAATACTTTCTTAAGATAGTAGAAGAAGTAGGTGGTAGAAAATACCCGATTGGTAGCTTTGAGGTTGAAGAAAAGCACGACGAGCGTGCGCAAAATTACAATTTTTCATTAGTATTGGACCATAGCGGCTCAATGTTTGGTAATATAGACGCATTACATAATTCAGTAATAGAATTTGTCAATGCTATGGCCGATGATGATAAATCTGCTATTATCAAGTTCGATAGTCGAATTGAAAGGACTGTACCTTTAACAAGTGATAAAAACCTTTTATGGAACCCGCGCATTTACAATGGATTGTATGGTTTTGATGGTTCAACTTCTTTGATCGCCGCCGGTGATGAGGGAATTAATAGTTTAGCTTACAGTGATGGTACTTCGAAAATAGAAATATTATTCACTGATGGATTAGAAAATTCATCATTCGCAACTTCGTTAGCTTCCAACAAATCTTTGGCATTTTCTCCTAGCCAGCTGATTAATAACGCTCGCAACGCGAAGGTAAGAATTTTTACAATCGGGTTTGGTAATGCGGATGCCAATATGTTAGAAAGAATTTCTAAATACACAGATGGCAAAAGTTTTTATGCTAATAACAACGATGAGATTAATAAGATATTTAATGAATTGCCGAGGGTTTTCCATAACTACTATCTCATTAGATATTGGCCTATAGAACAAGACGGAATGCACGATGTTACATTGACTTGCAGTAATACTAATGGCAAATCAGTCAATGTTTGCGGCAGTTATTATGTAGGTACTGTTCCTTTGGATCCGAACGAACCAACTATGCCTAAACAACTGATAGCCAATTTTGTTTTTAGCAAGGATACAGTACGCGTACGCGACTTACCGGGTATTATTAGACTGGCAAATTTCCTTACAATGAACCCAAATGCCACAATTATTTTATTCGGACATACGGATTTAGTAGGCGAGCAGGTTGGTAATATGGATTTGGGGGAAAGAAGAGCGAAAAATGTCAAGCAAAAACTCATAATGTTAGGTATAGAAACAGATAGAATTATGATTGTAACTAATGGTATGAATACACCAATTTACAATCCTGAAATGGACGAGTACCAAGCAAACGAAAACAGACGTGTAGAATATATTATAAGGTTTTAACGATTATTTGCAAATTAGTTGCCACGGCTTTTAAGTCGTGGCAACAGAAGAGTTTCCTCTTCTCATTCATAATTCATAATTCAAAATTGCTCGAAGATGGATTCCCGCGTCCGCGGGAATGACGATTCGGCTTCTTTTGTTTTCTATTCCCCTTAGTTCCAAGTTGGTTAGGGGGTTTCTCTTCACTTCCCCATCCCCTATTCCCCAAAACCCCAACCCCAAATTGAAGCCAAGGTTTGCGATATCTTATAAAAGTAAAATTATATTTCTTAATGAACGTTTATAGCTTTAAATTATATAATTAGATTAAAAAACAAAATGAAAAGAACAATCCAATTTCAAATACACAAAGGTGAAAAATACTACGTAGCCGAATGTATCGATTTACCAATAGTGACTCAGGGTGAAACCTTAGACGCACTTATCGCTAATATTCAAGAAGCGGTAGAACTGCATTTGGAAGAAGATGATTTGGAGAATTACTTTATAGTACCAAATCCGACAATAATGGCAAATATGGAAATCGGCGAATATCATTATGCCTAAACTAAAAGTTTTATCGGGTAAAGATATTATCGAAATCTGTTTTAGGTTTGGATTTTGTGTGAGTGCCCAAAAGGGAAGTCATATAAAACTATCAAGAAATAATTTAGGTCAAAAAGAAACGATGACAATTCCAAATCACAAAGAATTGGAAAAAGGCACAACTAAAGCTATACTTCGTCAATTATCCAACTACGTTAACATTGAATTATTAGAACAGTATTTCTATACAAAAGATTAAAACTTCACCGAAACCCCTGTGCCCTAATTGAAGATGGACTCTTCACTTCGTTCAGAGTGACGCTCGTCTTTTATCCGGCGGTATAGCAGATGGTGAAAAAAATGAGGCGCAAAATATACGAAGATGGATTCCCGCGTCCGCGGGAATGACGATTCGGCTTCTTTTCTTTCCTATTCCCCCTTGTTCCAACTAACGATTATACACATCTTTTCTGTTAACCATTTTGTTGTACATGAAGGCATAGTTGGCTAATTTCGTAAGACCAACCCAAAAAACTTTTACACCGGGATCGTGATCGCATTTCCTGTTTAGATAACCTCCCAGCCCTGATATTGAAGTTATCATTTCATTGAGAGTTGGGGGTTTATCAGGAAGTGGCTTGTTGGTTGCAACAAAGATAGAATAAATTTCATCCAAACTAAATAATAAATCCGATGGTAAATTTGGACACGCTCTGCCTAACATTAACAAATATTGAATTCTCCAACTTACTACCATATAAACAGCTATAGCGTTCATTACTGTTTCTGGTTCTGATAATTGTAATTTTTCAATTTTACAACCACCCTTCAATATCCTAAAATACATCTCTATTTGCCAGCGACTGCGTTTACGCTGGGTATCAATTTCCCACTCTGGAATTTAGCCGACTAAAAATTCAATTCTGTTAATTACGTAAATAGCCGCCATTTAGACGGCTTGATGGTACCTCATCCGATAATCTGAGCAATTATCGGATGAGTTT
This sequence comes from Kapaibacterium sp. (SeqCode), assembly GCA_038206725.1. Taxonomy (GTDB): domain Bacteria; phylum Bacteroidota; class Ignavibacteria; order Kapaibacteriales; family UBA2268; genus JBAXXL01. Next base: position 44,874 of record JBBRAO010000009.1, read on the forward strand.
TTTTTAAGAGCAACCATCACTCCCGACTCCGATTGGTCATCGAGCGAAGTCGAGATGCAAGGAGACGACGAAGAAGGAGAGAAGAAATCCCCCTATCCCCTTGGAACAATTGGGAAACGAAGAAAACCCACCCTACAAAAAAAAAGGTTTATAACCTAAATCATAAACCTTAATAGTAGTAAAATAAATAATCTCTAAAATTTTATAATCAAGCTCACAGTAGCACCGCTCTTTTCGAATGACATAGTCGAAGTATTGTCGCTTCCGAAGTAGTAATCAAATTTGCGATATTCGTATCCGGCTTGAATTCCAAAGCGGGTTAGCGGAGGATTATACATCAAACCAACAGTTCCACCGTATAGATAATTGAAGTTTGTACCGAATCCAAAGAATGTCTGAACGAAAGGATTAATATTTGCATACTTAAGGAATTCAGCGTCGTATCTCAATATTCCCGATAGCGATAAAGCTTGTGAATTTGACAACGATTTTGAACCGTTTTGCGCATCGTAACTCCAGCGGTTTATATTTTCAATTCCACCTTCTACGCCGATTTTAAATCCGTCTTTCCATTTTCTGTAATACGTCAGTGCAAAGCCGCCGTTAGTCATAAAATCGTTTGATTGTTGCGGATTCATTACTTTAACCGAAATCTCGTTGTCGCGGTTGATTTGGTCCATTAAACGGCTATTGTATTTGAAAGGGTCCAACTGGAATACAAACGCGCCACCTTGTTTATCGAACAGATTGCCGAAGGACGATGTGTTACGGTATAAAGCCGAAGCCGAAATCTCTTCTAATGAAGGTGCGGATTGTATGCTAACTTCGGATTCCGATTTTGCAATCAGACTGTTATCGTCGTTTTGAACTTCTTTCCTTTCGGCAGAATCATTAACCGTTGTCTCCGAGGTGCTTACAGCAGTTTTTGAGGTTTTATTCGCGCTTTTTTCAGTTTTATTAACTTTGCTGTTGTTGCTTGGTTTATTTCCGGCTATGCTCTTAGTGTCGGAATTTTCATCAGCAACAGTTTTGGCTGTTGTAACAATACTCGTCGATGATACAAATGGGATCTTCTTTTCAGTTAGTGTGTGTATTTTAGGTTTTTCGGTTGATACCTTGGAGGTAAATGCATAATAACCGATTAGTGTAAGGGCTAAACCGGCGGCTAAGAATACACTTGCTTTCTTGAGGGTTGAAATCCAAGGGATAAGAGGTTTTTCGGTATTTCCGTTAGAAAATCCCAATTTATCAAATAAATCGTTGGTTAACTTTTCAGATGGTTCAACTTTAGGCTTTGCTTGAGTGGCTTTGTGTATAGCGTTTTCCAATTTGAATTGTTGATTCAAACTGCCATCGCTGTTCAGCTTATCAAGAATATAGCCCTTCTGCACGCCGTGGAGTTCACCGTCGATTAGTAGTGTTATCATTTCTGAATCAGTATATTTATAAGGTTTTACCATTTTACTTTCTGTGCCTGTTCCGGCACTAATTCTCTTAATTTAACTTCTAAAAAATCTCTTACTTGTTTTTTTGCTCTGTGTAATCTTGTTCTCACAAGATCCAAAGAATCATTTGTAATATCTACGATATCGTTGTAACTAAATCCTTCGTATTCTCTTAGTACAAAAACTTCTCTTAATGGGTCTGCTAATTGGTTCAATGCTTCGTCAACATAATTTCTGATCAATTGTTCGTCAAAACCGGATTCCAAATTATCTACTTTAAATTCGCTTTTTTCGTCCAAGTACTCTTCGTATTCCATAAATATAATATTATTGTCTCTTATGTGATTATAACATATATTCCGTGCAATTATTATCAAATACCCCGGGAGATTTTTCATTTCCCGGTCGGCGGTTTTTGATGAATAGAATTTTACGAAAGCTTCTTGAAAGGCATCTTCGGCATCTTCCGCTGTTCTTAAAAAGTATTTGCAATATGAAAGAACTTTTTTTGAATAGCGTGCATAGATTTCTTTAAAAGCCCTCTCTGAGGTACTTTTGTCTTCAAATAACATCTTGTATAATTCGGCATCGCTATATTCAACAATATTTTTAGTCATTCAATTATAATAACACGAAATGTGGAAAAATGTTACATTTTTTGTAAAAAAAAGTTTTTTTATTTGATAATAATTTAGTATTTGTATAGTAAAAACGTGCTTTACTTGTGAATATTATAGATTTTTCCGAATTTTGACATCTTTTCTAACATTAAAGCAAAATAAATGGATACACAAATAAACGAAAACAAAAGCCCTTTTAAAAAAGCGGCTGAAAAATTGGTCAGCTCGGTAATTGAAAAAACCGAAAACACTAACTTCCAAAACACCGAATTAGAAAACCTATTAAAAATCGCAACAGCTGTTGCTAAAACCATTCCTGATTTACTAAACTTAGCCGGAGGAGAGAACAGCGCTCTCACTGAAAGCAAAAACCTTTTTATGGCTAACTTGCGGCAAAGTATAATGAACGATAAACGCGCTAAGAAATCAGCAACAAGTCTGCTAAGACACTGTGCGGAAAAAGGAAAAATAAATTCACAAGTCTTAGAGCGAGATAGTTAATCTTTGTTTGTTACAAAAATAACTAAATATGTCTAATAAAATGCTCTAATAATATTTTTATACCGATTGCTATTAGAATAGCACCACCAACAAAATCCATTCCTTTGCCGAAGCGATTACCCAATTTGTTACCGGATAGTAGGAAAATATAGCTTAAAACAAATGTAATAGTTCCGATAATCGTTATTGGAAACCATATATCCATTTTCAAAACTGAAAAGCTTATTCCGGCGGCTAAAGCATCAATCGAAGTTGCAAATGACATCAACAAGAGTTTTTTTGGGTTCAGGCAGTTTTTCTTCGTGAAATCCGGTTCATCCTTTTGAAATGCTTCCATTATCATATGCGTGCCAATCACAAACAAAAGCCCGAAGGCGATCCAATGGTCAAAATCTTCGATAAAAGTTCTGAATGACAGTCCTAACGCCCAACCTATGAGCGGCATACCTGCTTGGAAAAGACCGAATGACAGGGCAATTTTAATCGCGTCTTTTTGCTTTATGTTTTTAATAGATATACCATTGGCAATGGATACCGCTGAAGCGTCCATTGCCAATCCGATTGCAACACCTGTGATTTCTATAAATGTCATTGTCAGGGTTCTATTTGCCTTTCGTTGTTCCAAATACCGTGAATGGCATATCCGGTCTTACGAAATAATCATTTTTGAATTGGATTGTATTATCAATTTGCGTTACTTCGATAGTACCAATTTTACCAGACTCTTTCAGTTCAATCTTGTAATTTATACCATTACCGAGCCATATTTTTTTCGTGCCGGCGGACATTTCCCATATTTCACATTCAACGTTCTTTATTTTTTCTTTGCCTATAACTTTTCCGCCGAATGATTTGTAAAGTTCTTGGTATGCCGTATTTGGGTCTTTTGCTTTTGTGTATGCTACGATATAGGCTGTTTTCTCGGGATCCTGAAATTTGTAGCCGTTGTTCTTTATCACATCAATGGAATAAGCACTATCGCGAACAATATAAGTTATCGAGTTATTGGGTGCGTCAAAGTAAAGCATCTCTTGCTCGATCATATATTTTTTATATCCATAGTCGTCAAAATACACCGTTTGTTTACCATTCATAAAACCCGTCATCTTATACTGTATAATCCCGCTTTTTTCAGGGAAAAATTTCAAATCCTCCGAACGAGCGAAGGATATCGCAAGCATCAATGCAATTGTCGTAATTACTATATTTTTCATAAGCCACCTTTAATTATATATTTATAATAATCCATATCGTTTTCTTAAAAACCATTCTGTTGTAAAAAATATAATTGCCAAAACAAGGAAATACCATTTTTCCCAAATGTGCATTTCCTCGCGCAATGTTATACCGTAAGGGACGAAATTCTTGTTTTCTATTATATCAGTGATTGCTTTTTCTGCCGATGAAGCATCATAGTACTTTCCACCGGAGCGTTTAGCAATCTCTTTCAGCAAACTTTTGTTCATTTGCAAATCGTCGTACTCGGGTGATACGTCGCCAACACTGAAAATTCCGTTATCTTTGGCGATCAATAATCTTTCGTTTTTCGCTATTGCCGAGAATTTATAATCCCCTCGCTTCAAGCCTTCAATTTGCCCGGAATAACGTCCGTTACCCAGGGCATCGAAATTCAAATTCTGTTCATAGTCATCATTATAGATACGAACAAAGACTTCACCCTTATCAATCGGAGTGAATGCCGCGTCGTATAGTTGAGCATTGAAAACAATCGGTTCGTTTAAGGAATACTGTTGTTTCGTTGTTTTGCAAACAAAAGTCTTTGTACGGTTATCTGTTGAAAGCCATTTCATAGAGTTCGAAACAAATATCGAAAATATATCAGGACTGTCTTTAATACCTTTAGCTTCTTGCGTCCCTTGTCCCATTAATTTCCATCTGAATAGCCCATAAGCCAGAACAGCAACCGATTTACGTCCTTCGAAATTGCGTGTAACAATTAATGGTTCACTGATGCTGATTTTATTCACTTTAACGCCTAACACAAAATCGCTCTCCGGTTTCAGTTTGACAAATGTTTCAGTTTTATAAACCGGTGGTAGTGAGTTCCAAAGCTCAATATCTCCTTCGGTGTCGTTAATACGCATTATAGGCGAGTTCAAGGAATATGAATTGGCGTCGGGACTTGCGAGATATTCTTTACGAGTTGTGCGTAGAGTGTTGAACGGTAGATAATCTATCAATAACTGCAATTTTTGATAATCCGTATTATAACCGGCAAAAAACAGAACCGGAACACCTTTGTCCAAAAGCGCCGCAATGTTTTTCAGTACAGCGTCGGGGGTATATTTATTTGGAAAATCAATCATTACTATTATTTCGGCAGTTGAAATGCTTTCTTTTGTGGGGATAGTATAAAACTGATCTGCTGATTTCTGTATATATTCTTTCAATTCAATCCCTTTATCGCGTCGAATAACGGAATTGATAAACGAAATATCGGGAGTTGGCGCACCTGCGAAAAGTGCTATTTTCTGCTTATCTTCCAATACTTTGACAAATACACTTTTGGAATTGTTCTTGTCTGTAACTTCGCCTTTCAAGGTCGGAATTTTGACAGTCAGCTTTTTATTGCCCGAAGTCTTTGGTGTGTATTCGAATACTAAAGAATAATTATTGTTATCGGGTATAAACGAGATTTTTTGCTTTGCAATTTGCTTACCGTCTTCGTACAAAAACGCGCTTATGCTGTCGGCAGGGAAACCCGAAATACTGATATTCGCATTCACAGGAATAGGAGATTCTTTATAAACTACGTCATTCGTCAAAATTCCCTTAACCGAGGCGTCTTTTGGGGCGGTAGTGTCGCCTATCCCGATAATATATATCGGTCTATTGAATTTCATAGCTTCGTAAATAGGGTTTTCACCTGTATTAAAGCATCCGTCGGTTATGAATAACGATGCGCATACGTTGTCTTCGTAAAGGTTTCTGCGCATTTTTCTCATTGGTTCCGATAAATTCGTCGCGGCTTCCTTCAAACTTAGCTTCGTGTCCAAATTATGCTCTGTTACGCTTTCCCCGAATTTATAAAAAACGAAATTCTTTTTTAATTTTCGTGTATTAATTTTGGTCAATACATCGTTATAAATCGTTTTTCTACTACCCGCGGCATCTGTTAAGGACATAGAAATGGAATTGTCCAAATACGTGCGGCACGATGGGTGGATGTTTTTTCCGCTTATCATAGTCCATATAGGTTCAAAAAGAAAAAACACTATCATTATCAAAGCGGCAGACCTAAGAATCACCAAGCCTGTTTTTTGGCCGAATGAAATTTCCGGAACAACGCGGCGGTATATAATTACCGTACCAATAAAGAGCAAGATGCAAATAAAAGCAAGTAGCGTAGTAGAACCGTCAATATTTAATGTGTATGAATTCATATTAATGTACAATTATAAAAAAACAAATTTAACTAACAATTTTCAATTTCTGACAATTGTTTTGATGCTTTTGAAAAAGATGACTATCGCTGACAAAATTATTAGTACTGCCCAAAACCAATGCGGCAAAAACAAATTATCGGCAATCACTTGTGTATCGGAGCGTTGCGGGTTTCCCGAAAGAACCGCTGTATTCGTAAACAGGTAATCAATACTCAACAGCATACTGACTAAGCACTGCAATCCTATTAGTTGTAAGTACCCGGTCAAAATGTTGACATTTTTAGATCGGGCTATATAAAATGTGATGACTGCGATTAGCAAAACAATGGCATAAGTTATACTGATGATTGGACGCACCCAAAGAACTAACGAAATAATCATCACAACAGCGAATATCCGTAAAAAAATCTTACTTGATTTGGCTGATTTTGAACATCGTATAGCAGATGCACCGATTATTGCCGGACCCATCGGACCAGCCGCCGCTATAAGCGCGGCTCCCAAATTGCCTAAATAAAGGGTACTGTAAGTAAAATACGCCGCACCACTGCCATTCGGTAAAAGCTCTAATTTTATAAACCGCGCACCCATAATCATCGAAGTCAATCCGTGAGATAATTCGTGTACCCACGTTCCAATAATCACGAAAGGATACAAAAAGTAGGTTCCATACGGAATAAACCATACAACAACAGTAAGTAGTGATAGTATTATCAATATTATACGGGGCGCATTGGTTTTGCGCTTTGGTTTAAATCGGAACTCATCCATATTAATAAAGTGGAACAGTACAAGTTAATAAATATAGCTTTCTGTTTATTACACCCAGGGCTTCGTAAACATTGTCGCGCCAATTATACCTTGGTTCGCTTGTCCAATCCACCATTGTTCCCGCGTGGTCTTTGTTTTGTTCAATAAACCGCATTATTAAATTTGTACCGTTTGTCACAGCATAAGTATCGCTTCTCGGAGCACGTGGAATCACCGCATCGGCACCGGCAAAGTATCTTGTGTTTGTTCTTTTGCCGTTTACATTGATAAAACTGTTTATTTCGTTTGAAGCAAAGAAATAAAGCTCACTACCATCATAAGTGAACTGAGATTGACCGGTTATTCTACCTGCGACATATTCGACGGAATTCAGCGTAACGCTGTATTTTTCCTCGTCGTCAAACCCTCGATAAGAAAACAAAGTCGCTCGCGGATGAAGAGTTAAACCGCTGACTTTTTTATATGCTCTGCCTTGTAGCGGTTGGTTATATTCATCTGAAAACATCAACCCGTATCCCCAACCATCATATCCACTAACCAAAACCGCGGCGACGGTACCTTCCAAATTTATAGCGATTTCCGACACTCCGGCAAATTTTTCCGTTAGGGGTTCTTTATTTTTATATATTTCCCAGCCCTCTCCCAAACGTGCGGCATATAAAAAACTATCGTCGTACCAAAAACCTATGGGAAGAATCTCATCGAATTGTTGGCTTTCGCGCCCATTTATATTTATTACATAATAGCTTCCGCGCAGACCTATAAATGCAACTTTCGTTCCGGTGTAGTTTATAAAAATCTTACCGGCGCGGTTTGTTATTTTTATCGTATCCTTTGGTGAGCATATATTTTCCACAGTACCTTCGTAGAATGAATATAGTAGTGTCTCGGAATTTCCGCTGTAGTGCAATTCTCCCGCCGAAATCCCGGGTAAATAGACCGCATCGCTTTCGGTAACTAAAGTTAAGCTACCATTATCCATAGCGAAACTCGCCCAACGCATACCATCGGGTGAAAATATTGGACTGCTAATGTCGTTATAAACGTCAGTTTCCTTGCCGTTTACGGTCAATCGTTTTTTATCGGTAAATGGCTTTGTTATAGCCCACCAATTGAAAGTTGTATCCATCCCGACGCTAATCAAATCTTCGTACCCATCCAACAGCAAATAATCATAGCAATAATTCTCGGCTTTGAGCAAAGTACAAGACGACAAAACAATAATAAACACTAAAAGGATTTTCTTCATAATAATTCCGTAATTCAATCAAAGTAAAATTACTAATTATAATTAAACGAATATCTTGAAATAAGATTTTTTATTTGCTAAAAAAAAGTCCGTTACTTCGAGGAAGCGTCGGACAATTTTTAATTTTTACAGTAGCACAATAGCAGTGGTAATAATCCATCGCCAAAGCTGAGGGCTTCTTGGTTTGCCATCTTTTAGCATATAGGCATAGTGCTCGCAATTGAACTTGAATAGATCAAATCGTCGCTTCATATTCTTTTTCGACAAGCCCTTTATATATTCCGCAGTCATATCGGTATGAGTAATAGATAACATTGTACGTGTTTTTATCCAATCGTCTATTGTATTTATATGTATAGATCCGCCTATGTTATTCAATCCCTTAGGTGTATTGTGATATACAACAACAGTATCATTTTCGGCAATGACCACCCCAATATGGGCAATTAAAGGAAATTTGATAACTCGAGCCTCAAGTATATCACCTGTTTTTAACCCTAATAGATTATGTTCAGTAATTTTTGACGTTTTATTTTGCAAGTTTAAAATCTTTTCTTTTTGAATATTTTTTATATATTATTTGACTTAATCAATTTTATCATCAATCATTTTCAAAAATACAAAAAAAAAAGGAATTTTTAATTATATTTTGCTAAAATATTAGCTCGATTGATATTAAAAAAATTAAAAACCTTCGGAATTTTTAGTTATTCCGAAGGTTGAATATTGATATGTGCTTTACCACAGATTAAGATTTAGCGTCTTGGAGGACGACTGTCTCTGCGATCTCCGCCTCTGTCGCCACCGCGATCACGGTCGCCGCCACGGTCTCTGCTATCGCGTCCACCGCCACGAGAATCTCTTCCGCCGTCACGAGAAGGAGCAGGTTCTTCAGCTCTTTTCTTCATTTCTTCGAAATGCTCGTCGGTCATTCCTTCAGGTTTCGGTAATAAAATTTTACGGCTTAAGCGTAATTTGCCATCGCGTTGAACTTCGATTAATTTGATGTCAAATTTATCGCCAACGTGCAAAACATCGGCTACATTTTCAACTCTTTCCCAAGCAATTTGAGAAACGTGTAGTAAACCTTTGGTTCCCGGCATAATTTCGCAGATAGCACCCAAACCTTCGCGAACGTCAATTACTTTTGCTTCGTAAATTTCGCCTACTTCAGGTTTTTTGATGATCAATTCAATTATAGCGCGAGCTTTATCGGCGTTTTCTTTTGTTACTGCCGCAATAGTTACTGTACCGTCATCTTCGATGTTGATTTCTACTTCAGCGTCTTTGCAGATACCGCGGATAGTTTCACCACCCGATCCGATAACAGCGCCAATACAATCAACAGGAATCTTAATAGTAAAGAAACGTGGTGCGTAAGGAGAAACATCGTCTTTTGGTGTATCTATTGTTTTGTTCATTATGCCTAAAATATGTAACCTACCCTCGCGAGCTTGTGCTAATGCGGATTTCAGAATTTCGATTGATAAACCTTCGACTTTTATATCCATTTGGAAAGCTGTAATACCGTCTTTAGAACCGGCAACTTTAAAGTCCATATCGCCTAAATAATCTTCATCACCTAAGATATCGCTAAGAACCGCGAATTTTTCGCCTTCGACTATTAAACCCATTGCTATACCGGCAACTTGTTTTTTTACAGGTACTCCGGCTTCAAATAAAGCCAAACTTCCGGCACAAACAGTAGCCATCGAAGAAGAACCGTTTGATTCCAAAATATCCGATATTATACGGATAGTGTATGGAAACGCATCTTTTTCAGGTAAATATGCTTTTAATGCGCGCCACGCTAAATGTCCGTGACCTACTTCGCGACGACTGACACCCATACGGCCTGTTTCACCAACGCAAAATGGAGGGAAATTATAATGGAGCATAAAGTTTTCTGTTCTTGTCAACGATAAACCATCAATCATTTGTTCGTCGCGAGTCGTTCCTAATGTAACTGTTGACAAACTTTGTGTTTCACCGCGTGTGAATAAAGCGCAACCGTGAGTACGAGGTAGTACGTTAGTTTCGCAAACGATACCTCTGATTTCGGTTGTTTTTCTGCCGTCTAAGCGGATTTTTTCGTCCAAAATCATATTACGCATCATTTTGCGTTCTAATTCATCTAATGCTTTTTTCGCATCAATTTTCAATTTATCGACATCAGCTTCTGCGTCATCGGCATATTTTGCTAAAACTGATTCAACAGCTTTTTCTTTAATAGTAGTTCTATAAAGTGTTCTTTCTTTCTTTGTGCTTTGTGAATGAACAAATTCGTATAAATCTTTTTCCGTGTTTTCTTTAACGATTTCGATAATTTCTGCGGGAATAATTTTTTCAATTACTTCTGCTTTTTCGATTTCCTCACCTTCAAGATGCAATTTTTGTAAGCCGTTCAGTTCTTTGATTTTTATATGCGCAAATTCCAATGCTACCAAGAATTCGTCTTCTGAAAGCTCGTGAGCCTCACCCTCGACCATTGTTATTGCAGTATCTGTTCCTGCGACTGTCATCTCTAAATCAGCCAATGCTGTTTGTGATTCCGAAGGGTTAACGATAAATTTACCATCAACTCTACCCACTCTAACTTCCGAAATTGGTCCGTTAAAAGGAATATTGCTAAGCAACAATGCGGCAGAAGCGCCGACTGCCGCTAATGTATCGGGCATACATTCAGGGTCGTAAGAATAAACTGTTGCTATTATTTGTGTTTCGTGATTCCAAGCTTTGGTAATCATCGGGCGAATTGGACGGTCAATAAGACGAGCACATATTACTTCGTGGTCGCTTGGACGTGTTTCGCGTTTTAAGAAACCGCCGGGTATTTTACCGGAAGAGGCTAATTTCTCTTTATATTCTACACTCAAAGGTAAAAAATCTATATTGTCTTTTGTTTCGGAACTTGCAGTAGCTGTAACTAATACCATCGTATCGCCGCAACGTACCATAACCGCACCATTAGCGAATTTGGCATATTTTCCGGATTCCAAGGAATATTTTTTTCCGTCAAAGTCTATTTCTGTATATTTATACATATTATTCCTATTATGAAAAATTAAAAAATTAAAAAAAAACGGCGCAATTGGCGCCGTTTTAGGGGCATTATTTACGTAATTTTAATGCCGCGATTATTGATCTGTAACGCGTGATATCTGTTTTTACCAAATAATCAAGCAATTTGCGACGGTTGTTAATCATTTTAACCAAACCGCGTCTTGTATGATGATCTTTTTTATTAGCAATCAAATGTGTCGTTAAGTCACTTATTCTTGCTGAAATCAGTGCTATCTGCACTTCCGGTTTACCGGTATTTTCGGCTTCGCCGCCGTAAAGTTTAACTAAATCTGCTCTAAACTCTTTAGTTACCATTGAAAAAGCTCCAATATATCTATTTTTAAATTATTGTCAATGTAGAAAGCAAAATTACGAGTTTTTCGTAAATAAAAAAAATATTTTTTCACTATCCCTCAATATTTATAAATTTAATATGCAAAAATTAGTTATCCACAGTCGAAATTAATTTTACAAGCTACAATGTTACTTATATTTACGTATTTTTTATTAATTTTGAATATAATTATTGGACAAATAATGATAAATAATATAGATATTATGGCTCCTGTAGGGAGTTACGAATCACTTTATGCCGCTATACAAGCCAAAGCCGGATCGGTTTATTTCGGTGTCGGGCGGCTTAATATGCGTGCGAAGAGTTCGACGAATTTCTCGTTAGAAGATTTGAAAAACATAGCCGATATTTGCGGTGAAAACAATGTAAAGACATACCTAACAGCAAATACTGTTATGTATGACGCTGACTTAGCGGAGATGCGCGAAATTTTAGATACTGCAAAACGCGCAAACATCAACGCCGTCATTGCCTCGGACATTTCAGTACTGGAATATGCCAATCAAATCGGAATAGAAGCTCATATTTCCACTCAAGTGAATGTTTCTAATATCGAAGCTGTTCGCTTTTATGCGCGCTTTGCCGATGTGATAGTTTTAGCAAGGGAATTAAACCTAAAGCAAGTAAAATCCATCTGCACAGCTATTAAAAATGAAAACATCACCGGACCAGCGAGTAATTTAATCCAAATTGAAATTTTTATTCACGGTGCATTGTGTATGGCTGTCAGCGGAAAATGTTATATGTCATTGCACGAGAACAATCGTTCGGCTAACCGCGGTGCCTGCTTCCAAAATTGCCGACGTTCATACACCGTCCGCGAAACCGACTCCGAATGGGAAATGGAAATTGATAACGAATATATTATGTCGCCAAAAGATCTATGCACTATCGGCTTTTTAGATAAGATTATTGATGCCGGTGCTACTGTTTTGAAAATCGAAGGTCGCGGGCGCGCGGCTGATTACGTAAAAAAAACTGTAGAAATCTATTCATCGGCGGTAAAAGCTTATTTCGACGGTGAATTTACCGACGAAAACATAGCTTTATGGAAAACCGATTTGGCAACCGTTTTTAATCGCGGTTTTTGGGATGGGTATTATCTTGGACAGCGTCTTGGCGAATGGAACGATAGATACGGGTCGCAAGCCACGAAAACCAAAATTCAAATTGGCAAAGTAAACAACTATTTTTCAAAGGTGGGTGCGGCGGAAATCATTATCCAAAGCGACGAACTGAAGATTGGCGACGAGATTATGTTTACCGGTCCTACGACAGGAATTGTACAGATGATTGTATCGGAAATCCGCTACAATGATAAATGTGTCGAGAATGCTGAAAAGGGCTGGACAATTTCACTTCCCGTAACCGAAAAAGTCAGACGATCGGATAAGTTATATAAAGTAGTTGATTCGGAATTTGCGGATTAAAAAGGGGAAAACTATGGATTTATTTGAAAACCTATTCGCTCGACGACGCTTTAACATTCTGCCCGGATTGGAGCGAACGATTGCATTGGCAGAGTATTGCGGCAATCCGCAAAATCAATTCCGCTCTATTCACGTTGCCGGAACAAATGGAAAGGGTTCAACAGCAACGATGATCGCTTCGATTTTGGTCGAGGCGGGATATAAAACGGGCTTATACACTTCACCGCATATTTACAAATTCAATGAAAGAATAAAAATCAATGACAAGCAAATCCCCACGGCGGATTTGAAGCGAATAGCCGAAGATTTGCTCTCGGTTGCCGATGATTTTGGTGCTACTTTTTTTGAAATTACAACTGTTTTGGCATTTAAGTATTTCGCTGAACAAAATGTTGATTTCGTTGTTATCGAATGTGGTATGGGCGGAGCTAACGATTCCACAAATATCATAAATCCCATATTATCAGTAATCACGCATATTGCTATGGATCATTCCGAATACTTGGGCGATACACTCGAATCTATCGCTACCGAAAAAGCCGGCATAATCAAGCAAAATACACCGGTTGTAATTGCGGAAAATCCTGAGACACTGCGATTGATTTTCAAAAATATCGCCGAAAGCAAATCCGCTGAAATATTTTTTGCCGATAAAGCAAACGAAATCAGCTCTTCAGCAATAACAGAGAATCTGACCACCTTGCTGGGAACCACCACCTTCGGCGAAATTGATTTTCCTTTGTCCGGTACCCATCAATTAGATAATCTGGCGACAGTTCTTACCGCCGCAAATTATCTGTGCAGAGAGGGTATAATAAAAACTCAAGCTGTAGGCGTGGGTATTGAAAAGATGAAAGAAACCTTCGGTTTGCACTTCAGAACGGAATTAATCAGCAAAGAACCACCTGTTGTTTTCGATGCGGCGCATAACGGCGATTCAATTAATGCTTTGGTCGCTTTGCTGAAAGACAGTCCATACAAAGATTGCAAATGGAATTTGATTTTTGCCGCTATGGATGATAAGGAGATTAAAGAGATGTTGGAACTGTTGGCACCTTTGGCAAATAAACTATATCTTCCCAAATTAATCACCGAAAGGGCTAAACATCCGTCCCATATAGCAAAAATTGCGCGTTCCATTGGCTTTACCAATATCCACTTTGATGATAGCCCTCTGACGGCTTTTAAAAATGCCATATCTCTAAAACAACCTGTTTTAGTTGCCGGTTCATTTTATCTGTTAAGCGAGATAAGGATATAATAATTAATTACGAAAAAAATGTCTGAACCAGGATTAAAAGGATTGTGTCATCCAGAACGAAGTGAAGGACGGATGGTAGGTGATTGAATGTCCGGAATTGCCCGGATGTATCTCACAGGGTAAAAGCGAAGAGGAAGCCTTGAATAACATCAAGCAAACTATTAATGCTTGGTTATGGGCAGAGGTGAGAAAGGCTTTAGGAGGAGTAATCGCGAAAAATGAAGTTAGCTGAAAAAATTAAATATACCTATTACGTAAAAGTGGGAAAGTTATGGATTAAACCGGCGCTTTCAAGATTACAAGAATATAGTTTGATATAATTCAAAATCGTCTAAAAATAAGTTTCCAATAAAATTTCAATAAACGATAAAAAAGGAGGGACGAATTCAATTCGCCCCTTCAATTTAATAAGCCATTTTGTTCATTAATAATAATTTAGTGTTTAATTCTGTGTACTTGATAGTTTGGTGAAGTGTAAACAAAACGTTTGATGCTGTTTTTAGGAGTTTTCTCGAATTCTTCTTCTATAATTTTAATCTCAGCGATATTCAAGTAACCCGCTAAGCGGTTGTTTATACTATCCTTGTAATTAAGAATGTCGTCGTAAGCCGTTGCTTTATCCAATTTATGGCTTTCTATGTGTTCAAAATCCGGTGCCACAAGTGCTATCAATTTTCCCTCTTTTTCAACAACTAAGCTCTCGCCTACCAAAGGATAATTATTTATCACCGCTTCAATTTCTTCAGGATAAATGTTTTGACCGGATGGACCTAAAATCATACTTTTCGACCGTCCTTTAATGTATATCGTACCGTCGCGCCCTATTACACCCAAATCGCCGGTGTGCAGCCATTTGTCGGAATCAATCGCTTCGCGTGTTAAGAATTCGTTTCTATAATAGCCATCCATTACATTGTCGCCGCGAACCATAATTTCACCCGGCAAGTTCTGTGGATCGCGCGAATTAATCTTCACTTCCAATGTGTCAACAGCTTTGCCGGTGCCGCCAACTTTACGCGAACGGTGTGGGTCGTAAGCTATCAGCGGACCACATTCGGTCATTCCATACCCTACAGTAAAATTCAACCCGATTTTCGTAAAGAAGTTTTCTACTTCCGGATTTAACGCCGCGCCTCCGCTGACCAATTCTTTGAAGTTTCCGCCGAAAGCATCGGTAACTTTAGCGTTGATTTTTTTCAGTACCTGACCGTTTAGAATCGGAATTTTCAATAATGTTTTTACCTTGGGGTCTTGCAAAGCAGGAATAATCTGCTTTTTATAGATTTTCTCAACCACAAGAGGAACAGATAAAATCAGCCTTGGTTTGATCTCTCTGAACGCTTCCATAATAATCGACGGCGATGGAACTCTGCCCAATAATGTAACGAAACATCCCAAAGTAAGAGGATATAAAAACTCGAATGTACATCCGTAGGAGTGCGCTAACGGCAAGAATGACAATATACAATCTGCTGTTTTCAATGGCATATACTTTCTGCCGTACCATACGTTTGCGGATATCGAACGGTGCGACAGCATAACACCTTTAGGTATTCCGCTGGTTCCGGAGGTATAAGATATAACCATTAGCTCGCAGTTTTTATTCTTCGGAAGGGTGAATTTCTTAGCGGTTAATTTGGATTCATATTTACTCTCAAAAATTTTATCGGCATCGTGAAGTTTATGCCCTATACCGCCTATATCGTCTTTTAGGCTCATAGTTTCTAAAGTAAATACACCTTTAAGATTTTTGAATTCTTTCACGTCTATTTTGTTATAGATATTCTCGGAAATGAATGCGAATTCCGAATCGGAATGATTTACCAAATCGTGAATATCTTGTGGTTTGAAATCGGAAAGCAGGGGGACAATCACAGCACCGTAAGTAACTGTTGCCAGATAAACTAAGCACCAATTGACCGAATTTTTGGAAACGAGCGCTATTTTGTCGCCTCGTTTTACCCCAATTGCTTCAAATGTCGAATGTATCTGATAAATGGCTTTTGCTAATTCGCCATAAGTTATCGCTGTTTCTTTGTAATTAGCTAAAGCGCGGATATTCCAGTTTTTCTGAATGCTTTCTTCTAAGTAATTTGTATAGTTATAGGTCGCCATAAAAACACTCCAAAAATAATACAATATATATTTTGCTAAAATAAGACTTTTTTATCGAAAATCGCAAATTTCCGATAAATTATATCATTAAAAATGAAGAATCCATATTAAAACAATTATAAATTGTAAATTATAAATGCGGAGAAGACCATCCCATCAATGGATAAAATGTTTATAGAAAGAGGCTGAACGTAGGCACGAAATAAGCGATACAGAAAAAACCTTATTTTCCATATCAACCTTAGTAGAAAATCCGGCACCATTACCCTACGACCTTATTTCCTTATTCAAAGCCCAAAAATAAGGTGATAAGGTTAGTGCATACGCACATATTTCTTTTCTACTAAGGTTAGAACGGGTTTCATCCGTGGTTATTGAGATTAAACTACTTCGTAGCTCTAAGATGGCATCTCGACTTCGCTCGATGGCCGGCACATTCTTCGCATTCAAAATTTCCGGTTTACCTTTTCTTTATTTCGTTGGACAAATCGCTTAAAATCTGCAGAGCTTGAAGCGGTGTTAGTTCGTCCGGGTTTAGTTCGCTGATACGAGCGCGCAGAAAATCGTCGCACACTTCGAATATAGCCAATTGGTCGGGATTGTGAAATTCGTATCTTGCTTTAACGGGTTTAATTTTGGTGGTGTCGGGTCTCGCGATTTCCTCTTCCCCGCCGCCGTCCAGAAGCAGAATAATCTCATTAGCGCGGCGAATAACATCGTACGGCAATCCCGCCATTTTGGCAACGTGGATACCGTAAGAGTTATCGGAGCCGCCGGAGACAACATTATGAGTGAAAATGATATTGTTTCCGGTACCCACAACTTCGATTCTGAAATTCTGAATTTTATCGTATTTTTCGGTTAAACTGTTTAATTCGTGATAGTGAGTGGCGAATAGAGTTTTAGCTCGGATTTCATTATGGATAAACTCAGTTATAGCCCACGCCAATGCGATTCCGTCGGTAGTCGCGGTTCCACGCCCGACTTCATCTAACAAGATTAAACTTTTCGAAGTGGCGTTGTTCAAGATATTTGCGGCTTCCTGCATTTCGACTAAAAACGTTGACTCGCCTGCTGTTATATTATCCTGAGCCCCCACCCTTGTGAAAATCCTATCCACCAATCCGAATGTGGCTTTTTCTGCGGCTACATAGCACCCGATTTGACCCATAAATACAACCAAAGCGGTTTGGCGTAAATAGCACGATTTGCCGCTCATATTCGGTCCGGTAATTATCTGGATTTGCTTTTCGGTAGTGTCCAAATATGTGGAATTCGGTACGAAAGTTTGCCCCTCGGGTAAAAGCTGTTCTACAACCGGATGGCGTGCTGAGGTCAATTCCATACTGTCGCCGTCATCAATTATCGGTTTAGTATAATTGTTTTTCTTTGAGATATGGGCGAAACTGAGCAAACAATCCAATTCGGCGATAGCGTAAGCATCCTTTTGTATTTCGAAAGTTTGACGCGAAATCTCGGTTAATAATTCTTCGTACATCCGTCGTTCAATAGTGCCAATTCTATCTTCCGCCGCCATTTGAATTTGCTCGAAATCCTTTAGCTCAGGCGTGATATAGCGCTCACTGTTAACTAAGGTTTGTTTGCGCTGATAACTTAGCGGCACTTTGTCTTTACTGGTGTTATAAATATCCAAATAATAGCCAAATACGCTCGTATAACCGATTTTTAGTTTTGATATGCCTGTCGCCTCTCTTTGCTCTTCTTGATAGCGGTTGAGCCATTCCTTGCCGTGCAATTTTGCTTCTACGTATTTATCCAACTCCGCGTCAATTCCTGTTCTGAACAAAGTTCCATTTCCGATTTGAATTGAAGGCTCGTCTATAATTATATCGCCTATTCTTTGCACTAAATCTTCCAACGTGTTGATTGTATCACTTAAATCCGATAGCATATCGGAGCTAAGTTCCGACAAGCCATCTTTCAGCAAAGGAAGTAAGTTAAGGCTGTTTTTTAGACTGATTATATCTCTTGGATTTGCGCGTCGTGTGCTAACTTTCGATATCAAACGTTCCAAATCACCAAAACTATCTAATACTTTACGCAGATAATCCCTTTTCTCATCGTTTGTATATAGAGCAGTTACAGCATTCAAGCGTTTGTTGATTTGTTTCAAATTTTTCAAAGGACGGGCTATCCAGGTTTTAAAAAGGCGTCCACCCATAGGAGTGCGAGTCGAATCCAAAATGCTGATTAATGTGGAGGACGAATCGTCGTGGTTGGAATAAAGTATTTCCAAATTTCTACGTGTGGAATTGTCCAAAGTCATAAATTCGGTAGGGTCGTATATTGAAATGCTTCTTATATGCTCGGCGGCTGATTTTTGTGTTTCGTTAATATAGTGCATCAACGCGCCCGCGGCGGCTATCGAAGAATAATTTTCATCAATTCCGAATCCTTTCAGGCTTTTGGTTTCAAACTGCCGGAGCAAAATATCGCGCGTAAATTCTTGATCGAAAATCCAATCTTCTAATTTAGTATATGATACTTTCGATGGGTAGGTGGTCATCAGATTTTCAATTTCCAAAGCCTGCGCTTTTGAAAACAGTAATTCAGCAGGCGAAATGTTGCTCAAAACTTCAGCCACTTTATTAGGGTTTACCTCGGCGGTAACAAATTCACCGGTAGAAATGTCCGAAAAAGCGATTCCAGCTTTGGTGGATTTCTTATCGCGGAATAGATATACCGATGCGCAGTAATTATTGGCATTGGTTTCTAAAAGTTTGTCGTAAAGCGTTATGCCGGGTGTTACAACCTCAACCACACCGCGTTTCACAATACCTTTAGCTAATTTGGGGTCTTCCAATTGCTCGCAAACAGCCACGCGGTATCCGGCTTTTACCAATTTGGGTAGGTAATTGTCTAATTGATGGTGCGGGAAACCCGCCAACTGACTTGACCCAACTGTTCCACTACTTCTTTTGGTTAGAGTTATTCCGCAGGCTTTAGCAGTCAAAACCGCGTCTGTGTCGAAGGTTTCAAAGAAATCCCCCATACGGAACAATAAAATTGTGTCGGGGTATTTAGCTTTTATTTGAAAATATTGCCGCATCAGCGGAGTTTCTGATTGTGCCATCTTGATTTTAGAAAATTAACAATTTGCAAAAATATCAAATAATTGAAAAAAGTTATCAACCCTTTTTCAAATATTTGATAACATAAGGACCGACCTCGGAAACAACAATCCCCATAAGCATCACCGAACCACCCAAAATCTTTATCGAAGTCATTACTTCCATACCCAATCCGGCGGAAAAAATAGAGGCAAACAGGGGCTCCATCGAAAAAATTAGTGCCGCTTTAACCGGGGTTGTGAATTTTTGAGCGGCTGTTTGGATGAATGTAACTATAAGTGAAGCCATAATTCCATTAAAGCCGAGCGATAATACAAGGTTCCACGATGGGATGAAATAGAAATCTTTATATTCGAATATAAAAAAGACGATTACGGAAATAAGCAAGCAGAAAAAGAGTTGGAGTATTACAATGAGCGATGTTTGCTTATAGGTTTTTATTTCCTTGGTCAGAACATCCATATATGTAATATAAAACGCCCAAAAGAATGTTGATATCAACGTAACCAAATCACCTATATTGAAACTATTTTTAAAGGGATTGGTGTATATGGTCAATCCTACAAAGGCTATTACTACACCTATAATTGAAGAATATTTGAAGCGTTTGCGCAAAATCAAAAACGCGACAAATGGGGTAAACGGTACTGTTAAACCGGTTATGAAGGCTGAGTTCGAAACGGCTGTATATTTCAACCCCAATGTTTGGAATATGAAACCAACGCCAAAAAGTAAGCCCAAAACCAACCCGGCTTTAAATACTTTTTTATCGAACGATTTATAATAGCGACCAAAAACAATTATCGAAGCAGTAAACGCGACAGTAAATCGGAGTATCATATAGAAAGAAAAGTTCGTATATTCCAATCCGATTTTAGTAAATAGAAATGTCCCGCCCCAAATAACGGTGACTAATGCTAAAAGCAATTCTGCGTTGTGTGATTTCATAATTGTTAAAAGTTAAAGCTCAAAAATAAAAAAAAATTTTACAGTAACACTGTAAAATCCGTAAAAAAACCTCTGCCGGATTTTTCAACCCGGCTTAAATATCCACTAAATAACATCAACTAAAATACTTCCGCTCCGCCAATCATTTCTTTGGCGCGCTTTTTGTGTTTAGGATGCATATCGAGAGGAACGAATTCGTTTCCAATTATCATAGAAACTACATATCGGCTGCACTTTGTAAACGCGTTTGTGCAGAACGCTTCGATCTCTGCTAATTCTTCGAAATTATCTTGTGTCAATTTATCGGTATAAAAATTGCAGTCTTTTGATATAGCACATAACATAATGTTACCTCTTTTGTCAAATTTATTACACACTCGAATGCAATTTACACAATAAATTTATACAAAACAAGAAAAAACAATTAATTTTTGCTCATAATCCCAAAAAAAGTGCCCTTCTCTTTCAAAAAGGGCACGTAAATTGCTAATTTATCAACTATTTTTTCTTAAAATATTTTTTTAGTTCATCAACCAAATCGAGCTTTTCCCAAGTGAATTCCGGCCGTCCGAAATGACCATAAGATGCTGTTTTTTGATAAATCGGTTTACGAAGGTCGAAATGCTTGATTATCCATTTTGGTGACAAATCAATTTTTTCTTTTGTTAAAAATTCTTCCAAATCCCAACTTGTTATTTCGCCGGTACCGTGAGTCTCAATATTGATAGAAATTGGTTTTGCAACACCGATAGCATAAGACAATTGAATTGTACATTCTTTAGCCAGCTCTGCGGCAACTATGTTTTTTGCCAACCAACGAGCCGCGTAAGCAGCCGAACGGTCAACTTTGGTGCTGTCTTTGCCCGAAAACGCTCCGCCACCGTGTGGTGCTCTACCGCCGTAAGTATCGACGATGATTTTTCTGCCTGTCAAACCGGTATCGCCTTGAGGTCCGCCAATCACAAACATACCGGTAGGGTTTATGTGGTATATAGTATTTTCGTCAAGGTATTGAGCAGGTATAACCGCCTTTATCACGTTTTGAATTATATCATTTTTAATAGTTTCTTGTTCAACTGATGTGTTGTGTTGTGTTGAAACAACGACCGTATGAACGCGAACGATTTCTTTATTTTCATTATATTCTATAGTTACCTGCGATTTTGAATCGGGACGCAAGTACAGCATTGCTTTTTTTTCTTTTCGAATTTGAGCTAATTTTTTCAGGATTTCGTGTGAATAAACCAACGTCGCCGGCATTAACTCCTTGGTTTCATTTACTGCGTAACCGAACATCATACCTTGGTCGCCGGCACCTCCGGTGTCAACCCCCATAGCTATATCGAATGATTGTTTGTTTATTACATTCATTACAGAAATACTGTTGGCTTCGAAACCTATACCGGGTTCATTATATCCAATCTCACCAACAACATCGCGAACGGTTTTTTGAAGGTCTATGTATATGTCCGTAGTGATTTCGCCACCGACTAATACAAAGCCGGTTCCCGCAAAACATTCACAAGCCACTCGGGCTTTAGGGTCTTTTTCTAGAATAGCATCTAAAACAGCGTCGCTTATTTGATCGCATATTTTATCCGGGTGCCCCTCGGATACTGATTCAGATGTGAATAAATAATTTTTTTTGTCTAATAACATTTATATACCTATTTGTTAATAATCTGGCTTGAATCACCTACGTTCAGTGTAGAGAAGGTACCTTTGACCTCCGCGTCCGAACCTATGATAGATTTCTTTAAAAGAGAATTTTTTACAATAGCGTTAAAGCTAATGATTGAGTTTTTAATTATCGAATTTGTTATTATTGCACCGTCGGATATAGTAGCATACGGTCCGATGATAGAATTTGTAATTGTAGCGCTATCGGAAACAAATACCGGTGGGATAATAATAGTGTCCTTAATTACTACCGGAATATGATTGCGCTCAAGGAGATATTCATTTGTCGAGAGCAAAGTTTCGGGCTTTCCGCAATCGAACCAGCCGTCAACATAGCATATCTCAAATATCTCGCCTTTGTTAATCATCAATTGCAAAGCGTCCGTCAGTTGGTATTCACCACGAGTTTTTATATCGTTAGTGACCAAATATTCGAGGCACTCCGACAATAAAGAGGAATTTTTGATGCTATAAATACCGACAATAGCCAAATTGGAAATCATTTCCTTTGGTTTTTCAACTAATTTTTGGATAACACCGCGTTGATTAACCAATACTACACCGAAACGGCTTGGGTCTTCAACAGCTTTGACGGCTAATACGTTGTGCTCCGTACTAACTGTGGCTTTTAAATCTATGTCAAAAATAGTATCGCCCAATATTATTAATATCGGCTCATCGTTGAAAGTTTCTTTTGCTTGCAAAATAGCGTGACCAAGACCAAGCATTTCGTCTTGCTTGCAAAATTCAAATTTGATGTTTGGGTAACTTTTTAAAACAAATTCTTCGACCAATTCACCTTTATATCCGGTTATGATAACTATATCATCAATGCCGAAATCGCTCAGGGCATCAATAATATGACCAAGAATTGGTTTGCCGGCAACGTTCAAAAGAACCTTAGGCAATGAATATGTGTGGGGACGCATTCGAGTCCCAACTCCGGCTACCGGAATTACTGCTTTCATTTTTTAATTTCTTGTAGTTAACAAAATACAAAATTACTAATAATTTTTATAAATCTTATAAAAAGGGTTTCCTTTTTTATAATTATCTACTCCTGGCATCCCCAAGAAGGGATTTTAATAGAATCGCCCATTATCATTTGTAAGAGTTTTTTAACGGTTTTTGGTTTTAGCTCGGCTACTGAGTGAGTGGTGAGCATTTCTTCGATTTGAGCTCTTATCCCCCCCCATTTATCGTGAACGGGACAGGGTTCGCAAGTTCCGCAACCTGGGAAACCCAGTAAACATTTTTCAAAAAGATCGTTCCCATCGACAGCTCTCACTAAATCAATCAAATAAATTTCATTGAGATCTCTTTCGAGATAAAAGCCGCCTGTTTTTCCTTTTTTAGAAGATATTATTCCTCCAACGACCATTTCCTGCAATATTTTTGAAGAATATGCTTTAGCGATCCTGATTGTTTTTGATAAATGCACAGCGGAAACTTTGCTGTCTTTCTCTAATGTAGACAGATATAACACAGCTTTAATAGCTAATTCGCACTTATTTGAAAACATTATTCCCATAACAAACCAAAAGTAATTATTTTTTTATTTAATTAAAATATAAAGCAGACTAAAAAGTCTTTTGTTCAATAGAAGAATTTATAGTCTTTTTAATAGGAACGAAAAATGAAGCGAGATATTATAAAAATTGATGAAAATTTATGCAACGGGTGTGGCTTGTGTGTACTGGGTTGCCAAGAAGGCGCTCTTCAGATAATAGATGGTAAAGCCCGTTTGGTAAACGAATTGTTTTGCGATGGTTTGGGTGCCTGTATAGGTGAATGTCCCGAAGGAGCTATAGAAATAGAGCACCGCGAAGCAGAAGATTACAACGAAATAGTAACGCTGACCAATTTGCTTTTGAAATCGGACGCTACGGTGATAGCACATCTGGAGCATTTACGAAGTCATAACGCAATGGATTTTTATAATCAAGGTATTCAATATTTAGAAGAATTAAATAGAACAGATATTATAGAAAAATTAGGAAAACAAAAAATGCATCAAGAAAATGCACATCAACCGGGAGCTTGTGGTTGCGCTGGTTCTGCGGAACGCTCAATGAAACCAACAGAGCATCGCCCGGTTTCAAGAACCAGAAACCAAACAGAATTATCACATTGGCCCGTACAATTACATTTGGTCAATCCGGCGGCAGGATTCTTTAAAGACGCGGAATTAGTTGTTATGTCAACTTGCGGTCCTATCGCTTCAGCAAATGTACATACCGATTATTTAGCCGGTAGAGCTGTAGTAGTTGCTTGTCCGAAATTGGACAGAACAGACCCCTATGCCGAAAAATTAGCCGCTATTATACAGAACTCGAACTTAAAAAAAATAATTGTGGTTATTATGGAAGTACCTTGCTGTGCCGGTTTATCGAAGATAGTGAAAGAAAGCAGAGAATTGTCGGGAATAGATGACTTAATAATAGAAGAACACACCTTGAGTTTAGAAGGTGAATTAATCAATATGCGAAGAATTTAATTTATATATTTATTTAATAGGAGTAATAATATGTTTTGTTACCAATGTGAACAATCCAAGGCAGGAAACTGTCATTCAGCTATGGGAGTCTGCGGAAAGGACGACTATACTTCAGCAACGCAAGACGTGCTAATTTACGCGACCAAAGGTTTGGCTTATTTAGCCGTAGAATTGAAAAAATTGAACTTCACCGACAAGAAGTATGATTTATTCATAGTGCAAGCACTATTTACAACAATTACCAATGTAAACTTCGATTCTGAAAAGTTAATCCTTCAGATTGAATTAGCAGATGCTTATCTAAAAGAAGCTAGGCAAATCCTAATCAATAAAGGCGGCTCATTGAACGACGCTCCGGAATTCGCGCATTTTGATTTCTCAAAAGTCCGCAAAAATATGGATGATTTTATTGATTTACACGGCGTAGAAACTCGTCGCGAGAAAAATGGTCGTTTGCTTACAGGCTTGGAAGAATTAATCGTTTACGGACTGAAAGGCGCGGCGGCATATATGGACCACGCTCACGTATTGGGTTATGAAAATGAACAAATATCGGCTGATTTTAATTCAATTTTAAGCTACGTTACTAAACCGCATACCGCAGATGAATTATTAGGTAAATCTTTGGAAACCGGAAAGTTAAACTATGAAGTAATGGAACTTTTAAGCACAGCCAATACAACAACCTACGGACATCCTGTTCCAACAAAAGTAAACATTAATGTTAGGAAAAATAAAGCAATATTGATTTCAGGTCACGATTTAAAAGATTTAGAATTGCTTTTACAACAAACAGAAGGATTAGGAATAGATATTTACACTCACGGTGAAATGCTTCCAGCTCACGGCTACCCGGGTTTAAAAAAATATCCTCATCTATACGGTAATTTTGGCGGTGCTTGGCAAAACCAAACTAAAGAATTCGATACTTTTCCGGGTTCTATCTTAATGACTACCAACTGTATTCAACGTCCAAGAAAAAGTTATGAAGACCGTATATTCACAACCGGCTTAGTTCAGTTCCCTAACGTTGTACATATAACGGATAAGGATTTTTCATTAGTGATTAAAAAAGCTTTGGAAATGCCGGGCTTCACAGAGGACACCCCTGAACAAACAATCTTAACGGGCTTCGGACACAATGCAGTCCTTAATGTTGCTCCTCAAATTGTTGACGCGGTAAAATCAGGCAAAATCAGCCATTTCTATTTGATTGGCGGTTGCGACGGTGCAAAACCGGGAAGAAATTACTATACCGAATTAGCACTAAGTGTACCTCAAGACGCCGTCATTTTAACTTTGGCGTGCGGTAAATACAGGTTCAACAAATTAGATTTTGGTGATATCGGTGGTATTCCTCGCTTATTAGACGTTGGACAATGCAATGACTCATACTCGGCGATCCAAATAGCTTTAGCATTGGCTGATGCTTTTGAATGCGACGTTAATAGCCTACCGTTATCCATCATACTTTCTTGGTACGAACAAAAAGCCGTTGCTGTGCTTTTAACATTGCTTTATTTAGGTATTAAAAATATCAAATTAGGACCAACGCTACCTCTTTTCTTGGAACCGGAAGCAGTGCAAATATTGGTTGATACTTTTGGATTGGCTCCTATCAGCACTCCAGAAGCAGATTTATAATGCGCTTATTGTAACAAAAAAGACCGTTTTCCAAAGATTACGGTCTTTTTTTATGTTCCACGTGGAACATCCGAGAATAATTTGGGCAATATGTTTCACGTGAAACATTACTTCCCTATACAGAATCCGTCGAATATTTTGTTAAGTACCTCTTCGTTATAGCGTTCGCCAGTTATTTCTTCCAATTTGCTTATTGCTTTTCTAATGTCATACGCTACAAAAGTTTCGTCAATCTCGTTTTCTATCGAGGAAATTGCATTATTGAGATACTCAGCCGATTGATTTAATAATTCAGCTTGCCTTTGATTTATCATTACATCATTGATTCGTTCGACAGACTTTCTTGCTGTAGCATATATTCTATTTTTTAGCTCCTCTACCCCATCACCGATTTTAGCTGATATTGACAAATCAAGCTCATTATTTTCTACCAAATCAATTTTGTTTTGAACGTAGAGGATTTCTTTGTCTGGATAATTGGTATGCAGAGTATCTTTAATGGTGTTTGAATAGTCCTCACCTTTGCTGATATCGTTAATGAGAATTATCATATCGGATTGCTCTATTATCTGACGGCTCATCTTCAAACCTTCTATTTCGATTTCATCAGCTGTTTCGCGTATGCCTGCTGTATCGAATAGTCTAACTGTTATATCTTTAATTAACAGCTTTTCTTCTAAATAATCGCGTGTCGTGCCTTCGATGGAACTAACAATCGCTCTTCTACGGTTTAACAGCGCATTGAATAGTTCCGATTTTCCGGCATTGGGTTTTCCGGTTAGAGCTATAAAATAGCCCGAGCGTAGAATTTCGGATGCTTTGAAATCGCCGGCTAATGATAGGCATAATTGTAAAACATTTTTACAAGTATCAATTATTTCATATTTGCTAATTATCTCAAGACCTTCTTCGTTAAAATCAAAATCCAACTCGAGTTTTGATGCTGAACTGAGAAGAAGATTTTTATATTGCTTAATCCGTTTTTTAAAATCACCTTCTAATTGACGGGCCGCCGTTTTTGCCCCAGCCGGACTTTCCGCGTTGATTAAATCAGCCACCGCTTCAACCTGCGTTAAATCCAATTTCCCATTTTTAAATGCCCGTAGTGTAAATTCACCGGGTTTGGGGTAAACCGCTCCCGAGTGATAAAGAAGATTTAATATTCTATCAACGACAAAAATTCCTCCGTGACATCCGATTTCGATGACGTCTTCACCGGTATAAGAATTCGGTTTTTCAAAAAATGTAATAGTTACTTTATCTATTAATTCCGAAGCGTCAAAAATACTCCCATAATAAATTTGATGATCTTCCAAATTTAGTAGTTTTTTGGTTTTAAATATTTTTTTAATTATTGCTTTTGCTTTTTTACCTGAAATCCTGATTACGGCTAATCCGGAAATTCCCGGAGGTGTTGCAAGAGCAGATATTGTATTTTCCATTTTTTGTATGCTGTTTTTTGGGGTTTATTTAATTTTTAAACGATTTTTGTGTTTTTTCGATGTGATGTTCGCTTTATCGGTCAAAAATGTGATATAAGCGATTTATGAGGGTCTCTTTTTGAGTGATTTTCGAATATTTTTCTTACTTTTTCTAAATCCTCGGCAGTATCTACTCCTTGAATTTCAGAAAAAGTTTCGTGACAGAATATTTTTTTTCCATTTTCGATTAATCGGAGTTGTTCCAGATTTTCCGCTAATTCTAATTTTGATTGTTCCGTTTTTACAAAATACTCTAAAGTTGAATATTTGTATAAGTAAATTCCAACGTGTTTGTAAAATTTGTGTTTTTGTAATAATTCTTCCGGCTTCGAATCTCGCACAAAAGGTATCGGGCTTCTTGAAAAATATATTGCTTCGTTTTTACTATTAATGATAACTTTTACTATATTCGGATTAATTAAATCTTCAATAGATTTAATTTCGCAAATCATAGTTCCAACATCTGCATCCGACTGTGCGAAAGATTCAATTAAATCATCTATATCTATATGATTTATAAGCGGTTCGTCTCCCTGCACGTTTAAAATATATTCTGGTTTGATACCTAATTTACTAATTGCTTCGTATACGCGATCCGTTCCTGATTTAGCGTTAGTTGATGTCATTACAGAACTTATGTTATGTTCGTCGCAGATATTACTAATTTTTGTATTATCAGTTGCTACAAATATAGCCGAAAGGTATTTTGAATCCTTCACCGCCAAGCACGTTCTGACAATTAAAGGTTTTCCCGCCAAATCCAAAAGCGGTTTATCGGCTAAGCGAGTCGAGCCCAAACGAGCTGGTATAACCGCAACTACAGCAAAATTATCATTTTTCATCTTTATATATCACTTTTGGTACTTCAAAGAAATTTTCGTTCCTATCGGGAGCATTTAACAAAGCTTGTTCCGAAGTCAGGTATTTTGCCGAGACATCATTCCGAAATTCAAATTCGCTTTCAACAATTTGATGCAGCGGAGCAACATTTTCCAAATCTAATCCGTCTATAATATAAATGTATTCTAAAATTTGCTCAAAGGTTTTAGCAAAAACTTCCGATTCTTCTGAGTTGAATTGCAATTTAGCTAAAAGAGCTGTTTTATCAATCGTTTCTTTAATGTTCATTTATTTTCCGAAAATTTACTTTTCAAAATTAAAGTTTTTTCCATTAATATTAATGTCTTTTTAAAGTTTATATAAAATATTAGTATTAATATAGAGTGTTGAAATGTTGAAAAAGTTTGGCACGGTAGTGTATTTCACAATATTGAAGATGTTTAGTATAATATTTATGACTGTTGATATTGTTGATTGATATGTATAAAACTTTTTGTTTTCAACGCGAATGTTAAGAGGGAAAAAATAAGTAAAGAAATCGGCAGAAAAACTTTGAAAATTACCTGCTTTCCAACAGGATTTTCCCACAATGTTTTGAAAGATTAAGAACAAAATGTTGAAAATTGAATATACCAATATTATTAGGTGATTTATGAGAATAGCATTAGCCAGCGATCACGCGGCGTATAATTTAAAAGAACAAATAAAAGCGTATTTATTAGCGAAAAATTACGATGTAAAGGATTATGGAACTTATACATCCGAAAGTTCCGATTATCCGCTGTTCGCATTCAACGCCGCAAAAGCAGTAGCTGATAAAGAATTTGAGTTTGGCATATTATTATGTGGAAGCGGTCAGGGAATGCAGATGACGGCGAACAAAATCCCGAATATTCGCGCCGCGCTGTGCCAAAGTGTCGAAATGGCGACAATAACGCGTCAACATAACGATGCGAATGTCCTAACGATGGGTTCCAGGTTTACAGATTACGATACTGCTATCCAAATAGTCGATGCATTCGTCAATACTCCTTTCGAAGGGGGCCGCCACCAAAAACGCATAGATTTGATGAATGAGCTGACGAAGAAAGTTGTCTGAACCAAGATTTAAAGGATTAATTAGTTATTCCCGAGGCATCGGGAATCTATCTTCGAACAATTTTGAATTTTGAATACGAAGAAGACCATCCCGTTAGGGATTTGATGTTTATAAAATACTCATCCGATGACTAATTCATCGGATGAGCAACAACTAAAAATCATTACTGAATCAAAGCTACTTTTTGCGGCGGCCAATACAATGGTATTCGTAGCCGAGTGCTTCCATTTCGTTTGGATCGTATAGATTGCGTCCGTCGAAAATGACTTTACTTTTTAATTTGCTACTCAAAATATCAAAATCCGGTGTTCTGAAAGGATTCCATTCGGTGCAAATAACCAAACAATCGGCATTATCTAAACATTTGTACATATCTTCGTGGTAGTTAATTTTATCGCCGAATGTAAGCCGAGTATTGTACATAGCTTCGGGATCGTAACAATCAATAGACGCGCCTTCGTTCAACAAGTAATCAATTATATAAAACGCCGGTGCTTCGCGTGTGTCGTCGGTATTTGGCTTAAATGCAAGTCCCCATAGAGCGACTTTTTTCCCCTTTAAATCCGGGAATTTTGTTTTTACTTTCTCCGCGAAATATTCTATTTGCGCATCGTTAACTTTTTTAACAGTTTCGACAATAGTTAACGGTGTGCCGACTGCGCGGGACGAATAAATGATTGCTTTTACGTCTTTAGGGAAACAACTTCCGCCATATCCTACACCCGGGAACAAAAACCTTTTACCAATTCTGGTATCGGAGCCAATTCCCATACGTATGTTTTCTATGTCGGCTCCAACGACTTCGCAGTATTTTGCTAAATCGTTCATAAAGGATATCTTGGTAGCCAAAAAGGCATTCGCGGCGTATTTAGTTATTTCGGCGCTTTTTTCATCCATAAAAATAATAGGATTTCCGCTGCGTACGAAAGGTTTGTACATTTCGGTCATAACTGTTTTTACATATTCACTGCTTGTACCTATAACAACTCTGTCGGGCTTCATCGCGTCATCAACGGCAAAACCCTCACGTAAAAATTCAGGGTTGCTACAGACTAATACAGAGTGCTTACCGAGGATTTCATCGAATATAGCAAGAACTTTATCAGAAGTACCGACAGGAACTGTACTTTTATCAACAACGATTTTATTTTCGGTTATATTATGCTTTTTTATAATATGAGCGATGTCTTTGGAACAATTCAGAATGTGTTCTAAGTCAGCACTGCCATCTTCGTTCGGTGGCGTTGCCAGACATAAAAAGATTACATCACATTCCAAAACGGTTTTTTCTAGGTCATCTGTAAAATGTAAGCGGTTTTCTTTTATATTTTTCTGCATCAGAGTTTCTAAACCAGGTTCGTATATTGGGCAAACTCCGGATTTCATTTTTGCTAATTTATCCTGATCAATATCTACACACCATACATTATTGCCCATTGCGGCGAAGGTAGTACCTGAAACCAAGCCTACATAGCCTGTACCTACAATACTGATTTTAACTGCCATATTTTTCCTTGTTAACTTTATTCTAAAAATTACGTATAATTCTATTTCAAAATTATGAAAAAAATAATTGTAGAAAAAATTTTCTCTAATTATTTTTGCAAAAAATATTTGTTATATTTCAAAATTACAGTTAACTTTGTACTATTATGAAAAATACTTTTTTAATATTGATAATTGGTTTCGCTTTCGGATGTTTGTGTAAAACTTCCGCAAATGAAATATTTATTGCAGATACGACGCTTCGCCCCTTGTATCCCGCTGTTATCCGCGTGCGGGGTAGTTTGGATATTCCCGCCGATTCCGTTGAAATCAACCTAAAATACAACAAAACTCAGCTCAACATAATTAACGTTTTTTCTGATGAAAATAATATTTTTATGGAGCCGGTTTTAAAATTTTACTCTATAGACGCGAACCCGGATAGTATCATATTGGTAATTAAAAGCAAAAGAATTAACTCTGCCGGTAAAGATTTTTGCAATATCAAGCTAAGTGCTTTGTTTAATCAAGATTCTATATTCCAATTAAAACCCACGAATTTAATAATCAACGGCAAAAAAGCCGACTCTACATTTAAAACCGGTAATATAAGGTTGCTAAAAACAATTAAATCGGAGATCAGTTTTGCATATCCCAATCCTTTTGGTTACGAAACGAAAGTAGGCTTTACTTTATTCGACGAGAAAGAGGTGAGCATAAATATATATAATTCATCTGGAAGAATGGTAAAGAATATTGATAAGAACTATGAATACCCCGAATTTATTTTCTTGGACTCCGAGAGTCAGGTTATTCGTTTTCATCCGGAAGAAAAACAGACAAAAGGAAGATATTATATGAACTGGCAACCTAAAATTGGTTTTTGGCCTTCTGGTGTGTACTATATAGTATTTAATATTGGTGGCGAAATATTTCAAACCAACGTAATATTGGTAAAATAATAAATATGAAAAAGATTTTATTTATATTAATTTGTCTGATTTGCAGTAATCATATTGTTTATACGCAAAATACTAACGACATCAAACAGCGTCCGGTTGTAAAAATTGTTAAAAATCCAATTGGATCGGAATATTTTATCTGTTTTATGAAGAATTATCAAGATTTAGTATCCCCACCCAATCCAATCCAACTAAAGTTGTTTATCACAGCTCTTAACGATGCGAATGTTAAAATAGAAATTCCCTCGCTAAAATATGTTTTAGAAATATTTATTCCCAAAAATACTACTCAGCAAGTATTAATTCCGAAAGAAGCGCAGATAATAAAGAATAATGTTGTATTAGAAGATGCGGCAATACACGTAATCTCCGATAAACCAATATTTCTCTACGGATTGAACACGCGAAATCAAACGAGCGATACATATTTGGCGTTTCCTATTTCGACATTAGGAACCAGATACAGAATAATGAGTTTTTCTACCGCCGATTTGCGTTTACGAGAACTTGCTAAACCGGAGATGGCTGTAACCAGCCCATACGACAGCACTATAGTAAAAATTATCCCAACAGTGGAACTTGAGAACAATGTTAAAATCGGGGACACATTAGTTGTCAAAATGAATCGTGGCGATGTGTATCAATTAGCACCACCAATCAAAAAAAATAAAGTAGATTCACTAAGTAGTAACAAGTGGGATTTAACAGGTACAATAGTTCTGTCCAATAAACCTGTTGCCGCTTTCGGGGGGCACGAATGCGCTTTCGTTCCTTTAAGTATGCCCGACAATACCTGCAACCATTTAGTAGAACAATTGCCGCCAACATCTTCTTGGGGAAAGCACTTTTTCTGCGGAAAGCTCGCTAAACGGACGACATACCAATTTCGTATTTTAGCCGATAAAGACAGCACAACAATTTTCATAAATGCCAAAAATAGAATTAGTCTAAACTCCGGACAATTTTACGATGGCAGAACTGACCAAGACATCGTGATATCGGCAAACAAGCCTATATTGGTGGCTCAATATTCCGAAGGTTTCCGTAATGGCGACAATATCGGTGATCCGATGATGCTTTTACTCCCTCCGACTAATCAATTTCTGAGCGACTATTCATTTTCTACACCAAAGGACGGCTCTTGGAACCATTTCATTAATGTTATAGTTCCGACCGGCTCTATTCGGAATTTAACGGTTGACGGTAAAACTCCATTATTTATGGATTCTTCATTTATTCAAGCTCCTACTTATTTCTCGCCACAGCCTTTGGCGGGGCGCGCTCAAAAAACAATCATTGACAAATACAAATTAGTATATCGCCAATTAGGGCTTAGCCTTTATTCTATTGCTACTATTCAGATTCCTTATGGACCCCATCAAATCCTATGTACTAAACCATTCGGTATGTACTCTTATGGTTTTGGATTCGGCGATGATTCTTATGATGCCTACGGCACGATGGGTGGTCAAACTTTTCAGGAATACGAATACGCGCCCGATAAAGAAGCGCCTTATGTCAAATCATATAATGAAGATAATGCTATTGCTTTAATCGTTCACGAAGATAGGGAAAACGATTCAGGCATTGATCAAATCGTGATTAAGGAAAATTCGAATATTGATTTCGAACCGTTTACTGTTCCTCTCGGTATTGCGCAATTGAAGTTGACCGCCTTCGCCACCGCACCCAACAAACCCGGCAGAGCCGTAATATCGGTACGCGATCAAGTAGGTAATGAAGAATCTTATACTATTTGCTATATTTATAATACCGATGCGGGCAGATATATTTACGAGTTCGATAGAAGTAGTGTAATGACCTGCCAAGTGAACGAATGGTACGTTGGCGCATTTGGACGAATAGCCCAAACGTATAACACAATTGATTTCACACAAGCGGGGAATGTCAAATCAACCGGTGGTGGAACATTCGCTAAGCCTATGTCAGTAAATGGAATAGGCGGGGGTTATATATCCTATAGGTTTAAACCTATGTTTAGTGTAACCGGTAAATTAATGTTCGAAAATATAAATGCCGTTATGTCAGCTCCGGACGACAACTTAACCCCTTTCGATAGTTCTGACATAGGTAGTAGATTGGTTCAAAGAACGGATAAGCTGAAGGTAAATGCGTTATTTATGAATTTATCAGTATCATTAGAGTGGTATTTTGATAGACGTTTATATTTGACAGGCGGGATAAATGCAGGTACTAAATTATATGAGAATACCTCCCAGACTCGTATTATAACTGATGACGCGTTTCAATACAACTCGGAAAAGATCGTCAAAAGTTCAGCGAAAATTATGAATTCTTTTGGAGCCAATTTATTTGCCGGAGTGGGGTTTGCATCTACTTTACCAATCTATAATGAATATGCTTCCGTATTCATAGAAATTCTGTACGATTATGGCTTTACCAATTATTTAAAAGATGGATTAACCAAAAATTCGGGAGAAGGAATCTGGCGTATAAATAAATTAGTATTGAACTTAGGATTAAAATACAATTTCTAAGATGTATAGTATTTTTGATATACCAGTCATTCAAGCCGCCGGGGTTCGATCGCTGGAAGATGCACAAACCCTTGTTGATAACGGTTTTCGATTCATAGGCTTTCCATTAAGGTTGGCTTTCCACCCTGTGGATATTTCCGAAAAGGATACTAAGGATATTATTGCTCGATTTCCGAGAAGTATTCATCCGGTTCTAATTACTTATGAAACCAATCCCAATGAATTGGCTAAACTTATTCAATATTTGGAAGTTAATATCATTCAAATTCACTCCGATATTGACCCAATGACTCTTGAGGCACTTAAAAGTAGGCTACCCGGGTTAAAAATAATTAAAAGCTTAATCGTGAAGGAAGACAATCTGGAGGAGCTCAAATCACAAGTGAATGAATTCACACCTTATACCGACGCGTTCATTACAGATACTTTTGATTTTGCGACCGGTGCCTGCGGTGCT
>JBBRAO010000010.1:0-78804 GCA_038206725.1 Kapaibacterium sp. (SeqCode)
ATAATTTTTATTTCTTCCCATTGGCAATAAAAAAAAAGCCCCACCGTTTGTGTTGGCAGGGCTGTTAAAAACAAATATTGTAAAATGTTGAAAAAAATAGTGATTGTTTTTGTAGGAAAGGCTGATTTAGGGTCATAGCAATAAACAAAATGTCCGATTCCTGCTGTGGAATTGGACATTTGTGAGAATTACAGTATTATGCGTTTTAGTTCAGTTTTATAATCGATATTTGAGTATTCACACCTGGCACAGGTCTGTCTATATCTACGGCTGAGGCATTTCTTAATTTAATTACAGCGCCGGCGGCTAAACTTAAAATTGCTGTACCGTGATAATTATGAATGGCGCTTACAAAATGAATTCTTGTGCTTTCATCAACAACATCATTGACAGTAATCACCAAAGCCGCACCGATATTATTAATTACATTGATACCGTAGTCAATTTTATAGATACCCGCATCGGGTACGGTAATTCCTGTAGTACTGATTGTATGAGTTATCCCACTCATCGGTCCGTTGGACGACAATACTATATCGGTATTTGCGGACTGTGTTCCACCGACCTTATCGTAGCAATAAGCATAAATTTGACCACATGGTGTTTTCCAACTTAAATCGCTCGGGGTTGCTCCCGCCGTTAAAACTTGTCCTGTAGTACCAGCTGAAGGAGGCAGAGTCAATGTATATGGAGTTGTCGTCCCTGCGGCAAGAATTCCCACAGTACCCGAAGTTGCTCCGTTAAGAGTTACCGTTCCTGTGAAAGTTGGAGAAGCTTTCGGAGCTAAAAGAGTTAAATCCGGTTTATTAGCGATTGAATTACCACCAGAACTAGAAGTCCAATCTATATATTGGGCTGTTAAACCACTGGCGCTACCAGAGATGTTGCCTGACACATTTGCACCGGTTAAACTTGTTAAACCTGAACCATTACCGGTAGGAGTTAAATAGTCCGTTCCAGCGACGGCAATTGATAATGCGCCTGTAGTTGTGGTTGATTTTAAAATTCCTGTACCAAGAGCCGAAGTTCCGGCTGAATAGTCCGTACCTGACATTGCGGCTGAAATTGCTGTTGCACCGCCCTTTAACATTCCTGTAATCGAGGTTGAAATAGTAATAGCTGGAGTAGTCGTCTGTGTAGCAACAGAACCCGAAAAACCGTTAGCCGAAACAACGGATGTGTTCGTTACCGTTCCATTAGTAGCCGGTGCCGCCCAAGCAACCGTACCGGCAGTTGTTGTTAAAACGTCTCCGTTTGTTAGGGATGGAGAAATTTCAGGAGGATCTATCATAGCACCAAAAAGTGCCTGTTTGGCGATAATTACTTCCATTCGTTCGATTAATATTACTGTCGTTCCATAAGTTACTCGAACTAGATAATTCGCATTGTAATCGCAAGATGTCCAAGCAGGCGCTGTTGTCGAATTAAGCACAAATGAAATGACTCCGTTGTAGTCTGTTGGAACATTCCCACCACTATTAAAAGTGATGTTTTTTGGTGTTTCAAATGCTAAGCCAGAAGATTGAAGGATACTGATTGTTAATGGTTTACCGGTTGTTTCAACTCCTGTTGCTATGGAAATCCTGATAGGATCTAATGATCCAGAAGCCGAAACTGCCCATATCATCAACAGGGCAAATATTGAAAAAAATCTTTTCATCGAACAATCCTCAAAAAAATTAAAAAACTTTTTATTTTTTGAATTATGTCTAATTTAAATAAATATTTGACACAAAAAAATTAAAAAACTCTTTTTATTTTTTGAATTATCTCTAAATTAATATAATTGTTTGATAAAAAAAAATAAGTAATGTAAAATAATGAAAATATACAAGTGATTCGATAATTAAATTTGGCTAATAGGTTGGTAAAAAAAAATCATTCAAAATTCTTATACTTTGACCAACCGATTATTTTTTTAAATTAAAACATTAACCAAATCTTAACACTTGCTTAACACAATCTTGATTTTGGGGTTGTAATTTTGTATTGTAATTAAAATGAAAAATATGTTTTTTAAAATAATTTTTTGGAGTATTTATGAAATACAAATTAATAGTAATGAGCTTGATTGTAGTATTCTTTGCAATGAACAATCCAGCTTGGTCACAAGAAGGTAACGGCGCCGAAGAAACTAAAGCGCAAGTTGAAAGCCTTAACGAAAATGTTTCGACATTAAACACCGACGTAGCAAACTTGAAGAAATTGAAAATATCCGGCTATCTACAAGTGCAATACGAAAACTCGGAAGCTGCAAAAGGTATAGGAACAAGCCCCTACAACTCGACAGACATTGTATCAAGTAGAATACGTATTCGCCGTAGTAGATTGAAATTTGCTTACGACGCAGGATTAACCCAAGTTGTAATACAAGGCGATTTTTCGAATGAAAAATTCGAATTAAAAGATGCTTACTTAAAAATAACCGATCCTTGGACAAAGATTTTCGCTCTACAAGCAGGCGTGTTCAACCGTCCTAATTACGAAGTTGAGTATTCATCGAGCCAAAGAGAATCAATGGAACGCTCGACAGTAATCAGAAATTTATATCCGGGTGAACGTGACTTAGGCGCAATGCTTATAGTAGAGCCGGATGATATGTTCAAATTACAAGTTGCCGCTTTTCAAAACACACAACAAGGCACCTACAAACAATTCTTCCCTAACTCTAACCAATCTAAAGTTTACTATATGGCTCGTTTGACAAAATCATTGTCATTCCAAAAAGCCGGTTTCGGTATTGACTTTGGAGTGAACGCTCGTATCGGTAATGTAATTGCAAACACAGCTAAAGTTTTCACAAGCGATATGCCTACAAAAGTAAAAGCGGATTCCACTACTTATTCAGTCGGCTCAGCATTAGCAAAAACTTGGTTCGGTGCGGAAGCTCAGATTTATTGGGATTTCTTAGGCGGAATGAAATTAACAGGTGAGTATATGATGGGCTCAAATGTAGATGATTTATCGACAGCAACACCTGCCGGTGCTATTAGAATGCGCGATTTCAGCGGTTACTATGTTATGTTAGTTAAGAATGTAACAAAAGATTGGCAAATTGCCGCAAAATACGATTCATATAATCCTAACACAAAGATTGATGCTTCAAAAATAGACAATACTAAAGATTTAGCGTTCAGCACAATTGGTGTTGGTATCCATAACTACTCATTCTCAAATGTTAGAATATCATTATGGTATGACATTAACAAAACAGTAACAAAAGCAGGTCTTTTGGATGAAGATCCTAAAGATAATTTACTTACTTGCAGAGTTCAGTATAAATTTTAATTCTTAACTGAATCTTAACACAAAGCAAACAGAATCTTCATACTAATTAACGAATTTTGTATTATAAAATAATGAAAAATAATAAAAGGTATAAAAAAATGATAAAGAAAAGTCTTATAGTAGCTTTAATAGCAGTAATAGCAGTTGGTTTCTACGGTTTTATGGCACAGGAAAAAATAACTGTAAAGGGTTCGGACACCATAGTAATCCTATCACAAAGATGGGCGGAAACATATATGGCCTCCCATCCTGAAGTATCAATTCAAGTAACAGGCGGTGGTTCGGGAACCGGCATATCAGCACTAATTAACGGTACCACAGATATCTGCAACGCTTCACGCCCAATGAAACAATCTGAAATTCAAAAATTAAAAGAAAGATTTGGCACTTTAGGTGTTGAAATCCCTTGTGCTAAAGACGGCGTAACAATTTATTTAAACGAAAATAATTCAGTTACGAACCTTACTATGGATCAATTGAAAAAAATCTACACTGGTAAAATAACAAATTGGAAAGCCCTTGGTGGTAATGACGAGAAAATAATCGTTTACTCACGCGAAAACAACTCCGGTACTTATGTATTTGTTAAGGACAATGTTTTAAAAGGTCAAGACTACGCCCCATCTTGTCAAAACTTACCGGGTACAGCCGCTGTTGTAAACGCTGTATCGAAAGATAAAAACGGAATTGGTTACGGTGGTCACGGTTATAGCAAAGGTGTTAGAATGTGCAATATAAATGGTATTGAACCAAATGAAGCTAACATTGGCAGTGGCAAATATCCTATTTCAAGAAATTTATATATGTATGTAAGAAATAGACCAACTGGCAATATGAAAAAATTTATTGACTGGATACTAAGCAAAGAAGGTCAAGAAGTAGTTACTAAAGTTGGGTATTTCCCACTTTAGTTGAAAATTGAAAGTTGAAAGTTGAAAATGAGAATCAAGCTGAAAGCCTGAAATAAAATAGCCGGGGGCAGCGCCCCCGGTTGGATTAATATAAAACTTACCAGCCTGAAAAGCTGGAACAAAATAAATAAGTAAAGAATCAAAATAGGATTTATGGAAGATATAAAGTATAATAATGAAGTTTTTGAAAAGTCAGAATTAGAAACTAATTCAGAAAATGAAGAGAACGTCAACAAAATTAAGATAAACCGCTTTCTGACTCATAAGCCGTTGAAATACGGAAAGAAATTCTATTTTGGCGAATTTATGGCGGAAAATGTAATCAGAATAATAGCCCTTTTTTCGATTTGTTCGATATTGGCTATTTTTTACTATGTGTTCCAAGAAGCGACTTACGCTTTCAAAAGCCCGAAAGTAGAAAAAGTTAAAGCAGAAACTACCGAACCTGAGAATACCGGCGGTGAATTAAAGCAAGAAACTTATGGAGCCTCTTCATCAGAAAGTGAAAGTAGTGGCGAGTTGGTTCAAGAAACTTACGGCTCACCATCTAAGAAGGAAACCGACGGTGAGTTGGTTCAGGAAACTTATGGTAAGACTTCCACCAAGGAAAGCGGTGGTGAGTTAAAACAAGAAACCTATGGTAAAACTACGACTACATCTGATGGCGGTGAATTAGTTCAAGAAACTTATGGAACTACAAAACCAAAAGAAAACCCTGGTCCAGTTGTCGAAATGTCCTCAACCGAGGGTGAATCGGAGCAAATGTCAAACTCCGAAGAGAATGCAAATTCCGAAAAGCCGATTGATTTCGTAAAAATAATGATGCCAAATGATTATGTGGACAATAAACCGACTTATGTGTGGCAACCGATAAGCGAAGTACCGAAATACAGTTTTATACCCCTCTTTATAGGCGCTTTGAAAGTAACTTTAATCGGACTTTTATTCGCTGCACCGTTAGCGATTTTGGCGGCGATATTCACAGTCGCATTCGCTCCAAAATGGCTGAAAGAAATAATAAAACCGGCAATCGAGATTTTAGCGGGATTCCCATCGGTAGTGATAGGTTTCTTTTGCTTGATGACATTAGCTACACTTGTTCAATCAGTCTTTGATACAACTTTTAGATTGAATTCATTTGTCGGTGGTTTGGGTATGGCTATGGCTGTTATACCAATAATCTACACTATTACTGAAGACGCGCTTTCCGCGGTTCCTAACTATATGCGTTTCGCGAGTCTCGCTCTTGGTGCTTCTCGTTGGCAGACCGCTTGGAAGGTATTACTACCAGCCGCCGCACCGGGAGTATTTGCCGCTTTGATTTTAGGCTTTGGACGTGCATTTGGCGAAACAATGATTGCGCTAATGGCAACAGGAAACGCGGCATTGGTATCGGGTAATATATTTGAATCTGTTCGAACGATGGCGGCGACTATCGGAGCGGAGATGGCGGAGGTTGAATTTCGCAGTATCCACTACGGAGTGCTGTTTTTAATCGGCGCAGTACTGTTTGCAGTTACTTTCTCCCTTAACGCCTTAGCTGAGTTTTATGTAAGGAAAAAATTAATGAAAAAATTTCAGGGGCAATAATGGCTTATATCATTTTAATATTGTTGATTGTTGTTATAGTTGCGGTTTATTTCTTTAAAAAGAAACTATCGCTGACCCAAAATAAAAAAATCAATGAAAGATTCTTTGTTTCATTGACCGGACTTTCCGCAGTCTTTATCATAGTTTTTATTGGCTACCTTCTGCTTCATATATTCCTTTTAGGTAAAGGTAGTTTGTCGTGGGAGTTTCTGACAACACCACCCAAGGACGGCTTAACCGGCGGAGGTATATTTCCGGCAATAGTTGGAACTTCATTACTTGTGATGATTATGTCAATTATAGGTGTGCCGATTGGTACAATTACCGCGATATACTTGGTTGAATATGCAAAGGAAAATTCGATAATCACAAAATCCATTCGGTTTGCAGTAAACACATTGGCGGGTGTACCTTCGATTGTTTTCGGATTGTTCGGATTGGGTTTCTTTATCGGGGTAGTTGGTAAACAGATGGATGTGGTTGAAGCGAATAACCGAATTTCAAAAATGGAAAGAGTGTTTGAACAGCAAGGTTCACCATTTGCCGATGACGGCAAAGCAACAGGAACAGAGATTCAACAATTGCTCGAGAAAAACGATAAAGAGTATTGGCTCAAACAAACAGAAAAAATTAAAATTCTTACAGAAATTTACGGTGCAGGCAATCCGATACCAAAAGCCGGCGCAATGAAATTCTTCAAAGAACGCATTCAACCAAATTGGGGACAACCTTCGTTAATTTGGGCAGCTCTGACTATGGCTTTGCTAACATTGCCTGTTGTGATAGTCTCAGTTGAAGAAGCAATAAAAACAATACCACGCGATTTGCGGGAAGCAAGTTTAGCACTTGGCGCAACGAAATTTATGACTATTTTGCGAGTTGTTTTGCCGGGAGCTTTACCCGGTATTTTGACAGGTACGATTTTGACAATAGGTAGGGGAGCCGGTGAAGTAGCACCGATATTGTTTACGGGTGTTGCCTATTACCTGCCTGATTTACCGAAAGCGGCAACATCGCAATTTATGCACTTAGGTTACCATATATATGTTTTGGCGACGCAGTCAACAAATGTTGATTTGACCAAATCCTTACAATATGCTACTACGTTTGTACTTTTAGCATTGACATTCGTTTTAAACTTCACTGCTGTAATGATACGCTCGAAAATACGTAGAAGAGTGGGAAACAACAATTAGAAATTTAATTATTATTAAATAGATTTTAAATAATATGAAAAGTAATATAAAAATAAGTACTCAGGAATTGAACCTTTTTTACGGTGCTAAGCAAGCTCTTACTAATATCACATTGGATATACTGGAAAATCAAGTTACAGCTTTTATAGGAC
The DNA here is from genome assembly GCA_038206725.1 of Kapaibacterium sp. (SeqCode). Taxonomy (GTDB): domain Bacteria; phylum Bacteroidota; class Ignavibacteria; order Kapaibacteriales; family UBA2268; genus JBAXXL01. Next base: position 7,138 of record JBBRAO010000010.1, read on the forward strand.
CCTCCGGTTGCGGAAAATCAACATTTATCCGTACTTTGAACCGTATGAACGATTTGATTGATGGTGTAAAAATCACAGGCAAGGTGATAATCGACGGAATCGATATTTACGATAAAAACATCGATGTGGTTCAGCTTAGAAAACGTATAGGAATGGTTTTTCAAAAGTCTAACCCCTTCCCGAAGTCAATTTATGATAATGTGGCTTATGGTCCGCGAGTAAATGGAATAACCGATAAAAATAAATTAGATGAAATAGTTGAGCAATCCTTAAAGCGCGCCGCGATATGGGAAGAAACCAAAGATAGATTGAAAAGTTCGGCTTTGGGTTTCTCCGGCGGTCAACAGCAAAGAGTATGTATTGCGCGTTGCTTGGCGGTAAATCCCGATGTGATTTTAATGGACGAACCAGCAAGTGCTTTGGATCCGATATCCACCTCGAAAATAGAAGAGTTGGTTCACGAGTTGAAAGAACATTATACAATCGTGATTGTTACGCATAATATGCAACAAGCCGCGCGTATAAGTGATTACACAGCATTCTTTTATCTTGGTGAACTAATAGAATACGACAAAACAAAAAAGATTTTTACAAACCCATCGAACAAAAAAACAGAAGAATATGTAACCGGAAGATTTGGTTAGAATTCTTTTATTTATTAATTTGTAATTAAAATATTGAACAAAGGTCAAAAATGAATGAACACGTTTTAAAAAGATTCGACGAAGAATTAAATAAATTGCGTTATCGCTTAGTTAAGATGGGAACATTGGTTCAACAGCAAATAGAGTTTACTATAAAAGCTATAGTGAACGACGATAAAGATTTTGCTAAAGTTGTTCTCGAACTTGAAGAAAAAATCAACAATCTTGATGTTAAAATAGAAAAACAGTGCGTGCGGGTAATCGCTTTGCATCAGCCGGTTGCGCGTGATTTGCGCTTGATATTGACCGGTTTCCAGATTAATATATATTTGGAAATTATGGGCGATATGGCGACCAATATAATCAAAGATTTTATGGAAATGCTCACACCTCCTGAATTGATCGAAGATACAAACATACCGGAAATGGCAAAGAAAATCCAATTAATGATAAACAAATTACTTGACGCGTTTATAGATATGGATTTCGAACTTGCTATGGAAGCCATTCGTTTGGAAGAGGAAATAGACTCTATGCACAAAGAAAACTTCGAAACTTTAACTAACAAGATGATGTACAACAACCGTATAGTTCAACCTTGCAGTTATTTGCTGGATGTGAACAGGAATTTCCAAATTTTAGCCCGTCAGACACGCAGTATTGCTCAAGAATTAGTTTATCTTTTCGACGCTAAAGTTGTTAAGCATAAAGACGCGGACGAAATAATGCAAAAACGAAATAGTACCGAAGTAGAAGCAAATCAAATAGAAAATAAAGAATAACCATTATGAAAACCATATTCTCAAAAATTTTTGTCGGGTACTTAGTAGTTATTATGATGTTATCAATAGCTGTTATTTATTTTTCTTTTAAAACGATAAATAAAAATTATCAAGAACATTCCATAAATCAATTAGTTGCTCTAAATCAATCTATTGAGCATCAGTTTTTGCCTTTAATCAAGGATTCAAATTATACGGCGTTGGATAGAGAATCAAAGATTTTAGGGAGTAGAATTAAGGCACGAATTACAATAATTAACATTAATGGTTTGGTATTAGCCGATTCGAAACTAAACCCGCGCAGAATGGAGAACCATCTCGATAGACCGGAGTTTTCGGATGCTATTGAAAAAGGTATAGGTAAATCAGTACGGTACAGTCATTCTGTTCAGAAAAATATGCTTTATGTGGCTTTGCCGCTTACGGCAAATGCCAAAGTGTTAGGTGTTTGTAGATTAAGTATATATATGGATGATTACGAAAATTTACTTGCCGGATTGAAGTGGAAAATTGTAAATATACTTTTAATAACTGTCGTTTTATCTATGATAATAGCATATTTCTTTTCGCTTAGCATAACTCGTCCGCTTAAAAAACTTGTGATGATTTCGAAAGCAGTGGGCAATGGCAATTATCTTTTGAGGACAAAATTTAGAAGGAATGACGAAATTCGCGTCTTAGGCGATAGCTTCAACGATATGATTTCTAAAATGGAACATCAGTTGGAAAACATTAACGCCCAAAAAGAAAAAGTCAACAATATGATTTCATCTTTCCAACAAGCATTGGTAGTGTTAGACGCCGAGGGAAGAATTACACTTTTAAATAAGAGCTTCCAAACGCTGATAGACAATCGCAATCCTATCGGCAAATTTTATTGGGAAGCGTTGAAAGAGAAGAAAGTTGATAAATTGATTAAAAACATTTTGGAAACCGGCGAAAGAAGCTCAATAGAACTTCAGCATTTGAACAATTTCTATATATGCGAAGCTAACCGCTTGGACAACAATAACGAGATTTTGGTGATGTTTTACGATATAACCGATATAAAGAGATTGGAAAATGTGAAAAAGGATTTCCTTGTCAACGTATCGCACGAGCTTAGAACACCACTAACCGTTATCAAAGGTTATTTGGAAACCATTGATGAAAATATAGACGACAATAACAAGAAATATATATCAATCATTCAAAACCATACAAACAGATTGATAAATATAGTCAGCGATTTGCTGGCGATATCGAGTTTGGAAGGCAAATCGGTCAATTTAGAAATCAGCCATATCAATATAGCGTCGCTTATGGAAAGTGCTAAATTGAGTTTCGAGCAAAAATTGAAAGCCAAAGAGTTGACGTTAAACATAAATTTAGACCCGACAATAACAATGTTCAAGGGTGACGAATTTAAAATGGAGCAAGTGCTTATTAACCTTATTGATAACGCGCTAAAATACACAGAAAAAGGCGGAATTCAAATAAATGTTATAAACCAACATTCTTATATTCAATTTGAATTTATAGATACGGGTATTGGAATTCCTGAAGGCGATTTGGATAGAATATTTGAGCGTCTTTATACAGTAGATAAATCCCGTTCACGTCAAATGGCAGGTACAGGTCTTGGCTTATCAATTGTAAAGCATATAGTTATGCTCCACAACGGCAAAATTTCAGTCGAAAGCGAATTGAACAAAGGATCGAAATTTACTGTGCTGTTACCGATATAAATTCCGTAAAGAAAGCCACCAACTCATCCAATAAAAAAAAAGGCGGGTCATAATGCCCGCCTTTTTTAAAATCAAAAATTACTTGGTTTATCTTACTTCTTCGCCCGGACCAACCTCTCCGGTCGGTGTAATGAAGAATAGTTTGCCGTCTTCCGTCGAGGCGCAAAGCATCATACCGTTCGATTCTTCGCCCATAAGTTTTGCGGGTTTCAAATTTGCGACAACTACAATAGTTTTTCCGACTAAATCGCTCGGTTCGTAGTGTTCAGCGACACCGGCTAAAATTTGGCGTTTTTCCCAACCGAGGTCAACTTGCATTTTTATCAGCTTTTTCGACTTTGGTACTTTTTCCGCGGAAATAACCAAAGCTGTACGGAGTTTTATTTTTGCGAAATCGTCAATAGTGATTTCCTCGAACACAGGTTTTTCTTTAACAGGTGTGGTTTTGTCGCCCAATTTAGCGATCTGCTTCTCTAACCATTCGTCGTCTATCTGGCTGAAAAGAATTTTCGGAGAGTTGATCAGGTGGTTCTCCTCGATTAGCGGTTTCGCCGCAAAGAACCATTCGTTTTGCTTTAGCGGATTGCCTGAGTTGGCTTCACCTGTATATTGGTTTTCCAAATTCAGCGTTGTGAAGATTTCTTTGGCAATATGCGGCATCAATGGTGAAAAAACAACGGCTAAAGTTCTTAATACTTGGATGCACATAAAAAGTGTTTTACCACAGGTTTCGATGTCGGATTTAGCGGTTTTCCAAGGCTCCTCGTCGTTAAAAAATTTATTTGCCGCTCGAGCTATATTCATAGATTCACTTAACGCGTCGCGGAAACGGAAGCGTCTGTAGCACTCCGCAGTTTTCCGAATTCCCGAAAATACTGACATCAGAAGATTTTTTGTGTTTGTGTCTAAACCATCTAATATTTTCTCGGATTTGATTAAAGCCTCATCGCTGAATTGTCCATTTAGCAACACTTCCACAGCGGAATTCCAATCGGTAATATAATTTTTATATTTATCCGATAGGGTAGGGGTTTTCATATCGAAGTTTTTACCTAAGAATACCAATACACGGTTCGCGAAATTGCCCAATATTGCGGCTAATTCGTTATTGTTTTTTGCTTGATAGTCTTTCCATGTAAAGTCAGAATCTTTCGTTTCAGGTAAATTGGATGTTAAGCAATAGCGCATAGCGTCAACATATTGAGCCGATGGGTTTTCGTTAAGAAAATCGTGCATTTCTATAGTCCAGCCGCGGGATTTTGAAAGTTTTTGCCCTTCCAAATTAAGAAATTCATTTGCAGGTACGTTCGCCGGTAATATAAAATCTTTGCGTCCGTGCAACAAAGCAGGAAAAATAATCGTGTGGAATACGATGTTATCCTTTCCGATAAAGGCAATATAATCGGTTTCCGGATCTTTCCACCATTTTTCCCAATTATCGTTATTATCGCGGCACCATATTTTGGTTGCTGTAATATAACCCAATACTGCATCGAACCAAACGTACAGAGCTTTGCCTTCAGTTTTCGCATCGTCCAAACCTTGGATACCTTTCAAGCTGACCCCCCAGATTAAATCGCGTGTTATAGCGCGTGGAGCCAACCCTTGCTTCAGCCAGCTTCTTGTTTGCTGTAATACATTATCTTTCCAATCTTTCGCGTGACTTTCTACATATTCTTCGAGAAACTCTTGGAATTTATCGAATTGCATATACCAATGATTAGTCGTTTTTACAATCGGTTCTTTTCCGGATACAATCGAAATAGGATTTTTTAATTCGGTTTGGTTATAGTACGCACCGCATTTATCGCATTGGTCTCCACGAGCGTGTTCGAATCCACAATTTGGGCATATTCCTTCTACGTATCTATCAGGTAGAAACATACCTGCTATTTCGTCGTAAAACTGTTCTTCTTCTTTTTCAATTAGGTACCCATTGTCCAAATAATATTGGAAAAATTCTCTCGCTGTTTCGTGGTGTTCCGGTAGCGATGTTCGTGAATAAATATCGAATGTCATTCCGAATTTACTAAAGGCATCAAAATTAGAATAGTGGTATTTATCTATTATTGCTTGTGGCGTTGTTTTTTCGTTGTCAGCACTGATAGTAATGGCTACACCGTGTTCGTCCGATCCACAGACGTATAATACGTCCTCAGCGTTGAGTCTTAGAAACCGCGCATATAAATCCGCCGGTAGGTAAGCCCCTGCAGAATGACCTAGATGGATAAACCCATTAGCATAAGGTAGAGCTGATGTTATTAAAGTTCTTTTCTTCATTTTCAAAAATATTAAAATAAATAATTACAAAATTACAATTTTATGTAACAATTTTGCAATTTATGGGTTATTATTAATATGATATAGTGTGAAAAGTATAATATCTTCGTATAAAATTTTTTAGTTTTCGAAAGAAGTGTTATTTTAATATACTATAATAAGTACAAAATGAAAAATTAAAAGGATTTCATTTATGAAAAAAACGATACTTGTATTAACATTGATATTAATAGCGGTCTCAACATCTTATTCAATAGAGGGTTATTGGAAAAAGATTAAGAATGTACCGTCAGTAGTGCAATATAATCATTGGTTAGATATATATTTCTTGCAATCCAATCCAAGTTATGGATGGGTTTGCGGTATGGACGGCAGAGTTTTGCTGACCACAGATGGCGGAGTGAATTGGCAATTATCCAATCAACAGCTTAAAACCGGACACTTGGAGCGTATTCAGTTTATGGATGAGAATATCGGTTTTTGTTCCGGTACTATTGATGCGGCAGCACCTCCCGGGGTTTATCGTTCAACAAACGGTGGCAAAACTTGGTCAGACATAACACCACTCCAATTGGTGGATTTAGTTAATAGAAAATACGAAAGCGCTTGGTCTTGTTTCTTTATTGATAAAAACAACGGCGTATATTGCGGCGGTGATTGTTTGTCGGATAGCATTTATTTTTGGCGAACAACTAACGGTGGAACAGATTGGTCGCAAGATAGAATCTACTGCCCCGATAATAGATTATGCGACGCAGTACTCTACAGTACGACAGGCGAAGGTTACGGATTAAGCGGAACAGTATTTTGGAAAACCACAGATGGCGGATTTAATTGGGATACTTTGTCCGTTACCGGTAGTTATTCTCACCAAGAAGAAATTTCCAAATTCGGGCAAATGGTTTTAATCCCCTATTCGGGTAGTACGTGCGACGGAGGTTCAAATCGAATAGGCGGTTTCAAATTATCCAGAGACGGCGGGAAGACTTGGAAAGCATTCGCAGTAGGTAATAATATGTTCGGCACTTTTATGACGAGCAATACCGAAGGCTGGGCTTGCGGCGATAATGCCAGCGTTTACTACACCGATAATGGTGGGGTATCGTGGGAAATAAAAAATTGTGGAATTGAAGGCAATGATTTGGACGATATATTCTTTCTTAATCCGACAAAAGGTTGGACTGGAGGAAAGGATGGAATTTTTGTTTTATCCCCGATAGAGCAAAGATTAAGCCAAACAAGGATTGATTTTCCAACCACCTGCCTAAGCGAAGAGGCTTTCGATACAATATGGGTAAGCAACAAATCGTTTGATAATGTTACAGTTAAAAAGACTCTTACATCGGCGGATCAACCGGATCTTTTTATTGTTTCGCCAGCGGGAGCAACTTTTAATGTTCCTTCCTGCGATTCGGTACCGATGATAATTTCTTATGTTCCAAAAGTAAAGGCTAAACAAACAGAAACTTGGGCTATCGAATTTATGGCCGGTCCAATGTCGAAGTTTAATGTTACTTTTACAGCCGATCCGGCATATTCCACAGCCAAAGCCGCCGCCCGAACTATAATAGACACCGTTTATTGCAATACTAAGAAAATACGATCTATGAATTGGTCTGTCGAAACCAATTTTGAATATATTTGGAAACAGGTAAAAACAGTAGGAACGACCTGGATAAATTTTACAACACCACTACCTTTCGTTCTGAAAAAGGATTTACCAAACACAACCGTTTTTGAATTAAATCCACTCGACACAGGTTGGGTAAGCGCAAAATTTGAATTAACAACAAATCCTTGCAATAGTGAAAACGAAGTAGAAGTCAAATGCTACGGCGTTTCTTCCATCATCACTTCACCAAAAATAGTAAGCTTCAAAGCCAAGTGCTTCACCGATTTTTATGATACTCTTACTATAAAAAATACCGGAAATTATGACTTGATTATCGACCAAGCGAGAATAATACAAGGACAAAGCCTGATTAGTGTTGTTAGCTGGCTTGGCGAAGGTTCGACAAGCACAACTATAAAACCGAAAAAAGAAAAATTGCTGATAATTAAGTATATTAATGGAAATGACGGGAGTTTTGCCGGTGTATTGAGGTTGAAAAATAATGACAGCACGAAAGTACAAGGTAATAAAAATCCGTATGATATCACATTAAACGCTAATAGAACAAAAACTAATTTACTATTTAATGATGAGATAATTGATTTCGGCACTGTTTGCTATAAAGAAAACTATAAAAAAGCCGCTGTTATCAAAAATATCGGAACGTTGAACGCCGATGTGCATTATCCAACAGTAAATCCAAGCGTATATGAAATAACCAGCGATCTAAACCGTTTCCCATATACTGTAAAAGGTGACTCTCTTGGCAAAATTGTAGTTTCATTCACACCACGTTCCCACGGACAATTCATAGATACGATGTATTTTGCTTCCGATCCTTGCGGTGAGCAATTACGTTTGATTATCAAAGCAAATATATTAAAACCTGAATTACAATTTATACCTGACAAAATTGTAGGTATTACTCAAGCGGGTTTTGATTTGGTAACCGATCTGCGTGTGATTAATATAGGCGATGTCAATTTAAACATTCGCAAAATGTATATTGACCCTGCTCTTGCCGGTGTAAATCTTACTATATCTCCGCCACTTCCGATAACAATAAATACCGGAACCGGTAACGGCACCGAAGTAAACTTTACTTTGACTTTTATGTCCAAAACATTTATAGATATTAAGAATTGTTTACGGATTGAAGCCGATGGGCAGTGTCCGTTGGATACTTGCGTACCAATTGATATTTTGGTGATTGATAGATTGTTAAGAACTCTACGAGATACAGTGGACTTCGGTTTTATAAAATGCGACTACGGTACATTCAAAGAAAAATTGCAAATATTCAATGCCGCGATGCAAATGGATACTATTGTAAGAATGGAAATAAAACAAAGCGGAAACGAATTAAAAATCGTTCAATCTCCACCAAAAACTATAGCCGCTCGCGATACCTTGAATTTAGATTTAGAATTCACTCCACAAAGCGAAGGTGTATTTAATGGTGTATTGGAAATTGAAACTAAACAACCGAATGGTCAGGTAATAAAAATTCCGATTAAAGCTGAATTTAGAAAAACTATTACTACTCCGCTAACCAAAACCTTTGATGAAGGTATTACAGATACTTGCATAGGTATAAAAAAATATACTGTTGTTTACCAAAACCAAGGCACTTTGGACGATACTTTGCAAGTCCAAATAAAAGATAATATGTTGCCGGTGTGGACAGATCCTGCCGACAAAGTCAGTGTACCTGCTTTGAGTTCCGCGGAATTCAACATCTATATTGATTATGGTCGCTTTGGTTCGCTGGGTATGAAGGATGTTGAAGTTAATTTACATAGTCTTATCTGCGGCGATAATTATGATGTTCATATTAAATCCGATTTAAGGGTACCATTATTAACACCCGACCCAACGAAGTTAAATTTTAATGCTTGGATGGGTTATACCGATAAAAAAACTATTAAACTGAAAAATGATTATGGGAAACCACTAACCATTACCGATATCAAGATTGCTCCGAAAAACGGCGACTATACTTTTAACGTAAATATTCCAAAAGTGATGGCAGCTAACGAAGAGTTTCAATTTGATATTACATTTAACGGCGTCAAGGAAGGTTCGTTTATAGATACATTATTTGTAACAACGAAAGATAATTGCATTGAGCAAATAGCAGTTGAACTAAATGGTCTTACACCGAATGAATTATATGATATAACTTTAGCTTTGGATTCTGTCCAAGTGGTTATGGGCGATACTGTTGATGTATATTTGAGATTATCCAAACCAATCGCTTTACTTGTTACCGATACGGTACAATACAGCTTAAGATTTAATGCTTCACTAGCATATCCAAATAAAGTATGGATTCGTAACAAATCTAATGTATTCGAAGAAGCGGTTTTCTCGAATAAAATTGGTACGATCAGCGGACAAATTACAGGCGAAACCGCAAATAATATTTTTGCAACCGCCGGAAAAATTATGAAAATAAACTTTACCGCTCTTCGCTATGCACCAGATACTACAACTATTTTTATTGATAAATTCGATCCTATACCGGAAAAGAAAATCACGTGGAAAAAAATTAATGGTTTTTTACAAGCGACGGACTATTGTGTTAAAGAAGTAGGGTTCGGTATAAAAGGTATGCCGCAATTCTCGGTAAATGTGAATTCGATAATTACTCGCTCGATGGAATTGGAGCTAATTTCTGATATTAAAGATGTTAACATTGATATTTCTTTTATAGGATTAAGCGGTACGGAAATACATAAAACAAATGCCATAGCAAAAGTGAAAGGCAACAAATACGAAATTGATATGAGTGATGTTCAAACAGGTACTTATTTCTGCATTTTCCGATCAGAATATGGACAAATTGAAACGAGGAAAGTTATTGTTATTAAATAAATCGAAGTTTATTTTAACCAAAATAAAACAATTTACATTCAAATTTCGTAATTTTGAATACTATAAATTTTGAGAAATTGAAATGGCAAGAATATTAATTACAGGCGGAGCCGGATTTTTGGGTTCGCATCTCTGCGAAAGGTTTATTGCAGAGGGCGATCAAGTTATCTGTATGGATAATTTTATAACCGGTTCACCTGATAATATAGCTCATCTTTTCGAAAATAAAAACTTTAAATTTATTCATCAGGATGTAACGAACTTTATCTTCATAAGCGGCGAATTGGATTATATTTTACATTTTGCTTCTCCTGCATCGCCAATAGATTATCTTAACCTTCCTATTCAAACTTTGAAGGTTGGTTCTTTGGGCTCTCATAAAACATTGGGTTTAGCCAAAGAAAAAAATGCTCGGTTTTTAATAGCAAGTACTAGTGAAGTTTATGGTGACCCATTGATTCATCCTCAGGAAGAATCTTATTGGGGCAATGTGAATCCTGTGGGTTATAGAGGTGTATATGACGAAGCGAAACGTTTTGCGGAAGCATTAACGATGGCTTATCATAGATATCACGGAGTAGATACAAGGATAGTTCGTATATTTAATACTTATGGTCCTAGGATGAGATTGAATGACGGTCGCGCTATTCCGGCATTTATTTCTCAGGCATTAACCAATCAATCTGTTACAGTTTTTGGCGACGGAAGTCAAACCCGCTCCGTTTGCTATGTTGATGATTTGGTCGAAGGTATTTTTAGATTGCTTATGTCCGATGAAACCGATCCTGTTAATATCGGCAACCCCGATGAAATTACTATGTTGGACCTTGCGAAAGAAATTATTGACCTTACCGGTTCAAAAAGTCAAATCATTTTCAAAGAACTACCTGAAGATGATCCAAAAGTTCGCCAACCAGATGTAACAAGAGCTACGAACATTCTGAATTGGAAACCTATTGTAAATCGCCGTGAAGGGTTAAAAATTGCAATAGAAGATTTTAAAAATAGATTGAAATTATAGGAAAAATAGAATAATGAATAAAGTACTAATAAAAGATTTAATGTCGAGCAACATTTTTTATGTTGACATTAATGACTCGATCGAAAAAGCTGAATCCTTGATGACAGAAGAAAACAGCCGTCATATTCCTGTGGTTGAAAATAATAAATTAGTGGGAATACTAACCCACAAGAAAATAATAGAATATAAGCTAAGAGAACTTTATGATAATACTGAAGGCGATGGGGAATACGATGTCAAAATTTTAGATTTTGAAAAGTTAATCAAGCGCGATCCAACAGTAATATATCCTGAAGATTCGTTAAAAAAAGTTGTAGAAATAATGATTAAAAAAGAAATAGATTACATTCCCGTCGTAGATTGGGAAAAGAATTTATTAGGAAGTATATCGTTTATTGATATATTATTATTTGTTAACTCTATGTTAGAAAAAGGCGTACTATAGTGTATCTCGACATTAAAATTTTAATAGCAGATGACAACCCGGATTTCAGCTCCACATTAGCCGAAATAGTGAGTTCATTCGGGTATAAGACTTTGGTGGCAAATACTCCTGAAGATGCTTTGGCTTTCCTAAGCGCTAATCCAAAAACTATCGGTGCCGCTCTTTTGGATATCGAATTTGGTCCAAGAGCGGAAATGGACGGATTAGACATCTTAGAGCGCATTCGTTATTCTTATCCTGAGATTCCGGTAGTTATGATTTCAGGTAAAGGAACTATAGAATCGGCTGTGCGAGCAACAAAATTAGGAGCTATAAATTTCGTTGAAAAAAGCTCGATATCGAATAGTAAAATTAAAGCACTACTCGATATAGCAATGGAACGCTTAGGACCTCAGGGCGAAGCAGACGATATTCGTATGTTTTTAGAATCTTTCGGCATTATAGCCAAAAGTAAAATTATGATTGAAATCGGGGATTCGATAATTCGTTATGCAAGAACCGATTTGAATGTTTTGATAACAGGTGACACCGGAACCGGAAAAAAATTAGTAGCGAAAGCTATACATAATGGTTCGAAACGCGCGCGTTTTCCGTTTATTACTGTTGATATACCTAATATACCTAGAGAATTACTCCAAAGTGAACTATTCGGTCACGTGAAAGGAGCATTTTCGGGTGCTACTGAAACGAAAAAAGGACTTTTCAACCAAGCTCATCACGGAACGGTATTTTTAGATGAGATAGGTGAGATGTCACTTGATTTGCAGTCCAGTTTATTCATACCTATTGAAGATAAATGCGTTCGTAAAGTAGGTTCTGTGAAAAGCGAAGATATTGATTTAAGGTTTATATCAGCTACTGATAGAGATTTACTCAAATTGATGCGCGAAGGTGTATTTAGGGAACAACTATACCACCGCTTAAGAGAATGTGAAATTCGTATGCCGAATTTGACGGAACGCAAAGAAGACATTCCTTTGATAATCGAACATTATGTAAAAAAACATAATGAAGATTTCCAAGATCAAAAGTACTTCTCACCGTCGGCTCTTGATTTGCTAAACGAAGGCAGTTGGCACGGAAATGTTCGAGAATTATCAAGTATTATTAAAGTTGCTATGCAGACATCGCTTAAAGACCAAGTTGAAGCAATGGATATTCAAAGAATTATCAAAAACAGTCCTTCTGTTTACCGCTCAATTCCTGAAGCCGGTGTAATTTCTTCAAGTAGAACCTTGAAGGAAGACTTGGCGAAGGTGGATAAACAAAAAATAGAATCAACTTTGAAAGAGTGCAAAGGTAATGTTACAAAAGCGGCTAATCTACTCGGCGTAAGTCGTGAAACCCTTCATAATAAGATTAGACGATATGATATAGAAGTACGAAATTTTAGAAAAAAAACAAGCGCTTAGTATATGCCTACAAAAGGAATAATATTGGCGGGTGGTAAAGGAACAAGACTATACCCAATGACATCGGTTATGAGTAAACAGCTGCAAGCTGTATATGATAAACCGATGTTTTATTATCCATTGGCAACATTGATGTTGGCGGGTATCCGAGAAATTATGATTATCTCGACACCGGCGGATTTGCCTATGTTCCGCAAAATTCTCTGTGACGGATCCAAATTGGGCATATCTATCGAATACGCAGAGCAAAAGGAACCAAAGGGTTTACCGGAAGCCTTCCAAATAGCGAGACACTTCATAGGCGTTAACGACGTTTGTATGATTTTGGGTGATAATATATTTTACGGGAAATTAGATTTTCTCAGGGATGCAATTAAAAACAATAGCGGAGGAACTATCTTCGCCTATCAAATTGACGATGTTCGTTCTTATGGTGTTGTTGAATTCGACTCTAACAAAAAGATTTTATCGATCGAAGAAAAACCCGAATTTCCAAAATCTAATTATGCCATTCCCGGGCTCTATATTTTTGATAAAGATTGCGCTAAATATACCGATGAACTTGCTCCGGGTGAGCGCGGTGAGTTAGAAATAATCGAACTTCAAAAAAAATATCTCAAAAATAATAAACTTAAGCTTCAAGAAATTGGACGCGGAATCGCTTGGCTCGACGCTGGTACACCGGAAATGATGCTCGAAGCCGGAAGTTTTATACACGCTATCGAGAAACGTCAAGGTTTAAAAATTGCATGTATCGAGGAAATTGCATTCAACGAAGGGTTGATAAACAAAGATGCTTTTGTCAAGATAGTCAGCGATATGTCTGAGTGTTCTTATAAAGATTACTGCATAAAAATATTGAATAAAATTTAAAGAAATTTAAGATGGAAAATAGTACTTTGCTATCGGAAATAAAAAGAACTTTTAAAGAAGAAATTAAAGCCATTGAAACGGCTTATGAAAGAATAGATAACAGCTATACCGATGCTGTTGAAATTATATCAAAAGCGAATAAAATTGTACTTACCGGTGTAGGTAAATCAGGCTTAATAGCCAAAAAGATTGCCGCTACTTTCTCGAGTATCGGTATTTCTTCAGTTTTTTTACATCCGGTGGAAGCTTTGCACGGAGATATAGGGATTGTTCAAAAAGGCGATGCCGCTATATTGATTTCCAAAAGCGGTGGCACAAAAGAACTAGTAAAACTGGTGCCTTATTTAAAAATGCAATCCGCTCAGATAATCTCCATTGTCGGAAATATGAATTCATTTTTAGCCGCTAATTCCGATATAGTTTTGGATGGAAGCGTGAATCGTGAAGCTTGCCCGCATAATTTAGTTCCTACATCAAGTACAACGGTGGCTTTAGTCATTGGTGATGCTTTAGCGGTAGCGGCTATGAAAAAACGAAATGTAACAATAGAGAATTTTGCGCGATTACATCCCTTAGGACAGATCGGTCGTAATATTACAGTTCGAATCAAAGACATAATGCACAAAGGACAGGCGATGCCTACTATCAAAACCGGGTCTAAGATTTTAGACGCGATTTTAATAATATCCGAAAAAGGATTGGGCTGTGTTTGCGTTACAGATGATGATAATAATTTGCTCGGGTTAATTACCGACGGCGATTTAAGACGTGCTTTACAAAAGAACATTGATATAAGAGACGCCAAAGTGGACTCTGTGATGACCGCAAACCCAATAACTTGTCAGGATAACGCATTTTTGGGAGAGGTGTTGGCAATTATGGAACAACGTCCAAGCCAATTAAGCGTCATGCCGGTTGTTAATGCTGATAAGCTTTTATGCGGCGTTGTTAGAATACACGATATTATTTTAAGTGGAGTTTAAAAATTAATTAATATGACAGATACATTAGAAAATATATATTTTTATAAAGAAGATATTACGGATTTAGAACGTGATACTTTAAATGAATTAGAATACGATCAGGTTTTAAATAAGATTTCGAAATACGCTCTATCTGAAATGGGTAGGGAAATGATTTTGAAGTCCCTGCCTACAAAAAACACGTTCATTTTAACCAAAGAATTAGATCTGATTGAAGAATTGATAAATTTGCTTACGTCGGACGAAGAATTACCAATTGAAAGAGTTAGTGATATAAGAAATTTGCTTTACAGAGCTAAAATCGAAAACGCTATTTTAAATCCATCAGATATTCTTAGCATCGGCGATACAATCAGAATCTATCGTTTATTGAGGAAGTATTTTATTGACCGTGCAGGAAAATATGCACTTTTGTTCGAAGAAGTAAGTTTACTTTACGAAAACAGAATATTAGAAAAGCACATTGATGATGCGATAGACGAAACAGGATTGGTACGCGATACAGCAAGTGCCGACCTAAGCAGAATCCGCCGCTCATTGCAAGAAAAATCCGTTCGATTGAGAAGCCGTTTACGAAAAATCCTTCATCGGGTAGCAGAGGAAGAAATTGTCACAGACGAATTCTACTCCATTCGTGAAGGAAGATATGTCCTGCCTATTAAAGCTTCAAATAAACGGACTATGGCTGGCATCATTCACGGCGTATCGCAAACGGGACAAACCGTATTCTTAGAGCCGGCTGAAATAATTGAAATGAACAACGAACTATCATTGCTAAAAAGCGAAGAAGAACGTGAAATATACCGTATATTGACAAGATTGACTGCGGAAATAGGACAACAAGCACCGCTTATTTTAGGTAGTGTCGATATTTTGGGACATTTGGACGCTGTAATTTCAAAAGCCCGTTATGCCCTGGAATATGGTGGAATAAAACCTCAAATTACCGAAGAGAATATGCTTTCAATGCGCAATATTCGTCATCCCTTATTAGCTCAGGCCAGAAAACGCGAGCAAGTCATTCCGCTTTCAATTGATTTCTCGATCGAAAAGCAGGGGCACTTAATAAGTGGACCAAACGCCGGTGGTAAAACAGTAGCTTTGAAAAGCATTGGTTTGAATTTGATTATGGCGCTATCGGGTGTATTCCCTCTGGGTGAATGTACGGTTTCGTACCGAAAAGTATTTTCTTCTATTGGCGACAGACAGTCCATCGCAAATGATTTGTCAACCTTCTCCAGCCAAATTCTTCAACTAAAACGTATATTGGAAGAATGTTCATATAGTTCGCTGGTTCTGGTTGATGAAATCGGTTCGGGAACCGACCCTCAGGAAGGCGGTGCGTTGGCTTGCGGTATATTGGACTCCTTTATTAATATTGGACTTTTCTTTGTCGCTACTACACACCAATCATCATTAAAAACTTACGCTTTGAACCGCGACAAGATTATGAACGCTTCATTGGAATTTGACGAGATAAAACTCCGACCCACATATAAATTTTTGGAAGGGATACCGGGTAATTCTTATGCTTTTTTCTTGGCAAAGAATGTGGGTTTGTCGGAGTTGGTCATCAGCAGAGCAAAAACCTATTTGGGTAGTCGTCAAAGCGAATTGGAAGAATCAATTTCGGTCTTGGGTAAATACAAAGCCGAAGCGGAACAATTGAGAAGCGATGCCGCCAAATCAAAATTGGAATCCGAAAAATTAGTCGAAAAGCTGCAAGAAAAGCTTTCCAAAATCCAACAGAAAAGAGATGAAATCTTAAGCGATGCAAAAACCAAAGCCGCTGAATTGGTTTCAGGTTCGAATGCTTTGATAGAGAAAACAATCCGAGAAATAAAAGAAGGCGAAAAATCTATTTCCGAGATTAAGAAAGAATTTACCGAAGAGAAACAAAAAATCGAAACGGCTATAAAGCCTGAGAAAAAGCCATTCTCGCGCGAACCCGATGCTTTTGTGGTCGGCGATATGGTAACAATGGAGTCGTCCAATTCGGTTGGTGAAATCATTGCGCTGCAAGAAGACGGGAAAACAGCATTAGTTGATTTCAATGGTTTGAAGTTCAATACGGCGATAGACAAAATTACAAAATCGAACAAAAAAAGCATACAATTGATCAAAAAGCAGGATTTCGTCCGGTTCGATGTAGAAAATAAAATTGACATCCGCGGTGAGCGAGCTGATGCCGCTATTAGACAACTCGATGAGTTCATCTCCGATGCTGTAGTAGGCAATGTAGAGCGCTTAACAATCGTTCACGGGAAAGGAACCGGAGCTTTGCGTTTTGCTGTTCACGAATATCTTACCCACCATCCATCAATCGTATCGTTTAGAAGTGGTGATTTGGTAGAAGGCGGTGACGGTGTCACAATTGTAGATTTATAGAGACATAAAGATTTAACCTTATTAAATAATAGATAATTAACAAAAATTAATTGGTAATGTTAATAAACTGTTGTAATTTTATGCTTTATAATTGTACAATTTGAATAAAAGGGAATATTATGAAAAAGATGATAACATTCTGCCTCGTTTCGCTGATAGCAATTTTAGCTGTATCGTGCGGTAAAAATGGGGAAATAAAACAACCGGAACCAATTTCGGAGCAACAAGCAATGATAAAAGAACGATTAGCGGCTTACGCAAAAGTAGAGTTTAACGACAAAAACACCGATTTATCGGGGTTAACATCACGAGAAAAAAAATTACTTAAAGTACTCAGAGATGCCGGAGTTTTGGCAGACGGTATTTTCTGGAAACAATCCTGTCCTGACGCGATAACCGTTAGAGACAGTTTAGCAAAGTTCGATACTGATGAAGCAAGAGAGTATCTAAACTATGTGAAAATAAATTATGGTCCTTATGACGTAATCTATGATGAAGCCCGTTTTGTGGGTAAAGGTCCCGAAGTTAGGCCTATTGTTGGTGGATTTTATCCTACGGATATGACTAAAGACGAATTCGAAAAATTCGTTACCGATAATCCAAAACTTAAGACAGCCTTGGAAGATCAATATACTATCGTTATTCGTGACGGTGACGGTTTAAAAGCTGTTCCTTATAGCCTGTACTACCCTGAAATTGGAGAATTAGCCGCAAAATTGGATCAAGCCGCAGGATTGTGCGACAACCCGTCTTTGAAAAATTATTTAACATTGAGAGCCGAAGGATTAAGAACAAACAACTACCTACAAAGTGACTTAGCTTGGATGGATTTGAAAGATAATAATATTGATATAGTTATTGGTCCAATCGAAAATTATGAAGATGAGATGTTTGGGTATAAAACCGCATTTGAATGTGTTATTATGGTGAAAGACCCTGAAGCATCGAAGGAACTTCAAGATTTCAAAGCAAATATGGACTACTTCCAATGCAATTTGCCTACCGATGGTGACTATAAAAATGATAAGTTAGGCGGTGGAAACATAATCCAAGTTGTTAATGCTGTATATTTCGGTGGAAAGTGCAAAAAAGGTACTAAAACTATTGCCGCCGCTTTGCCAAACGACCCTAGAGTTGCTGAAGCGAAGGGAAGGAAACTATCGATGTATAAAAACCACATGGAAGCAAAATTCAATCAGATTGTTAAACCAATCGGCGAAGAACTGTTAGACGCTAAATGGGCAAAATATGTTGATGCTAAAGCATTTACCGGCTTTGTTACATTGCACGAAGTCAGCCACGCTTTAGGTCCAAAATATGTAAACGGTTCCAAAATCGAAGTCCGTAAAGCCCTAAAACAATTTTATTCCCCTATCGAAGAGTGTAAGGCTGATATTTTGAGTTTATACAATCATAAGTTGTTAAGAGACAAAAAATATTACAACAACGAATATATTAAAAAAACTATTGCAACATATTTACCGGGATTATATCGCTCGATAAGATTCGGAACCGGTGCGCATTGCATTTCAAACTACATTCAATTAAACTATCTGCAAACTACCGGAGCAATTAAGGTTGTTAAAGGTAAATTTGTAATTAATGAATCTATATTTTTTGATAAAGTCGCCGAGCTTGCAAAAATCATTCTTGATATTGAAGCTAAGGGCGATATAAAAGCCGCAGGTGATTTGATTGCCAAATATGGTCAACAAACCGGAGAGATTGAAACAAATATCGAGCTCTTGAAAAAAATCCCTCGCGACATTGATACATATTATAAGTTTTAGTATTATCAAACTTATTTCAACAATTAAACTCATCCGATTATTGTTTTAATCGGATGAGTTTTTATATATATGACAATTTTCAAACAAAGATTATTAGAATAAAGCTGAAAAATATCGGAAAAATGATTAAATTTGCACTTTATAATAATTAAACTTAGAAATAAATAGATGAAACAAGGCAGATATTTTATACCAACACTGAAGGAAAACCCTGCAGACGCACAAATACCTTCGCATCAATTGATGGTTCGTTCCGGAATGGTTCGTCAATTGGGAAGCGGAATTTTTTCTTTCTTACCGTTAGGGCAAATAGTACTAAAAAAAGTAATTGAAATTTTACGTGAAGAACAAGACGCTATCGGTGGACAGGAGTTTTTACTTCCTGCGCTAAATCCAATCGAGATTTGGGAAAAAACAGGCAGGGTAGAGGCTATGGGCGATGTAATGTTCCATTTGAAAAACCGCGAGGGTGTTGTATTGGCGCCTACACACGAAGAAATAATAACTTACCACGCCGCTCAACATATTACTTCTTATAAAGATATGCCGCAAATGTGGTATCAAGTACAAACTAAATTCCGTAATGAAGCGCGACCAAAATCGGGTGTTTTGCGCGGAAGACAGTTTATAATGAAAGATGCCTATTCGTTAGATAATTCTTGGGAAGGACTGGATAAAAGCTACGAAAAACAATTTCACGCTTATAAAAAAATATTTGACCGCTGTGGGATAAAATTCTTTGTTGTTGGTGCATCATCCGGTGCGATGGGTGGCAGACAATCACAAGAGTATATGGTCGAGTCGGATTCAGGGGAAGATGTATGCGCTGTTTGCGATGTTTGCGGATATGCGGCAAATATAGAGATAGCCACATCAAAAATCAGCCCGGTAGGCAGAATAAGCGATAATTTTGAAATTGAAAAATTTGCTACACCTACAGCCAAAACGATTGACGAACTGGTCGCGCAATATAATCTTGACGTCAATCGCTGTGCTAAATCAGTTGTTTATACAGTTAAATCCGAAACTATACTAATTCTTATGCGCGGAAATGATGAGTTGAACGAAACAAAGCTCGAAGTTGTCTTGGGAACAAAGGAGTTCCGTTCTGCAACAGAGGATGAACTTGTGGAATTTACAGGTGCTAACGGAGGTTCTATTGGACCTGTTGGATTAAAAAAGAAAATTAGGATTATAGCCGATAACTTGCTCCAAGGTGCTAATGCACTTGTAAGCGGTGCAAATGAAAATGGATTCCATTACAAAAACATTGATATGGATCGCGATACCGACGTTACTGAGTTCTATGATTTACGTACAACAAAAGCGGGTGACCCTTGTCCGGTTTGTGGAGTTCCACTAAGAGTTGTCAAAGCCATAGAAATTGGTCATATTTTTAAATTAGGTACTAAGTATTCATCGGCGTTGGGAGCAAACTTCTTAGACAAAGACGGCAAACAACAACCAATAATTATGGGTAGCTATGGTATCGGTGTCGAAAGAATTTTAGCCTGCTATATAGAGCAGAATTTTGATGAAAAAGGAATAATCTGGAAAGGTCCTTTAGCACCATTCCAAGTTCATATTCTCGGCATTGGTAATAATAAATCGGAAGCTGTATCGGATTATTGCGAAAAATTATATATGGAACTTCAAGCCGAAGGTTACGAAGTGCTCTATGACGATCGCGATGAAACAGCAGGTGTTAAATTCAACGATGCGGATTTGATAGGTATCCCACTACAAATCATAGTTGGCAAAAAGAATATTGAGAATGGTCAGGTCGAATTCAAATATCGCGAAACCTTAGATCGTGAGCTGATACAAATTGATGAAGTAATGAAAATTGTCAAGATATTTTCAAAGTAAAAGAAGAATAAAATGCTTTTAAAGAGAGAAAAAATTATAGCCGTTTGTGATGAACTCCGTCCGCGAAACCGGATAGTTTTCACGAACGGCTGTTTTGATATTATTCACGCCGGGCACGTGCAGTACCTCAGTCAAGCTAACGCCCTCGGCGATGTATTAATTGTCGGATTGAACAGCGACGACTCTGTGCATCGGTTAAAGGGACCAGAAAGACCTGTTAATTCGGAAGAAGACCGTGCGGTTGTACTCGGAGCGCTAAAAGCGGTTGATTATGTTGTCATATTCGATGAAGATACCCCTTATGAATTGATAAAGGCAATTAGGCCGAATATTTTAGTTAAAGGCGGCGATTATAAAATGGAAGATATAGTAGGAGCCGATTTTGTTGCCGAGAGTGGGGGAGAAACAATAGTTTTGCCGTTCCTCGAGGGGCGCTCAACCACTAAAATCCTTAATCAAATTAAAAGTTTGTAAAACTCATCTAATATTGCAATAGATATCAGTTCTATTTCAGAAAAGCATTGTTCAATATCTAAACCTACAACAAAAAAATCATAAAGTATCCAAATGGTTTTCAATAACCTTAAAAAATGCCAACATTTTCTTTAAATCTTCATCCGAGATAGTTCCAACTTCATTCAATATTTTTTCATTTAATCGCTTATGGAATTCTCGGTGACTTTCGAATACCTTAGTTCCCTTTTCTGTAAGTTCAAAAAGAATTTCTTTATTATTATTTTGATTCTTATACCGCTTTATATAACACTTTTTTTCCAAAACTTTTACTTTTTGCGAAATAGCCCCTTTCGTAACACATAGTACATCGGACAAACCGGTTAGGTTGATACCAGGATTTTCGGCTATAGCAACAATAACGTGGATTTCAATGCGATAAAGTAACTCCCCCGAATCTAAAACACGGGGCACCATTTCCCTATCAACCAATTTATTGATTAGTTTATGGACCTCTTCTGAAAAATATATTATATTATCATTCATATTCTTGGTATAATTATATCAAGGAGTTGTCTCGAAACTCCAGATTTTGTAAACTTACGAGGGCGTATGTTCTAATATATCTTTAAGATATTTAGTAGAATAGGCGCCCACGTCTGTTCATTTCTAATCTTGGAATCCGATTTTTACGTGAGTTCCGTCGCAATACGGTTTATTGGAAGAAGCTCCGCAACGACAAAATGCAGTAACCTTATTTTTTTGTACTTCATTGCCTTCTCTATCTTTTATGGTAATGTTGCCATAGACCAAAAGCGGACCGTTTTTAATTACTTCTACAATACTTTGGCCCGATGTTTCGGTTTTAGTTTTGACTTCAGCATTCAAATAATAACTTAATGCTCCGCTTGGGCATTTATTAACTTGATCAATTATGCGTTCAGTTGTTGAGCATTCCGGTGTTACCCAAGGTCTTTCCATTGGTTTAAAAACTTCAGGTAATCCATTGAAGCATATAGTTGAATGTACGCAGATTGCCGGTTGCCAAACTACGGTTACTTCACCATTTGTATATTTTCTAATAATCTCTTTCATATCAATTCTGTATTAATTTTTATAGGATTGGTTAATAATTTATGTATAAAACATTTTTCAGCTATCTTTAATAGCGATAGTCTTTGTTCCTCAGGCAAATCGCCCGTCAGTTTAATATCCTTCTTGAAAACAGTTGTTCCGTTTTCAAAACTAACTGTTATATGAACTTCACAGGATTCTAAAGCCCAGCCCTTTCTATCGGCAAACAGCCTGAGAGTTATTGCGGTACACGAACCTAAGGAGGCGGCAATTAAACGCAATGGTGAAAAACCTTCGTTATTCCCACCTTCGTTAAGCGGTTCATCTGAAATTATAGTATGGTCTCCGGCGGTTATTTCCGTGCGGTAGTGCTCTTTTCCTATTATTGCTTTTATATGAGGCATATTTTTTGTTGTGATTTAATTAATAATAATTTCGTTTATTTCTTTTCGAGTTCTCGGTGTTAAATCGCGAGTTTTAAATGGTTCCAGTGTTTTATCCGGTTCGTCCAAGTAACCTATCGCGATAACGGTAATAGGTTTTAACTCGTTAGATAGTTTAAAAGTTTCAACAATCTTCTTGTCGGAAAATCCTCCCATCGGATGAGCTATTATACCCATAGTTACAGCCTGTAGAATCATCATTGCATTAAATGCCCCCAAATCGTGCTCAGCCCACGCATTGATTTTTTCGGGTTGATTATCAATTATACTTATAGCTATACTAACAATTAATGCTGATGCGTTTTGCGCCCATATCTTATTGCCTTCCGACAAACATTCCCATATTTGCAAAAATTTAGGTGTACCCCTTTTTGCAACAATTAATCGCCAAGGTTGTAAATTGGATGAACTGAAAGCCCAACTACCCGCTTCGATAATGGTATTTAGCTCTTCATCCGAAATTTCTCTATCAATGAAGCTATATGGACTAAACCGGTTTTTTATTAAATCAATAACCGGATATTTTGTGTGAGCTATCTTTATTTTATTTTGTGTCATTTTTTTTTTCGTTATTATCAAGAAAATCTTATCATCTTAATTTTGACTTATATCATACAATTAATTTAAATATGAAAACGTTTTTAGGAGTAATTATATTGGAACAGAAATAAAAAATAATGTGCTAAAACTTATACGTAAGGCTTAGGTAATTCACTCCTAAATTGAAATCAAATTCACTTTGACTAAATGAATTATTAATTTTTGAATTGTATATTTTAATTGCTCTGTGAAATTTTCGATTACTACCGGAAAGCGATACTATCCCGACCACCCATACGCAGGAGGTAATTCCTACAGCGTAAGCAAATGAATGGTCCAAGGGCAATCTACCGGTTTCATTTTTGCTTTTTAACGCTTCGCTAACTAGAAAAGCCGTTGAGCCCACAGCGCCGGTTAAGCAGACATAGCCCAAAGCGGCATTTGCATGGGATTCTTTAATCAATAATGATGTGTATTGGTTAGAACTCAGAATAGCGCTGACTTCGTTACGCGATACTTTGGCACTATTTATAGAGTAGCTATGCCACAAAAAAGCATTGCGCACTACTATTGAGTCACTCGAAGCCAAAGCGTTCATTGAAAAAGCTATTAAAAAAGATACAATAACTAATGTTATTTTCATAATAAAATTCCTGAATAAAAAATTGCTAGGAATATGATTTCGATTTTTTGCATTTAAAATCGTTATCAAAATTACAAAATAAATTTATATTTTACACCAATTTTAATCCATCGCTCTGGTTGAGGGACCTCGGAATAATAAACATATTTTTGTGCTAAAATATTCGATACTTCTAAGTAAACCGCCAAATGCTTCATATTCCAGTTGATTTTCGCATTTAGCAACCAAAAAGGCTCATAGTTCAATTCTTCCCCGGTTGCGGTCAGGAAATAAGTCCCCATACGTTGTTGGTATGAAGCTGTCCAAACAGCATTTATGTTCTCGATTATTTTATGGCTTAAGCTAAAAGATAATTTATGCTTAAGATAATCCAAAACATAGTAGGATATATATTGCGATTCGGAATTTTTTGTCTGATTTAAAAACAAATATTCGATTTTAAGATAATTCAAGTAAGATTTCTCGGTTAATCTCCCAAAATTAAACGAAGCGCTTGCTCCCAAACCGACTGTATTCATTTCCGAAATATTCCGCGCGTGATAAACCGTTTCATCTGGAAGTTTCCCCCAATCTATTATGTTATATCCCACACGGAAAAAACCATTTACACCAAAATCAAAAAATGACGATGTATATTCGGTGCCGAATTCATAAGAAATTGCTTCTTCAGCTTTCAAATCCTGATTACCCACATTTGTGGGTCCTTTATAAAATAAATCGGTAAACGTAGGCATACGTAGAGATTTATTTACACTTGCCATCAATTTGATTTGGTCGTTAATCCAGTAACTTACGTCAATACCGGGGTAAATATCCGTTTTCGATCCTAATGATGTGTTATAATTCAACATCGCACCTGCCGAAAGGCTCAAATTCTTCCAAACATAGCTATGCTCGAAAAATATCGAGATGTTGGTGCGGTTATAGGATTTGGTATAAAAGCCTTGTCTTTCAAACGGCGCTTTAATTGTGTCAGCCATATCCAATCCCAAAACATTGCTGAGTATATTTTCATTTCGGATATCAGCTCCGAGAACTGTTTTTCCAATTTTCGAGGGGATGTTAAGATTGAAATTCGCGCCAAAAACATCGGTCAAGTGGTAATTGTGGTTCCTGTACCAACTCGGCGGATTACTTCTAAACAATTCAAAACGGTCTTGGTTACGCCGGAAATAAATTGTTCCATTCGTGGTGGTGTTCTTCCCACCACTTGCTGAAATTGCCGCGAAAGCAGTTTTGTTGTCGTCGAATTGGTTCGGATATTTGGCTGAATAAAATGAATTCGCACCGAAACTTTTTGCCGATATACCGGCTTGGTAATTAATATTGATAATATTGTTGGCGAAAGAACCACGATAAAATACATTCAAGTTCTTGAAATCGGTGTTTTGCGTATAACCGTCCGAGGATGAAAAATTCGCCGATAGATTGTTATTCGTTTTCAAAACCTTGAAGTCTGAATTAACTCCCACGCTTGCTAAACCGTATTGCCCGGCTGACAAATTTACTTTTATTTGATTGGAATCTTTTTGCGAAGTAATAAAATTCACAGCCCCGCAAAAAGCTCCCGGTCCATATACTCTCGCACCTGCCCCTTCTAAAATCTCGATTCGCTCAATACTGTTGATATCAATAGGTAGGTTTGAGGAATAATGCCCGGTCTGCGGATCGGTCATATTTATACCATTGATTAAAATCATCACTTGGTCAAATGAACCGCCGTTTAAGCTGATATCGGCTTGCATATCCATTCCACCGCGTTGCCGTATATCTAAATTTTGGGTAAAGTTCAGTATATCCTGTAAACTCGACGCCGATATGGCTTCAATTTCTGCTTTAGGGATGATTTTTATTATTCTGCCGACTTCGGAAAAAGCAATGGGTGTTCTTTTGCCCGTAACGATTATTTCCTCCCCTTTATATGTTTTACCGGCACTTAGTGAGTCGCTTGTTTGGGAATAGAGGGGAAAAGCAATTATAAATATTGCAATTATTGAAATTATATTATTTTTGATTTGATAATTATTCATTTTCAAAATAAAGCTAAACGGCTTCCTTGAGATTAGCAAGAGCAACATTAATCGTATCGCCAAATGATGAAAGATTTACATTCAAACCCTGGGATAGGTAGTATTTATCTTCTTTCCAAACTATGTATTCGTTTTCTTTTATTGTATTGCCTTTTTAAAATTTCATAGACGTAAATCAATTAAAAATAATTATAATTATACTTTGTCATTCATATTTTTTTGCTTTTTCCCAATTCCCCGCCACGGGTTGCGATGCCCTGTTTCCTTAGAGACGTTCTTTTTAAATAAAAATCCACGCAAAATGCAACTTACGAAACAATACCGATTTTAAATTAAGAAAATTATCAATAGTAGCCAAAAAAGACGGCATTTTTATTTCACCCTTTCAGGGTTTTGGACGAACGCGCACATCACCTTTTCTACAAACATTTTATCAATAAATTAATTGTCTTTATTCCGACCGACCCTTTATTTAAAAACTCATCCGATGACCGGGGAGTCATCGGATGAGTAAATTCTTATTTTTCTTCTCATTATCGATTGACAATTAAGTAACTTACGCGTTCATTTTTTCAAATATCCACGTTTTGATTTTATCTACAGGAATGCGTTCCTGCAACATAGAGTCACGCTCACGTATTGTAACTGTGTGTTTTTCTATTGTTTCGCCGTCAATAGTGACACAATATGGAGTGCCGACTTCATCCTGACGTCTGTAGCGGCGTCCAATCGCACCGGATGTGTCGTACTTGGCATTGAAAGTTTTTTGGAGGTCTTTGTATATGTTTGTCGCATATTCCGGCATACCGTCTTTATTAACTAACGGGAAAACAGCTACTGTAATAGGTGCTAATTTCGGATGGAATCTCAGAACGCTTCTCACTTCCGAATCACCCTTTCCGGTTGGTACTTCTTCTTCATCGTAAGCATTACATAAATAAGCCATAAATCCGCGGGATACACCGCCCGAAGTTTCGACCACGAATGGAACAAAACGGTCACCGTTTACTGTATCCACATATTCCATTTTTTTACCGGATGCTTCTTGATGGGCTTTCAAATCGAAGTCGGTTCGCGAGTGAATACCTTCAATTTCGCCCCAACCAAAGGGGAATAAATATTCTATATCCACAGCGGCGTTTGCGTAATGAGCCAATTTTTCGTGTTCTTTCCAACGCATTGATTCCGGATTCATTCCATATCGAACCCACCAATCCCAACGCTCTTGTTTCCAATAGTCAAAAGCTTCTTTCTCTTCACCCGGTTTCACAAAGTACTGCATTTCCATTTGTTCGAACTCACGAGTACGGAAAAGGAAGTTCTTGGTATTGATTTCGTTACGGAAAGCCTTGCCGATTTGAGCAATACCGAAAGGAACCTTCATTCTTGCGGTTTCCATCACGTTTTTGAAATTCACGAATATACCTTGAGCTGATTCCGGACGTAGATAAACAACAGCATTAGTATCTTCCACAGGACCCACGAAAGTTTTAAACATCAAATTGAAATTACGTACTTCAGTCCAATCCAAAGTGCCGCTAATCGGATCTTTGATTTCATATTGCATTATAAGATTGTAATAATCTTCGTTTTTATCGCAATTTTCCAAAGCTTCTTCCACTTGATTTGCTTTTTCTGTTTTATTTTTGGTTCTTAGTTTTGTGATAAATTCTTCAATCAAAACATCCGCACGATAGCGTGCTTTTGAAACTTTATTATCTATCATTGGGTCACTGAATTGCTTTGTATGTCCTGAAGCTTCCCAAGTTTTTGGGTGCATTAATATCGAAGCGTCAATACCTTCGATATTATCGCGGTACGTCATTTCGTTCCACCAAGCTTTTTTCAGATTATTCAGTAGTTCCACACCTAAGGGACCGTAATCCCAACAACCGTTCAAACTACCATATATTTCTGATGATTGGAATACAAAACCGCGTCTTTTCGCCAACGATATTATCAAATCCATTGTCATTTAATTTACCTATTCAATTTTTGTTCATATATAAACTACAAAATTAAACAATTTATGAGAAATATTATATATTTGTGGAATATCAGCGAAAATAAATTGTTTATCTTACCTTAAAATGTTAAATTGCATATTTTTTTAATTGAAATTTAAAATATTATTTGGAGACATTGATGAATAAATTATTATACATAATAATTTCTTTAGTACTTATAAACGGAACTTTGCTTGCATTGCCTAATCCAATTTCAAATCAAGCACATACGGATTCTACTACAAATGGGGAACTGCCGAAATACCTTCCCGGCGCGATACTGGTCAAATTCAAAGCGAATTCTCAGTTCTTAAATCCCGATCCAAAAGCGAAACTCACCTTGATGAAAAGCACATTTGAATCTTCAGTCGTTTCTGCCAAATCGCCTTTCAACGAGATGATTAAACCGGAAGAAGATTTATATGGTATCAGACGAATTCAAGAAATCAGATTCTCTTCGGCTGTTGACGCTTACATTTTAGCTCAGGAAATCAGCAAAAATCCCGATGTGGAATATGCTGAGCCGATGTATGAACGAAAGCTTTATGATATAACGCCCAACGATGCTCGTTATTCACTTCAGTGGGCTCCAAAGGCTATCGGTTTGGAAAAAGCGTGGGAGTTGACTCAGGGTAGTCCTGATGTGATAATTGGAATTGTTGACAGTGGTGTATTTATCAATCACGAAGATTTAGCGGCAAATATCTGGACCAATCCAAGTGAAATACCAGGTAATAAAATAGATGACGATGTTAATGGTTATGTTGACGATGTTAATGGATGGGATTTTGTTGGTAATTTCAGCGGTGGCGCTTTTGCACCGGATAATAATCCACAACCTACCAGTGCTCAAGTAAATCACGGAACACACGTAGCTGGGTGCGCCGCGGCTATTGGTAATAATAGTATAGGTGTTGTGGGTTCCGCTTGGAATTGCAAAATATTACCAGTCAAAGTAGCGTCGGACAACCCAAATGTTCAAGGAATATACAATGGTTATGAAGGAATCCTATATGCCGCGAAAATGGGCGCCGATATTATCAATTGCAGTTGGGGTGGTCAAGGTTACAGCCAAACTGAGCAAATAATAGTTGACCAAGCTGTTGCAATGGGTTCAATAATTATAGTTGCCGCGGGAAACGATGGGAAAAATATGGAATTTTATGGCCAATATCCTGCTCAGTTGAATAATATTATTTCAGTCGGCTCATCAGCTCAAAACGATTCACGTTCAAGCTTCTCAAATTATGGTTGGGCAAATTGCGTATATGCTCCGGGCAGCAGCATACAATCCACTATACCGGGAAACTCATATACCAGTATGGACGGCACTTCTATGGCATCTCCGGTTTTAGCCGGTGTAGCCGCTTTAGTAAAATCAATACATCCAACTTGGAAATACAAAGAGATGTATCATCAGCTCCGTAGCACTTCGGACGATGTTTTTTCGGGTGGGGACCCTGCTAAAAGATTGTTAGCTTATGGTAGAGTAAATGCCTTTAAAGCCGTATCTTACAATAGTGAATTTTCAACTAATACCATTCCCGGCATTTCTCTTTTAAATTATAGTGTAGGCAATCAAAAAGAAATTATTAAATATGGAACTTATAAAAGTAGCTTCACATTTAAAAATTATCTTGCTAAATCAAATTTAGTTACAATAACACTACAACCGTTTGATAATTTTATTAGTTTATCGAATAAGACGTTAACAGTACCAAATTTTGACTCTACAAAAAACCATACAATCGTGCTTGATTTGACTTTGGAGCAATCCAATCCTTGGTTCGACGGTCCGGCAAAAATACTTGTTAAATACGAATCAAGTAATTATGTTGACTATGAAGTCATAGAAATTCCTATTAAAATTAAATCTCCAAACAAAACGAACGCGGTATATTATTTTCCGCCTAACCTTTACCCTGATTGGCACAGTGCTCACTCACCAACGAAAAATGTATTTTGGGCGGTCGGCTGGTCGGCATCTTATCAAAGAGGTTTATATTATGGATTACAAGGCGGGCAACAGGTTTTCAATGTAACGCAGAATAATGAAAGATTAACTACGGTATTCGCAACCGATTTATTAAACGCTTATTTTGGTTGTGTTCAAGTAAGCGGAACTAAGTGCGAAATTCTAAAAACTGCAGACGCGGCAAACACCTTTGAAAGATTTGATATAACAACTATAACTCCTTTTATTAATCAACTATATTTCTATAATACTAAATATGCTTTGATTTTGGGTGACCAAATTGGAAACAAATTCGGTATAGGTTACACCTCCGACGGTGGTTTGACCTGGCGCAAAAATCCACAGCAACCGGTTGCTCAAGCAGGAGAAAATGGTTATGTTGGTTCGAATTGCTTTTACAAAGACAATGTTTGGTTCGGCACAAGCCGAGGAAGAGTTCTGCATTCGGTTGATAAAGGACAAGCGTGGACTGACGGAACGATAGAAGTTGGTAAATTAGTACATAAAGTTGCTTTCGGTAACGAAAAGAGAGGATTGGCGCTTTATGGAAACGCTTCGGAACAGCCTACACAATTAGCATCAACATCAAATGGCGGTGCGACCTGGCAAAAGAATGCAATGGATTTTGCGTCTATTGCACAGGTTCCGGTTGATTTATTTTCAGCCGATGGTACAGAAGATATTTTTGTTGTTACTACTCAAGGACGCATTTACCGCACATCGGATTTAGGCGGAACTTGGTCTCAAATCCTTATGTCCGAGGCGATGCCTTTGAAATTGACAACTACAAATTGCTTGGAAGAAAGCGGCAGATTATGGAAGGTGAACGATTATGTAACTTACACCGATTTTATCTATGGCGCGCCGAATCCGCAACTGACATTAGAATCCGAAAGCAATATTGTTTTCAAGAAAACTGAAGTCGGCAAGGTATCGTTAGCAAATGTAAAACTTCGTAATACCGGCAATACCATAATTGAATTCGATACAGTTTACGTTGAAAACAGTCCAGATAACGAATTTGCTGTAGCCGCAGGTATATCAGGGGATTTGGATTTGAATCAAAGTGGAACAATCAAACTTAAGTTTAGTCCGGTAAGCGTTGGTACAAAAACAGGATATTTAATTGTTAAAAATACTGCTAAAGAGTTGAAAATCCCAATATCAGGCGAAGCTTATGCCGTTTCGGTTGAAGAACTCGAAAACATCGGCTTCAGAATGGCATCCTTATCGCCAAATCCGGCGGATGGACAGATCAATTTGAATTACAGTACCGATAATGTAGTTAATTTGAATGTCGGATTATTTGATATTAACGGCTCTTTAGTTCGTAATGTATTTTCAGGTGTATCTTCGCAAGGATCGAACAGTATAAATATTAATACTTCCGATTTAGCTGTTGGAACATATTATCTGAATATATCAGTAGATGATAAAAAAGCTGTATTGAAGTTGGTTGTTAAGAGATAGTTGATTCTATTCCAAAGCAGGAGCTTGGGAACTATAAACAAACGCGGGCTTTTGTTCTACCATAAGTTTAGTATATTGGTAGAACAGACGCCTGCGTCTGTTCTACTGAGCAACGTAAATTCAGTAGAACAGACATTCTTGTCTGTTCAAAAAGTTAAAATGTTAGTGTTTTGAGAAAATCCCCCAAAAAAACAGCCACTCTATTTAGAATGGCTGTTTTAATTTATACGATCTTAATTACTTAATTTCCTACCCCCATCAACAAAAATAATTTTTTCTAATAAAAATATATTTATTTGCTATGTCAATTAAATTTTGTATATTTGTATAAATATTTTATCGCTATGAAATAATGCGCTCACTATCAATAATAAAAATATAGACATAAGTCTTACTTGGATAAACTCAAAATTATTTTATGGCAATGATAAATTTTATATAAATGAGATTTATTAAAAAAATAGAAATGTCATTTAAAGCTCAAAAGGCACATTACCAAATAATTCAAGAGGCTAATATGCAGAATGAAGACAAATTATTTTATAAACCAAGAAATTACAATACAATTGATATTTGGAAAGATATTACTATAGATCAATGGAATGATGCAAATTGGCAGATGAAGAACTCAATTCGCAGTGTTGATCAGCTAAAAAAAGTAATAAAACTAAATAAATTCCAGGTAAGTGAAATAGAACGGACAGTTAAAGTTATGAAAAGCGAAGGGAAGGAGCCTATGCGAATTACTCCCTATTACGCGACACTTATGAATTCCGATCCTTTTCATCCGAACCTACTATTTGGTGAAAAACCAAATAAAAGGTTAGACCCTATTTTTTGGCAGTGTGTTCCAACCCCAGCAAATCTATTATTTCCAGACACAGGGATGGAAGGCTCAATGTGTGAAGATTCGAGAAGTTTTGGTGCCGCTTACCAACGATACCCTAATAGAGTAGCCTTGTTCGTCGCGCAAAACACAAGCTGTGCATCATATTGTGTTCATTGCCAAAGAGCAAAATCATTGGATGGTACTACGGATGTAAATGCAGATGAAATAAACAAGGGTTTGTTTTACATTAATTATAATAAAAATATTGATGAAGTGCTTGTAACCGGTGGCGATGCCTTGATGATAAGTAGAAGCAAGCTTCAATATGTACTTGAAGAATTAAGCAGAATACCACACCTACGCTCATTAAGAATCTCGACAAGGGTTCCTGTAGTTATGCCGATGGCAATTACTGATGATTTACTTGAATTGATTGATAAATCGGCAAATAGATACAACAATGGTCCTGAAAAGTATGTGTATTTTATGACCCATATAAACCATTACCACGAAATAACGGAAGATTTAGCAAAAGCCGTTAAAAGAATTAGGCTTCACGGATATACTATAAGAAATCAAACGGTTCTGCTTAATCACGTTAATGATTATTATCGTACACTGGCTGAGACATTTAGGAGAATGCTTTGGATAGGAATACATCCATATTATCTTTTACAATGTCATAAAGAAAGAGGCATAGTCCACTTTATAACACCTATACAAATCGGTCAAATTTATATGAAGCATTTGCAGGGCTGGATTTCGGGTATTACAATTCCAAAATACGCCGCAAATATAGAAGGCGGTGGTGGAAAAATTGTATTGATGCCTTCAGGACATGATACTCTAAATTCAGAAAATGATATAGAAAAAGAAATATCCGAGAGTTATGCGGCTGTAACTACTTGGGATGGCAAAGTCCTTTACCGATATGAAGCACTGGGAAGAGCTGGACGTGAAGAGTTCGAAGATTCCGTTAGAATAATGGATAACTTTATTGGAAGAAAAGGTGTGTTTCTGCCAAAAGTAATTATTGTGGACGAAGAAGGTAAACATATCGAAACAACAAACAGAACTAAATTACCACGAATTGAAAAATTAAAAAAAACAGAATTATTGGAATATGATTTATTTAAGAATGATATGCCATTAATCAATCCTATGAATATAAATGATCTATTAGAAACAGAATATAACAAATCATTGTATAAAAATTAATTATTAACTTATAAAAAAGGAAAACATTATGATAACTATAAAGAAATATGATCCCGAAAATAAACCAAATCTTGAAGAAAAACGAGAATTAGTGAATTTTTTATTTGAACATTTAGAAAATTTTGGCGATCCCAAAACAGATATTGAAAAAGCGATTAACTATTCCATTATGGAGTCACCGTCATTCGGTGGTTTTGTATTGGCATCTTTTGATGAATGTAATATGGTGGGGGCGGTTGTGATTAACCAAACCGGTATGAAAGACTACATACCCGAGAACATTCTTGTTTACATAGCAACACACAGGGATCACAGAGGTATTGGAATAGGTAAACAACTAATGCTTACAACCATTGGACTTTCTCAGGGTAACATTGCTTTGCACGTTGAGCCCGATAATCCGGCGCGATTTCTATATGAAAAGGTTGGTTTTGTAAGCAAATACAAAGAAATGCGATTAATAAAATAAGGAATTATTATGGCTTATATCACCCTTGATATCAAAAAATTAAAATTAAACTTCGATTATCTTAACGATTTATTCAAAAAGAATAATATACAATGGTCTATAGTATCGAAAATACTTTGCGGGAATAAAGATTATCTCACTGAATTACTTGCCCTTGGAATTGAACAAGTATGTGACTCACGAATTACGAACTTAAGAATAATCAAAACTATTAATCCTAAAATCGAAACTATTTATATTAAACCACCGGCAAAACAAGCTGTTAGTGGTGTAGTCAAATATGCCGATATAAGTATGAATACAGAGATATCGATAATTAAACTACTTTCTATTGAAGCAAAGAAACAAAACAAAATCCATAAAATTATCATTATGATTGAACTGGGTGAGCTTCGTGAAGGTGTTATGCGTGATGATTTGGTTCAATTTTATGAGGATGTGTTTAATCTACAAAATATTGAAGTAATAGGAATTGGAGCAAATTTGTCTTGCCTTTACGGGATCTTACCCAATCACGATAAATTAATACAATTGAGTTTGTACAAGCAATTGATAGAACTCAAGTTTAACAAACGCCTACGCTATGTTTCAGCTGGATCTTCAGTTACTATTCCGCTAATATTTCAAAAATTACTGCCGCGCGGAGTAAATCATTTCAGAGTCGGGGAAACATTGTTCTTAGGTACAGATGTATATAATAACACACCCCTAAAGAAAATGAAAACAGACGTATTCCGTTTATACGCCGAAATAATCGAATTAATTGAAAAACCGCTGGTTCCAACGGGCGAATTTGGTACTAATCTTGAAGGTCACACATTCGAATTTGACCATAACCTAATCGGTGAGACTTCTTATCGAGCTATAGTAGATTTGGGTTTATTGGATGTTGACAAGGAGCATATTAAACCTGTGGATCAAGACATTAGCATTGTTGGAGCAAGTTCCGATATGCTCGTAATTGATTTAGGTGAAAATAAAAAAAACAAGTATAAAATCGGGGGTTTGATTGAGTTTAAAATTGATTATATGGGAGTTTTGAGGATAATGAATTCCAAATATATTGAAAAGAAAGTCATTAGATAGAAATGCGCTATTATCTTTAATAACATATATATAACTGCCGCCGAGATTGATTTACCGCTTGTCTGTAATAAAAAAAGCTTTCATACTATGGTCTAATTTCAACATTTTCTTGATATTTTTGTATTATTGAAAATTAAAAATTTCTAATCTATAAGTAAATTTTAACAAAAATTAATGAGTTGATAACTTGAGTTCTTGGACATTCAAAACTATGGATATTAAGAAGGTTGCGAATAAGATAACCTCTAAATTAAAATCAAAATATGAGTCAATGGATAATATTGACTTAAAAAAAGGTTTTTTGAATGCGATACCATTTTGGATAGGTGCATTTATTACAGGTTTAGTAGCGGTTATTTATACTAAACTATTTTCTTGGGCTGAATTAGGAACAAAATATATATTTCATCAAGCAAGCTGGCTGTTTTTCATTATTACACCCTTATGTTTCTTTTTAGCTTGGTGGATAGTAGCAAAATACTCCCCTTATGCCCGTGGTAGCGGTATCCCTCAAGTGACCGCGGCTATCGAATTATCAAATCCGAAGCATACTCATAAAGTAAATCAATTCCTTAGCATACGAACAATATTTGTAAAAGTACTTTCCAGCTTGATAATGATTTTTGGAGGGGGAATTATCGGACGCGAGGGTCCAACAATCCAAATATCTGCTTCGATATTCAAAAAAATCAACGATATTTTACCCGATTGGTATCCAAAAGTTTCGAGAAGAATTATGATAATTACCGGTGGTGCCGCAGGACTCGCCTCGGCTTTTAATACACCATTAGGCGGTATCGTATTCGCAGTAGAAGAATTAACTAAAACACATTTCAATTTTTTAAAATCCGCCCTATTGACAGGAGTAATTATTGCGGGTCTTACCGCTCTTTATTTACTTGGACCTTATCTTTACTTAGGTTATCCAAAATTGGAAGGTATTTCAATGTGGATTGTTTTAGCGGTTATACCTGTTTCGATAATCACTGGATTTACCGCAAGTTTAATGGGAAGAATTATCCTATATATTATCAGAAAAAAACGAAAAATGAAAAACAAATTCCAAAAAATAATTTATATTGTTATTTCCGGTTTAATTGTTGCGGCATTGGCTGTTTTAGTGGATAGTAGAGCATTCGGTTCGGGAAAAGAAATAATGATTACAACACTATTTACTAGTAATAAAAGTATGGAGTGGTATATACCTATTGTAAGGGTTGTTGGACAAATTGTATCATTTTGTGTTGGAGCATCGGGAGGAATATTTGCACCTGCTCTTAGTGCGGGAGCAAGTATCGGAGCTTTTTTTGCCGGATTGTTCCAACTTACAGCCACTGAGTCAAACTTGATAATTTTATGCGGTATGGTCGGATTTTTAACAGGAATTACTCGAAGCCCGTTTACGTCATCAATTCTGGTTATTGAAATGACGAACAGTCACGTTATTATATTTCCTTTGATGATGACTGCGCTAATCGCAAATATTGTTGCGAGTTATGTAAGTAAACATTCGTTTTACGATCATCTCAAAGACCGATACATTAATGAATTGTATGAAGAAGAACGAAAAGAAACTAATGAAAATCTACAACCTATACCCTAATTAGATCACATTAATTTAAAGCAAGAATAAACAATGACAATACCAGTAATTATTTCATTATGTACATTATTACTTATAGCCTATGTTTTCGATATAACAGCATCGAAAACTAAGATTCCTTCTGTGATTTTATTATTACTTTTGGGTTGGGGTGTTAAACAATTTACTGCGGCTCTCGGCATTCCTTTACCGGATTTATCCCTGTTTTTACCAATCTTTGGAACGGTTGGGCTTATATTAATTGTCTTAGAAGGCTCATTAGAACTTGATTTGGATAAATCCAAGGTAAATTTAGTAACCAAATCTTTTACAGTAGCATTGGTACCGATGATCATTCTATCTATAACCCTTGCTTACGCATTTTCATATTTTGGACAAGTTCCCTTTAAAATCGCGCTTATCAATGCTATACCGTTTTGCATAGTTAGCAGTGCAATTGCTATCCCAAGTGTCAAGCATTTGAAAAGTTTGGATAAAGAATTTATTATTTACGAGAGTAGTTTTTCTGATATAATTGGTGTGTTGTTTTTCAATTTTATCGCGCTTAATGAGTTTATTGGTTTACATTCATTTCGCAATTTTGTGCTTGATTTGCTGATTATTTTAGCAGTATCCTATTTAGCAACTCTTGGACTTTCCTTTTTGCTAAAGAAAATTGATCACCACATTAAGTTTACTCCAATTATAATTTGTATTATCATTATCTATGCCATTTCTAAAATTTATCATTTGCCCGCTTTAATTTTCATCCTATTATTTGGACTATTTTTAGGCAATATAGACAAGTTGAAGCATATTAAAATAGTAAAGAAAATACAACCGGATGGATTAAAAGAAGAGGTACATCGCTTTAAAGAGATTTTAATAGAATTAGCTTTTTTAATAAGGGCATTCTTTTTCCTATTGTTTGGTTATTCAATCAAGTTGTCAGAAATATTGAATTTAGAAGCATTAATGTGGTCATTAGGAATCGTTGCGGGGATATTTGTTTTGCGTCTTATTATCCTAAAAATTGCTAAATTACCGGTGAAACTACTCTTCTTTGTTGCTCCGAGAGGGCTTATCACGATTCTTCTATTTCTTGCTATAACCGCCGAGCAATCAATTTCCTTCATAAATAAAGCAGTCATTATCCAAGTGATTTTAATGACGGCATTATTTATGATGGTAGGTTTAATGATCAATAAAACCGAAGACAATTCATTGACTATTAACGAAGACAAATAACAAATCGCAATCCCCCAAAAAAACAGCCACTCTATTTAGAATGGCTGTTTTAATTTATACGATCTTAATTACTTTATCCAGTCGGGTCATAACTAAGAGCTTAATAACCGGCTCGGGGACATTGGTGAGCATAAGCTCGCAATCCTTAGCTTTCAGTTCCCTGAAAGCACCGGCTATCATTCCTATGCCGGAACTATTAATAATGTTCACTCTCGACATATCAATAATTATTCTGTTTATATTATCCTCTGAAATTGAGTCAAGAGCTTGGCTAAATTCCATAGCTTGAAACCCGCCTAAAACGCTTTCAGACAAATTAACTAAAGCGTACTTACCGGTTTCATCATCCATTATTTTGTATTCGAATTCAGACATAATATATTCCAAATAAATTAAACTGTTTTGAGTTTTTTAGTTGTTTTTGCTAATTTTTCATCAGTAGGTAGGAATCTTTTCAATACTTTATGGTTGTAGTAAACCACGAATGAAGTAGCTACGTAAACCGAAGAATAAGTACCAAATATAACACCGATAAGCATAGTTATTGAGAAACCAAACAATACCGGACCGCCTAATATAAGCATCACTATCATAACCAAAATTACTGTACCTACAGTATTCACTGTACGTGTTAAAGCCTCATTAATACTGTCATTGACTATTTTAACAAAGTCTTGACCTTTATGACGCTCAACATTTTCACGAATACGGTCAAATATGATAACTGTATCGTTAACACCATAACCAAGAACCATTAAAAAAGCGGCAAGAATTTGTTGATTCAATTCAATATCAGCTAAACCAATTCTATTCGCTATTACGATTAAAGCAAAGGTTATAACCAAATCGTGGAAAATACCAATGATAGCACCAATACCGTAACTAAACTCGAAACGAAAGGCAATATATATCAAAATACCAATAATAGCTAAAAATATAGCCAAGATTGATGATAGCCATAGTTCACCACCGATTTTGGGACCGATTGTATCAACCTTTAGTTCAGTTCTGTCAACATTTGGTAAATATTTGTCTAATGCTGAATATACGCCTTCAGCACCGTGTTTGGTATCTTTAACGCGAATAAGATATGAATTATCTTTTCCGTACGATTTAACCTCTTCGCCTCTGATACCGGCTTTTGTTAGAGCTGAACGAATATCTTTTGCGTCAACATTGGATTTGAATTGTAAAGCTATTTCAGTACCACCGGTAAAGTCAATACCTAATTCAGGTTTAACGATAGCGGCAAGTGCAGAACCAACTATTATAACAACTATAGAAAAGATAGCGAAAAACTTCCTTTCTTTCATAAAATCTATATGTGTTTTTCCGAAGAATTGCATTTATTTATTCCTTATATTTTTTCTTGTTGTGATTTATGTAAACCGAATGAATATTTGCCTCCGCGAGCCAATGTGACTTCAATCATAGCGCGAGTAACAAATATTGCAGTAAACATAGTAGTTAAAATACCTATTAATACGTTAGTCGCAAAACCTCTAATTGGACCTGAACCCAACCATAATAGAATTAATGCAGTAATAGCAGTTGTTATGTTGGAGTCAACGATAGCAGTTAAAGCTTTTCTAAAACCTTCGTCAATAGCCGATCTTAATGAACGCCCTCTGAGTAATTCCTCACGACAACGTTCGTAAATAAGTACGTTGGCATCCACCGCCATACCTATTGTTAATATTAAACCGGCAATACCTGGCATTGATAATGTACCTTTAAGCGCGGTTAGCAAAGCAATAATAAGCAGAACGTTTACAAACACTGCATAATCGGCGATCAAGCCTGATTTTGTATAGTACATCCACATAAATAATATAACGGCAAACATAGCTACTAAACTCGCTAACATACCTGAATTAATAGAATCTTGACCCAAAGATGGACCAACAACTCTTTCTTCGATGATTTTAACAGGAGCTTTCAAAGCACCGGCTTTCAGAACGATACGTAAGCGGTTTGCTTCGTCCATATCGGCCATACCTGTGATTTGTGAGCTACCGCCTGTGATTTTAGTTTGTACTGTAGGAGCTGAATATACAAAATCATCCAAAACGATAGCGATACGTTTTTTCAAATTCTTTTCAGTGATTACACCCCATTGGTCAGCACCGTCGCTATTCATATACATCAATACCATTGCTTGACCGCTGGCTTGATCAACTGTTGCGCCTGCATCGGTAACTACGTCACCGGTTAGTTCAGGCTTCTTTTTCAAATTATAGAAGTCATAAACTTCGATTTTTTTGTTCATTAAGCGAGCATCAGGTTTAGCATCGATAGCTATTTTATAATCTGCCGGAATCAATGAAGCGATTGCAGGTGTTTTTAGCAATAATCTGAATCTATCCAAGTTATCTTTTGATATTCTAAATGAATATTCACCAGCAGGGAATTGCGCTACAGTATAATTCACAGGAACCATTTGTTGGTCTTGCGGTGATAGGAAGTATGTCGCAAACAATGAAGTAAATGGATGTTCTGTTTGATATTTCTTGACTTTTTCTTTTTCTGTCAAACCTTTGTAAGGATCATTAGCAGTATCTTTAGCTTTTTGATCTTTAGCGGAATCAGGTTTTGCTTCAGCTACTTTCGCGTCTTTAGCCGCTTTTGCATCTGCAACTTTTGCATCTTTAGCCGATTTCACTTCAGCTTTCTTTAGATCTTTTTTATCAGTCGCTTTTTTATCGGCTGTTTTAGAATTGGCAACTAACTTTGTTGAATCAACTTTGTTCAATTCTTCATTTTCATTACTTACGATTGCTAAAGGATCCAATGAATCTATTAGAAGTTCTCCGCCTTTAATTTTTCCTCTTTTTACAGCTTCATTATATAAGTATGTGTCAATTCTTTTAAACGCATACACGATTGAATCGTTATTACGAACTAAATTGAATTCTAAGCGTGCTGTAGTTTGCAATAAAGCGCGCATACCTTCTTTGTTTTGAACACCCGGTAATTCGAGCATAATACGACGATTACCTTGTTTCTGAATATTCGGTTCAGCAACACCGTATTGGTCAATACGTTGACGAATTACTTCTTGAGCTTGATCAATAGCTTCTTTTGCACTTTCATTTAGTTTTTCG
The DNA here is from genome assembly GCA_038206725.1 of Kapaibacterium sp. (SeqCode). GTDB lineage: Bacteria > Bacteroidota > Ignavibacteria > Kapaibacteriales > UBA2268 > JBAXXL01. The sequence continues at coordinate 48,011 of JBBRAO010000010.1, forward strand.
ATGATTTTATCTTCCGATACGTCTCTTTGATTTCCTAAATAAAAATATGATAAAAGTGTTTTACCGCGAGGGCGAGCAATTTTATCAAAGTTTGCTTTGAATAAATCAATAGCATCAGCTTCAGGCGATGCGTCCAATTGTTTTGTGGTTCTGTTTATAACTTCCATAAAAGTTTCATCAACTGCTTCAGGCAATGCTGATTCTTCAATCAATTTAATTAAATCGACTTCCATAGTTACATACATACCACCGCGTAAGTCCAAACCAAGTTTAATAGCGCCACTTTTGGCTTTTTTTAAACTTTCTCCGTACTTAGCCTCGAATTTTTCTAAAATATCGAGACTGTCTTGCCCGTTACGAGCTTTTTTGAGCATTTCTTTTTTCGTGCCTTCTAATTTGGATGCGTGGTATGTAGGATACAGCAACGCTAAGCCTATTATTAACGGAACAAATATTAATAATAGTCTCCCCATATTAGAAACTAAAAAAGCTCCAGTTTTTCCTTGATTGCTTTTCAATGAAAAAGCCTCCGATTTATTTATACAATTATCTTAATTTCAAAAATATACAAGTTACAAAAATATTCTTATTTTTGGAATTATACAAGAAATTGTTAGAAAATAATAAAGTATTTTTTATTTTATTATAATTAATTGCTGTGAATTGGTAAAAAATCCGCTTGTGAATTTGACTAAATATGTTCCTGCAGGCACATCTTTGACCGAAAACTGCATTTCATAATCGCCGGGCTCCATATACTTATTTAGCGGTGTATAAATAAGACTACCCTCAGAATTAAAAAACTCAATTCTGGTTAATGTTCGGAAAGCAACAGAAAATTTTATTGTCACTTCGTCGTTGATTACAGGATTCGGTAAAATTGTAATCATATCAAATCCGTATTTACTTAAAATTAATTTGCCCATCTGTATTGTGCAAATATTCATAAAGATTTTCCCTGTACCGAATACAGGAGCATAACAAGTAGAATTATCATTAAGCACTAAATCAATTGCTTTTATTTCTACCTCATTGGTATCGGCGAGCAATGTTTCGAATTCGGGATATAACATACCTTCAAATTTGTTTAACGGAACGGGAGAATGCCCTATAATAGATATAACCGTCTCATCGGGGCTAACATTTTGACTCTTCGTAGCAAGAGTCCACGACTCCATACCGCCATTTCCGTAAACCTTATCCAAAAATTGCAAATTACCGGGGTTGTATGATAATTTTAATTCAAATGAATCCACTTCGATACCAACAAATTCAGCGCTTTCGACTTTCACTTTAAACTTATTCAAATTTCCGGATTCAGGATTAATAACCACACCCGGGCGAATATTATATATATTATCCATTGATACAGATATTGTGCTTTTAAAGCTGTTTGCGAAAATCTCAAAGCCATAACTGTGACCTAAACAGAAATAATCAACAATAACCCTGTCCAAAGTATTGTTATTGCTTAATGCAGGATTATAAATGATGTCGAAATTATATATACCCGATGGGCTTATATTAAAGCCTTTTTTTATGGAATTATCAGCGAATTCAAAAACCCCGTCTTCGACTGTGCTAATTCTAACGCTGTCAATTTTTAATATATCTATTGTGCTAATATTTGTCATTGTAACGTTTATTAAACCGGTAGAGCATTTGTTAATAGTAGGCAATTTAGAATGTTCAATAGTAACCGGAGTTCTGTACGCCGATCCTGTAATCTTTACTAAAGTATCCTTATAATAACTCGCCGGACCGTATAAATTACAATTGGTAGTAATTTTTACGGTTAGAGCCATATTCCCACTTGTTAATGGGAAAAAATCGACCGGAATTAAAAATGTCTCGCCTTTGGGAATAATAATATTCGTAGGAAGTGGCTGAGGAAAATTAAAGAAATTTTCACCTAACAAGCCCGAACTTAATCGTTCTACTTTGTACATCACCATATCGGCGGTTGAACTAGGATTAGAAACTTCAATATAATGAGTTCCCGGGAATTTTGTTCCCGCCAATATCTCGGGTTGGAAATCATAGCCTTTAGCGCGAATTTTCGGGAGGGTACCCCTACCGGTAACATAATTAAAAATCTCAATAGAACTAGTATCGTCGCCGGCATATTGGAGAACAATCTTTATCCTTTTGTTATATTCTGTTAGCGGTCTGAAGTTTACAGGAACTTTGATTTTTGTACAATATTGGGTTGAATCCATAAATTCCGGATACAACGTTATTATATTATCTTTGTTTAGAGTTGGAAATATCTTTGAAAATTGTACCCTGATATCATTCGTGTCGCCCGTAACCTTTATACCGGTTATCTTTATTAGCTTATCGGAATTATTCATAATATATACCATTCCGGAATCGCTCTCAAATAACCGTACGTCGCCGAAGTTGTATTCCGACAAATAGGCACCCGGATAAACAGCATAAGCTGTTAAAATTGATATACTATCCGGTCCGTTGGCATTGCTTGATATAACCAATGTATCCCTAATTAATCCAAGAACATCGGCATTTAAAGCAAGACTTTTAAAATGTACACTGTTTTTAGGATATACTGTATAGCCCTCCAACTCCGGATTATGCGGAGTTGTGATTTTGAAATATTTTCCGCTGAGCAACTTATATTTTGACAAGTTCAAAAAACTTGTACCCGGATTACTTATCGTCAGCGCGGAATCCGAACCCCGAATGTCTGATAATTTAATGGTTTCGCCGATTCGTACAAAGCCGAAGTCTATATCCTCAACTTTGATTTGCGGCTTAACACCGTAACCCGATAAGCAGATTTTATACTTAATATTTGGGCAATTTGTAATAATATCTAATGTATCTAAATCAATGGGATTATCAGTTTTTGGACAATATCCTATTTGCAAACCATATTCTTCGTCGGGGTTTAATGTGATTTTTTTTGGACCTTTGATTTGATAATACAATCCTTTTCGGAACTTCATATCCACAATTTCAGTTTTTTGAGAATTATTTTTTATTTTGAATATACTATAGGTTGTATCATCTATAATTGACGCGAGATAGTTAAAACTTTCCAAAAGCACGTTCATTTTGGGAACGTAAGTTATAAGTCTCCCATTCGCGTTACCCTCCATATCTGTTATATAAAACTGAAATGAAGCAGAATCGTAAGGATTCAAAACAAAAAAAGTAAAATAAAAATCAAAATTCGGTTGGTCTTTAACGAAATTAGGTGAGAGTTTTATATTGGAAACATTATAGCACTTCGAAGGTTTTAATATTGGTAATGAATTAATACCGACATCGCCTGAGGCAAGCTCGGTTATGTTGACTTTATAAGTACCACAACCATCGGCAGTTACAATAACGACGGGTGTGGTTTCATCTAAAGCCGTTGCTTGAACGGCTAGGAATGCCAACAATATTGCAATATATAATAATAGTTTTCGCATATTTCATCACTTATATTAACGAAAATACCATTAATATTATTATTATTTATTTTAATTTAAAAAAAATAATTTATAGGTTTTTCAAAATCTTATTGAATCGCTCCTGCTCACTGTCCGACCAAATTGATTTTTCTTTTACTTTGTTAATTATTTCCTTGAATTTCCTCTGCTCGGCGAAATACTTCAAAGTCTCTGTTGAGGCTTGATTTAGTTTGAAATTCCAAAATAATATTCCGTGCATAATATTCTCCGCAATTTCTTCGTTGCAGATGTTTAATCGTTTTAGAGCGGAAATTGAGTTCATACGCGTTTCAAATTCATAATTACGGCTTGAATAATCTATCAATTCTTTCAAATGTTTTTCTTTTCCTGATTCAATAGCTAATTCGAGCCATTTAATACGGATATTGTTTCCACGCCAACCCATAAGGTTTGAAGTAGCAGTAAGATATTTATTAGTGTTTTCGGGAAAGGAGCCGCACAAATTGTCCAAAGCCAATTCGATATTTTTATAGCACGAGTCAGCGAGCACTTTTTCGTAATCATTTTTTAAGGCAGGTGGGATAACTTGAATATTCTCACATACTGCGCGAACGTGTAATTCATCACCTGAATTAATTGCCTTTTTAATTATGTCTAAAGCCGCTGAATTGGCTGAATAATTCTTTTCCGCTGAAATTTGCTTGATAACCTCGTTTTTTATAAAATATGAAGTTTCAATAGGGTATATTTTCTGAAAAAGATCTAATTTTTTGTCTAATGGAAATTTTGCTAATTCTGTCAGTGCGTCGAATCGGTCAATCATATTAACGGCTTTTTCCACTTGAGCATTCAGTTGTTCGAAACTGCGGTCGAATGTCAGATATTTCACAATTTTTCTATTTGGATCAAATACAACAAAATCAACTTCCCCGAAATCGCTGTTGTCTATGAACAAATTGGTAAATTTATTTTCAATCATACGCTTAGTTTTATTTACTTTTCCGTTTTTATAGTAAACATCTATTTCCACAGGCATTTTAAACAAACCGACCAAATCGTTTATTTTATGAATTTGCTCAACGTTTACCAAGGTATAATTTTTCCCGTCTTTGGTGATAACTTCATAATCTACTTTGTAATGCGGTTCACCACCGCGTGCAATCCACTCATCGAAGAACCACTCCATCGATTGACCGGAAGCTTCTCGAATTGAGCGTAATAAATCGGCGGTTGCTACGACTTGGTATGCGTTATCGGCAAGATATTTTTGAATGGCGGTTTTGAACGATTTATCGCCCATCACATCGCGCATCATATCCAAAACCAGCGACCCCTTTGGGTACCATCTATCCGAACCACCCTTACTCGAGCCAATCGGATAATCGTTTTTCTTTGCCGCGGAATAGACTTTTTCCAACTCATTAAAGCGTTCTATTTGATAATGGTCTTCGCCATAGATGTTTTGCTCAAATTTCTTAGCGTAATATGTAGCAAAGCTTTCCGTTAGCCAAATATCCTTATTTATATTAGAAACGTAATTTCCGAACCATTGGTGAATCAATTCGTGAACGTTTACATTTTCATATTTCCGCATCCATTGCGCACGCGGATCGATGTACATAAAATCTCCGTAAATAGTCGAGGTTGTTGTCTCCATTCCACCGTACATATAATCTCCGACGGGCATATTGCGGTAAAGAGACCACGGATATTTTGTACCGGTTTCATCTTCGATAAAATCGAACATTTCTTTTGAGTGAATATATGTAACATCAAATCTTTCGGGCATATCCTTATAATAAAGATATTCCAATGCCAAACCACGGTTTGAAGTGAATTTCTTAACACCATAATCGCCGATGGCAAGGCAAATCAAATATACCACGTGAGGTTTATCAATTTTATAATGCCAAGTTTTTGTACCATCGCTATTTTCATTTTGGCTATAGCACACGCCGTTTGAAAACACTTCATAATTTTTATCAAATGTTATAATAAATTCTGAGGTAAGTATATCGTGCTTGACATTTACAAAAGGGCACCATCCGCCCGGTCCGTGAGCCCATATTTGTTTCCTTTTGTATTTTTCGTAAGGCTGCCAACCCCTGAAATAAAGACCTTCTTTTGGATTCGCATCATAATAAATCACAATATCATAGATTTTGTTTTTATCGTACTCTCCTTCGGGAAAAACTATTATTTCGTCACCCGACCACTTGAATTTGATTTCTTTGTCGCCAAGTACAACTTTTTTCACATTCAAACGCGAACAATTTATAGCTAACGAATCAATCGTTTTGGCGAACGGTTTGAAGCTGATGGTTGCTGTTCCTTTTACCGAATTTTCAGGTCCATTAATATTTAATTCACCTTTCAAATTTATTACATCAACAACTTGTTGTCTTGGTTGTGCCGCAGGGTCGGTAATATAAGATTGATATTCGTTTTGCGATTTCAGCGAAGAGCTAAATGCAAAAATTATAGCTATATATAAGAAGGGAACTTTATTTTTTTTCATCATAATGATTTTATTTTTTCAACATAGTGTTTTCTAAAAGCGAAAAATAAAAAAAAAATAATAATTTTGATAATATATTTGAGAATTGTTAACAAAAAAGAGATTTTTTATGACACCGAATGAACATAAAATTAAAAGAGCTTTGGTATCCGTTTCCGATAAAACCGGTATTGTAGAGCTTTGCAAAGAGCTTTCCGATTTAGGAATTGAGATTTTTTCGACAGGGGGCACAAAAGCCCTTTTAGCCGAGAATAATATACCGGTAAAGTCCGTTAGTGAAATAACCGGTTTTCCTGAAATTATGGATGGCCGCTTAAAAACACTGCATCCGAAAATTCACGGCGGTTTATTAGCCGACTTAGGCAAAGAATCCCATATTAGCCAAATGCAAGAGCACGATATAAGTTCTATTGACCTTTTAATAGTCAACCTATATCCTTTTGAGCAAACATTGGCTAATCCAAATTCCACACACGCCGAATTAATCGAAAAAATTGACATTGGCGGACCAACTATGCTTCGCTCCGCGGCAAAGAATTACAAATGGACGGCGGTATTAGTCAATCCACTTCATTACGAAGAAGTAATAAATAGCCTAAAAGAAAAAGATATGACACTTTCAGAAGAACTCCGTTTGAAACTATCAGGCGAAGTATTTTCAACTACCGCATATTATGATGGTGTGATTGCAGGTTATTTCAATAAAGTTAACAAAATTGAATTCCCTGAGCTAACGGGATTGCCGCTTAAAAAAATCCAAACCCTGCGCTATGGTGAAAACCCTCATCAATCCGCCGCATTATATGGTGAATTCGATACGGTATTCCATAAAATTCACGGTAAAGAACTTTCTTACAATAATATAATTGATATCAACGGTGCCGCCGGTATGATTACCGAGTTCGACGAAACAGCGGTTGCAATTATCAAGCACACTAACCCTTGCGGCGTAGCTACAGGTAAAACACTGAAAGAAGCCTATTTGAAAGCATTCAGCACTGATACTGTTTCAGCTTTTGGTGGAATTATCGCCTTCAGCGGTGAAGTGGATTTAGAAACAGCCGAAACGGTAAATGATTTATTTACAGAGGTATTGATTGCTCCTTCATTTACAGAAAAAGCTTTAGAATTGCTAACCCAAAAGAAAAATCGCCGTTTGATTACCGCCGATTATGAACTATTGAAATCGAAAATGAAATTTGATTTTCACAGTGTGGTAGGCGGATTTTTGATTCAAGAAACAGATATGAAATTTATTGACGATGCCGGGCTGGTTTGTGTTACTGACCGCAAAGCAACCGACGAAGAAATGAAAGCTATGCTTTTTGCTTGGAAAGTCTGCAAGCACGTTAAGTCAAATACAATCATTTATACTAATTCCGATATGACTTTGGGTGTCGGTGCCGGACAGATGTCGCGTGTGGATTCCTCTCGCATAGCAGTTGAAAAAGCGATAATGATGGGATTCGATTTGAAAGGCTCCGTTGTTGCTTCTGACGCGTTTTTCCCATTCGCCGATGGCTTGATTGAAGCCGCCAAAGCAGGAGCTACCGCTATTATTCAACCGGGTGGTTCAGTTCGCGATGAAGAAGTGATCAAAGCCGCAAATGAAAATAATATTGCAATGTACTTTACGGCAATGCGTCATTTCCGCCATTAGTCTTGTTAAGAAATATTATATTTTTTAAAATAACAAACAAGGATGTTTGTTCCATCAAGTCATTTATATGGTGGTGGGTCAATCATCCTTGATTGACAAAAACAACTTATTTTGAAGTTTTAAGACAACCCCAAATTTGGATTTGAGCAAAATGAAAATATTAGCAATTGAATCATCCTGTGACGAAACTTCAGCCGCAGTTATAGAAAACGGTGCCGTTTACAGCAACATAATCTCCACTCAGCTATTCCATAGCAAATACGGTGGTGTTATCCCGGAATTAGCCTCGAGAGCGCACCTGAAGGTTTTATCAATGATTGTAAAGGAAGCTCTGAGCGAAAGCAAAACCGATATTGAAGATATAACAGCTTTAGCCGTAACAAACCAACCGGGATTAATTGGCGCATTGATTACAGGGTCGAACTTCGCAAAAGGGTTAGCATTGAAATATAATCTTCCGGTAATTCCTGTGAATCATATAGAAGGACACCTTTATTCGGGTTGTTTGGAATCCGCCGATTTGAAATTCCCGTTTATCAGTTTGGTTGTCAGCGGTGGGCATACCGCCATATTTTTGGTTAGCTCATACAATGATTACGAAATTATCGGCCTAACACGCGATGACGCCGCGGGGGAAGCGTTTGACAAAATTGCTAAACTAATCGGATTGCCATATCCGGGCGGTCCGCTGATAGACAAATTAGCAAAAACCGGAAACCCAAAAGCCTTCGCTTTTCCTCGACCTATGATTAATGACGATCACTATGATTTCAGTTTCAGTGGATTAAAAACTTCGGTGAGGTACTATATTCACAAAGAATTTCCGGAAGGTTTACCCGAAAGCGTTGTACCGGATTTTTGCGCATCAGTGCAAGAAGCCATTGTGGATGTACTAGTGCATAAAACAGTTAAAGCGGCGCGAGAGATGGGTGTGGATAATATTATCATTGCCGGCGGAGTATCGGCTAATTCTCGATTGCGCTCGGCGATGAAGGACAAAGCGGAAATATACAAAATCAATGTTATCGCTCCTGCTATGAGCTTCTGCGGTGACAACGCCGCAATGATAGGCTTCCTTGCTGAAAAAAAAGCCATAGAATCCGGTTTATCCGAATTCTACGACCTGACATTTAAAGTTAACCCAGTCGCTATGAGAGCAAAGAGAAGATGATTTTTTCTCATCCGCTGACTGGGGAGTCAGCGGATGAATATGCTTTATTCTTATTTTCCGCTGAAATATTTGTTTATATAGTCATCGGCTTCTTTGTAGCCTTTTTTGCGGGCTTCTTTCAGATCGCCGAGTGCCGATTCCATTTGTCCTAATTGCATTTTAGATAATGCTCTACGGAAATAAACCACTGAATCTTTGGGGTTGTCTTCTATAGTTTGGGTGAAATCTTCGATAGCGCCTTTGTAATCTTCGATATTGTACTTAGCGGTTCCGCGCATAGAGTACGCCATAACATTTTTCGCATCGAAACGAATATTGGTGTTCAAATCTTGAATTGCCCCTTTGAAATCGTTCATTCCGAACTTAGCTTCCGCTCTCGAGTAATATTCGCGTGCACTTTTCTGGTTCAGTTTCAGCGATTTATTAATATCGTCTATCGCGCCGACGTAATCCTTAATTTGGATTTTAACATTAGCTCTATTATGATAAGCGGTAAAGGATTCGGGTTTTAATTGGAGGACTTTGGTAAAATCGGCGATAGCCTCTTTGTGCCGACCCAGTTCGGTATTAATAATTCCGCGCTGGTTGTAGGAAATATCATCTTTCGGATTAAGTTTTATAGCTGTGTCGAGTTCTTTCAACGCTCCTGCTTTATCGCCCAAACGCATTTTTTCTTGTCCGCGGGCAACTGCGTAATTGTCGTTTGCGATGAATTTTTCAACTATTTTGTCTATTTCATCAAACTTTGTGTTTACAAATTCCGGTATATTTGCGGCACGATTGCGCACATTCATATTTTCAAGCAAGATAGCCGGAGAGTCATTTCCATTTTTATCAATATGAGTTAGATACAAGCGAGTGTATGGACCTTTCGTTTTTGAGCTGAAGACCAACCATTTTCCGTTTGGCGACCAAGAATGCCAAGAGTTCATAGTGCCGACGTTATTACATTTCATTAATCTCGGATTTCCACCACCCGACGGCATAATATAGAGTTTTGCATCGGGTTGAAGAAGCATAAAGTTTTTTGCCTGTGTGAAAACAATCCATTTCCCGTCAGGTGAATATTTCGGGAAGAAATTACTCATTCCGTTAGCCGAAGCGCCCGGCAAAGGAACAGCCACACCGCCGCGACCCTCGTTAAATGGCAGTTGGTATATGTCAAATTTGAAATCTCTTTTACCTTCTATAAACTCAACCGCAAAATTTGTCGGTAAAATAGCATCTTTCGATTTTTCAGCTTCAAGGTTATGATAAACAGGGGCACGCGCAAATAATATTGTTTTACCATCGGGGCTCCACATAGGGTTACTTTGGCATAGTTCTTTATTATCTGCTCCAGGTAAAGCCCAATACTTTTTATTTTTTATATCATAAACCGCGATAATACCTTTAATTGGGAAGAAAAGCTGTGAATAATCCAAGTTTTCAATTTTAACGAATATTGATCTATCTTTAACTGTGCTTAACGCATATCTGCCATCTGGTGACACCTGTGAAAGCAAACCGAAAGTAAATTCTTGGTCTTCGTGTTTGTAATCATCCCAAGTCATAATTTTATTAACGGTAATGTCAGTTTCTTTGCGTAGCGGAGATATAAAGTAAGATCCTTTGTCATTGGCATAATCCACGTCCATTGCAATTACCTTCCCATCAGCGGAAAATGAATGACAATTCCCGCAAACCGGAAGATTTGTTAATAAAATTTTTGAAGGGGAGTAACTCGAAACACTGCCCAAACGCCAGCTAATTGTTCCGAGATTTTTTACCGCAAAGCTGAAAGGGAGGGGTACCGCTCTATAAAATATTGGAGCGGAAACAGAATCGTTTGAGATTTGGATATTGATTTTTCCACCTGAATATATTTTCCCGGGTTTGTCTTTACGGACACCGATGATATTGATGTTTGTAGATTTCCCTGCGGAAAATGCTTTGATGTCTTCCCAATCGCTCGAATCGGCTTTCCAAACAGGCTCTTGTAAGAAGTCCGATACATAGCCGATTTTTCCTGCGCTCTCGATTAATACAAGCCATTGAGCAGAGTTAACGCTTTTATCGTGCCATTGGAATGTCGGTGATGCTATATCAAGCGGAAAAATAGAACCGCTTAGGGGGTACATAATTTCTATATCGCCTGTAATATTATATTTAGCAAGGCTTTCTTTATATTTATCGGTAGCATTGTTTTTTAGTAATAAAAATCCAATTACTAAAACCAATAATAGCAGAATAATGCCTGCAATACCGTATTTTTTTTGTTTACTATTCATTTTAAAACCTATATATAAAAGTATTATTAATAATCATTGTAAGAATTTTTAACTTCTTTCCACCAACTGTAGAGTGTTTGCCCAAGTAATTTATATCCTTTAGCTTTCATATGCTCGTCGTAATTCCAATACAAATGATTGCCGGAATCTTCTTGTTGTTTAACTATCGCGGTAAAATCGAAAAATGGAATACCCAACGATTTACAACTTTCGCTCATAATTTTAGCGTGAATCTGATACTCGGGCAAAGTAAGAGTTGTTAGCGAATCAGCTGACGAAAACTCACGTTGAAATTTTAGATAATAATCGCTGACTTGATTGCGCGATGGGATGTAAACTATATATACCTTTTTGCCGAATTGAGCGGCGTAATTTTGAATGCCGTTTAGGTGTTCGGTAATCTGGAAACTTTCTTTAAGATGCTCTTTGAAATTCGTGTATTCGTCCACCGAAAAAGGATTAAACCGTCCCGCTTTCATTGCACGAGCAACTTTTGGCGAAATAAACTTCTCATATTTTTTGGCTTTTTCTGAATTAGACCACGGATTGCTCGGAGCGGGCACAGGAGCAAAAAAAGTAAATGGTTTGCTTCTCCAACGACGTGGAATCGGCTTGCCTTCGACGGCGTTTTTTAAAACATATACAGCGCGAGGAACCCACCAATGTGTATATTTTGGTTCAAGCGGTTTTGCAAAAACACTTTGATCGAAAGCACCCACCGGTAAATCGTTAGCGTGCAGAACTATTATTATATGCTCAGGCGATAAAACGCTAATCGCGTCGCGGAGCAAATCGCAGTAGGTCGAAAAATCGCTTCCACCGATACCCAAATTCAATACTTCATATTCGCCACCATTGTTTGCGGCTGTTTTTTGGAAAACAGCTGGTATAGATTCGTCCTCTTCGGCTAAAAAACCTTCGGTGAAACTATCACCTAAAAATGCGATTCTTGGTACGCCATCCTTTGGTTTGGCTTTGAAATTTTTCCCTCGAAAGCCGTACATATTAACGTTAATCACAGATTCGGCTCTGTCGGGGTCGGATGCCCAAATAAAGGAAGCATTCGCCAAATATTGCAATTCTTTAGTTGAAGAGCCGAAAAATACAGGCGAATAATTGATTCGGTTGAAATTTGATATTTCCGGAACAGGGAAAATGAGTCTGAATATTATTTCTTGAAAAGCGAATAAAATAACTACTAGGGCTAAAATTAAAACACTCTTCGGTGTTTTATACTTATTTTGCTCTTTTGTAGCGGTTATGGTATATTTTTTGTTCATATTACTTAAAGAATAATTAGATTATTATAGTTTATTATTTCAAAAAGACTAAATTAATGATTTTTCTCTAATATTATATCCATTTTCAATATTTTTTTCTTATTTTTGAAAATTAAATACGGATTTCGATATGGAACAAAATAGTAATAAAATAATAGCGACTAATATAACACCAAGCCAAATGAAAGACAGCGGTATGGCTTTCGCGTTAGTTTGCTTTTTAGTAGGAATGCTAACGCATAGCAATATCTGGCTGTTATCCGGTGTCGGTCTTCAATTAATCAATATGGTTAATTCGAAGTTCTTTCATTATCCGGCGATTTTTTGGTTCTCCTTAGCAAACCTTTTGGGATTTGTTACATCTAAGATATTGTTGACTCTGATTTTTATTTTCGTAATCTTGCCTATGGGTTCCATTAGAGGACTAATGGCAAAATCGAAAAAAAATCGATCAGCCGGAAAATTAGATACACTTCGTTTACTTCAATGGAAAAATTCGAAAAACAGCGTATTTAAAACGCGTAATTATATATTTACAAAGAAAGATATCAGTAATCCTTATTAAATTTAAAGAAATACTATGGGCTTAATAAAAGATTTATTTGGTTTTTTAAAAGAAAGAAAGAAATACTGGCTTATTCCGGCTATTATCATTCTTCTTTTAATCAGTTTAATTATAGTGCTTACGGCGGGTAGCGCGATAGCACCATTTATATATACTATATTTTAATTTCTATGAAAGAGATAATTCTCGGTATATCAGCATATTATCACGATAGTGCCGCCGCTTTGATAAGCGATGGCGAGGTAATAGCCGCGGCTCAAGAAGAGCGTTTTACTCGTATGAAAAACGACAGCGATTTTCCAAAGAATGCTATTAAAGCTATATTGAAATCTTCAGGAATCAGCGTTGCCGAAGTAACCGCGGTTGCCTTTTATGAGAAGCCCTATATAAAGTTCGAGCGACTTTTGGAAACCTACCATACATTCGCGCCCAAAGGTTTAACCAGCTATTTATCGGCAATGCCTGTGTGGATTAAAGAAAAGCTGTTTATGAAAAAAACGCTGTACAAGGAATTGGAAGCTTTAGGATTTTCTAAGGAAATTCCACTACTATTTCCGGAACATCATCTTTCTCACGCCGCTTCAGCCTTTTTCCCGTCACCTTTCCAAGAATCGGCAATTTTAACTTTGGATGGGGTAGGCGAATGGGCAACCTCGACAATTGCCTATGGCACCGCGAATTCAATTGAAATAAAGAAGGAATTGGAATTTCCACATTCAATAGGTTTATTATATTCGGCTTTTACGTATTATTGTGGTTTCAAAGTAAATGACGGTGAGTATAAACTAATGGGTTTGGCTCCTTATGGCAATCCCGACGATCCGCTGACCAAAAGTTATATTGACAAAATACTTTCTAAACTTGTTGATATTCGGGACGATGGTTCAATTTTGCTAAATATGCATTACTTCGATTTTGCTACCAAGCTTACGATGACTAACGATAAAAAGTGGCATACTTTATTTGGGATCCCACGTCGCGAACCCGAAAGCGATTTGACTATCGAATATGCAAATTTGGCTTATGCTATTCAAAAAGTAACAGAGATGATTATTTTGCGTTTGGCGGAAACAGCCAAAATTATTACAAATAGTAAGAATTTGGTTCTTGCCGGAGGAGTTGCTTTAAATAGTGTAGCGAATGGACTGATAAAAAAAGCCAATATATTTGAAAATATCTGGATTCAGCCCGCCGCGGGTGATGCCGGAGGAGCATTAGGTGCCGCATTGGCTGTTCATCATATTTATTATGAAAATGATAGAACGGCGGATAATAAAAACGACAAAATGAAAGCCGCGCTTTTGGGTCCGAGCTTCCACAATTATGAAATCAAAGAAATGCTCGATAAATTCGGTGTTACTTATCATTTTATTGAGAACAATGTTGATTTATTCGATAAAGCCGCCGATGTGATTGCTGATGGCGATGTTTTGGGTTGGTTTAAAGGCAGAATGGAATACGGTCCTCGCGCTTTGGGTAGTCGGAGTATAGTTGCAGATGCCAGAAACCCTGAAATGCAATACAAGCTGAATATGAAGATAAAATTCCGCGAAGGTTTCCGTCCGTTTGCACCTGCTGTACTTGAAGAAGAATCGCACAAGTTTTTTGATTTGGATGTACCCTCGCCATATATGCTTTTAGTGGTACCGCTAAACGAAAATTTAAGATATCCTCAGCCCGAATATGTTGACTTTGCTGATTTGAATGGACGTTTGAATTTGATCCGTTCGGAAATACCGGCAGTTACTCATTTGGATTATTCCGCACGTATCCAAACGGTTAATAAAGACGATAATCCGAATTTCTATGGGCTAATACATTCATTCTACAAAAAAACGGGTTGTCCTGTTGTTATTAATACCAGCTTCAACGTTCGAAGTGAACCTATTGTTTGCTCCCCGTTGGACGCTTACAAATGCTTTATGAAAACCGAAATGGATTGTTTGGTTTTAGAAAACTATATCATTTACAAATCCGAACAAAAATTAATGACCGACGAGCTGTTTAGAAAACTTATGAGCTTCGAGAACAAATAAACTTAATTTATTGAGAAGAAATGAAAAACGCTACAATCAACAATTTAGATATTCTAATCTGCCCTATTTGCGGCGGAGACGTGAAAATTTTAGATGATTCTATTATATGCCAAAACAATCATAAATTCCCAATAAATGACCAAATCCCACTAATGTTCAATGATGATAAGGATGTTTCAAAACTTTCTGTTACTCAGAAAATTAAAGAGTTTTACGAAGAACATCCTTTCCCAAGCTACGATGAAAAAGACAATCTAAGCACATTAATAAATAAAGCGAACAATTCCATATTTGCAAAACAACTAAACGACGAGCTTCCATATAACATAAAAATTCTGGAAGTCGGATGCGGCACGGGCCAATTAACCAATTATCTTGGAATCGCCCACCGAATAACTTATGGAACTGATATCTGCATAAACTCTTTAAACCTTGCAAACCAATTCAAGAATAAGAATTCGGCAACAAGAAGTTCGTTTTATCAAATGAATCTCTTTAAACCGATTTTTAAAGAAAACTCTTTTAATGTCGTTATCTCTAATGGTGTGTTGCACCATACAAAAAATCCTGAACTTGGTTTTAAAATTATATCAAAACTCTTAAAAAAAGACGGATACATAGTTATAGGGCTTTATAATAGATACGGCCGGGTTTTTACAAATTTGCGGAGGATTCTATTCCGCTTAACCGGCAAAGCTTTTTACAAACTTGACCCATACCTTAAACGAAAAGATGTTGCCCAGGATAAGAAAAATATCTGGTTCAGCGACCAATATGAAAATCCTCAAGAAAGCACTCATACTTACCGAGAAGTCTTGCAGTGGTTTAGAAAATACGGTTTTGAATATGTTTCCTCTTTGCCGGAAATTGGAGATTTTTCCGAAATTAATGAGGATATCAAACTATTCGCAAAAAAAAGCAAAGGCGATTTATTCTCCAGAGCCTTCACTCAGTTCACACTCCCGTTGAAGAAAAACAATGAGGGTGGATTTTTTATTATGATAGGCAAAAAAATTAGCGAATTGACCACTTTCCTATTAATTATATTTTCACAATACATTCATCATATAATTGATGAAAGTTTTTTTATTCCCTATTAGATTACCAATAGAATGTTAAAAATCAGACTTACAAATAAAGCAATTAAGATACCGCTTATTATCACACCATTGACAAATTCTACTCATTCAGGTGAACTTAACGATTGTTTAATCAAACTTGATGCTATATTAAGTTCAGCGTCCACACACGATTTGCTGAAAATCTCGATATTCATCAACAGCATAAACTTAATCCATTTCCAAGCGTTGCGTAAACAATTGTTAGAATTGATTACATCGCATTTCGGACCGGATTTACCGATTGTATCCTTTATTCCGCAACCTCCGGCGGAAAAGTTTAATGTGATTTTAGAGGTTTTGCTTTTTGACAATTCTTATTTCAAATGCCACATTGACTTTTACCACAAGCAAAACAGTTCATATTCAATAATTGCTAATGAAGATTACGAAGAAATTTACGGTGTTACCGCGCATACTCAATCAAAAAATCAAAGTAATTATGCACAAACCTCGAGTTGCTTCGATGAAATAGATGAGATTCTTCTTGATAACGGATTAACATTCGCGGACATCCACCGTCAATGGTCATATATTGGTCATATAAACGATTTTAGTAATATGAACGGCAAAATGATTGAGAATTACCAGCAGTTCAATATATCCCGAGCACGATATTTTTCCAAATGTGAATGGAAGAACGGCTTCCCTTCAGCAACGGGTATCGGTGCAAATGTTCCGGGATGCACAATTGAATTTACGGCTTCTCCGATAAATGGCGTAGATGTGGTTATTCCTCTTCATAATCCAAAACAATTGGACGCCCACCGTTACTCCGATAAATATCAAATTCGCAATATGAATTTATTGGACGAAATGAATTACGAGAACACACCAAAGTTTGAGCGCGGAAAAATTGTTATAACAGGTAACCTGATGGATGTTTATATATCCGGTACAGCGGCTATTTTAGGTGAAGATTCAATCAATCAGACTGTTGAAAAACAAACGGAAATAACTTTAAATAATATAGCGGAACTTTATTCTAAACATAATCTATTTGCTCACGGTTTAGATATAGATGGCGATTTACCCAAATTTGCTCTGCTTAGAGTTTACATCAAAAATCGTGAAGATTTTAGCGTCGTCCAAGATATTTGTAATAATTTTTATCCCGATGTACCGACATTAATTGTAGAAGCTGATGTTTGCCGAAAGGAATTATTGGTCGAAATCGAAGCTTATGCTAATACATTAGTTGATAAACTATAAATCAGTAAAATTTATGTCAATCAAGGATGATTGACCCACCGATATGTGTATGATTTGGTGGGATAAGCATCCTTGCTTGTCAACCATATTTGAGCTTTTTGTACTGTCCCTTTAATGTAAATTTATCTCCGATAATGAAATTTATTGGCACTAATTTCGTTAATATACGATATAGTTACTATTTTTGTAATATGTATAAAGGAAATTCTGAAAGAATCTCAAAGTTAAAAATGAACAAAATAAATTATACCGATATATATCAAGAGTTTTTAAAGTCTCGCGTGATAATCGCCGGACCTTGTGCTGTGGAGACAGAAGAGCAAATTAATACCATTGCGCCAATCATTAGTGCATTGGGATTAAAGTATTTTCGTGCCGGAGCCTTCAAGCCGAGAACTTCGAGCAAGTCTTTTCAAGGGCTTGGTTTAAAAGGCCAAGAAATGCTCTACAAATCGGCAAGAAAAAATAATTTGTTTGTTGTATCAGAAATTTTAGATTCCGGTCATATCGAAGAATGTTACGATTTGATAGACATTATACAAATCGGAAGTCGCAATATGTCCGCTTATTCATTGCTCAAGAATATTGGTAAAGCCACAGCTAAAGACCAAAAGCCGGTTCTATTAAAGCGTGGGTTTAATGCGACATTGAACGAGATGCTTTCCGCCGCTGAATATATTACGAACGAGGGTAATCCGAACGTGATGTTATGTTTACGCGGTATCAGAACCTACGAACAGATTGACTCGGAAATGAGATTTACACCCGATTTAGCCGCGATATTGGAACTTAAAGAAAAAACTAATTATCCGATTGTATTTGACCCTTCTCACGCCGCGGGAGACGCCAAATTCGTCGAAAAGCTCGCAGAAACCGCCCTGTTCTTAGGCGCGAACGGATTACTGATAGAAGTCCAAGAAGACCCTGAAAAAGCCCTCACTGACGCCAAACAAACAATAAAGCCTGAAATCCTAAAAAAAATTATAGTATATAGAAACAGCCTTTAAAACTTGAATTGTATTTTTATTATTTTTGAAATATTTATGGATTTTAATTGAAAAATGAAAACTAAATATGTTATTCTTATATTCGGCTTATTACTAAATTCCTACAACTTAAATGCCCAAATTTCAGGGTGTACCGACCCATTAGCAAAAAACTACGATCCTACCGCCACAGAAAACGATGGAAGTTGTATTTATAATTCTGTTTCAATTTCACCAACCTCTACTCACGAGATGTCCCCAACATTATCAGAAACTTCAGGGCTGATATTCTGGAATAATACACTTTGGACACATAACGATGACAGCGATATAAATCTATATTCACTCGACACTCTAAACGGAGAAATATTAGGAAAATATCCGATAACCGGTACAAAAAACATTGATTGGGAAGATATAGCTCAAGATGATAATTATTTTTACATTGGTGATTTTGGAAATAATTCGAATGGAAATAGAACTAATTTGAAAATATTACGGATTGAAAAAAACTCATTAGTAAATAATATTCTAAAAATAGATACAATTAATTTTTCATATTCCGACCAAAAAGATTTTACAGGCACCGGTTCCAATAATAGTGATTTTGATTGTGAAGCTTTCATAGCGTCGGGTGATAGCATTTATTTATTCACTAAGCAATGGATTAGTAAGAGAACTAGCGTTTATTGTCTTCCAAAATCACCGGGTACTTATAGTGCAAATCTTAAATCTTCATACAATATTGATGGTTTGATCACCGGTGCAGTATATTTGGAAGCAAAAAAACTTGTTGTTCTATGCGGTTACAACAATTTATTACAGCCTTTTATATATTTGCTTTATGATTTTAATAATAAGGAATTCTTTGCAGGGAACAAAAGAAAAGTTGATATTTCTCTACCATTTCATCAAACCGAAGGAATTGCAACTGCAAATGGTTTAAAGTATTATATTTCAAACGAGAATTTCGTCAAAAGTCCATTCGTAAATAATCCTCAAAAACTTCATATATTGAATTTAAGCAGTCTATTAACAGGATATTTTGAAAGAATAATGGATGTTGATGATTCTAAAACCAGCGGTGATTATATCATATATCCCCAACCTGCAAGTGACTTTATTGAATTGCGTATAGATACTAATAGTTATTCAAGGATAATGATTTATTCAGCTTCAGGCAATCTTTTGCACTCGTCTTCCCCAAAAAACATAATTGATATTAGTTTCTTAACACCCGGAATTTATTATCTTAAAGCAGGACATCGAAATTTCAAGTTTATAAAGATTTAACAAAAAAAATGGAATCTCGAATTTAATCGCTATTCCATTTTTTATCATTAATTCCAATCTTCAGATGTATTCTTATAGTGCTCTTCTTCCACTAATTACCCTAAGAATAATAGCGATAATCGCAATAACTAGAAGAATATGAATTAAACCTCCGGCACTATAGCCGATAAATCCTATTGCCCATCCGATAATCAGCAATATTGCTATGACATAAAGAAAGTTCCCCATTTTTTTTACCTTTTTAATTATTAAACATAAATGCAATCAACACAGACAAGAATGTCTGTAATACCTTGTACATAATTTGCTTAGCAGTACAGACATTCCTGCCTGTACTGTAACAAATTTATTTTTTTACAACTTGAAACCAACTGTTGCTTGAAACCAAACGTTTTTATAACGTGGAGTATCCGAAGTACCATCACCGTGGTTGTTTACCATATCCCAACCTACTCTTGCTCCAAGAACTAAATGATTTAGGCTTAAATCGGCGCCACCTAAGAAACATAAAACGTTTTTACGATAATTTTCATTATCAAAAGCTTTCTCTTGATCAATAGTGGTAGTTCCATTGGCAAATACATTTTTCTGACTTAACAGGTATGAATATTGTGGACCAATAAGCAAAGTTAACGTAGGCATAGGTTTAATAGCAAACAGTAAGGGTATATCAATGTAACTTGAAGTACGTGTGAATTTGTAAGTTGCCCCAAGAAATTTACCGGTTGCGGAAAATCCTCTTTGTGAAAATTGTATTTCAGGTTGTACACCTATAAACTCTCCAATAGGAATGATTATAAAACCGCCAACAGCAAATCCCAATTTTGGATCGGCATTGAATTCTTCGCCGTCAGCATCCCATACGTTGGAATAATTTAAACCGCCTTTCAAACCTATCCCTGGTAAAGTAGCATCATTTGTTGTTGCACTACTATTTGATTGCACACATAGAAATAAGCCAAGAAAAATGGCTGTACCGATAAGTACTTTATTTAACATTGTCTTCATCCTTATATAAATATTTGCCTACTCGTTTGGCTTTTCGGCAATCGCCCCGTTTTTTAAAGTGGTTTCTGGTTTCCATTCTTTTATACCGGCGGGTGTGGGTGTTTTAAACTTTATCAGCCGCGACGCGAGGTATAAAAACTTGCTTATAACATTTTGTTAGGCAATGCATAGACGTAAATCGTGAAAACATATTGCATCTTTTATTTTTCTAACCTTTTTATTTTCAAATAATTATTTTAAATACCAACCCTACTCATAACATCCCTACCGGAAAACTTCAATCAAGTATCTATGCTTATGTTGGATTAATATGGTGTTATTTTTTTTTATTTCATTTATTGAGTCGGTTTAACCTGATAAGGTATTGTAAAATAGAAAGTACTACCTTTGTCTTCTATACTCTCTAACCAAAGTTTTCCTCCGAGTAATTCTACAAGCCCTTTACAAATTGCCAATCCAAGCCCCGCACCTTCATAAGATCGCGTAAAAGTGTCCTCGGCTTGCGTGAATCGCTCGAATATTAGTTCGTGAATCTTTTCCGGGATTCCAATCCCTGTATCTTTTATAAAAAATAGGATTTCTTCATCTTTAACTTCATAGCCGAAATCTATAGCTCCTGATTGTGTGAATTTAATCGCGTTATTAATTAAATTTGTAAGAATTTGATTGAGTTTTACTTCGTCCGAGTATAGTATTATTCTGTCTTTATCCGCTTGGTTACTATAGTTTAAGATAATGTTTTTTTCATTTGCCGATGGGGTGAAAAATCCTAACAAATCTGTAAATATAGAATTAAGCAATATCTGCCTTTTTTCGATTTTAAATTGCCCTGTTTGAATCTTTGATATATCGAGTACATTGTTAACAATTTCAATGAGCCGCTTTCCACTTATTTGAATAAGATGTGAGAATTTTTTCTGGTCTTCCTTGCTTAAATCGTCATCTGTCAGCAAGTCCGAAAATCCGATAATCCCATTCAGCGGTGTTCGTATTTCGTGACTCATATTGGCAAGAAATGCTGTTTTCAAGCGATCGCTTTCTTCAGCTCGTTCTTTTGCTCTTATTAACTCTTGCTCGGACAGTATGTGCTCGGTAATATCGAGGCAATGCCCTATATATCCAATAAATTCACCTTTGCTGTTGTAGTGGGGTGTCCCGTCATCTTGAATCCAACGGTATTCGCCGTTAGCATTTCGTATGCGGTAGTCCATACTAAATTTTTCACGACGATCGAATGCAGTCACAAAGACTTCAAAACATCTTTGTAAATCATCCGGATGCACACCTTCAGCCCAACCGTCACCCAATTCTTGTTCTAAAGACCTCCCCGTAAAGTCAAGCCAAGGTTGATTGAAATAATTACATTTCTTGTCAACATCGGAAGTCCATATTAATGCTTGTCCGGAATTGGAAAGTGTTCGAAAATGTGTCTCACTCTCCCTGAGTGCCTCTTCAGCCTGCTTGCGTTCGGATATATCTCTGACGGTACCGATTATTTTTTGGGGTTGCCCATTTTCATCATTACAAATCTTAGATGAAATTGAACAAGGAACGAATGAACCATCACGATTAATCATCGTAATTTCATAATCCGACATTGACCCATTTTCAGTTAACGATTTCAAAAGCATTTTTCGTTGTTCGGCATCAGGGTAAAAATCGTACATTGATTTGCCGATTATCTCATCCTGTCTAAATTGACCCTTTGATAATACCTCAATAGATGGACTTATATCAAGAATTGTCCCATCAAATGAAGTCTCGTAGTAAACATCAATCACATTCTCAAATATACTGCGATATTTTTCTTCACTCTTGCGCAATTCCTCTGCCGCCTTTTTGCGTACTAAAACCCCCGCCAAAGTGTTGGCGATTGCCGTCAAGAAACCCTCATCTTCCTTATTGTTTTTATAGCCCTCTTTTACATAAATATTTATTACACCAAGAACTTGTCCTAATAACAAAATTGGAACGCAATAATGGCCGTGCGGCACGATCCCGCTATATTTTATCTCGTGCTCTTTATTTATACTTGAGGCGAATACAATTTTTTTGGTTCCCGCGGCTTTGCCACAAAGGCATTTTCCGAATGGAATAGTTGAACAAGTTTCTAATATATCTTTTGCTAATGATTTTTGAACTTTCATAACAAGAGTATCTGGTGTTTCGCCGGTTAGGAATATAGAACCCTTCTTCTCAAAAGAAAATATTTCAATTGAAAAAAGCAAATCAAGTGCTTGCGTTAGGAATTCGTCTAATTTTATATCTTCCAGCGAGAGCGAAATGAGCGAATTAATGGCGTTTTGTATATCATAATTGCTTTTCAGCTCTTCTTCCGCCTGTTTGCGTTCGGTTATATCTTCCGATATACCAAGCAAATATGTCGGTTTTCCGTTTTTATCCAATATGGGTATTTTTTTGGTGTGTAGTATCCGTTTGCCCGTTTTAGTATCTATTGGTTCCTCGGGTATATCATATAGCTTTTCACTTTCTAAAACATCTCTGTCCTTTTGAATGAATAATTCCGCCTGCTCTTTAGGAAAAAAATCGTAATCATTTTTTCCTAAGAGTTCGTCCTTCTTATATCCTAATAGGTTTTCACCTGCTTTATTCAATCGGATAAACCTCAATTCTTGAGCATCTTTGACAAAAATCATATTGGGGACATTTTCAATCACAGAGGATAAGAATTCTTCACGTTCTAATAGTGCTTCTTCGGCTTTTTTACGTTTAGTAATATCCCGAATTGAAATTATATCCGAAGGAATGCCTTCGTAAAGAACCATTTTACCAATACTTTCAATCCAAATCTCTTTACCTGACACTGTAAAGCAACGATATTGAGATATATATGCTTCAATTCCATTTTTAATATTGATAAAATCCACTTTAGCCTTTTTTGCCGATTCCGGTGACATATATTCAAATACTTTTTTTCCTAAGACAAAGTTTGTATCTGGAAATTCGAATAATCGGCAAATAGCTTTATTAACAAATTCTATTTTCCCTTCTAAATCGAGTATAGCAACTCCTTCGAGCGAGTGTTCCACCAAAGCGAGATATTTTTCATCATCATCTTTTATGGCATCATCGGCTTTCTTCCATTCGGATATATCGTACATAGTAACGTGGCATTGATCACCTTTATCGGTTACGTCTCCGGTCAGATAAACATTAATTGGTGAATTGCCATTTATGGATAGGATTAATTCACAGTTTTCTTTGGTTTTGTCGGTAAAGATTTTATATAAGAATAGATTGAAGATTGCTCTTGTATCATCGGAAATAAAAAAGCCAAAACTGCTCCCTTTTAAATGTGAACGGTCTTTGCCAAGCATAGTCGCACCGCGGAGGTTTAGCTCTATGATCTTGCCTTCATTTGTCAGTTTAAAGTAACCCGAAGGTGAGAAATCGTATAATTCTCTATATTTTTCAGCCGCAATTTCAGCTCGCCGGTTTGCCAGAATCAGTTCATCATTCTGCATTTCAAGCTCTATCCGGTGGACCTCAAGCTCGTGGTTGAGTTTTAAGTTGTCCGCTTCCGTGATCTCTGCCAATCTGACGGATTGCTTATTTTTCAATTGCTCTTCCGCTTTTACGCGCAACAAAGCAGTAATGGCTGATTTTTTATTTTCTTTTTTCATAATACTCAAATCCTAAAATTCGAGAAGTTTTGGTTTTTTTAGAACTTTATCATTTTAGGCTTTTTTTAATAGTTTATCTTAGGTAAAATCAACAACAGTAACATAACATAGCTCCCCTTTTTGGGAAGCGATACCGGTGATATAAGCATTTATCGGTGAATTTCCATTAGATTTCAGCACAACTTTAGATGTTTGTTTGGTATCACTATTGAAAACATTCTCGAGAAAAGCATTAAATAAGGCTCTGGATCCATCGGAAACAAAAAAGCCAAACCTACTTTTTACTAAATTTGAGCGTTCTTTACCTAATAAGTTGGCGCCGCTCAGATTAAGCGCAAGTATAACTCCTTCTTTTGTTAGTGTAAAGTATCCCGATGGCGCGAAATCGTATAATTCCTCATATTTTTCAGTTTCGAGTTCTGCGCGATCTTTTGCACGAAGTAGTTCTTCATTTTGCATCTCCAATTCAATTTGGTGAACCTCCAACTCATGAATCAATATTGCCTCAACTTTTGATAGTTGAGAACTTATTTTGGAAGGTTCCTTTTTCATAAACTCTTCCGCCTTGCGGCGCAGGATTACAGTTTCTAAGTTACTATTTTTTTTCATAATAAAAATTTATAAAAATTATAAATTTTTTATCTTATTAGGGATAAAATGTTTATAGACACACAAAGTATGTTTTGCTCTATTTTTTGCGTCTATAGACATTTCTTTTCTAAATATACGATTTATTGTGAATATTATTATAAGTTATAAAATTAATTTAAAGTAGTTGAATATTCTTTGCCGCGAAGTGGCTGAATTCTTTGCCGCAAAGTGGCTGAATTCTTTGCCGCAAAGTGGCTGAATTTCAATAACCGTGGGTGAAACCCACGGTAAAGCGTACCGACTAAAACAGCCCCGAAGGGGTTGAATTACAGGATATTACGGGAAATATTTCTCATTCACCTCTATGCCTTGTTCCTTAATAATTCTTCTTAACTCATCTTTAAAAGGTTCTTTTTTATGGTGCTCCTGTTGGTTTTTTATGTAATTAATTATGATATTTTTTTCGTTCCACGCATAAGTGAATGCCGCATACCCATCAGCCCATCCCTCAAATTTTGGGAATTTTCCTGATTGTTTTAGCCATATTGATGATGCAGTTTTAATATCTCTGACATAATCAGCTAAAGAAATTGATGGATGCAGATCACATAATATATGAAGATGATCTTCCATTCCATTTATGCGGTAAAGAAAACAACCTTTGTTTTTTTTATACCCATAATATATGAATAAAGTTCTCTTGAGTGCTCTAAACAGAGAGTTTCACGGCTTTCTTTTGTTCGAAAAACTAAATGATATAGAATTTGACGGTAACTCGACATATTTGTTCTCTAAAATTCAGCCACTTCGTGGCAAAGATTATTCAACTTGTTCCATTTCCGTGGGTTTTACCCACGGTTATTGAAATTCAGCCATTTCGTGGCATTTTACGTTTCTTCAGCCTATTTTTTTACTTTGTTTTCGCGAATATTGCATTGTATTACCTTTTTATCTGCTTCCTCATAAACGTTGCTTATAAACTCAACATTAATTTTATGTCCGTCCGCTGTTTCAAGAGGCAGGTTTTCATATCTTACAAATTCCTTCTGCTGTAATTCTATAAATTTTTCTTTATTAGCTATTATATCTTTGAAGAACCCAAGTTCCCAAATAGCTTTTTCTGTAAATTCTTCTTTGGAGTATCCCAATTGATTAATTAAAAATGGATTCACATCCAATATGTTTCCAGTTTCGGCATTAAGTATAAGAATTCCGTCTTTAGCCGATTCAAAAAGTCTGCGATAGCGGGTTTCCGAAACCGCCACAATTTTATTTGCTTTTTTTACTTCTTTTTCAAGTTTTTTTGCTGTCGAGATATCGCTGAATGTCAACACCAATCCATCTATGCGATCATCGTGGGTACGATATGGAATAATCCTTATCGTAAACCATCTTTCGTCTTTTGTCGCAATTGATGTTTCGATAGTGGTCAAAGTTTTAAGTACTTTTCGTGCGTGTGCATCGATTTCAGGATACTGTAAATCGGAAACCAAGTCGGTAAAAGGTCTGCCTAAATCCGAATGTCGTAATTTAATAATTTGCGTTACCGAGTCGGTAAAACGTCGTATATTTAGCTCTTTATCAAGAAATAGAGTTGCAATTTCGGTACTATTAAGCAGATTTTTTATATCGTTGTTTGCTTGCGTGAAATCGCTTATTTTAGTTTGTAGTTCGATGTTTACTGTTTGCAATTCTTCGTTCAAACTTTGCATTTCTTCCTTCGAAGTAGTAAGTTCCTCGTTGGTGGATTGTAGTTCTTCGTTAGTTGATTGCATTTCCTCATTTGTTGATTTCAACTCTTCCTGCGATGTTTGCATCTCTTCGCGTGTACTTTGCAAGTCTTCATAACATCGTTGTAGTTCAATCCCCAATTCTTTCTCACGTACAGATGAACTGTGTTTACCGGTTTTTGGACTTACTATGTTATGTTCAACTAATGCAGGAACATCGGTAAATACCAGCATAATCATTCCTTTTATCGCAGTGGGGCTTTCAATGCGTTGCATTGTAACATCAACAAATTGTGTACCGCCATTGGTTCCGATTTTAATATTATGCAGATTTACAGGTTCAAAATTTAACATAACTTTATGGAAAGCGCCGGGTAATGCCTCGCGTAATCCATCGCGCGCCATAACATATACATTCCAATTGGCTTTACCGGCTACAGGCTCAAGGTATTTCCCCGTGCGCCCTGTAATATATATAATATCGCCTTTATCATTGACCAACACACTGGCTGGAGCAAAACGTTGAAGCAAAATCTGATCCGCTAAAATTTGAATGTTCTCAACCACTTTAGTTGGTTTTCTGTTTTCTATCACATTTTCTGTGATTCGGTGGAATGAACTCGGAAAATTATCGAGGCGAGTTGCTTTATCTGTTGCCGAACGTTTGAAGATTTTTAATTTTCCATCAATTTCTTCAAAATCATCGTTTTTGCCCCCAGGAGTTTCAGCGGAACCTAATACCATAATTCCTTCGGGATTTAAGCTGTTATTGAACAAGATTATTAATTTTTTTTGCAATTCGGATTCCATATATATCAGTATATTGCGACAGGTCAATATGTCCAGTTTTGTGAAAGGTGGGTCCTTAATTAAGTTCTGCGGCGCAAAAACGACCATTTCCCGAACGGCGGTAATCACACGGAATCCTTCGCCGTCGGCAACAAAAAATCGGTTAAGCCTCTCTTGTGAAACATCAGCGAGCATATTATTAGAGAAAAAACCTTTCCTTGCTCTTTCTATGGAATCAATATCAATATCTGTCGCAAATATTTGCAATGTCATATTTTTGTGTTTTTTTAATTTATCCATTGCTTCTTTAAAAATCATCGCTAATGAATACGCCTCTTCACCGGTTGAGCAACCCGTTACCCAAGCACGAAATATATACCCATTGGGCATTGTATCTATCAGAGCGGGAAGTATTTCATTTTTTAGTTTTTCCCAAACAGCAGAATCCCTGAAAAAACTGGTTACACCGATTAGCAATTCTTTAAAAAGTATATCAATCTCTTTAGGATTTTCCTGCAAAAAGCGTACATAATTGTTTACCTTTTCAATTTGGTGAACTCCCTTGCGCCTTTCAATTCGACGGAACAACGTATTTTTTTTATATAATGAAAAGTCGTGCCCGGATTGTTCTCGAAGCAAAATGATAATTTTTTCGAGATTGCTTTTATTTATATCGTTTATTTCATAATCTGTTTTTGTTGTCGGAATATACTGGAGAAATGTAATGAGTTTATTTGGCAATTCTTCGGCAGGTGCTACAATGTCAACAATTACCGCTTCTATCGCACTTCGGGGCATACTGTCAAATTTTGCGTTTGTAGGTTCTTGAACCAGTACAATTCCATTTTTTTCTTTTATCGCTTTTATTCCTAAGCTACCATCGGATCCCATACCGGATAATATTATTCCAACGCTTTTTTGTTTCCTGTCCTCAGCTAATGAACGAAGGAACATATCAATCGGTAAAGGCAATCCGCGTGTTTTTACACGATCAAAAAGATATAATGCGCCTCTAAGTATAGACATACTTTTATTTGGCGGAATCACATATACACAGTTTGGCTTTACTTTAAGTGCGTCACTTGCTTGATATACTTTCATTTTCGTAATTCTTTGCAAAAGTTCCGGCATAATACCGACGTGATGTGGGTCGAGGTGCTGAATAACAACAAATGCTATACCGCTATCTTTTGGCATATTTCCAAAAAAATGCTCCAATGCTTCTAAACCGCCTGCGGAAGCCCCAATACCCACAATGGGAAATTCGTCATTTTTGATTACGGTTTTCTTTGTATTTTTAGGAATCTTTTCCATAACAATCTCAATTTTTTTTTTTAGGTTATTCCGTACCTAAAGGCACGTGGTTCATCTTTCGTTATTTATTTTTATAAACATTTGAAATTGTGAATTCGATGTCCCTTTAGGGACAAAATGTTCGAAAAACAATATCAATAAATTGTTTTTCAAAATAACAATCAACAATTCATACAAAGTTAATTATAAAACTATTATAAAAATAACATTTACAATTAAATATCCGAATATTTATCAAATAAATTTCGGGAGGTGAACGAAAATCTGCCAAGAGTTCCTTATATTTGAATTTATATTAATTTAAAATTGGAAAATTATGAAAAATTTAATTATTATATTTGTAGCATTTGTATGTATTTCAATACCTTGTTTTGGGCAAATACATTTAGGAGCCGGGCAAACTTATCCTAATATTCAAAGCGCAGTTAATGCGAACGTCATTCAACCGGGCGATACAGTTTATCTTCACGCTGGTTCCTACAGTGGTTATCAAATAATGTCAAAATTGAAAGGGGAGAGTGGTAAATGGATTGTTATCAACCGTTACAAAAACGACATCATTGATATTTCTGGTACGTGGCAATTTGTAAGCTGTGAATATATCAAATTTGTAAATCTAAATTTTAAAGCCAACAGCCAAAATCCGGGCAGACTATTGAGCATAGATAATGGTGGAAGTTGTGATACGAAATCACGTTTTATAATTGTAGATAGCTGTTTTTTTTCAAGTACTTCCGAGCCCTCGGCAATTACAGCGTTTAAATTAGCCGGCGTGGACGATTTCGTAGTAAGCAATTGCTCTTTCAAGGATTTTCCTGTATGCGACGCAATGGATTATAATGTTTGCCATAATGGGATAATTATTAATAACCGAATTCAAAATTGCCTTACCGGTGGTCATATTAAAGGCGGATCTTCTAATATTACAATGGAACGTAATTTCTTTATCAACGCATCAAAGGAAAGTTGGGTCGCCTTCGAGCTGGGCGGCGATACCGGAGCAAAGTTTTATTGCCCCGAAGATAAATTTGAAGTGAAAAATCTTAAGTTTTATTCCAATATCATTATGGGTGGTTACCGTGGTTTGGCTTTATCGTCCGCGGTTGATTGCAAAGTGATAAATAACACTTTTTTCAATTGCGGTCAGGCAACACTGAGGTTTTTAACCACGAGTACATTATTTCCCACATTGTCGGGCAATCGAGTTGAAAACAACATATTCGCATTTGGTGCTTCGGCTTATTTCAACGGTGGTACTCAACCGGCGGAAGCAGTTGTATTTAGCAATAATATTTACTATAGCATACAAAATCCTTCATTTAATGGACCATACTGGGATACACCGGATTTAGATGCAATTAAGGATCAAAATCCAATGAATTTCGGTTCAGGGACTTCAATTTTTGCCAACAGTCAGAGTTTTGAATTTAAACTTTGCGAAAACAGCCCTGCTATAGGTACCGGTAAAAACCAGCAAGAGCCCGCAACTGATTTCTATGGTAAACCATTTTCATCACCTGCACGCTCTATAGGCGCGGTTGAATATGAGGATAATTCAGCAATTGATAATCAAGTTGCTTCAATAAATGCCTTATTCCCAAATCCGGCAGAATCATTTTTGAATATTGAAACGAATTCCAATGAATTGCAAGAATTATCAATTTGCAATGTTTTTGGTGCTTGTGTATGTAAAAAAATGATTTCAGAAAATCAGATTATCGATGTCAGCACTTGGTCGAGCGGGATATATTTTGTTAAAATCAAGGATGATATAAGAAGTTTTGTGGTTTATCATTAGAACGTAGTATTCAAATAACATAACTAAGCAGATTTACCCAAAATTTATTCTTGCATAGAAAACAAGATAATAGTTTAAATACATAGTAGTCTATAAGCAATTATTTTTATCATATTCATCAAACAAAAATTGAAGAAAACTGTAGCAATATTCTTAATATTAATTTTCACTATCAATCTATTTGGTGGTGTGTTGCTATATTTTATTCAAAAATCGGAAATTCAAAAGGAATTTCGTCAATATCTTAAACATAGTATAAATGAAAAGAGCTTAACTCTGATAAAGATTACAGAAAGTGACAAATCAAAGCATTTAATCCACTTTACGAAAAATGACGAATTTCGTTACAAGGGTTCGATGTATGACATTGTAAAAAAGAAAGTAATTAA
>JBBRAO010000011.1:0-75669 GCA_038206725.1 Kapaibacterium sp. (SeqCode)
TGAAAGTAAGTAAACACCCGTTGGTAATGTTTGATTAATGCTGATAATATTTTTACCTTTTACAAATAGTTGAGAGCCGATATTTTCTATTAGTTTTCCTGATATATCATATATTTGGGATTCACTATAAAATGCGGTATCGGAGAGATATTCTAATTGGTTGTTGGAATAAACCAATTCTGGTTTTATTTCTCTGGGAAACTCTTTAACAGGGAGTGCATAAACATCATAGATTCCGGTTAAACCCAAAATCGTACCATACAACGCAATGCGATTGCTAGTTTTGTCATAAACGCCTGAACCTAAGAAACCAAGATATTTGGTCACTTTTTTTCCCGGAATATTATAAAATGCCATTCGATAATTATTGAAATTATGGTTATATAGGCAAAATAACAAATAATCATCGTCTATTGTTGTAATAATTGTATTTGTAATATTGGACTTCATATCAGTCATATTGACAAAATCCTGTTCAACTAATTTGTAAAGAAAATTAAAAGTTTGGTCATATACAAAAATTGTAGTTCCCGATCCAATAATATCAACTTCGGCTACACAGTATCGCCCTGTTTCTGAAATCACAATTTGACGAATTTCCGATCTATACTGCCCTGCTTCGTAAGGAATAGGAATTTTTGTGTATTTCTTTGTGTCGAAATCAAGAACATAAAGTTCTGTTAAGAAGTAATCTTTACCACCCTGTTGATTTTCATAATATCTCTTTACTCCTACCAAAACTTTATTCGAGTTAGGAATAATTCCAACTTCATTCCATTCAGCATAACCTCCTGCTCCCGGTATGCCTTTAGGTAGGTAAATGCTATCAACCATTTTGAATGTATTGATGTCGAAACGACCCAAATATAATTGACTTTGATTTTTGATGTATGTATAATAGTGAATGCCATCAGTAAGCAAAACTTTATGTGGAAGTGCCTTTACTATTTTTCCAGTATTTAAATCCCAAATTATTCCACCACTAATGTTTTGCTCACCAAAAAAATTAGTAGAATAAAATGTTCCACCTATGTAATTTCGTGCTTTGTCTAGATAAAGCAAAGGTTGTTCGCCGTTTCCGTTAGGCACTTTTTCAAATTCTCTTACAATTTGGTGCGTTTTTATATTTATTTCGACAGGCTGTGCGTCGTGCATCAACAGCACCGTTTCGCCGGTTGGACCAAAGACAATTCCCGAAACAGAGCCACCTCCGAAACCCTGAAAAACGGTATCAGCTTGAATAATAGGTATTTCGGCTTGCGCGGCGGTCGCGCAAACGGTGGCTATGAAAGCCGCGAGGAATAGGATTTTGAAAGTTTGCATAAATACTCACTTTATAGTTTACGCCGACTATCGGCGTTAAATTTATATTAAATACAGAATTCCTAAGTTATTGAAATTCCGAAATTTTGCTAATCTTTTATGCAACGAACGGCATAACCCGTTTTCTTTGAAATAGTGTTTCTAAATAGATTTGTTTTGTCATTTCCAACGTATCTTAGCCAAGCGTCGCTTCCATCCAAATGGTTTTTTGTCCACCAACTAGCATCGAGCCCCAAGCCTTTAAAAACTCCTTTTTCATTTCGATATGCGCTCGGTAGAGCAGAAAATCCGGTAATATTCGTAGCACCGGAGTTAGGGCTGTTCCAAAATCCATCACCATCCTCTAAAGTACCGGTAGTTTTTAATTGCCCGCCGGCTTTATCCGATCCGCCGAGACAATCCTCTAATTCCGTCCATTCCACATCGCTCGCAATATGCCAACCCTTGGGTGCTAGACCGCGTATATCGTTCACAGCGTACCAATTATATAATTTTCCGTAAAGAGCTCCCATTAGCGGGTCGTTATTATAATAGCACCACGCTCCGGTATTCAAACTATTCCATTGCACCGGATCAGTAATTTGCGTTATAACATCTCCATTCCGATAGACCTCTGTATCAAGGTTGCAACCCATCCATATTTGCGAACAAATTACAATCTCAGCACACTCTGTTTGAGAAGCGGCTCCGGTCGAAACACGGGCTAAACACATATTACTTGGAGTGTTCGGTACCCTCCAAGTATGTACTAACCCTTTAGTGCTGTCAATTATCGGTAACCAAGTATTACCATTATCGGTACTGTATTCGATATGGACTTTATCCTCCAGCAAAATTCCTTCCCAAGTAATTACTGTATCGTAACCTACAGGAAACACTTCCTCTCCGTTTGGATTAACCAAATGAAGCATTTTATTTGTGGGCGGTTTTCCCGGAAATCCACCGGTAGCATAATACATAGTCGGGCAGTTTTTATTCTCAAAAGTCAATTTACTGAAAGTATATCCACTATCAACCGGAAAATATGTTACTGTTAGATTGGTGCTTTGCCTTGAAGCTAGAAAGAATTTTTTAGGTGAAATGGAATAAGAAGTGTTAGAACTGCTGATGTTCGTTACATCGAAATCTGAATTTCTGGCTGTAACAATTACAGTTTGGTCTGTTTTTGTACCGGGCGATGGATGTGTAAATTTCAAATAAGGGGGAGTAAATTCGAGCCTTGTTAATGTATTGCTTTGTGCGTAATAATTAACATTTGTTGTAACATTCAAAGGCAACAGCTTTACCTCTAAGTTGATAGTTCCCAGCGAACAAACAACTCCGCTTTCCCATTCAATTTTACAAGGATTATCACTTTGAGCTGTAAATAAAATCTTGCGGTAGCAATCTTCGGCTTCTTCTTTAGTAGTTATATTTTCGAAATATAATCCACCTGTGGACTTTGCGATATCCTTAACACATTGTGGTGCGGGCATATTTACAGTGACGCAATAGATAGTTATATTGTTGGCTTTAGCCTCGCTGATTATTTTGCTGGTAAATGGTTCGGTATTTGGCTCTCCATCGGAAAGAAAAACTATCACCCTTTTGTTGGAACCTTTTTTAGCGACAATGATACCACCCGCCATTGAATCAATTAGCGCGGCGTTGTAGTTGGTACCTTGCAAACAGCTTAAATTATTTATTCCCTGATAAAGTTTAGATTTGTTTTTAGTAAAATCTTGAATGAAATAATTGGCATCGCTGAAACTTGTTATCGCGCATTCGCTTATATCAGTAGGCAGTAAATTCACCCAAGCATTAGCCGCCGCTCTTGCAATATCGAGACCTGTACCGCTCATTGAACTTGAAACATCGATAACTAATACCGAAGAGAGAGCTATGGGTGGGATTGGTGTTGGACAAGAAACATAAGTAACTTTTCTAATATTTCCGTTTTCCTTGACTTCGAAATCTTTCTGCGAAAAGCCGGTTAATTGGTTACCCACTATGTCAAAAGCAAAGAAATTTGCCCTCATTATAGGGAATGAGCCTGCATCAATATTAAAAACTGTCAAACTTTGACCGGACGCTATATAATTAACTAACAAAAATAGAAAAACAACAACTTTTTTCATATTAACCATCTCAAATAAATGAACTTTCACTATGTTAAATAACCCTAATACTAAAATATGATTTTTTTGTCAAAAAAACAAATGTTTGGGAAAAATAATTATTTCTTGTATGAATGTTATCAATGTTTGACTCCGTCGGAGTCAGGTCGCTATTATTCATTACCACCGAATTTCATTCGGGGCTAATCATTTTGAAATACCTGCGGGATTTTTGGTTTAGAATTATGGAATAAGTTGATTATTAGATTTTTTTTTATTAATTTTACATTCCAAAGTAGGTATTAAAAATAAACAAAAGTAAAAAAAATGAAAATATTCGCGTTAGTATTAATTCTTTCAATAGTAAGTATTTTTTCTTTGCATTCTCAAACGGTTGATAATATTGTCGAAAGTAATTTGCAATTACTTGGTCAAGGCAAAGGCAATTTAGTAAAAACAGACCTGATAGATTTAATTGTAAAATATCCGAACGAACCAGGAATTCGTTACTTACTAGCTACAGTTTCGAAGGATCACATCGCCTCGATTAATATCTACAACGATATAATCAAAAACAACAGTGAAAGCCAATGGGCAGATGATTGCTATTGGCGCTTAATTCAATATTATGCCATAACCGGCGATATCACTAAAGCGGAAGACCATTTACAAACAATGCGCAAAGACTATCCTAACTCTAATTTGCTTATCGTTGCTTGTGATGTTATACAAACTGTTTATTTGACATTACCAAAAGAAGAACAAACAAAAACTTATACCTTGACAACGATTCCGGATAATTCTACCATAAAAACAGAAGTTATCCCTGTTAAAGAACCGATAAAAGACAGCAAGACTTTAGCTGACGAGAAGTTAGTTCAAAAGAAAATTGTTCTGACAAATGGTGTAAGCAAAATAAATACTACTAAAACTATTGCACAATCATCGAAAACCTTAGTTAAAGCTGAAGTGGTTGATGAAGACCCGCCGATTGATATCAGTAATGAAAAGTTTGCTTTGCAGGTAGGGGTTTATAGAGAATTAGTTAGAGCCGAAGCTGAACAAAAGTTCTATATTGATAAGAGAATACGTTCTGCAATAGCAAAAAAGATTGTAAATGGTGAAACGATGTATTCCGTTGTTGTTGGAGAGTACTCATCCGCGGAGCGAGCAGAAAAAGCCAAACGAATAGTAGAAAAGGAATGCAATTGCAAACCAATTATCGTTAATAAATAATGACTGAACAAGAGAATGAAATACCGCTGATTTCACATATAAAAGAGTTGAGATCGAGGCTTCTATATTCCCTTATCGCATTGATCATAGGAACTGTAATAGCCGGTGTATTCAATGAATTCATTATTGAACAGCTTGTGCTATTACCTGCTGAAAAAAGCGGTATGGTTCTACAAAATTTACGCGTTTTTGGTCAACCAATATTATACTTCAAGATTATTTTCGTAGCCGGGTTGATTCTTTCATCGCCGGTTATTTTGTTTCAAGTCTGGCTGTTTATCAAGCCGGCGCTTCATAACCACGAAGTTAAATGGTCGCAATCAATAGCCATATTTACAACAATTTGTTTTTTATCAGGTGTAGTTTTTTCTTATTTGGTTTTGGTGCCTACTATGTTGGATTTCGCTTCAAGTTTTGGGACTAAGCTTATAAATAATCAGATAGATGTAAATTATTATTTAAGCTTCTTGATAATGCTGTTATTATCTATGGGTATTTTATTCGAATTGCCAATCCTCACGTATATTTTATCCCGCGCCGGAATAATCACTCATAAAACTATGCTGAAGTATTGGCGCCATTCCCTAATTGTCATACTAATAGTCGCGGCAGTTTTGACTCCTACCCCCGACCCTATCAGCCAATCAATATTCGCCGCTCCACTCTGCGTTTTATACGTGATAAGCATTTTTGTTGCTAAATCGGCACAGAAAAAGAAACCTAAAGAAACCAAAATCAATTAATGGTCTGATTTGATTCTTGCTAAGGCAAACACTTCCGATCCTGTCAGCCAACTATAGTAAACAGCCAGTTTATTTCTTAATGTCTGACTTTTATTAAAGTACCTTTTGTAAACGCGGTTAGCTAATAGATTGGATTTTTGTGTGATACAGTTCTGAGGTTTTCTATTCCGGATAAAAATGATTTCAAACCCATTATTTTCTAATAAATATTTCAGTGATTGAATAGTATAATGGAAATAGTGATTATTTGGGATAAACCATATCCATTTAGATTTCAATATTTTACTCCATAATCCATTAAAATTCGGGACTCTAATTGATAATAAGGCATCTTTTGCCATTATTTGTTTTAAATCATTAATAAATTTAACGGGCTCTGTTAAATGCTCTAATGAATGATTCATAGTTACGATGTCTATTTTTTCTTGTATTTGCTGTATATCATTAAATACACTTAACCCGTTCATCCGGCAGTATTCGATAGCTGATTCAGATAATTCTAATCCGACAATATTATATCCTATTCGGCGGGCTTCTTCGAGAAAAAAACCACGATCACAACCAAAATCTAACAAATTTGCAGGAGGAGCTTTATATTTCATTATTTCTGAAAGTAAGAAAATCTGTTCAGGTAAATTAGAAAATCGCCTGATATCAGCAAAAAGCCTATCGTCATCCAGCATCAAATATTGATTTCTATAATATTCGGATACTTCTTCTTTAATCATAGATTGGTCAGTAAACACAATACCACATTCGTGGCATTTGGTAAGGTTTACATCGCCATATTTATATACAAAAGTATTTTCGCTACCACATATAACACATTTCATTTTTTTTCTCTATTCTTTATATAAATTTAGACCTTTGATCAAATATTCTTTCAAAGGCTGTTTTACAAAGCTTATTGTAAAACATTTAGCTTTGTTTTGCATTAAAATTCTATGTTCCAATGCTAAAATAAACCCAACCGGCACCCAAAACCAATCTGTAATCAAAGGGAACCCTGTTATAAAATTAGTCTCAAATATTTGCAGCATCCAAAAAAACATTATTCCGGCAAACCTCTTCATATCGGGTGATAATTGTAAGTTGTTCAAATTGATAACATACTTTGCACTTTTATAGAACAAAAACCCAAACATAGCAATAAATATAATTGCTGAAATAATTCCTGTTTCCGATAAAACAGCTATAAACGAAGTATCAGGGAACAATATCCTAAATCCTAAATGGCTGGTATTTGCAAATTGCTGTCCATAAAATGCTGTTCCACCAAATCCGATACCGATTATAGGAGAAATTGTCCAAATTTTCAAGGAGGCAATTTGACTATCCAAACGTCCAAAGAATGATTCACCGGTCATACCTCCACTAAGGCTTCCGGAACCAAATAAAAACGATATTCTATTCCAAAACAACCCTGCAACACTAACACCCAAAGAATTGCTAACTATTGTATCGACTATAAATAATACGACGATAAGGCTTATAGCAATTGGTAGCAGGTATTTTCTTACATAGTTATAATTGAACACTATTAAAGCAACAGAAATAAAAATTATGCCCAATACACCGGATAACGAAAAAGTCAAAAAAGTAGCAATGAGCGAAAAAGCGAACATCGCTATATTTAGTGCCTTCCTTTTGAAAAACATACCTGTTTTTTGTATAAATGGGACTACAATTAGTAATATCACAATGATATTCAACGCGGCTAAAGATGATGGCTCTGAGAAATAAGAAGTCGCTCTATAAAAGTTCTCATATTTCAAACTCAATTGAGATAAATCTTCCATAGAACTATGCATCCCTCTTGCTATCAAACCAACATTCGTGAATTTAATCCAAGCTAACGGCAAATCAAAAGCTCTTGCAAATATTTGATAAATTGCAAATATATTGGTAACTAAAGCAATTATCAGGAATATCTGAATACATCGCTTTAAAATCTTTTCATCGGGTGGGTCCAAAAAGCAATATAATCCGATGAATGATAAATAGTAAAAATGCGATGAAGTTTTAAAAAACTGAACTATGTGTTCCGTGTTACCGTTAATCAAAGGATAAATAAATGATAATGGAATTATTAATAAAAACAGCACTAATAATAACATCGTGTTTGATTTTGGAATTGTATATTTTTTTCCGTCAAAAAAAGCTTGTTTGATAAACCGAATTATTAAAAAACAAATAATAAGATCGACCGTTTTGAATCCAAAACCCGATATTTCAAACAATTGCCAACCGTCGAGGAAAAACGATATGAATAATAAATAATATAACAAATTTCTAAATTTTAATTTTTAAACAAGAATAATTTACTAATTTAAAAAAAATATAACGAAAACAATTGAAGACTCGTTTTTTTTTTTTAATTTTGATTCTTTTTAACGATTAATTACGGAATATTCAATGAAAGTCTTAATCACCGATGGAATCGCAAAAGAAGGTGCTGACATATTAATTAACGCCGGATTAGAAGTAGTTCAGGAAAAAGTTCCACAAGAACTATTAGCCGGAATTATTAAAGATTATGATGCTATTATGGTGCGCTCTGCAACAAAAGTACCAAAAGAAGTTATTGATGCAGGTGTCAATTTGAAAGCTATCGCTCGTGGCGGTGTAGGTTTGGACAATATAGATGTTGCTTATGCTAAAGAAAAGGGAATCCAAGTATTAAACACACCTGGAGCTTCTTCAATCTCTGTAGCAGAATTAGCTATTGCCCACATGATTAGTGTTGGACGCTTTTTAAATCGTTCCAATGTTGAAATGCTACAAGGCAAATGGCCTAAAAAAGATTATAGTGCCGGTCGTGAAGTTACCGGTAAAACTTTAGGTTTGTTTGGTATCGGTAATATCGGAAGGGAAACCGCAAAACGCGCTATCGGCTTAGGTATGAAAGTTATAGCTACTGATCCATATATCACTTCTGTTGATATGGATGTTGAGCTCATTTCTAAAGATGAATTATTGAAACGCGCCGACATTATATCTATGCATATACCTTTCATCAAAGCCGAAGGTCCAGCCATAACCAAAACAGAATTTGACAAAATGAAAGATGGCGTTATTGTTATCAATTGTGCCCGTGGCGGCGTTATAAAAGAGTCGGACTTGTTGGATGCACTTAATAAAGGAAAAGTCGCATTTGCAGGTATTGACGTCTGGGAACAAGAACCT
Source organism: Kapaibacterium sp. (SeqCode) (assembly GCA_038206725.1). GTDB lineage: Bacteria > Bacteroidota > Ignavibacteria > Kapaibacteriales > UBA2268 > JBAXXL01. Next base: position 8,585 of record JBBRAO010000011.1, read on the forward strand.
TGCGGCGAAGAACAACGTGCTTTAATCGAACATCCAAATGTTTCTGTTACTCCTCATATCGGCGCATCAACAAATGAAGCTCAAGACAGAGTCAGTATCGAAATAGCTGAACGTGTTGTAAATGCTTTATTAAAGTAATTTTTATATATTATAATTAGATTATAAAGAGGCTTTTTAAAACTAAGCAGTCTCTTTTTTTTGGCTAGATAATAATTTTGTTAAGATTTTAATTATTATTGATAATTTTTGTAATTTTAAATTTTCTAAATGGATTAAAGCAAAACATTAGTATGAAAATAAACAGGTGTTTTTTATGAAGAAAAAGCTATTCGAAAGTCCTTTCTTTTGGGTTGGACTTGCAGTATTACTTCTTACTCCAATTTTGTTTTTCCCGATAAGTGCAGATCTTTCAATCTATGTTTTGGGTGGAGAAGCTATTTTAGATGGCAAAAAACTATATGCCGATTTTATTGATATTAAACCACCTATATTCTACTATACTTTTGCTATGATAGTCAAAGTATTTGGAAGAAGCGAAATGGGTTTACGATTTTTCGATTTGATTATTCAATCAATTACATTGTATTTGATTTTTAAAACTGTGGATGCGAGTTCAAAAAATAAATTTTTTGCCGCAACAGCCGCTGTTTTATATTCCATCCTATACACAACAATGGCTTATTCGCAAACACTGCAAGGTGAAGCGCTTATTACACCGATTATTATGACTGTTTTATATTTCCAAATCTCGACAAAGCAGAACCTATTTCGCTATCTTATTAGCGGTATTTTGATTGGGTTTGCGATTGGTATCAAATATCCTTTGGGAATTATACTTATATTTATCATTTTCGATGATCTTATTAGTAAAAAAATGAGTTTCAAAAGGATTCTGTTTAAAGATTTGATAATATCCGGAACGGCTCTATTATTTTTTGTAATATCTTTATTTACACTTTTGGATAAGGAAGTTTTCAATGGATTTATGTTAATTACAGATTTGGTTGCTAAATACTCATCGAGACCGGCGTTGGACAGCCAATATTTAGTCTTTTCATTGAATATAATAGCTGAATTCTTGGGCGATAATATTTCATTTTTAATTACCGGGAGTGTGTTTGTAGCTATCTTTTTAATATTATTAAGAAAAATTAAAGACGAAGGAACCACCACCCTATTAACAAAAACGCTATTGTTAACACTTTTTCTGATTTTTTCAATTTTCGTTGAACGGAAATTTCACGGATATTACTTTGACAGAATGCTTCCTTTATGGGTGATTTTAGCCTCCTATACATTGACTTACTTTTTTCAGCAACTGCGCCGTAATTATTCTAAATATGATTATATGACAAAATTTTTGGCTGTAGCGGTCATTGTTTTAAGTTTTTATTTCAGTCCTGCACTTAGATACGTTTTTCGTGCTAAATCGGCTGTTTTATATGTTACCGATAAAGCAAAATTTAACTCGTTAGCATCGTACAGAGCTCAATGGCTCAATGTTGCCGATTATCTTAATAATCAACTACCAAACTACAAGGCTACTCCATTTCTACTTAATATTCAGACCGGTTCCGGACCTATAAATTATTTCACTCCGAAATTTAGACACTCTGCTTTTCAACAATCACAATTCTATTTCTCGGGCGAAGCCCCTAAATATTGGCAGGATAAGTTTTTTACCGAATTAACGAAAGCTGAATTCTTATGCATCGAAAACGATGATTCACATTCAACTATAACAGGGCATTCATTTACTTCAAGTTCATATATATTTGAACAAAAAGGAAATGCTTTTGCGGATGAAATAAAAAACTATATTAATAACCATTTTAAGGTGGTCCATCAAACTATGAACTTTGATGTTTTTGAGAGGAATAGAGATTTATAGCGTTAATCATCAAAACACTTATTCATTAAAAAATCCTTCTTATTACAAGAAGGATTTTTTTGTAAATTCAATTTTGGATAAGAATTATCGAACAATAGTAAATTGCTTGGATCCGGAACAAGCATTTAATTTTATATAATAAACTCCCGAAGATAATTCACTGACAGGTATTTGAAATGGACTATTTAAATTAATTGCCTCAATGTTCAACTTCTTTATTAAGACTCCAATTGATGAGTAAATCTCAATTGTTTTAGATTGCGAAATTAATAAATCATTGCCGGGAATTGTTACATTTATATAATCGGATGCAGGATTGGGAGAAATGGAAATATCATTAATTAAATTAATATCTTTGCATGATTGAACGCTAACATCTGCATCGTCTATTTTACCCTCTATTCCCTTTATTTCGCCTTCGACTAAGCTGATTTCACCATCCAAGTATTCATAATTTGATAGAGAAGTTTTATTCGAAACAACAAAGTACCATTCTTCATTATCTTCAGGAATGGCGAACAATATGTCTGCTTTGTTGACTTTTGTATAAGGGAAATATGCGTTAAATTGAGCAGAACCTTTGAATTTTGCATAGTTTATTTTATCGAGTAAAAACATATCAACATTACCGGCGGTTGAATCGCCCCATTTTTTAAAACGGCTTCTTTGGGCATCCTTTAGAGATTCGTTACTTATAATTTCATCAGATTGAAATTTAACATGAAGACCAAAATTTGATTTTTCAGGTAATGGCACTTTTTGGAAATTATTTTTTGGCAAATTATAATTGTCTATCTGAATTAAACCACTATATTGAGCATTTGCCAATGATAAATTAGTATTGACGCGGAAGACATTTGTTTCGCTTGGCGAATAACCAAGAGATTTGTTGTAAACCTGAACAAAGTACAATTTTGCGTCGCCGGCTTTAAATTCGATCACGCCACTTTTGCCGGTGTAAAATGTGCCACTATAGGCCACATTGTTATCTCCTGGATGACCGGGAGAAGCAAATATTAAAACTTGCAGATCGGGTATTGGTAAATTAGTAGCTTTGTCAACGATGCTAAGCTTAACATCGCAGGTTTTGGTATAAGGTTCAGTATTGTTTAATTGCCAACCGTCGGCTCTCCAACCTTGAATGATAGATAACACCCAGTAATCTGGCGCAAGGGTTTCATAAAATGCCGGATCGAACGAAGTCCATCCCCAACCTGAAGTAACTAAACCCCCACGGAAAAATTCAAAATGTTGCCATCCTTCTTCCCAAAATCCGCCCCATACGTGGTCTTCACGCATAGTGCCTTGATAAATAGCAGGAATCAAGGCTGTTCTAGCGGCGGCCGTGATTAAGTAAGCATCTTCCCCGCAATTCCCACGATGTTGATACAATATTTGGCAAGGATTTATTGCTCTTGCCTTATTAGCTTCAGCATCAAGTGGTATTGCCCTTGACGCCCAATTGCAGAGCATATCTAATGCGCCATCTGTATTAGCTATTTCTCTGCCAAAATATTTATAGGTTTTAACGCCGTCCCAAAGGTATTCAGCATTTGTCATCATATCTTGAAATTTCATAATGGTTTTTACTTCTCCCACAGCAGTTTTCACGTTTACATTTGTATAATCATAGTTTGGATTAGGGTTATTCCAAATATAATCTTTCCAAAAATAACCATAAGTTCTTTGTTGGGGATCATTCAGATTATCTTCCGACCATAAGCCTTCCTCAGAAAGCTTTGGCATTACAACATACCAGTAATAAATATCACGAGGTATTTCTTTCCATACATAACCCGAGGCCGTTTTTATCTTATATTCAGTTGTAGTATAATCGGCATACTCCTTTAACCTTACATATTTCAATTGAGGATCTAATTCATAAATCATTTCAGCGTTTTGCTTTAATAAATTAATATTTTTCATAAATCTTGAATTTGTAAGTGCTTGTATTGATAAATTTGCTATTTGAAATGCAATTTCATCCTTTAGAACTTTAGCCGACCCCAAAATCAAATTAGCAAAGGTATCGGCTTTCGTGCCGAGCAATTCAAAATTTATTGCTAAATCTTTGCGAATCCATTCGGGTGATTCCGCTAAGGCAAGCTTACATTTATCAGTGGCTTCATAAGCAGGTAAAACTTTTTCAAGGGTTTTAGTTCCGGTATTTATTTTATAAACAGAGTACTTCCCGTCATAGATTGTATGACTTGTATTTATCTTTTTGATTTCGTTGGTCTGACCGTAATAAATTTGGTCTGTAATATTGTTTTGTAAAAAAACAGTTATTATATCGCCTGATTGTAATTTGTTGGGTTCAACTTTATACAACTGTATTTCTTGAATCGGTTGATTATATTTCTCTAATATTATTCCTTGAGCGGAATTTGGAAGAATACATATCGGATCTTTAGCAAATACCACAACCGCCGATATTAATGAAATTAACGTTAGTAAGAAAAAGTTTTTCATTGTATTTCCTAAATTGATAAAATAAATATATACTAATTTATGAAATTATTTTTGATTTCTGCGCTATATTTTCAAAATCGTTGTCGAATAACAATTTTCGCAGTTTATTATTTTCAGAAAATAGACTCCTTTACTAATGTGGCTTAAATCAATTACGGTTTGTTGGTTCGTTATTTCGGTTTTATAGATTACTTCGCCCAGTAAATTAGATATAATGAGTTGCGATTGCTCGAGTTTCGTTGTACATATAGTAATTTTTTCTGAAAATGGGTTGGGGTAAACATTGATTGCAAGCCCTGCCCTATTTTCCAAAACCGATGTAATAGCTCCCTTAAGAGTAGGCATTGTATCCAATTGCAATTTCCATCCCTTGTTATCCCCACTCCCCGAATATGCGCCTCTGAAAGTCCAGTCGCTTGAGTCGCCATTGAAATCTTTATTCCACCAAAGGAGAGTTTGGAAAATATCGTTCGAAGAAGCTTGTCCCGCAAGTTGACCATTTTTAGGGTATAAGCTGAGTGAATTGATGTCCTTAGTAGCTGACAACACATATTTCGACGCATTTTCATAGGTATCAGTTATATTGTCTTCCATATTATCAAAATTGGTGATTGGAGCGGTCGCAAATACAGCATTTGCATAGCAATATTGCAGATATTTTGTGTTTGCGCTGTAAAGCCTAATTCCGCCCTTCGTATTTTTTACCCAAACCGTGTTATGAAAAATCTTTATATTCTGAGGTTCAACACCATTTTGCGAACTTATGTAAACAGCCCGAAAATCTTCTGAATTATTGTGATTTACAAAGATATTATTATACAAATTGATATTTCCCGTTCCTTGGAATAAGGCTTCATTTGGATTTTGCCAAAAGAAGTTGCCATAAATTTCGTAATAATCATTTACGCCCCATCCTTTTTGTGGACACCCACCGACTAACAGGTTTGGTCTTGCCGAACTACCCGACGAACCATTAGCTTCCTTGGAGAAAACATTTTGACGGATAATGGTTTTTCCGTTTACCGCAGTTCCTTCAAACTCGTCGCGAACGCCATCCAATTGGTGCTTGATTTCAATGTTATATCCGATTGTATTTGCTATATAATTATATTCGATAATTCCATTTACAAATGGTTTGCCGCCATCGGAATTACCGAGGTACATCCCCGTTCCTGCACCAATTATCCTATTTTTACGAATAATCCAATTCCAAGCCGGACATTTGGTACTAATTCCTACAATCTGCTGATTATTGCCATAATTTATGATATTCAAATATTCCAAAGTTATATGATGAGCCCAATTACCGGCGGTACCTTCGGCTTTCACCGCATCCACTGCTAAATTTAACCCATCCAACTGAAGATTTTTAATTATGATATAGGAACATTTGGTGAGGCTTAGGGTATTAACACCCGACTTTGCTTCGAAAACGGTGGTGTATAAATCACTGCTACCCATAATTACTATTGGTTGCGTATCAGTTCCGTTTCTATCAACCAATTTTAGGCTATTCGTATAAGTCCCGGCGGTTAAACAAAGTGTATCGCCGGCGGTTAATAAAGTTAAAGATGTTTTATAGTTTTCAGGAGTTGCGGTTATTAATTTCGCGAATGCTTTATCGCTAATTGGAAAAAGTAAACAAATTAAGAATGCGGAGAAGTAGATTTTTTTCATATTTATATCACAATTAAGGTTATTAATTACAAGTCAATTCCAATAAAATCCATAGACCAAAAGCCTGTTAACGACAACTATCATAGCAAAGGAAATAAACGGCGCGATATACAGTTTATTCAATTTGCCAAATTCCTTGTTTGCGCTGTCAAGGGGGTACTTTGTTCCAAAAGCCGACCCCAAACCCGAAAGAAAAGCAAACGGACTACAAATCGCGGCTATCAAGCTAATAAAGGCAGGTGCGGGTAGATTGAGCAATGTTCTAATAACAATGCCGATAAACATAGAATAAATTAAAATTGACCCTATTACGAATATAAGTATCGAATTGATTAATATGTTTCTATGTATCATCTATTTCGCTTCCCTCAATTCTTTCCGCCAAGCAGAAAGACTGATTACTGTGTCGTTTACCACATCGTAGAATTTTATTTCGTTGGTTTTTGGATAAACGTAGAAATTAAAGTGCGCTACATAGTTCGTGCCGTTGTCCACGCCGGCTTTTACCCAGTAACACTGTTCGTTTAATTCCTTTGGACTCGCATAAATCCAAACAATCATACGTCGCGCACCTTTGGTTTGCTTTTCAATATATTTAGCGCGTTCCTTTACTTCGGGAAGATCAAAAATCAAATAGCAAATTTTCTGTTCATTTTTGTCATTGATGAGTGGTTTGTCGGAGTTATCGGTATTGACAGGGTCCTTTTCAATATCACTCCAAAGTCCGGTCGTGTCAACCTTCTTTTCTTTCTTTTCTTTTGGACTAACGGTTTCTTTGACATCTTTAACGGCTTTGCCAAAATCAATCTTTTTATTCCAAAAATCTGAATCACAAGCTGTTAACAACAAAGATAATACTAATAATACAAGTATATTTTTATTCATAATTCCCTCTTAATATCCATATTTTTCTGAAAATTTTTCAATTAATTCTATCATTTCCCGTGGAATAATATTCATTACATTTTCTATTATCTTTTCGGGTATTTCTTTGTAATACGCTTCGGCTATACTTCCTGATATACAAGCAAGCGTGTCGCTGTCACCTCCGAGCGATATGGCTAACCGGATTGCGCTTTCAAAATCGGTACTTTCCAAAAATGCTATTATTGATTCCGGAACTGTGCCTTGACAGCTTTCATCAAATGCAAAAATTGCTCTAATTTCGTCTATGCTCCTATCCAAATCGTAACCGAATGTATCTTTTATATATTCTTTTATTTCGGCTTTGGTTTTACCGGTTCTTGCTAAAAATATTGCCGACGCTGTGGCTTGAGCACCTTTGATTCCTTCGGGATGGTTGTGGGTTACTTCGGCGCTTCGTTTTGCTTCTATTAAAATTTCTTCCAATGAATCATAAGCCCAACCTACGGGACTCACGCGCATAGCTGAACCATTACCCCAACTATTATACGGTTTTGGCGATTCTTCATCTATCCACTTCACAAACCTTCCACCATAACCGCGATCCGGAAAATTTCTGCCGTAAGATTGATATACTACCGTGTAGTCTAATTTGTGGAGAATACAATCCATTGTTGCAAATGTCATCACACTATCGTCTGTAAAAAAGTTCTTTCCGTTAAAAAGTGGAAACTCTGTAGTTTTGATATTATGCCATTCATAAACTGAGCCAACAATGCCGCCGATCATAGACCCTAAGATAAGATTCTTCATTTACATACCCGGTTTATATCTTATTACTTCAGCTTTTTCAATTGTTATTAAACCACCGGATTTTGTTTTCTCGAATAAATTTTCAACTATCAAAACAAAATTTCTAATTTTTTCTTCGGTATCGACAATTTCGATTATCAATGGTAAATCGGAAGAAATATCAAACAATTTTGCTGTGTGGATTTTTGAATTGGGTCCAAAGCCCATAATTCCTCTCGTAACTGTTGCACCCGAAAGCCCTTGCTTCTTAGCTTCATATACAATTACTTCATATAGGGGTTGATGAGCAAGTTTGTCCGATTCACCGATGAATATCCGAAGTAGTTTAGCGTTTGGGTTATTTTTCATTGTTATACCAATTTAGTGATTGAAAAGCCGATAAAGGTAGCCACAAGTCCAACTAGGACACTTGCGCCAACATAAGTAGCCGCGGATAATAGTTGTCCATCTCTAAGCATTGCAATTGTTTCATTGGAAAAAGCGGAAAATGTTGTGAATCCCCCTAAAAATCCTGTTGCCAAGAACAAGCGCCATTCAGGTGAAATGTTACCTCTTTCACTAAGCCCAAATACAAGACCGATAAGCAAACATCCTGTTATATTAACCACAAAAGTTCCGAAAGGAAAAGTAGATAGAAACTTTGCTTGTACAAATTGAGAAATAAGGTATCGGGATACCCCACCCAAAAAACTACCCGCGCCTATAGCCAGTATTATTTTCATATTTAGATTGTCCGTTTTGTTTGTGCCTTGTTCTTTACAGATTACTTAAAACTTATTTTTTTCGGAATATCATTATCAAAAATATAAAATTAACTTTTTTTTTGAAAATATCTACATTTTTATGGAAAGAATTACTGATCAATTAAATATAATTTATTGGCCTCTACTTTATAGAATAGTCCAGGATTTTCGATTAAAGCTAATAAAAGCCGATATCGTTTAAATATCGGCTTTGGCTATTTTAGGTTTTTCAAACGATGCTGTTTGGAAATAATAAAAATTATTTATGACTAAAACCAATGTTTATGGGAATTTATAAACAACAGCGTTCACATTCATCCCTGCTCCAACTGATGCTAAAACACAAATATCACCTGAATCGAATGAATGATTTTCTAATTTGCCCTTCTGCAAAAGATCCAATAAAATTGGTATAGTCGCAACTGAGTTATTACCCAATTTGGCAATTGTCATAGGCATTATATGTTCCGGTGCTTCTTTAGTATCATAAAGCTTCAACAATCTTTGCAAAATCGCTTCATCCATCTTTGCATTTGCTTGATGAATAAGAAGTTTCTTGATGTCCGAAAGTTTTAAACCAGCTTTATCAATACAATCTTTTATCGCACCCGGAACGGTGGTTAATGCGTATTCATAGAGCTTACGACCATTCATCTTCAAAAATAAAGTTTCTTTTCCATAGTTAGGATTATATGATTGAGCCATTGTGAGCAGAGAAGCGTGTTTTATCGTATCGGAACGCGTTATGTGAGATAAAATTCCGGCGGGGGTATCACTGATTTGTTGCTCAATGATTACTGCACCTGCACCATCAGAATATATCATACTATCTATATCGTGTGGATCAGAAATTCTTGATAAAGTTTCAGCACCGATAATCAAAGCGCGCTTTGCATCACCGGATTTTATAAAATAATTTGCCTGAATAACACCTTGTAACCAACCCGGACATCCAAAAGGAATATCATAAGCAACTGTTAAAGGGTTTTTAATTCCTAATTTAGCTTTTACTCGTGAGGCTAACGTAGGTACAATATCTGTTCTTGGATTATCTTTTTTTACATCGCCGAAATTATGTGCTACGATTATGTAATCAAGAGTTTCCATATCAGTATTGGAAGATTCCAATGCGTCTTTAGCGGCAAAATAAGCTAAATCCGATGTTACGTGTTCATCATCAGCGTAACGTCTCTCTTCAATTTCAGTTATCTCTTGAAATTTTTCAATGATTTCCTGATTAGAACGAGCGATTCTTGCACCGGTTGCATCATAAAATTCATTTTGAAGGAAGCTCTCGTTTTTTACAATGTTTTCCGGTATAAATCTACCGGTTCCAATAATTACAATATTAACTAATTCATTCATAATGTTACTTGTTTATGGATTAAATAAATTCATTTTTTTAATCTAATGTTAATTGTTAGATAAGAAAATGAAATTATGAATATAAAATGATTTATAAAAATAAATTAATATAACTCTCAAAAATTCATTTCGGAATTTTGCAGTATATATATGTAAAGGTCTTTGTATTGTGCTAAAAAGCGGCCAGTAATTCTCGTTTCAAAGTTGCAATCAATGATTTTACAGATACAATCTCAGTACATCTATATGCATTGGATCCTGCAAATGCAAAAGCATTGTCAAATATACCCTGTGCTGAACTGCTCAAAACTCGAGCAATACAGTAAGGCGCCTGTCTTGGGTTACAAGTACGAAGACATCTATACGGACAATTGAATGGAGAAGTTTCTCCGTTAAGTATCCTTATAACAAAATTGTTTTTAATTACTCTACCCGGTAAACCTACCGGACTTTTAATAATTTCCAAATCATCTATTTCTGAATTTATGTAGGCTTCTTTGAATTTGAGGTCAACATCACATTCATCAGTACAAACAAAACGAGTTGCCATCTGAACGCCCGAGGCTCCCAATTTCAAAAATCTCGCGATATCATCACCTGTAAAAATGCCACCAGCTGCAATGATTGGAATTTTCTCATCGAGAGATTTCATCATATCTACCATTTCGGTAACTATTGTTTCAAGTTTAGGTGCAGTATGGTTGACTATTTCATCATAAGAAAATCCAATGTGTCCGCCGGCTTCAACACCTTCGACGATAACAGCATCAGGGATTTTATTATAATTCTTTTTCCATTTTTGGTAAATTATATTGAATGCACGCGTTGATGAAACTATTGGAATGATTTTAACATCAGAACCCTGAGTATATTTGGGTAAATCAAGTGGTAAACCTGAACCACAAACAATAATATCAACATTTTCTTCGACGCAAACTTTAACTAATTCTTCATAATTGGACAATACAACAAGTATATTGACTGCTATAACCCCGTTAGAATTAGATTTTGCTTTGCGTATAGCATCTCTTAATGCTTCAGTAGTTTGACCATCAAATGCGGCATTAGGGTTATTTATATAGTCTGATAATCCAACACTTGCTATTGTGCCAACAGCACCTTCGTTTGCGACCGCCGCAGCTAAATTGGGTCCGGAAACTCGAACACCCATACCGCCCTGAATAATCGGTGGGTTTATCACTAAGTTTCCAATTGTCAATGAAGGTATGGTTTTCGGAACCTCTATTTTTTCACTTAAATTCGTCATTTATAAATATCTTAATTTTCAAATTTGTATTTAGTATATCTTCAAAATTACATATTATTTAACAAAAACAAACATAAATACTAAAAAAGCGCCTTGATTTTACAAATACGGATTATTAAATATTAATAGAAGTATATTATTTACTAGTGATATAACTATCAATCACGATTTTTGCACAATCCATTTTTTATGCTGCTATTTTGATTTCTGATGAGTGAACTAATAAGCATATTTTAGAAAATACAATAAACAATGCTTAGAAGCGAAGACAAAAAAATACACTCATATAGTCACATATAAGTGTATTAGTATCTTATTTTATAATCAGTTACCAACTATAACTATCAATCCATAGTTTTTGAATTTCGTTTTATGATTTTAAAACCTTGATAGAATTTCTGATTTCTTTGAATCAAATTCTTCTTGAGTTAACAATCCTGCTTCAAATAATGTTTTTAATCTTTGGAGTGAAGCCATAACATCATCCTGTTTCAATTCGGTAGCTTGCGGTTCTTGTGGTAATTCTGCGACAGGCTCGGAAATCGCATTTGTAACTTCTGGTAATGTTGAAGCTTGAGTCATATATACACTTCCCGCAGAAGCCCTTTTTTCTTCAAGATCCCGTTCTCTGATTATCTCGCGTTGTTGTTCTTCTTGTTCTTGTGCTATTTTATACAATTTGCGTACTTGTGTTTTGGGAACATATTCAATTGGGTAAATTTCACCGTATGCCGGTTTGATTGTGAAGCTTGCACCGAAGAGTTCTTCTTTCATTTGGCAATTGCTTACGTCTTTCCAAAAGAATTCAATAAATTCCATTGTTAGACCTAAGTTCTTTGGTTTACAGATAATTATTCTTTTAGTAGTTAATACAATGCTTTCAGGAGTTATATTTGCTACAGGCTTTTTTTGTACCGCTATATATTGGACGGTCTCTCCCGTTGTTAATAAGCTGGAAATCTTACCTAACACTTTTTCAACAACTTTTGGATCCTGTTCATCCTGAATGAAATTTTCAAATTCAGCCATTTTTTACCTCGATATCTATTATGATTTATTATAATTTATTTAGAAAAAAGTTTTAGACCGACAATACCAACGACTATCAATAATATACAAATGACGCGGATAATGTCCACCGGTTCTTTAAAGAACAAAATACCGTACACTACTGTCCCTACAGTACCAATTCCTGTCCAGACGGCATAGGCAGTACCCAAGGGAATAGTTTTTATAGCAATAGACAACAAATATATTCCAACTACCATAGCAAGCAAAGTCAATATACTTGGCACCAGTTTAGTCCAACCTGATGTATATACCATTCCCACAGCCCAAGCTATTTCTAATACACCTGCTAAAAATAAATATATCCAAGCCATTTTAATCATTCTTGTTTTTCATTAAGGTATGAATATCGTTCATCATATCATTAAGTATATCGGTTTGCAACTCTTGGGTTTCAAACATCCGTCTATTATAGTTTACTATCAAATGGTCAATTTTTTCATTTAGAATTTTAATTTCCAACTCTGATTTCAAATTCACTTTATAGTCGTGCTCGTTCCTAATTCGGTCTTTTTCTTCTTGACGGTTTTGACTCATCAAAATTATAGGTGCTTGTATAGCGGCTAAGCAGGATAAAATTAAATTTAAAAGTATGAACGGGTATGGGTCGAAAGGCTTGCTTATTAATAACCATATATTTATTAACATCCATATTAGAATAAAAACAAAGAATGCTATGATAAATTTCCAACTACCGCCAAAACCGGCAACCTTGTCGGCGATTTTCTGCGCGGTAGTAAAATTATCTTCAATATCTTCTTCTATGTTTTCCGATAATAACTTGTTATTAGTAATGGCATCAACTACTTCTTGTTCCAATTTGTCAACATCGCCCTTTTCTTGCTCTATTATCATCGAAAGCTGACGCATCCTATATTTATTATGCTCTTCAATTGAGATATAAGATTTTTTTGTAAAATCAGGGTAATCTTTTTTAATTAGTTCAAATATGGATGGCCTTAGTTCATCGGCTCGATAACTTCCTTCCGGTATAGCTTGATTTTTAGAAATATGAAAAATTTCAGGATTTGTGTTTTGCATAATGGTCTTTTTTTGATGGCTCAAATTTTTAAATGTCTTTTCACGATTGCATTCAATGCTTCTCTAGTAAATGGCTTCGAAATATAGTCATTACAGCCACAGTCCAAAGTCAATTTCTTATCTTCCTCTAATGCGAAAGCTGTTTGGGCAATTATTGGTAAGTCAGGTTTGTCTTTACGGATGATTCTTGTTGCTTCATATCCGTTCATTAATGGCATTTTTATATCCATTAAAATCAATACTATACTATCGTCACTTTTACATAAGCTAACTGCTTCAAGGCCATTAGGAGCGTGTAGAATGTTCATATTGAGTGCCTTTAAAACTTCTTTCATATATAAGAAATTTATATACTCATCTTCGGCTATTAAAATTGATTTTTTACTTAATTGCATTGTTCTTTTTAAAATTTATTTCTTTTATATTATACCAAATTACGAAGAAAATACTTTACAAGCAAGATTATTAAAAAATAATAATACTACTACGGTATTTTAACTATTGCTTTGTTGAAATCCTTTTTGTTTTTAAAGAGTTTATATACCTCAAACCAAATTATACTTGCAAATCCCATACCGGCGCAAAGAAGACCTTCAACTATTGATATTTTTGCAAATTGAAATAAATTGATTAAAAATGGAACTTCCAATACTAGTATTAAAAAGAAAATAGCGCCTCCGACTACCCATTTTACAGTTTTATTTGGCGATACAATTATCTGAAATATATTCCTGCTCCAAGAGCGATTCGACATAATAACACCAATATTGCCGGCTATTAAAGTGACGAACGATAGTGTTCTGACTTCGTTGGTAAGCATTCCAATTGAAACACCGTAGAAATATACTGTAAATACTATTACTAAAATTGAAACACCTTGTAAACAACTCGTCAATATTTTTTTGGCACCAAAAAAAGGCTCATTAATGTCTTTTGGGGGTCTATTCATTACATTTTTTTCTTCCTTTTCGGCTTCAAAAATTACGGAACAAGCCGGATCAATGATTAATTCAAGAAACACAATATGAACAGGCCAAAGAATTAATGGTAGTTTGGCAAAGAAAATGGGTATTAGTGAAAGACCGGCTATCGGAACGTGTATAGCAAAAATATAGCCCAACGCTTTTTGCAGATTATCGAATACTCGGCGCCCCATTCTTACTGCACCCACTATTGATGAAAAATTATCATCCATAAGTACAAGTGATGAAGCTTCACGTGCAACATCGGTGCCCTTTTCACCCATAGCAATTCCAATGTTTGAAGCTTTGAGCGCAGGTGCATCATTGACACCATCACCAGTCATTGCAACTATTTCGCCATTTTTCTTCAATGCGTTTACGATTTTTAATTTTTGTTCCGGTATAACTCGAGCGAAAACGTTAACATATCTTATCTTTTCGGCTAATTCTTCCTCGCTCATTGCTGTAAGCTCTGCTCCGGTAATGCATTGGTCGTAGTCTTTAAGACCTATTTCTTGAGCGATATTTTTGGCGGTAGCAGGATAATCACCGGTTATCATAATCACGCGAATACCGGCTTGATAGCACTCTTTTACAGCGGCAGGGACTGTATCGCGAATTGGGTCCGTTAATCCAATTAATCCGATAAATTCGAAATCAAAATCGTGTTGTATTTCCGGTAATACTTTTGAGTCTATCAAAGCTTTTGCTACACCGATAACCCTTAAACCCGATGACGCCATTTCGCTAACTGCTTTTTCGTATTTTTCAATAGCCGCTTTATCCAAATGACAAAGATCAAATATTGCTTCAGGAGCTCCTTTTGTAGCAATAGTTAATTCCTGAGTAGTATTATTTTTGAAAACACGAGACATTGCTAAGAGCTCTCTTGATAAAGCATATTCTTTAATCATTGTCCAATCATTATGGATATGTTCTGTATTTTTCAAATACTGCTCGCCAAGATTAGTGATTGCTTTTTCCATCGGGTCGAATGGTGAAGATTGGCTTGATAAAATACCATATTCAATAATTTCGTGATAATCGTCGCGCAATTCTTTATCAACACGGAGAATGTCATTACAATTAAAGAGTTGTGTGATTGTCATTTTGTTTTGGGTTAATGTACCCGTTTTATCCGTGCAAAGTACTGTTGCTGAACCTAATGTTTCAATTGCGGAAGGTTTGCGGGTTAAAACGCTTTTCTTGGACATTCTCCAAGCGCCAATAGCTAAAAATACAGTTAAAACCACTGGGAATTCTTCAGGCAACATTGCCATTGCTAAGGTTATACCTGCAAGGAAACCATTTAACAGACTACCGCGAGTAATTGTAAAAACGCAAACAACTATAATACATAACATAGCTCCGATTATCGCGATTCGTTTAATCAATGTACCCATTTCTTTATTCAGTTTTGTAGGTTCTTCTTTTACATCTTCTATTGATTTACCTATCTTTCCAATTTCAGTATTCATACCTGTTCGTGATACTTTATAAATACCGGTACCTTGAACTATTAGCGAACCTGAATATACAAAAGGAAGGTCGTCGCCGCCGGGTGTAACATCTTCTTTTGCTCCATCCCATTCGATTTTATCAACGGGAACAGATTCACCGGTCAATAACGATTCGTCTGCTTTCAAGTTAATGGAATATAGTAATGTACCATCGGCAGGAACGCGATCGCCCTCTTGCAATAAGACCATATCTTCGGTTACAACTTCGCGCCCCGGTATTCGGTGCTCTGCACCATCTCGGATGACCAAAGCTCGCGGACTGGCCAAATCCTTTAAAGCGTCGAGTGCTTTTTCAGTTTTCCTTTCCTGAAAAAACTCTATACCCATAATTACAAAAACGAAACCTAAAAGCATCAAGCCTTCAGTTACATCGCCTAAAATAAGGTATAATGCTCCGCAGGCAACCAAAAGCATAAACATAGGCTCTTTAACCACACCTATCATAATTGAAAAGAGGTTTTTGGGTTTAGATGAGTTTAACTCATTATACCCTTCATTTTTAATTTTCTCATTAACCTGTTGTTCAGTTAATCCTTTAAATTTTTCTGATTCGAAAGTTACATTCATAATTTTAAATTCTAAAGTAAAATTTTATGTTAGAATATTCTAACTATTATTCAAAAAATATTATTTCCGATTTACGTATTTATATAATAGATGTTTCAATGCCGATAATTCACTATCATCCAAAGCTGTTATCATCCTTTCTGCTAACATTTTATGAGCATAATCGTGCATCTGATTTAGCAATTTACCCTTTTCGGTAAGGTGTAAATGCATACTTCTTCTATCTTCGTCCGACTTTACCTTATATACATATTCTTTTTCAATTAATTTATCTATCGCTACTGTAACCGAAGGTTTGGTTAGGTTCATATCGAACGCCAATTCGGTTAAATTGGGATTTCTGAGATGGTTAATTGTTTCGAGATAATGCATTTGTGTCAAAGTGAGCTCGTTAAAGCTAAATTGCTCTTTAGCTGATTCTTCGAGCTCTACAATTTCTCGCGAAAGTAAAGCAATAATATGTTGTAGTTCATTCATAATGCAAAATTAATTTGAATATTCTAATTAAAAAAATAATCAGCCTAATTATTTGGATATATGCTCAAAAACATATAATTTTATAGTGATTGAGGAATGTAATGATAAGTTTTTGATGAGCAAAATGGTTAAAGTTATTATATAATAGGTAAACGATTTTTCAGAAATAAAAAAAGAAACAAGTTATAAGATTGATAATTCACCCCACCTAAAAAAGATGTCCAAGACTTTTGAAGTATTGGACATCTGGTTAATATAAAGCGAACGTAGTTAGTGTTACATTGCGGCTGTACTTTTTGGTAATGATTTTGCAATTGCTTTAAGAACTTTGTTGACGTTCTCGGAAGTTAAAAAAACTTTAGCAACTTCTTCATCTATTTCGACAAATGTACGATTCTTTTTGAAATATGGATTCCGTTTGACTTTTGTATAGTCAATATCGTATTCCGGTAAAAGCTCGTCATCTATTAAATCAGTATTTTCTTGAATTTTCTTCATGCCTTTTCCGTTCATAATTTGTTGCTTTTCTTGAGCTAATTAATCTAATTTTATTCTTTCTTTCAGTAAACGATATAAATAACAGATTATTTTTTTTTGAATATCCAATCATAATATATCTATCTTCATCAATTGAATGGACAGGATCGTGAAGGAAGCCCGCATATTCATCGTCCCATACCGACATAGCCTCTTCAAACGAAACACTGTGCTTATGAAGATTGGATTTTGATTTTTCGCTATCCCATTCAAATATTAATTTAGTCATTTTTACCATTTATGTGATACTAAAATTATAATGTTACAAAAATACTAAATTTATAGTGATTTACAAATTTTTTAAACTCTAACTTGAAAAATTTTGCAATAGATTCTTTACTATGATATAAAAAAGATGTCCAATACTTTCGAAGTATTGGACATCTGATTAAATACGCGCGAACGAAGTTCGTATTACATCATTCCGCCCATACCACCCATACCGTCCATACCACCAGGCATAGAAGGAGCTGAGGCTTCAGGTTTTTCAACGATAGTACATTCGGTAGTAAGCATCAAACCGGCAACCGATGCGGCATTTTCCAATGCTACACGGCTAACTTTAGTCGGATCAATTACACCTTCTTCGAACATATCGCCGAAAGTATCGGTTGCGGCATTGTAACCGTACGCACCGGTGTGTTCTTTCACGTTATTCACAACTACAGAAGCTTCTCCGCCGCAGTTAGTTACGATTTGGCGTAAAGGTTCTTCGATAGCACGGCGAATAATTTTAACGCCTGTCATTTGGTCAATATTGTCCAAATTGATAGCGTCCAATTTCAAAGCGGCGCGCAAGTAAGCCACACCACCACCCGGTACGATACCTTCTTCTACAGCGGCACGGGTTGCGTGTAAAGCATCTTCAACACGTGCTTTCTTTTCTTTCATTTCCACTTCCGAAGCGGCACCAATTTTCAAAACGGCAACACCACCTGCTAATTTAGCCAAGCGTTCTTGCAATTTTTCACGGTCGTAATCGGAGGTTGTGTTTTCCATTTGAACTTTAATTTCGTTAACGCGGCGTTTGATATCTTCCGATTCGCCAGCGCCTTCAACGATTGTAGTGTTGTCTTTGTCAACGATAATAGTTTTTGCGGTACCCAAATATGACAAAGTGGCGTTTTCCAATTTAAAGCCTTTTTCTTCGCTTATTACCGTACTACCGGTTAAAACAGCCAAATCTTCCAACATTGCTTTTCTTCTGTCGCCGAAGCCCGGAGCTTTAACAGCAACTATACGCAATGTACCGCGTAATTTGTTTACAACTAATGTAGCTAAGGCTTCGCCTTCGATATCTTCAGAAATGATCAACAATGAGCGACCTGCTTGAGATGTTTTTTCTAAGATTGGCAGTAAATCTTTGATTGTAGAGATTTTTTTGTCATAAATCAAGATATAAGGATCATCCAATTTCGCTTCCATCGAGTCGGCGTTTGTAACGAAGTAAGCTGATAAATAACCGCGGTCGAATTGCATACCTTCAACTGTTTCCATAGTAGTATCTGTGCCTTTCGCTTCTTCAACTGTAATTACGCCGTCTTTACCGACTTTTTCCATAGCCTCGGCAATCAATTCACCGATTGTAGGGTCGTTGTTAGCGGAAATACTACCAACTTGAGAAATTTCTTTTTTGCCTTGTACTTCACGGCTTAATTCTACCAAACCGGCATTAATTGCTTTAACAGCGATGTCTATTCCGCGTTTCAAATCCATAGGATTAGCACCGGCGGTAACGTTTTTCAAACCTTCGCGGTAAATTGCTTGAGCTAAAACTGTCGCAGTTGTAGTTCCGTCGCCGGCAACGTCCGATGTGCGGGAAGCAACTTCGCGAACCATATTAGCGCCAAGATTTTCTGCAGGGTTTTCTAATTCGATTTCTTTGGCTACAGTTACACCGTCTTTAGTGATTGTTGGTGAGCCGTATTTTTTATCTATAACAACGTTGCGGCCTTTTGGTCCTAACGTAACTTTAACAGCATTTGCTAATTTGTCAACACCGTTTTTCAAATCATTACGAGCATCGGTATCGAATGTAATTATTTTTGATGACATTTTTCTTTCCTTTTATTTAATTATTAATTTATTCAACTACTGCAAATACATCGCTTTCGCGCATCATTAATAAGCTTTCGCCTTCTACTGTAAATTCTGTACCTGAGTATTTTCCGTATAATATAACATCGCCGATTTTCAATTCCATAGCGATCAATTTTCCATCTTCTGCGATTTTGCCTTTACCAACGGCGATGATTTCGCCTTGTTGTGGTTTTTCTTTGGCTGTATCGGGAATGATTATTCCGCCTTTTGTGACTTCTTCCGCTTCTGCGGGACGAACTAATATTCTGTCGTGTAATGGTCTAAGTGCCATTTTTAGATCTCCTAAAAAATTCAATTATAAAACATTAAAAAGTTAATTTCAAATATTATTAGCACTCTATTGAAGTGAGTGCTAATCTAAGGACGAACAACATCAATTATATTTTCAGTATAACCGAAATTGTTATATAGGCAGTATAAGAATAATTATGCCAAACGACGTTTTACTGTCATATTGGCAAAATATCTGCTAAAATGGAAGTGGATGGGGAAGGGATTGTAAATTTGGCAAGAAATTTTGAATTTTGAATGCGAAGAAGAAGAATTCCGTCAGGGATTCAATATCGGTAGTATAAGTTGAATATCAAAAGCAAAGTGCCGAAGTTACGAAATATGCTTTCCTGTCATAGAGCTTACACCCTGTGTTGGCATATTTCCGGCTTTCAGACTGCGAAGATGAATTCCCGATGCCTTCAGGAATGACGACCAAATCCTTTAATCCAAAAAATCCTTTAAATCTTGGTTCTGACAAAGAGAAGATGACTAAATTTTCGTTACCAAGCAGGACTTGGTAACGAGATTAAATTTTCTTTGAGTAGAATTATAAAAAAAAGGAAACGCGAACATTAGGTTGGCGTTTCCTATATTTTCCCTGCTTTTAGGGAATTGCTTTAGGGTTACTATATAGACAACTGAAAAGTCCATTTCTTTCTCTCGTGTAGAAAAATAAATGAAAATAGTGCAAAATAGTTTGAAAATGGTTGAAAACACAAAAAACTTCTTGCTTTCACAAGAAGTTTTTTGTGGAGAAGGAGGGATTTGAACCCTCGATAGCAGTTTCCCACTATGCCGGTTTAGCAAACCGGTGCGTTCAGCCACTCCGCCACCTCTCCGACATCTGTCACTTGGACAGATTTCAAAAATACTACTATTTTTTTAAATAGCAAAATTATTTTTTAACTATTCATAGTCAAGAAGAAATCCTGATTGGTTCTGGTATTCTTTAACTTGTTCAATAAGAATTCCATAGCCTCGACAGAGTTGAATTCGTTCAATATTTTTCTTAATATCCAAACGCGATTTATTTCTTCTCTATCGTATAGCAAATCTTCTCTTCTAGTACCTGAACGGTTGATGTCAATAGCAGGAAATACTCTGCGTTCCGATAGTTTCCTATCCAAAACTAATTCCATATTACCTGTTCCTTTGAACTCTTCAAAAATAACCTCGTCCATACGACTACCTGTTTCGACCAAAGCAGTAGCAATAATCGTCAGCGATCCACCGCGCTCAATATTACGAGCGGCGCCAAAGAAGCGTTTTGGTTTGTGCAATGCGTTCGCGTCCACACCACCCGATAAAATTTTACCGGAGTGAGGTACGACAGTATTATGCGCTCTTGCTAAACGGGTTATCGAGTCAAGTAATATAACTACGTCGTGACCGCTTTCTACCATACGTTTGGATTTTTCCAAAACCATATCGGCTACTTGGACGTGGCGATCAGGGGGCTCGTCGAACGTTGAGGCCACCACTTCGGCTTGCACCGAACGTTCCATATCGGTAACCTCTTCCGGGCGTTCGTCTATCAAAAGCACGATTAACTTTACTTCGGGATGATTGGCTGAAATACTATTCGCCATATCTTTTAGAAGAATTGTTTTACCGGATTTTGGCGGGGAAACGATTAGACCTCTCTGCCCTTTACCAATAGGACATAGCATATCAACAACACGCATCGAATAACCGGTACGGGTTGTTTCTAAATGCAATCTTTGGTCAGGGAACAAAGGTTTAAGATTGTCAAAATTTACTCTATTTTTGATATCCTCTGGTGGAACAAAATTTACATTATCAATTTTTAAAAGCGCGTGGAATTTTTCGGATTCTTTTGGTGGGCGAACTTCTCCTTCGATTGTGTCGCCGGTGCGAAGCCAAAATCTTTTTATTTGCGATGGAGACACATATACGTCATCAACGGATGATAGGTAATTATAGGCAGTTGAGCGCATAAAGCCATATCCATCGGTCATAACTTCCAATACACCGACGCATTTCAACGCCTTAGCTACAGGTACAACACCAACAACCGCGCCGGTCAATCGCGTCTGAGCGATTTTTTGAATTAGGTCGTCGCGTGTTAAACCGGAATAATCAATAATACCGGATAAGCGAGCTAATCGGGTAATATCAACTATTCGGCGCGATTTCAAATCTTCCGTTTCAACCTGCAAAGTAAGCTCCTCGCGAGTTTGTTTTTCTTCATCGGTCTCGTCAAATTCGAATTCGGGTTCGTCCATCATCATAAATGGAGCTTTTTCTTGTTTTTGTTTGTAGGGATTTTTTGATTTGGGTGGTCTGCCTTTAGCTGAGTAATTCCGTTTGGGTGGTTTTTCTATCAGTCCGGTGCCGTTTACTTCGACCAGGACTTGATCAACTACCGTTTTTCTTTTTCGATTCATCATAAGCTATCTCAAGGATGGATTTTTTTAAATTAGTTACAAGGTTGGATTTTTATAAATAAGCATATAAAGATTAATTATTTAATTAATACTTAAGACTGATTAATAAATATTGTAAGACCTTTTTTTATGGAAAATATTAAACAAAATGAAATTTATCACGTTTGGTATCGTCAAAACTAAGAATATTTACGGATTATACAAAATTTTATTTTAATTATTTTACCATTTGTGCATAAAATCTAAAACTTTAAAATTTTTTATACTCACAATATCAATAAATTATCTGCTTAAGAATTCATTTTTTTTATAATATTTATATACTGTTTATACAATATTTTGGGTTTGCTTATGGATATCGAAATATTTAGGAATTATTGTCTGGGGAAAAAAGGCGTTAGCGAAGCCTTGCCTTTCGACGAAACGACATTAGTTTTTAAGGTAGGATCTAAGATATTTTCGCTTACAGATTTGGACGACAAACCATTTCGGTGCAATCTAAAATGCGACCCGGAAAGGGCTATTGACCTAAGGGAACATTACAAATCCATCATACCCGGTTGGCATATGAATAAAGTGCATTGGAATACAGTAATAGCCGGTTCGGATATTGACCTGAAATTGTTCTATGAATTGGTTGATCATTCTTATGAATTGGTTTTTAATAGCCTGAAAAAAGCTGAAAAATTAGCTATTACTGAAATACCAGATGAAAAATAAAATCATATTATCTTTGATATTTTTTTCCTCTTTTATTCCGCTTTCGGCGGAAAACTACGTTATATTAAATTATGATAACGATATGGTTTTTAACACTGATTATTATTATTCGCAAGGTATTTCCTTGGGGTATCGGAGCCACGGATTAAATTCGTTGGCAAACAAAATATTTCCCGGTGTTTTCGGAGAAAGGATTACAGAGATAACCTTGAATCATAAAATCTTCACTCCTACAAGTATAACCGGCGATAGTTTATCGGATTTCGACAGGCCTTATGCGGGATTATTATACCTGGATTTTAAACAAGAGCAAACCAATAAAAATTCAAATACAAAGCTTAATTTTGAGTTGCTTTTCGGGGTTATAGGACCGCTCGCCGGTGGTTACGAAGTGCAATCTTTCATACACCGCCAAACCAAAAAAGCTCCTATACCAAAGGGTTGGAATTACCAAATATCAAATGGTTTATTATTGGATGCTTCCGCGCAGATTGAGCATTTGGCAAAACTCAATACTTCTATAGAAAATATAACAACTACATCAATTGAATTGGGAACTCTCTATTCAAATGTAACTTTAGGTTCAAAACTGAGGTTAGGTTTTTTGGACGAATATTTCGATTCCAATGATTTAACTTTAGGAAAAGATGACCAAGATTGGGTCGCTTTTTTAGTAACCGAAGCATTATTAAAAGTGAATTTCTACAACTCTACCCTATTAGGGAATTTCTTTTTTGAAAATAGTCCGATGGTATTATCGTATAAAGATATGAAATTACTAACGGTTAATATATCGGCTGATTTGGTTTTAGCCTACAAATCAAGCCGAATGGAATTAGGTTGCGAATATGCCTCAAGGGAATTTGATGGAGGACGAAACCACGTCTGGTTTACAATAAAATATATACAAAAAATATAGGAAAACATAATGGTAAATTTTGAAATTATCGAAAAGGCTCATAAACGAATTGCTCAGCAAATTCATCGAACTCCCGTAATGAGCTGTCAAACAATAAACGATCTCACAGGCTGTGAAATACTTTTTAAGTGCGAAAATTTCCAGAAGGTGGGTGCTTTCAAATTCCGCGGTGCTTCGAATGCCGTTCTATCGCTCACAGACGAACAAGCAAAGCGCGGTGTCGCAACTCATTCCTCCGGTAATCACGCTCAAGCATTGGCTCTTGCCGCACGAATGCGAGGCATTCCTGCGACCATCGTTATGCCCAATAATGCCCCTACAGTAAAAATTGACGCTGTCCGTGGTTATGGTGCCGAGATAGTTTTCTGCGAACCAACATTAGAAGCGCGCGAAACAACATTGAATAAAGTTATCGAGGGGAAGGGTTCTTACGTGATACATCCATATAATAATTTTGAAGTTATCGCCGGACAGGGAACAGCCGTAAAAGAGCTAATCGAAGATTATGGTATATTCGACATTATTATGACTCCCGTCGGTGGCGGCGGATTGTTATCGGGTTCCGCAATTTCAGCAAAAGCCCTTTGTCCTGATTGCGAAGTAATCGCCGCTGAACCAAAAGGAGCCGACGACGCTTATCGTTCATTCAAAGCCGGATATATCATACCACAGCCCGGTCCAAATACAATTTGCGATGGACTACTGACTTCACTCGGTGATAAAACATTCGCTATAATAATAAAGAATGTGGATGACATAATTACAGTTGATGATGATATAATAAAAGAGGCTATGAAACTGACTTGGGAAAGGATGAAGATTGTTATTGAGCCTTCGAGTGCTGTTTGCTTAGCCGCAATATTGGATAATAAAAAACGTTTCATTGGAAAACGCGTCGGTATAGTTATATCGGGCGGAAATGTTGATTTTTCACGTAAATTTGGATAGATTATGATTTTTATAGCAGGACCTTGTTTAGCGGAATCTCGCGAAATGCTTATGCAGACCGCAGAGGAACTTAGCGTTATTTTTTCCGCATATCCCGAACACCGCTTTATATTTAAAGCATCATATAGAAAAGCAAATAGAACAAGTGCCGATTCTTTCACCGGTGTTGGTGACGAAACCGCTTTGTCTTGGATAAAAGAAGTTGGTGAAAAATATGAGGTTGAAACCATTACCGATATCCATTCCGTGGAAGATGCCAATTTAGCCGCAAAGTATGTTTCAATTTTGCAGATACCCGCCTTCCTCGCAAGACAAACCGATCTCATCACCGCCGCGGCAAAAACCGGATTGCCTATGAATATAAAAAAGGGACAGTTTATGGCGGCGGAAGATATGGGGAAAGCCGCTAAGAAAGCCAAAGTATCAGGTTGTAACGATATTTGGCTGACCGAACGGGGAACATTCTTCGGATACCACGATTTGGTGGTTGATTTTAGAAATATACTGATAATGAAGCAATTAGGCTATCCGGTAATTTACGATGCCACACATTCTGTTCAGCAACCTTCTATCGGTGAATGTTCCGGCGGAAATCGTGAATTTGCCCGTCAGTTGGCAATGGCGGCTGTCGCTTGCAGAGTGGATGGAATATTTTTTGAAACACACCCCGACCCTTCAAAAGCACTTTGCGACAAAGAAACACAATTGCCATTGAGCGAAGCTCGCAGTTTCGTCTGCGACATTATTGAATTGAACAATCATTTTCTTAATAAATAGATAAATAATATGAAAATTATTTCTTGGAATATCAATGGATTACGTTCTATCAACGGGCAAAATCCGACACGCCATTTTGATGAAGTCTTTCACGAAAATAGACTTTTTCCTTATATCGAAAGCCAAAATCCTGATATAATATGTTTACAGGAAACAAAAGCGGAGCTTGAACAAATTAACGAAGAGTTGCGCACCCCGCCGAATTATTCCGGTTGGTACCACTCCTGCCGTAGAAAAAAGGGATACAGTGGAGTTGCCACTTATAGCAAAATCCAAGCTGTTTCCGTCAATAATCACATCGGGATAGAGAAATTTGACGAGGAAGGACGGATAATTGAAATGGATTTCGGCTATTTCGTTTTATTTAACGTGTATTTCCCAAATGGTACTTCAGGCGACCATAGAGTAGATTATAAGATCGCGTTTTACGATGAACTCTTTAATCACGCCGAAAGTCTTCGCAAATCAGGTAAAAACATCATCATCTGCGGCGATTATAATACAGCCCACCACCCTATTGATTTGGCTAATCCAAAGCAAAATGAGATGAATTCCGGATTCTTGCCGATTGAGCGAAAAAAAATGGATTGGGTTGAAAGTCTTGGTTATGTTGACGTTTACCGCCAATTTGAGGAAGGACCTAACAATTATACTTGGTGGAGTAATCGCGCACGCGCAAGAGAGAACAACGTTGGCTGGCGCATTGATTACTTCTTTGTAAATAAAGAATTTATGCCGAGAGTTAAAGATTGCTATCACCAAACCGGTATGATGGGTTCCGACCACTGCCCTATTGTGCTGGAAATAGAATGATGGTGATTTAATTATACCGAATTCGGTAGAATTAGAAATCAATACCCAAAATTTTACTTCACCCGAATTAGAGGGAATTAAAAAAATGCTAATTTTGCATACTTAAATATATTATAACTAGGAAGCACAATGAATAACGAATTAACAAGCGTAGAGGAATTCCACACTAAGTTTTTAGTAAATTTGGAGCATACACCTTGTATTCCAAAGGAAAGAACCGATCTCAGGGTGTCGTTGATACAGGAAGAATTGAACGAGCTTAAAGACGCAATCGCCGACAACAATATGGTCGAAGTACTAGACGCGTTGGTTGATTTGCAGTACGTACTATCCGGCACAGTTTTGGAATTCGGATTACAGCACATATTCGATGATGCTTTCCGCGAAGTTCACTCAAGCAATATGACCAAATTGGATGCCGCGGGCAACCCAATTTTCCGTGAAGACGGCAAGGTAATGAAATCGGAACTGTGGAGACCACCAAACCTGAAACAGTTTTTGGAAAAAGAATAAACAAAATAGCAAAGACTATTGTTTATATAGAAATTATAATTAATTTTGCTCTATCATTTACCGAGAATACGTAGGTGGATGGAGATAGCGTTAAATTTATGATAAGCTCTCAAAAAAATTACAAACAAAAGCAATTACAAAAAACTACATTGGTACTAACTAAAACAATAACTTTGCTTTTCTAAATTGGTGATAAAGTGAATTAAAAAATATGAACAACGGCGAAATAATATTATACAAAAACCCCGAAGGCAATATCAAAATTGATGTGCGCTTGGATGAAGAAAGCGTTTGGCTGACACAAGACCAATTGGCAACCTTGTTCGGTAAGGCAAAATCTACCATAAATGAACATATTAAAAATGTTTACGAAGAACAAGAGTTAGAAGAAACAACCACAATAAAGAAATTCGGAATTTCCGAATTTCAGCAGAAAGCCCCTTTTTACTACAACCTTGACGTGATAATATCTGTTGGTTACAGGGTAAAATCGCCGCAAGGCTCACAATTCCGAATTTGGGCTACTCAGAGGTTGAAAGAATACCTTATCAAAGGTTTCGCACTGAACGATGACCGCTTTAAAAGTGGTAACTCAATGAATTATTTCAACGAATTGCAGGAACGCATTCGGGAAATCCGCCTTTCAGAACGTTTCTTCTATCAGAAAATAAAAGACATTTACACTACCAGTATTGACTACGAGCCCAAAGACGAAAAGACAGTTGAATTTTTCAAAGTTATTCAAAACAAACTTTGGTTGAACAATATTTGGCGTTTGCCGAAACAATGGCACAACAGCGCACACCAATGTATATGATAGATTGGATTCAACGATTAGACAGCATATTGCAACTCAATGGCAGAGAAATACTAACGCACGCGGGAAAAATCAGCCACGAAATGGCATTAGAAAAATCAACCGAAGAGTTTGAAAAATATAAAACAGCTCAAAAGATGATTGAGATTGAACAGAGCTTAAAAGAGATTGAAAAAGATATAAAGAAACTCGAAAAGACGACGAAATAAATTTTACCCCAAAATAAAACGCAAAGACTATTGTTTATTATGAAATTATCATTAATTTTGCTTTATCATTTACCGAGAGTACGTAGGGAAATGAAAATTGCAACTCTAAGATACGTGATATTGCCTTTTTTTGATGGAAAAGCGAAATAACAGCAATACCTTCAATAAGAGCTATTGCGTGAATATTTGAGTTATCGAGCAAGTAGATGTAAGACAATGACACAAATTTTAAATGTTGTTGCAGAAATTATTGTTGAATATATGTAAAAAACTGACAAGATATGAAACCACTTGTAAAATACAGAGGAGGAAAATCGAAAGAAATTCCCCATTTGATTAAACATATTCCACAGTTTAGTGGAAGATATATTGAACCGTTTTTTGGCGGTGGTGCGTTATTCTTTCATTTAGAACCTAAGAAAGCAATCATTAACGACATTAACTCAAAACTAATTTCATTTTATTTAGGTGTAAAAGACAACTTCGAACTTCTCAAAGCTGAATTGTCGGAAATCGAAAAATTATATGTGATAAATCGAAAAAATTATGAAGAAGTAAAAAGCAAAACACCTAATGAACGAGTTGAAGATGACAACGAATCACTCTACTACCAAATCAGAAATATGTTCAACGATTTGATAGAAAAGAAGTATTCTGAAGCTCTGCTATATTTCTTTATTAACAAAACAGCTTATTCAGGAATGATTCGATATAATTCAAAAGGAGAATTTAATGTTCCTTATGGAAGATACACAAACTTGAATACTACTTTGGTTACTAAAGCACATAACAACTTACTCACCAATACAGAGATTTACAATCTTGATTATTCAGAAATATTCGGAATGGCAGAAAAGGACGATTTTATATTTTTAGACCCACCGTATGATTGTGTTTTCTCAGACTATGGAAATATTGAACACAAGGACGGATTTAATGAAAGAAATCACATTGAGTTGGCAAATCAATATAAACAACTTAAATGCAAAGCACTTATGGTAATTGGCAGAACTCCATTAACTGAAAAGTTGTATGGAGAAATTATTATTGATGAGTATGGGAAATCGTATGCCGTAAATATTAGAAATAGATTTAAGTCAGAGGCAAGCCATATTTTGATTTCAAATTATGGAAACGTAGCAAAAAAACATTTTCCACAATTAGAATTTGAAAAAGAATTAACACTGTAAAAAAATATGGCAAGAATAGATAGTAAAGTAATTTTCGTTACGACTTCCCCAAGGACACCAGCTCGAATGATTCCCATAATTGAGTTGTTAAATACGAATTTTTCTGGTCAAATATGGAATAGCTCTTCACAAGTTGCATTTATGGAGTTGTTGAGAGAGGAAAATTTTTTCAATGGCGAAGGTGCTAAAGACCCTGCATTTAGTGCCCGAGATTTAATAAACCGAGCACCCAAAGCACTCGGTTTCGTATTACTGTCTCCTACAATTCAATTAACTCCCGCAGGTGAAGAACTTGTAAGTTCTAAAAGAAAAGAAGAAATATTTTTAAGACAATTACTTAAATTTCAAGTTCCTTCACCCTTTCATAAACCAACACAAAATTCGGCTGAATTTTGTGTTAAACCCTATCTTGAATTATTTCGTCTCGTTAGACACTTTGGCTCATTGAAATTTGATGAGTTGCGGATTTTTGGATTGCAGTTGGTTGACTATAGAGAATTTGACAGAATAGTTCAGAAAATAGATCAGTTTAGAATAGCAAAAGCCCAGAACGAAGGAAACTACAAGCGATTTCGTGCCGAGTATTTGGAAAATGAACTAAGAGAAATTTATAGTACTGATATAAGTTCAGGCAATACAAAAACAAGAGAAACGAATGATGCTTCTATTGTAAAATTCCTTAGCACTAAAGCAAGTAATATGCGAGATTATGCTGATGCTTGTGTTCGATATCTAAGAGCCACTGGATTGGTCAATATTTCTCATTTAGGTAAATCTATTTCTATAGTTCCTGAAAAAAAACAAGAGGTTGATTACTTCCTTCAAAATGCAGATAGAGAACCTTGCTTTATTGATAACGAAGAACAGTATGTTGCATATCTTGGTAATCCTCAAATACCAACTTTATTAACTGACAATAGAGAATTGCTCGAACAAAAAATTCAGACTGAGTTTCCACAACTCCAAATTCCAGAAACTGCAACATTAATAGAACTTAAGAACATATTTGCAGACGAGTTGCAAAATAGAAAAGAGAAAATTCTTACAAACCAAGTTGCTGAAATAAAAGACTACCGACAATTTGAAGAAATAAACACAACTTTTGACCAAATAATTGCCAATTCTCTTTACGACACACCATTAATGTTAGAGTGGAACACTTGGCGAGCAATGACAATGATAGATGGTGGAAATATTAAAGCGAATCTAAAGTTTGATGACTTTGGCAATCCAATGTCAACAGCACAAGGCAACATGGCTGACATTGTATGTGATTACGGAGACTTCGGTTTAACTGTTGAAGTTACTATGCAAGGAGGACAAAGGCAATATGAAACAGAAGGCGAGCCAGTTTCAAGACATCTTGCAAAATACAAGAGAGAAACTGAAAAACCTGCTTACTGCTTATTTATTGCTCCAAATATAAATGATGCTTGCAAAGCACATTTTTACGCATTGCACAAAATGAACATTCAATACTATGGAGGGACTTCGACAATTGTTCCATTGCCCATGAATGTTTTCATTAAAATGGTTGAGGATTCATACAATGCTAATTATATACCCGAACCAAGACACGTTCAACGATTTTTCGAGCGTTCAAATCAATTGGCAAACTCGACAGACAACGAAGTAGATTGGTATAATGGAATAACACAAGAAGCACTTAATTGGCTGACAGAATGAAGGGCGAAGTCATAACAAAGGCTATATGCAATAAGGGTTTCAGTGGTTATTCGAGCATTCTGCCACGTATCAAGTTCGGTGTAACTGAATAGGAAATCGCCCGCAATCCATTACGGCAAAAACATCCAATCCCCCCAATCCTTTTCACAAAAGACAGGCACAAAGCCTGTCTTTTGTGATTTTATAAAAAAACCCTATATATAATCGTAGGGACACGGTATGCCGTGTCCCTACATTCTAAAATTCATAATTCGCATTTTTTTAAAATACAACCTTAAAATCAATTTTGAATTCGTCTTTTGTTGCTATACCCAATAGCGAAGGTGGGTCAATTTTATAATCGGTCATTTTCACAGGGAAAGCACCGGTAACGGTTAGATTATCGCCGGATTTTTTCACCTGGGCATCGAATGAAATGGATTTTGTAACACCGTGAAAAGTCAGGTTGCCCTTCACCTTCAGTGTATTCCCGTTTTTTTCGATAGATTTGCTTGCAAATGTAACAGATGGATATTTTATCCCGTCCGTCGCCTCTATCATATGTGAATCGCGGTTTGCATTCTTGCTGTCGAATGTTGCTAATTTTGCTGTTACAGCCACTTGCGATATGTTATCTCTATCGGCGTCAACCATTATTACAGATGTTACCGCATCGCTAACGCCTTCCCATTCGTGCAATGGATGCGACATTGTATAAGTGATTTCTGATTTTTTCTTGTCGTTATATAGTTTTGTCTCTGTTTGAGCTAATACTGATGAACTGACAGTAACTAAAAGTACCACCATCAGCGCATATTTAAGAATGTTTTTTTTCATATTCTACTTAATAATATTGTTTATACAAAATTTAAAATGAGAGTATAATCATAGCCGCGGCGAAAGAGCCAAATGCGGTAAATGCCGCCGCACGATGATATACTTGTGTGTCTTTAAGATTTTGGGTTAGTCTGTCTATCTCTGCCGGAGTACTATTAGGGTCACTAAATGCTCTTAGTCGGTTGTCTCTCGCTGTTTCAATTTGTCCAGCTAATATATTTGTTGCCACCATACCCGTAAGATGCACAATTGCTAAGCCCATATGTAACTTCACACTACTATAGCCCTTTTTATCGTCGAGCATTTTCGGTGGTGTGAACAAAGCTAAACCCGCTGTAGTAAAATATCCAACATTTATCGCCGCGGCTAAACTTTCGTGTATGTCCTTCGTTTTTTGTGAATCGCCTTCCTTGCCATTAACTGAATAATCGAAAAGGTTTGACCCTACGATACCTTGCGCAACCATTCCCGCCAAAGTCGCAAAACCCAATATTTGATGCGTGGTTAACATAACTCTACGAATTTTCAGCTCTTTTGCTCTGTTTTCGGGTGTCAATTCAAAACAATTGAAATTCCTCATTAATCCTTTCTTTCCCCATAACATCCGTTGTGTAAAAAGTATATGCTCAGGTAATAATGGTTCTGCTTTGTCATTGGCTGTGATATCACCCAATAGGTCATCCGAATTATCCGGTTGGGCAACTTCACCTTGTACTGTCAATTCTGCAATAGCCGATTTACTGAGTATATCCCCCGGATCGGTGTCCACTGGATATACCTGCGCGTTCAATTGAATGGATAAAAGAATTATACCAAATAATAGTACTGCTTTTTTCATTCTGTTTCTCTCTTTAATTTATGACTAATTTATTTATTGATGTGAAAATTCATTCTTAAATTTAGATTAACTTTAATTATATATTTTGCAAAATTTATAAATTTAATAGACGAAATAATTAGTGGTTTTAGTTGATGATTTTTAAAAAAATACTCATCGGATGGCTGGCAGTCATCGGATGAGTATTAATCAAAAAAAAAGGCGGAAATAAATTATCACCGGACATTATTTCTTTTAATGTATCAATTTTTTATACTTAATTCTCGTAGGCTGTAAGTCGCCTAATCGTTTTTTCTTGTTTACTTCATAATCCGAGAAACTGCCTTCAAAGAAATAAGCTGTGCTATCGCCTTCAAAAGCCAATATATGCGTGCATACCCTATCCAAAAACCATCTATCGTGGGAAATGACAACGGCGCAACCAGCGAAGTTATCCAAGCCATCTTCCAAAGCACGTAATGTGTTAATATCAAGGTCGTTTGTAGGCTCATCTAATAGCAAAACGTTGCCTTCTTCCTTCAGCGTCATTGCCAAATGCAAGCGGTTTCTTTCACCACCCGATAAGAATTTTACCGCTTTATTTTGCTCAGTGCCACCGAAATTAAATCTACCGAGGAATGCTCTTGTATTAATTCTCTGCTCGCCCATCATTACGATTTCCTGGCCATCGGAAAAGTTCTCCCAAACGGTCTTTTCAGGGTCAATATTAGAGTGATTTTGGTCAACGTAAGCCAACTTAACTGTGGAGCCTATTTCGAAATTTCCGGCGTCGTATTCAACTTCTTTCATTATCATACGGAATAAAGTAGTTTTACCCGCGCCGTTCGGTCCTATCACACCGACAATGCCATTAGGCGGAAGCGAAAAACTCAGATTTTCGAAAAGCAATTTGTCGTCAAAACCTTTAGCAACATTATCAGCATTAATTACTAAATTGCCAAGTCGCGGACCGTTCGGAATAAAGATTTCCAACTTCTCTTCCTTCGTTTTTTGCTCTTGGCTAACAGCCATATCATAACTGTTCAACCTTGCTTTTTGCTTTGTTTGACGTCCCTTAGGGCTCATTCTAACCCATTCCAGCTCACGCTCTAAAGTCTTTCGTCTTTTTGAGGCTTGCTTTTCTTCAAGCGCCATACGTGATGTCTTTTGTTCCAGCCACGATGTGTAATTGCCTTGCCAAGGAATGCCTTCACCCCTATCCAATTCTAAAATCCACCCAGCAACATTGTCCAAGAAGTATCTATCGTGGGTTACAGCTATTACAGTTCCCTTATATTGATTTAGATGCTCCTCCAACCATAAGACCGATTCGGCATCCAAATGGTTTGTTGGCTCATCAAGCAATAATACATCCGGCTGAGTAAGCAATAAGCGGCATAACGCTACACGACGGCGCTCACCACCCGACAATATCTTTATAGAAGTATCGCCATCGGGAGTTCGCAAAGCATCCATAGCTATTTCAAGTTTGGTACTAATTTCCCAGGCATTTTCTGTATCCATTCGGTCTTGGATTTTTGCCTGACGATTCATTAATTGCTCCATTTTATCGGGATCTTCATAATATTCCGGTAAGCCAAACATATCGTTAATCTCATTATACTCGGCGATTAGAGCCATAGTTGGTGCAACCCCTTCTCTAATGATATCAATAACGGTTTTGCTTTCGTCCAATTCCGGGTTCTGCTCTAAATACCCAACAGTATAACCCGAGGCAAATGTTACATCCCCCTCGTGGTCCTTATCCATCCCTGCGATAATTTTTAAAAGGGTGGATTTACCGGAACCGTTTAATCCGAGAATACCAATTTTCGCACCGTAAAAAAAGCTCAAATAAATATTATTGAGCACGGGTTTATTCCCCTGAGGATAGAGTTTTGACACCCCCGTCATCGAGAAAATAATTTTCTTATCGTCAGCCATATTTCTATTTCATTTATTAAATTTATTATAAATAAATCACTTGTATATATTAAGCGATTTTTTGATGTAGTTCATTTTTCGTAATTGAGTATCTATGAGCGTTTAAAACATAGTTTTATTGTTATTTTTAGTATGTAGTTTTATAACGGTATATTATATGATTCAATAACAATTATTTTTTCTTTTCTAATTCTTCGAATGAAATATCCATTAACTTGAAATTTTGCCAATCTTTAAAATCAAAATGCCACCATTCTGTCGGGAAAACCGTAAAGCCGTATTGCGCCATTATGTTAATCAATATTTTACGCCTTTGAATGACTTCTTTCGGTAAATCCATATAGTTTGGACTCGATTTATTGGTAAAATCGTCATAGTCCGTTTGCATAACGGCTATTTTACCATTATTCATATACATTAGAGTTACATCAACAGCACAACCGCGGTTGTGCCTTGAACCATACTTTGGGTTAGCGCAAAAATTCGAGTCTGGCATAATCTCGTAAAACTTTATTGTAGCTTGATAAGGGCGGTATGCATCGTAAATTACAAGCCCAAGATTAACTTTGTGTAGCTGTCTTTGAACTTCGTGCAAGGCTTCAGCCGCATCTCTCCGAAGGAAAGCCTTCGGCTTTGTGTAAACAACCTGTTTAGTAAAATTGTTCGTTGTTGCATACCGTATGTCAAGAACTATATCGGTTATGACTTTCTCTAAATCAACCAATTCATTGTTTTTATTCGCTATTAAACAACTGTCGTATTGAGAAATTGTTTGAACTATTTCCAGTCCAAAGGGATTTTTTTTAGTTGTTTGCTCTCCGGCAAAAGTACTAAATATACTAACGAAGAATAAAACTAATATCAGCAAGCGTTTCATAAAGATTCCAATTATTTATCAGGAAAATATAAAATAGATTCGTTTTTCATATACACTCTATATGCCTGTGTAGGATTAATATAGAATAGGTTTTTATATCCGAAAGGAATATAAAATTTTGCCACATTGTCTTTAACAATGGTAATATCCGATTTGATGTCTTTGAAAGTAGTGTCAATAGCCATAGTATCGTTTGTACTAACACCCATAATATTCCAACCGCTGGTTAGTTTTATAGGGTCGTAAACAGAGTTAATTTTATCGCCAAATATTTTGAATTTTTCATCAGCGGTCATAAACACGGCATAACCGGCACGTTCATCATAATCACCAATTGTATTAACAGAGGAACTTCCGGTTTTAAGATAAAAACTACCGCTTACATTCTTTGCTATGACTAAGGCAGATACTTTTTTAAATACGGAATCCGCCAAACTATACTTTGGATCGACGTAGGAGGACATTAAATTCCAACCTTTATACAACTGGATTTCAAGAGTATCATTTATGATTGGCAAATGTTCAATTTTTGTCGTATCGGATTTTTTATATCTTCTCGGACCACTTTTAATATTCACATAACCCATCGTATCACGTTGCTTTTTACCATCCCAAAGCTTCAAATAATATTTATCGTAGTCACCAATTCCATCTTTTGCAGTTGTTGACAAATTGTCACCACGAACTTTGATAGAAATATCGTTCTTCATATATATAGTATATCCGGCGCATATCAGATTTTTGCCATTTTTGTAGAATACCCCGACGGCGTCGCCTTTTTCAAAATCTCTACCATTTATCTTTGGAGTTATTGACTTTGGAATTAATACGGTCGCAAAATTATCTGTTAATGTTGGCAATTCCCAAGGAGGCGGTGCTGGCACAAAATCATTTCTTGCAATGAATGCTAAGTAATCATATTCGGAAGGTGTTGAAGCAGATTTTTCGCCAAAATCAATTTTTGAAGCAAAATTGCCGGCTAAAAAATCTTCACCATCTTTGTAAGTTGCAATAGAATTTACTTTATCATTACCCTTTCCACCGGCTGTATAAGCATATATATCTTTAAAAATACTATCTTTGCAAAGAACAAAAATATCTTTTTTGCCTTTGGAAGTATAAGATTTACCTGCCAAAGAAATTGTATTTTCAAATTGTCCTGCAAGGTAGAATTTATTTTTATCTTTCATAATCGAGAGGATTTTATTTTCCCCTGTAGAGCCAAATTTCTCAACTGTTTTGAAAGTAAATGAGGAATTGAGTTTCGCCGCATAACCGCTAATCGCTGCATCGGATAATAAATACATCGAACCAAAATATGCTAAGTTAGTAAATTGTCCTACAATATAACTGTTTAGTGAGTCATCAACAAAAACTGAATAAGCCTTTTCGTTGAATTCAGAACTTCCACAAGAAAGAGCGGCAAGCCAAGTACCGTTTGTATCGGCTCTCGCCAAAAATGAGTCATCGGCACCTTTTACAGTAACTAAAATACTCCCGAAATATCCACCATTAAAGAGACTTCCGACAACGTAAAGTCTATCGTTTTTATCAATTGTCAAATCATAAGCTTCATCATTATCATCACCACCAGCCGGTTTTACCCATTTCCAATTGCCGGCACTCGTGATTTTCGCGGTAAACACGTCGTCCATACCTCTCGCAGTTACATTAATTGAACCGAAATCGGCATTTTCGAAGAAATTTCCGGCTATGAATATTTCTCCTTTGGAATTGATATCTATAGCTCTTGCAACGTCATAATTAATACCACCACCGGTTTTTACCCATTGGAAAGTACCTGAATTATTGAGTTTAGCCGCAAAAACATCCGACCCACCTACTGATGTCAAATCAGTACTGCCGAAACTCGCTTTGTCAACGTAACTACCAGTAATATATATATCACCACCTGAGGACAATGCCAAATCATAACCTATATCGTCACCTTTGCCACCAGCAGAAATAGCCCACGACCAAGAGCCATCATAAGCAGATTTCGCTATAAAAATATCGGACCCACCTGTACTTTGCAATGTTGTTGATCCAAATTTCAAATCACCATAATAATATCCAATAATGTATCTATTTCCATCACTATCCGCAACTATTGATTTCACTTCGCTTTTGCTTATCGCGCTTGGGATAACGTTTATGGATTTCCAAGAGCCCGCGGCATATTGAATAGCTTCAAAAATGTCACTGTTTTCAAGTGTATTTACGCTTTTCGAACCGAATTTGATTAATCCATTACCAATACCTGTATGATAAAGCAAACCTGTGGAGATTTCAATACTGCCGCCTAATTTATCATCACCTTCACTGCCACCTGTGGTTACAGTATTAAATGTTCCATCGGTTGCATAAGACGCTATAAATATATCGTCGCCGCCATTGGACGAATAACTCGAACCGTTGAAATCAACGTAATTGGAGAAGGTACCTGAAAAATATATATTTGATGAATATGAAAATACATCGTATCCGCTGTCATCTTGGTCACCACCTCCGGATTTTACCCAAGAATTGGTGCCGGTAGTATCAATAACAGCCAAAAATGCGTCGGTCAACCCTGCAGATGTTAAAGTATCTGTCACAAAATCGGCATCACCTGAAAACGAACCGGCGTAATATAATTTTCCGGAATAATAACAAATCGCCTCAGCCATATCCGCACCGGTACCACCCACTCTTTTAGCCCAAATCCAATCACCTGTTTTAGAAATTTTAGCGATGTATGCGTCATAGTTGCCTTTACTTACAATAGTATTTGACCCAAAGTCAGCAGTACCATTGAAATAGCCGCATATATAAATAAATTTTGAATCCACATCGAGCGAAGTACCTTGTTCTTTAAGTGTCCCCCCGGCTCTTTTAACCCATTGCCAAGCACCGGAAGAATTTATTTTTGCTACAAATATATCAAAAGCACCTTTCGACGTAACTGTGTATGAACCAAAAGTTCCTGTTACGCTAAATCTGCCTGTAACATAAGAGTTGCCATCGGAATCTGTTTTTATGGAATAAGCTTCGTCACTATTGGTGCCACCGGCTTTTTTTGCCCACTGCCACACACCTGATGACGAGATTTTTGCAACGAATAAATCCTTATTCGCCGCATTAATAGTTGTGGAGCCAAATGTGAGGTCGTCATTGAAAAAACCGCATATATAGGCGTTTCCCGAAGCATCGAGTGAAATAGAATTCGAATAGTCCGATGATTTTCCGGTAGCCGCTTTTACCCATAACCAATTTCTATCCTTATCGGCTTTTGCTACAAAAACATCATAACCGTCTATAGCGTTAATTGTGTCTGATCCAAAAACTAATCGTCCGTCGAAATGACCGGTTACGTAGTAATTGCCGCTGTTATCTTTGACAATATCAGAAATTATCTCATTACCGGAGAAGCCTTTTGATGGATTAGTGATTTCGGGTACAGTAACATTGGTCCAAATCTGACAAAAAAGTGGATATGATGATAGTAAGTAGGTAAGTATTATTAATTTATATAGTTTCATTATTAGCTTAATTTATTTATTTTTAATATGCAAAATTACCATTTAATTTTTATATATCAATGTTGACAACTTTTGGGCCAATATATTGCAGATTATAATTATTTTTGTAAATTGTAATTTAGTTTTGAAAAACTTTTAAAAATATAAATATGTCTTTTGTACACCTTCATAATCACACGCACTATTCCTTGTTAGACTCATCACTTAAGCCTGATCAACTAATTGCCGCCGCAAAAGCCGACAAGCAAACGGCAGTTGCACTAACCGATCACGGCGTTATGTTCGGTGCGATTGAGTTTTATAAATTATGCAAAAAAGCCGGCATAAAACCAATAATTGGAATAGAAGCCTATATGTCAACCACCGACCGCTTTTCTAAAGCGGAAAAAGTTGATGGCAAAGCGGGCAAAAATTATTATCATATTATTCTATTAGCCAAGGATATAGTAGGTTACAAAAACCTATGTAAACTTGCATCCATCGGATTTTCGGAAGGCTTTTACAGAAAACCCCGAATAGACAAGGAAGTTCTTGAGAAATATAAAGAAGGCTTGATTTGCACAACCGCTTGTATGGGTGGTATAGTCAATTCAGAAATTATTGCCCGCAATTTGGTTAAAGCCAAAAGTGAAGCAGAATACTATAAATCTGTGTTCGGCGATGATTTTTATATGGAAATCCAAAGACATAAATATGATTCCGATGAACAACTTATTCACGATGCGGCTAAAATCGCCAGAGAATTGGACATCAAACTTATTTGTACCAATGATACCCACTACTTAAAAAAAGAACACGCCGAAGCTCATAACATTCTTTTAAATATCGGTAATCAAAGCAAAAACAATGATATAAATGTTCTTCGTTATGGAACTCGCGAGTTTTATTTCAAAACCGCCGATGAGATGAAGGAATTGTTTTCCGATTACCCGCAAGCAGTCGAAAACACTTTGGAGATAGCTGAAAAATGTAATTTGGAGATTGATCTTGAAACCATCTTTATGCCTGTTTTCCCTATTCCTGAGACCTCGACAGCTAAAACTCTTGATGAATATTTGAAAGAATTGACCTACGAACGTTTAGCCAAGAAGTTTTCTGATAATATTATACCTAATGATTATTTAGAACGCACTGAATTTGAGCTTAAAGTAATAATTGATATGGGTTTCCCGGGTTATTTTTTAATCGTACAAGATCTTATACAAAGTGCTAAAGAACGTGGAGTACCAGTTGGTCCGGGTCGTGGTTCAGCCGCAGGCAGTTTAGTTGCCTTTGGGTTAGGAATAACAAATATTGACCCTATAAAATATGATCTACTTTTTGAAAGGTTTTTAAATCCCGATCGTATATCTATGCCCGATATAGATATTGAC
Organism: Kapaibacterium sp. (SeqCode); assembly: GCA_038206725.1. Classification (GTDB taxonomy): domain Bacteria; phylum Bacteroidota; class Ignavibacteria; order Kapaibacteriales; family UBA2268; genus JBAXXL01. Next base: position 48,570 of record JBBRAO010000011.1, read on the forward strand.
TTCTGCGACGAAAACCGTTCAAAGGTGCTTCAATATATAACTGAAAAATATGGTAAAGACTCAGTTGCTCAAATAGTAACATTTTCAAGTTTAACAAGTAAAGCTGTTATTGCTGATGTTGGACGTGTGATGGATATTCCGCTGGAACAGGTTCGATCCATAACTTCTGCTATACCATCGTTCCAAGGCAAAGTAATGAAACTGTCGGAGGCATTGGAATTACCGGATTTAGCTTGGCTGAAAAACACCAAAGATGAGCACTTACGCAAATTTTTAGCAAATTGTATAGTGTTGGAAGGTAATTACCGCGGACGAGGAACTCACGCCGCAGGTGTAATAATAGCACCATCGGATGTTGTAAATTACATTCCAACGTGTACACCTTTAAAAGACAAACAAGGTGATGAAGGCGGTGTAGATTTAGTTACCCAATATCCAAACTCGGGTGGTGAAATAGAAGAATGCGGTTTATTAAAAATGGATATCTTAGGTTTACAAACCCTATCCATCATAGAAAAAACCCTCAGAATGATTGAATTCAATCATAAAATAAAAATTGATTTAGATAAAATTCCGCTCGATGACCAAAAGACTTACGAAATGATTGGACGTGGCGATACAAATGCTGTATTCCAATTTGAATCTCCCGGAATGCAGGAATATTTGAAACAGTTAAAACCACAAAGCATTGAAGATCTTACAGCTATGAATGCGCTTTATAGACCGGGACCTATAAGCAATATCCCTGATTTTATTGACCGGCAGACAGGCAAAAAAAATATTGAATATCTGCATCCGTTGATGGAAAGCGTTCTAAAAAAAACCAATGGAATCATTGTTTACCAAGAGCAAGTTATGAAGCTTGTACAAATAATTGGTGATTTTTCACTCGGTGAAGCAGATATTCTAAGACGTTATATGTCGAAGAAAAAACGAGCTGAAATGGATAAGATGAAGCCCCAATTTATGAGTGGAGCGCGCGAAAAAGGAATCTCTAATGAAATTGCGGAACAAATATTCGAATTAATATTCAAATTTGCCGATTACGGTTTTAACAAATCCCATTCAGTTGCATATTCTTATGTTGCGTACCAAACGGCTTGGCTAAAAACTCATTATACCGCCGAGTTTATGGCGGCAAATATGACAGCCGAAATGATGAAGCCCGATAAATTAACACTTCATCTTGAAGACGCCAAACGAATGGCTATCAAAATACTACCTCCTGATATTAACCGTTCGTTTGCAACTTTTCACGCGGTTGACAACAAAAACATATACTACGGGTTAGCTGGTATTAGAAATGTGGGAATCAATGTTGTTGAATCAATCCATGAAGCCCGCAAAGATGGACCTTTTAAAACATTTTTTGACTTCTATACTCGTGTCGATAAAAAAGCTATTAACAAACGTGCAATAGAGGGATTAATCTATGCTGGAGCGTTTGATGCGGTTACCGATGGTAAACGCGCTTCCTTACTCGCTTCAATGGATTTGGCTAACGACTATATGAAAGCCGTTGAATATCATTTAGCAAATAACACTATTAATCTTTTTGGTGATATTGATGAAACATCCACTGTTAAAGAACCTGAATTATTAGTTGTACCGGAATGGACACAATTAGAAAAACTTCTGCGTGAGCGCGAATATCTAAACCTCTATATTTCAGGTCATCCCTATCAAATTTTTGAGCAAAAAATCAAAATGCTGTCAAACATTATGATCAGAGATGCTGAGCAAATGGTTCATCAATCCAGAATTAAAATCGGAAGTTTTTTAAGTGACGTGACTATGAAACGTACCAAAGACGGCAACCTATTTGCAGTTCTTAGGCTTGAAGATATTTTAGGAAGTATCGAAGCCTTAATAGTTCAGAAAAAATTGACAGTTAATAATCATCAAGCAAAGCTCATCACTAATACTCCAATATTTATCATTGGCTCCGTACAACATAGGAATGATTCAACAACAATAATGGTTGATGAACTATATTCACTCGATGAAGCAATCGAAAAATATAGTGTTGGTTTCAAAATTTTCATCAACACCGATTCGACAACCTGTGAAAAAATTGAACAACTTAAAATTATGGCATCGAATAATTCAGAAAATAATAACGATATTATATTTTCGTTGTATAGTTTAAATTCAGATTTCAGACGCGAGTATAAAGCAAATTTCCAGATAGAAGCGAACAAAGATAACTATACAAAACTGCAAAATATATTCAGTCCGGAAAATGTTAAATTTATTATAAAAACATAGAGAAATTAATGGCAACTCAAAAAACCAAAACAGTATTGTCTTGGATAATTGCAATCTTAGTAGCAATTATAGCTATAAGGGTATTTTTTTATATCGTAGGCGCAGCCTTTTTCCTCGTTTTCACTATGATTAAGTTTCTAGTGGTCCTCTTTTTATTAGCAATGGTAGCAATTCCTTTATATGTGGTAATTCGAAGGATGATTATAAAATAATGAAAATAATAATGTTAGTCTTTGTACTTTTGGTTCCAATCTGTCTTTCAGCGCGGATTATTCCAGACAGTATTCTGGCAAATTCCGATGTTAAATACATCATCCGATTAAAATCCGGTGACGAATTTACAGGATTTGTAACCGATAACGGCGAAAAAGATGATTATGGTAAATACTTAAAGCTACAAACTGCTCTCGGTGTTCCAAAAGTGTATTACACCGAAATTGATGGAATACAGGAGTATGGCGATATTTATAAAAACAATCATCGGGTTTTTCTAATGCCGACAGCGGAACCGATTGCAGGAGCGCCATTTATAGGTAACTATGAAGCATTTTTGTTTTATGGAGGGTTTGGTATAACGCAGTATTTCTCATTAACAGCAGGTCGTAGTGCAATTCCTTTGCTCTATCCGGGACAGCAGTTTTCATTAATCAACGTAAAATCAACATTTCTAACAGTTCCATTCGATTCTATTGAAGGACATTTATCGCTTGCTTTAGGTGGCAATGTTTCCTTTATCAACAACGATAACCGACTTATTCATTTTTATACAGCCGCAACCATCCGCTTCAAACGTTCCAGTTTTACAGCAACAGTTTACTACAAAACCGGTTCCGATGATTTCTATGAGATAGATTATACTAATTTAGTTATGCCTTTGTATTATGCTAATGGTACGATTGGAATTGGAATGGGTGTTGAAACAAAGTTTCCGGGCAGAAATGATTTATTCTTTACCGGTGAATTTTGGAACAAGGATATTGCTAATTTAAGGAGTTCTTGTTTCTCTATGGGTTTGCGCTCGGTTTACGATAAACTTTCAATGGAATATGGCTTTATGCTTTTTACAAATCCGTACATTGTACCATATTTCGGATTCACTTGGACACCATTCAATTAGCTTCCTTTGACTAAAATGTAAGTCCTGCTGAAACCGGCACTTTTAAATTCTAAATAATATGTTCCGTTCGTTAAAGAAGAAATATTATATTTTTTGGAGTATGTACCCGCATTTAGTACTTCGTCTAATAATAGCTTAACCAACTTACCATTCACATTGTATAAACTTATAACAGTTTTGGCTTTTATACCTATTCCGAAATCTAATTCAATATCGCCGTTTGTAGGATTTGGGATTGGATTATTGACAAAAAAGTCTTTATTACCCACAATTACATTACGTAAGTCATTCATACATATATCTGCTCGAAGGACAGAAATATATAGAATGCTATCCGCAAAGCAAGGATAATTAATACTAAAATCCACATTACTTGGTTTTTTAGCACTTAATACAGAAAGAAATTTTGGCTTAATCGTAAGAATATCAAACTTAGAAAATTTATCGAGATACTCAAAATCAACTTTGCCGGCATCAGGATTAGAAGTAATTTTCCAATACTTTGATTTGAGATTGTTGCTATTGCCAATTTCTTGATCTGCCCCCTCGAAAAAAAGCACTTCCGAATTGTAGTATATACTGCTTTTTATGCCGACTATCGAATCTCTAGCAATGTTTGGGGATGTTATAGTAATTAACGGTGAAAACTCATCACCGGGCTTTAATGTAACCTGAGCAATGTCGCTGGAACCATTATGGACTTCCCCATAATTCTCAATATCCAATTCTATACTATTTTCAGTCGAAGTAGGAATACTAAGATGCGATTGATGTACGCCTTTATGTGTAGCAGTGAATTGTACAAAAACTATTTGCGATGATTTAGCGGAAACTTTGAACATTCCTGTTTGGTTTACTTTATAGGAAGGAGCGTCCTGACCTGTTATTTTTGCACCATCAAAATCCACAAGTAAATCAACGGTATTTGATAAATTTCTTATTTCTAAAGGCATCAAGAAATCATCACAAAGCATTATATGCTGTTTATCATTAATTGAAGTCTCGAAAGTCGCTTTTTCGCAAAGCATATCAATATTATTTGACTTCCACTCGTTTGCAAAATATCCATCATAGTTGTTGGCTTCAACAAATATCGCTGTTTGATGTGAGCCAGTCGAAGTAGGCTTATACAAAATCGGGAATCTCAAAGTATCCGATATCCCGATATTGAAATCACTTCTTGGTTGATCAAGCCAACTAAATTCATTATTTTGATATGTAAAATCAAAGGAATGAATCAGGACATCGCTTGTAAAACCGTCATTAATCATAAGAAGGTACGATATTCCGGTACTGTCAATAGGAGTATTATCAGCGCAAACTGTTTCCAATTTCAAAGAAGGTAAAAACACATCCCCTTGGATTGTTGAAATCAAAGTATCTCCCATCGATGAAATTAGCTTTAGTTCGGCAGAATTTTTTGTGATTTCAGTAAGATAATATTTTACTGGAATGATTAAAGTATCATTGCCTTTTAAAAAACGTGGGAAGGTGGAATCGGCTAATTGAAATATTTGTTTATATTTATCATCTATAAAGTTTAGGGAAATTAATTGCAAACCATCTGAATCTTTATTGATTATCTCCAGGTTCATTGTTGGGTAATCAGAATTATACAACAATCTTCCAAAGTCTAAATCATTGATATGCAGTCCTTCTCTAATCGCCTTGCCGAGTAGTTTTGTTTTTACCGTCCGGCATCCTTCTATTGAAAAATTTATATTTGCAGTCTTTTTCCCCAAGGTTTTAGGAGCAAAACCAAGCTTCATAGTATAGGATTGATAAGGCGGTATAGTGATTTTTTCTCCGGGATATACACCTATGATTTTAAAATCGGATTTATTAGCACCACTCATAAATGGTGTAAACACAATAGCTTTATTCATTGCATTGTATAATATGGCATCAACAACACTATCTTTCTGAGTTTCGATAAATACATTTCCAAAATCAACTTCTTCTTTAGTTATCGCACTACACAATCCATAGCATTCTAGATTTATATCCAAAGGTTTCCCACAATCGGTCGTAATGGACAATATTGCAGGACGATTACCAAAATCCCTCGGTGTGAATGTTACCACAAGAGAAAGTTTCCCGTCGGGGTTAATAGTGATTCCCCTAATATCTTCAATCGAATATTCTGATGCGCAAGTTCCCGATAAAGACCAATCAAGAACTTTAACCGGATAATGGGTCTTGTTTTCAAGAATATCAGTATAAGGCGTAGTCTGAGTTGAACCGACTATAACCGAGTCTTTGTTTATACTTGGAATGGTGCTCGACAATTGAGGGATTTCAAAATGAAATTTTTCTGTCGAATCCTGCAAAGTTATTTCCGAACCTAAGTTAACGTGAGCAATTATCTTAATATAATAATCACCCTCCGGTAAATTTTGTTTCCAAAAGTACTCATCACCGGTAACGTCTTTAGCTATGATTTGCCAACTATTAGTATTGTCTTTATAAAATAAATCTTTTAAAGCATAGCTTGCAACACCAACCCATTTGATTTGAACTCCGTTGCAAACCGAATAAATATCACTTTTCACAGGATTAGTAATCGTTATATTCCCAAGTCCTCCAAAAAGCTTTATCGCTTTATCGCAAGGATACCCTTCGACCATTAAATCGGCATTTCTCGCTGTTTGGTCAACTTTTTGTGTAAATCGAACTATTATTTTGTAACTTTGATTAGCAGGGATTGTAATTCCTCCGACAGGCATTGAAGTCAAACCGTTCCCATAGTCTATAATTTCAAAATAGTTGGAATTTGATGTATATAGTTTATCAATTTTCAATTCATAAGGAGTTGGTGTTAAAGTAATACCAATGTCGGTGGAATTATTGGGAGCAGGGTTCCCAAAGTAATAATAGCTTTTATCGGTATTTAAATGGAAAACAGCACTTTCCGGTGGATTATAACTTGTATTAAAAATATTGCTTACAGGTTTGTACTGAATACTGACTTGCGTTTCTTCATCCGCACCTTCACAAGGAATCTTACTTTGCCAAACTATGTTGCAAAATGGATAGCTCGTAAGATGGTTTGCTAATTGGTCGTAAACCTCAGGGAGTGTACCGGTATCATCAACTTGGTAGTATTCAGTTGAAATTCCTTGAAGCGAACCATTGTAATTACTTAAAAATGAAATCGAATATAGTTTTATATTATTCGCGGCTAAAGCGGAAGACACCTCCCAACTCCGAAACACACCTTGTATTTCTTCATCGTGGTTACCATCGGTCAAAAATATAATACATCTATTGAGGTTCGGTTGTTTTGATAGAAGACTTATGGCACCTTTGTTTGGATCTAAAAAGGCACTATTAAAATTTGTTGAAGACGGTATAGTACCCATCACCGAAAATTTGTTATAAAGCTGGTTTTTGTCATTAGTAAAGTTGCAATATAAATTAGGTATTGAACCAAATCCTAATATCCCAATTGCACTAAAATCATTTAATTTGACTTTGCTGATAAAAGATAATGCGCTTTGTTTAACTATATCAATTTTTGACTTTCCATTAATTAACTGAGACATAGAAGTACTTTGATCAATTAATAAAAGAACTTGAACTGGAGCTAAAGATTCATCACAATCAACAGTAACTAATGATTTAGGAATTATTTGACCATTTTCGCTAACAATAAAATCTGAAGCGGTGTAGTATGTGCCAGGGTTGTTATTAAAAAAACCGCTTCGTACCAAAGGAAAATTGCTCGCGCTTGGTTTGGTAAAACTATATTGCGCGTGCATATTTAAGGTAAATGTGGCAAACAATATAAATATTAAACATCCTTTGGTATAACTCATCTAAGGCTCCACTATGAATCTTTTAGAAAATTCGTATGTTCCGGCAGAATATTTAATAAAGTAATTTCCCGGACTAATACCTTTTAGGCTAAAGATTTTGGAGTAATTGCCAGCGATGAAAGATTCATTGATCAAGGTTTTGACCAATTTTCCTTCTATATTATAAATAGTTAGTAAAATCACCGATGCTTGTTCAATTCCAAAATCAATTCGCATTTGATCTTTAGCAGGATTTGGAAATGGTCCATTCATATAATTTGCCAGGGCTCTAATCAATATTCCACGAGCAGGTTCGAAGCAATAATCACCTTTTTCAAAAAATGAAACTATTTTCTGATCATTTAAACAATGATAATCAACATTCATTGTTATAGATGTTGTGTCTGAATTGCCAAGTAAAGACAAGAAATTGTAACTAAATAGCTCATATTTCTTATTTGTAGAAAGATGACAACTATACCAATAATCAACCAATCCATCATTATAAGCTATAGAATCTAAAATCAAATATTCCGGTTGAGTTTTATCGGAATTAATCAACTGCGCATACGTAAGTGCATTAATATGTAGCACATCACTATCCCAAGCAATACTTAATCGTAGCGAATCTATGAACCCTTTATCTATATCCGGTAAAGAAACTGCAAATATCACATTACTCCAATCGCCCGGAATAAATGTTTTTTGATTTGGGGTTGCTGACTGCACCATCATTTTACCTTCTGCTTGAAGGTCTAAAATCAATGGTAAATTAGCGGAATTTGGTATGCTAAGTTTAGCTGTATGCAAACCAATGTGCTTAGCGTCAAATTGAACAGTTAATTTTTTTGTTTCACCGCCAGCTAATGTCAATGTATCGGTATTGATTAGTTTAAAGGCGTCGCTATCTGTACCTTTTATTTGTGCTTCATCCAAATAGAAGTCCAAATCGAGAGCATACGATAAATTGGATATTGAAAATTCTGATTGCTGATTATCGCATAGCATTAATTTTCCAAAAATCGGTTGCGTGTAATTAATCGTCATAGCATCACAAATTATGTCCACATCGTTGCTTAACCACGTCTTTTGATACGTTCCGTCATAATTATCAGCCAAAACTTGAATTATACATTTATGCTTACCACCGGCTTGCGGACGATATTCTAATTCTATAAATATCGAATCCATCATAGGTATATTTAATCCGTTCGGCTGACCGCCAATCCATTTGAATTCTTGTGGATTGTCGGTTATAGTGCAAAGCCCGATTTTTAATTGTTCTGTTTTGGAGTAATTGTAAAACCAAATACGAGCTGTTCCGGTATCTCCGACATTCAAAGTCGAAGGGCATTCGGTTATCATCTTCAATTCCGGTAGATAGCACATTCCTTGGAAGCGGCTGTTAAGAGTATCTCCCTCCGTCGTAACTACTATTACCGGAGTGTCAAAAGTATCAATTGAAGTAGGTTCAAATATAACCTTAAGCGCTTTGTCTTCAAATGCTTTGATATTCAAAGGCAAATTCAAATTTAATATTTTAAAATCGCCATTATCTTTTATGATGTTAACTTCTTTTATTGTTTTAGCAAACTTATCTTTATTACTAATTATCAAATCCAAAGTATCGAACTTTGATTTATATCTTTTTCGACCGAAATCCAATTTATTGATTGATATGCCTTTATACTCACCAAAACCTGACAGCACTGTTGTTTTACTGGCACACCCGACGACACCTATATTCAATATTGCGGCTTTAAGTCCATACGAAGTTGGTTTAAATTTGATAACAATATCATAAAATCCGAAAGGATCAATTGGTATCTTTTCTGTTCCGGTCAGACCCACCATTTCAAATTGATTTCTATTTACACCACTTAAATATGGAGTTATTATCACTGTTTTATTCATAGGATTATGAAATATCTGGGTAATTGTTGAATCCCTAAAACCGTCAATAATAACGCTTCCAAAATTAATCGAATCCAATGATTCTGTATTACAAATTCCCCAACCCATTATATCTATACTAACGGAATCTCCACATACCGGGATTAGGACTAATTTTGCGCTTCTTTGTCCATCCAATGTTGGTGTAAAGGCTATTTCAATCCCTGATTTTTCGTCCTGAGCCATTGTCATTTTTTCAATTGATACTACAGTAAACTCACTCGCGGCACTTCCGATGAAATGCCAACTTGCAATAGTAACCGGTTCTGCCTTTACATTGCTTATAACCTCAGAGAAGGTCTTTTTCGACTCCAATCCGATAAGAAGAGTATCGTGGCGCATCGGACTGTATAATGGCTTTATTTCGGGTTTAATTATAGTAAAGTATTCAGAAACATCGGAAACGGTTTCATCACTACTTGGAAATGGATAAGCTATAACTTTTATTTGGCATTTACCATCCCTTTGAGGAGATGACCATTTATATTTGAATCCCGTAAGCTCCTTTGCAATTAATGTCCAAGCATCATAATTATATCTGTAATACAATTCTTTTGTGGCTGCATCAGTTGTACCGGTCCACTCAATATCAATTGAGTCGCAGGTAGTAAAAATATCTGTTGCTACTGGTTTTTGGAGAATAATTTTAATATCTCCACCATAGATTGGTATGGATGCGTTACAAGGGTAGGCAACAACGTTTAAGTTACTTTTACGCGGAAGGTAAGCATCCTTCTGTGTAAATCTAACTTTTATTGTCAGCCATTGTCCTGCAGGCAAGAATATTTGGGTTCTTTCTAAACCTGAACCATCACCCCAATCAATTATATTGAAATAAGTTTTATCGGTTAAAAATATCTTATGGATGGTCATATCATAAGGTTTGGGAGATATTTTTATGTCCATTTCTACCGGCTGATCCGGTGGAGGATTACCAAATACATAATTTGATTGATCTTGTAGAACACTAAAGACACTCCAAGCCGGGGCAGTGTAGGTGTGCTTTGCGACAAGATTCAATGGAAGGAAGGTTATTTTTACATTCGTAACTCTTGGGTCTTTATCGCAGTACAAATCTGATAGCCAACGCAATTGACAATTATAGGCCTCAGTCATTGCTTTAGCTAACTCTCTATATAATTCAGGCAAAGTGCTTGCTGATTGACCTGATTTACACGATCCTTTCGTCTCAGTGGCTATGTATTTAATATAGCTGATTGATTGATCATATTCTTCTGAAATAATTATGGCTGTCAATTTGATATTAGCAGATATCAAGGCATTTCTTACTGCTTCTTGTTTAAATGCGATGCTATTTGAACTGTGTTTACCATCACTCAAAAATATAACGGTTCTATTGAAATCAGGTTGTTTCGATAAACGCGGATAGGCACTCCAAGAATCGTCTAATAAAGCAACATTGAAATCAGTTGAAGATTCTACTGATCTTATTTTTTTTACAGCATTTAACAATGATGTTTTATCATTCGTGAAGTCACATATATTAGTTGCAGAGGTGCCGAATGTAGTAATACCGACAGCACTAAACGGAGATAAATCAATAGTATTTATAAATTCTATTAAGCTTATTTTAAGCCACTCAATTTTGGATTTACCTGCCACCTTTTCACTCATTGATTGGCTTATATCGACAACCAAAAGGATTTGAACAGGTGCTTGATATTTGGAACATTCCAATTTTACTAATTCAGGAGCTATTTTTACACCGTTTTCTTCTACTATAAAATCACTTTCTTTATATGGGGCGTAAAACGACCCATCGTTAAGTCGAACGTAGAAAGGCATTTCAACATACGGGAACTTTGCCGGTGAAGGGGTTTGAGTAATAAATGAATTAGAATACAGTTGAACCGTAAAAATAAGTGTTAATAGTAAATATAATAAATGTCTTTTCATTTTTTCCTCATACATTAATAATTCTAACGTTTAGAATTAATTAATAGTTTAATTTCATATTTTTTTCCTGCAATTTAAACCTAAATTATATTCATTATTGCAGTCTCTCAAAAATACGATTTTTTTTCATAACTTTTGCTAAAAAAAAAGCGGCTATTGCCGCTTAAATTAAAATTAATCTTCATATTTGTCTTTATTTTTTTTCCTAAAAATAAATGAGATTGGAGTACCTTCGAAATCAAAGTTTTCCCTGATTTTTCTTTCGATAAATCTTTTGTATGAATCAGGCAATAATTCAGGAAAATTGCAGAAGAATGCAAATACCGGAGGTTCAATTCCAGTTTGAGTAATATAATTTATCCTCAAATCGCGACCTTGTATAGATGGCGGCGGAGTTTTTTCTAAAACCGGACGCATAACTTCATTCAATCGTGAGGTCTTAATTCTATCAATTCTGACTTGCTTTATTTTCTTCGCCATATCGAGAACTTTTGGAATTCGCTGTTTTGTTATAGCAGAAATATAAATCATTGGAACATAATCGAATGTACGCATATCTTCTTTGTACTTTTTCGTAATCTTCTCTGCGGTTTTATCATCCTTCTCCATTATATCCCACTTATTGACGGCAATAATAATACCCTTTCTTGCATCACCAACTTGATTGATTATCTTTTTATCTTGGTCTTCCAATCCACGTGTAGCATCAACTAAGACTACTGCAACATCGCAACGCTCAATAGCACGTGCGGTACGAATTATGCTGTACATTTCGACATTCTCTTTTATATGCGATCTACGACGCAATCCTGCAGTATCAATCAAGACCATTTCTTCGCCATAGTATTTGATAACACTATCAATTGAATCTCTTGTAGTTCCGGGAATATCGGTAACGATCATACGATCTTCACCCAAAAACGCATTTGTTAGACTTGATTTACCTGAGTTTGGTCTGCCGACAAAGGCAATTTTCAGACGTTCGTCGTCCTCTACCTCACTATCTTCACCCAAATATGAAACTAACTCATCAAGGAAATCTCCCGTATTATGACCGTTAGCCGCTGAGATAGGATAAGGATCGCCTAGTCCCATACGATAAAAGTCATAAGCGTTAGAATCTAATATATTTGTATCACATTTGTTTATGACTAATACTACCGGTTTTCCGGAACTTCTCAATTGAACGGCTATATCCATATCAAAACTGGTTACACCATCTCTGCCATCGCATACAAAGATTATTGCATTTGCATCTTCGATTGCTATCTCAGCTTGTTCTCGAATTGCTCTTTCCATCTGGTCTTCACTGCCGGGTATAAATCCACCGGTATCAATTACGGTAAAATACTTACCGTTCCAATCCGAAGTGCCGAAAATTCTATCTCGCGTTATCCCGGGTGTATCTAAAACGATTGCACTTTGAAGTCCGGTTAACCGATTAAATAAAGTTGATTTCCCGACATTCGGTCTTCCTACTATAGCAACTAAGTTCATTATTTATCCTCTTATTACATCTTATTCGGGGCTTTGATACCAAGTATCGCCAAGCCGTTTTTCAAAACTGTTTTTACTGCAAAAGTTAGCAGTATTCTAGCATTCATTATATTTTGTTCTTGACCTAAAACCCTACATTCGTGGTAGAATATGTGAAACGCCGCGGCGGCATCTCGTAAATATTCAGCTACAATTTGAGGTTCACGTTTTTCACAAGCCAATAGTACTATTTCAGGGAAACGCATTAACGTTTTTATCATATTGATTTCTTCAACACCGCTAAGCACTGTTAAATCGCTTTTCAATATTGTTTTTATATCTATTTCTGATTTCTCTATTACACTATAACATCTTGCGTGTGCATATTGAAGATAAAATACCGGATTTTTATCGCTTTGCTGACGTGCTATATCTAAATCAAATTCCAAATGTGTTGATATCTGTCTCATTAATAGGAAGAATCTTACAACATCCTCACCCACTTCATCAAGCAAATCATCCAAGGTATAACTTTTTCCTGTACGTTTGGACATCTTTACCTGTTGACCATTTTCTGTCAAGGTTACAAATTGATGAATAAGAACGTTTATACGCTCAGTGTCGTAACCCAATGCTTTTAAAGTGGCAATTACATCCGGAACTGTAGCTATATGGTCCGCTCCAAATACATCAACAATTTCATCGAAGCCACGTTCGAATTTCTCTTTATGGTAAGCAATATCCGGTAAACGATAGGTAGCTTCTCCGGTTGATTTTACTATTACTCTATCGGATTCAAGTCCCATTTGACTTAGCTTGAGCCACTTTGCCCCTTCCGATTCGTAAACTAAATCCAATTTTTCAAGTTCTTTAATCAGATTTTCAATCTTGCCGTCGGAGTATAGTGTGTCTTCATTGTAAAAGAAATCTTGTTTAATATGAAGTCTTTCCAGCGTTTTTGTGATTTTCGCAAAGCACCACTTTTCACCATATTTTCTGCACTTTAGCAAATCTTCTTCTTTACCAAATCGGATTGTGTCACCAACTTCGTTATGTAGTTCTTCTGCAATTTCTATAATGTATAGTCCGTGATACCCGTCTTCCGGAAAGATATAATTTTTATCTATGAACTTTTGCATATATCTGGCATAAATAGATTTTGCCAGATTATTCATTTGGTTACCGGCATTATTAAAGTAATACTCGCGTGTAACCTCGGCGCCCAACCAACTATACAGATTTGCGACAGTATCACCAATGCAAGCGTTACGTCCGTGACCAAGGTGAAGCAGACCCGTTGGATTAACGCTAACGTACTCTACATTGACTTTTTTACCTTGATACTTATCGGAGCGACCAAAATTGTCGGCATCTTCCAAAATCGTTTCTAAATTCTTTACAAAAATAGATTTGTGTAATTTAATATTAATAAATCCCGGTCCGGCTATGTCCAATTTATCTATAATTTGCGAGTCATATTCTATAACATCCAATATTTCTTCAGCAATTTTTCTTGGCGCTTTTTGCATAGCCTTTGCCATATTCATCGCACCGGTAAAGGCATAATCGCCGTGTTCCGGGTTCTTCGAATTCTCAAAAGCTAATTTTATTTCAATCGGCGCGTTAATTTTCTTCAGCGCATTTTCAAATACTTCAGTTAAATACTTTTTTATCATATCTTTATTATTAATTATTATTTTTTAAGCTGATTGGTCATCCCAATACAATATCTTCCAAGGGTCGGTTGATGAAAAACGCCGCAATTTGAAAAAGGCGTTACCAAAAGCATAATCGTAAGCAGTCGGCGAGTAATATACGGTTAATGTAAACCGCCTATTTACGTTCATCATAAATGTATCGCCCTGCGAATACTCAACCTCTGACCATATATCGTTCCAAATAAGTTCAATTTTATACGCGTTTTGGAATAGTTTATTAGTTTTATTCATATCCATTTCTTTATTCCAAGATGATTTATCACCATTCTCGTAATCATAATATGTGAATATAAACTCTTTGTCCAACAAATTGCTGTAAACTAATGTATCTTTAAAATTATAAGCATAGCAAAAATTTGAAAATACTCCGGCAACAGTTTTTTGATCCGATATAATTTGATCCGAAGACAAACCATCAGCCAATCTTGGCGCAAACGGGTTATCACAAGCAACAAAGAGCATTGCTATCAGTGGAATTAAAACTATATACAGAATCTTTATTTTGTTCATCGTACTATCTTATCACTATCATTTTTTTAATCATCGTTTTTGTTGCCGTTCTTAACACGTAGTAGTAGGCTCCATTGCTAAATTTTTCAAGATTGACGCTAATTTCATAATCTCCCGGTTTCTTGTTACCTTCATCTAAAACGCCAATCAACTTCCCGGTATATTCATATAATTCAATCGAATAATGTCCTTTTTCAATAAGATGGAATTTGATTTTGGTCATCTGATTGGCCGGATTTGGTTCATTTTGAGCCAAATATAAAATTCCGGTATTGCTTATGCCATCACCGCAAACGTTAATTAAATTGAATTCGCCATTGGTCTGCTGGATTGAAACATCTTTACCTAAAGATTTAACTTTTTCTATCACTAATGCGGTTTTATTAGTATCTGTAAGTAATGCAATCAGTTTCAGTCGATATACAACACTATCGGATTGTGGAAAAGGTGGTAATTTTTCCAAAATCAGGTACCTGGTATTTCCGCTTACGGAATCTTTAATACTCTTATCAAAATTGAATAAAAGTGACGCATTAAACGATATTGTAGTGTTATAACCAGAAACATCCGGCAGTTCTATATTTTCAGGAGAATATAGTTTTAGTGGAACATAGATGGTATCACCGGGTGCTCCCTTAACAAATGGTAAAGCGAATGCCGCTTCCGCATAAGTACGAATAAAGGCTGATATTGAAACTTCTCTTGATATACCGCAACTGTCGGTAACGAAAAGAATCTCAGGATAAGTCTCACCACTTTTGCCACCCAAAAATTGAACAATAACATCGGATGTTTGTCCACCTCCAATTATCAAAGGCTGTGATGATTTTATTATATAATTATTCAAATCACTGAAATACATCTTTATTTGTTCTTGATTGGGGTTCGTGATTGAGAATGTTCTTTCAGCAGGTCTATTTTCTAAAATACCATCAAATATCAAATCACTTTGAGACAGAATCCAATTATTAATAACGTACTTTCCGGAGATATTAACTGAGAAAATACCATTTGGAGTATTAACAGCATTGGATTTAAAATGTATTGCCGTGCTGATATTCCCTGGAGTTTTGGGTTCAAACATAATACCAATTCGATGCTTTTCATTTGGTTTTACAACAAATCCGGCTTTATTATCCAGACTGAAATTATCCGGGTCGTCTAAAACTATTTCTTCAATTACTAAATTTGATGTACCTATATTACTAATTTCGATATCCTCGGTCGTTTCAGCTCCCTGACATCGTAAAGTTTTAAAATTTATGGCATTTGGGTAATCAACTTTAGCGTCATCAACACCAACTGTTGCAACCAACAACAATTCCGTTGATTTAGCACATTTATCAAAAAATCTATGGTAGGTAACTATATTTGTATCTTTCGAATAACCGTTAAAGAGTACATCTACGGAAATAGAATCCCCCGGCTGAATTGAATCACATTTTGAGCATATCAAATCAAAGAATCCGATATTAGCAGGTAAAGATAATTTTACCGGTAGAGTACCGGTATTATATACCATAAATGAATCAGTTTTGGTTTTATTTGTTATAGTGTTGAAATTAAGTGTATTAGGTTTTAAAACTATTTCGTATAATTCTTTTTTGCCCTTTAAAGTAACGAGTTTATTGGTAAAACTATTTTCATTTTCGAAAGTCAATTTTAAATCACTTTGATTATTCCCGACTTTTATGGGATCGAACCAAAAACGAACAAATACTGTTCCGTTTGATGCGATTGACAATGGATACCTGCTTTTGTCCATCACTCCAAATGCATCTTTTTCATTATTTGATATTTCCGGAAGTAGCAAGTTTAATTTTTTAGTACCCAAATTTGTTATTTTCAAAGAATCAATAATTGGTTCGGTCTGACAAATATAGTCAGCAAAGACCAAGGCGCTGTCCGAGGTAATTGTACTTTGAATTCCCTCGCCCCACAACTGAACAATTATTGGGGAATAATTGCCCGAATTATAAATTTTTGCAGTGCCTGAGTACCATTGAATACTATTTGGTCTGAACTCAAAAATCATATTTTCTGACTTTCCTGAGTTCAATACAATTTTTTGCATTCCAAGATAACTAAAAACTTTATTTTTATCTATCACAATAACACTATCTATTTGAATATCGAAGGCTGAATTATTTGTGATTATTGTTTTATCCTCAAACCAACCACCCACAATAACCTTTCCAAAGTCAATAATCCTTGGAACAGCATCAGCTACAACTTTTACACCTTCGCCGGATATTTTGGAATTAAAACGCGACCCCGCGGAATAAACATTAATATCCGCTATATATTGCTTTTCTTGAAGTGGTTTAAACTCATAATACATTTTTATCGGGTATTGCGCCTTTATCATCACAGCATCAGGAAAAAAAACATTGAACACACCTTTGTCTTTACCACTTATTAGTACTGAATCAATTCTAATTGGGAGAGCTGTATTGTTAACCAACCCTGACCAAACAGTTGTGTCACGAGGAATGTTTAACGGTGATTGTCCAAAATCAACACTCAGAACATTAGCTTTTCTTTCGTAGATAGTCCAATAATGGTTCGATATATCTTCTTGCAGAGATATATTATAAAAAGGTATGTCATCTAAAAACCAAATATGAATAAATCCTTTTTTGTCTGTTGATGCGATACGATATTTGCCTTTAGAACGATCCCATTTGATTTCCCCAACATCGGCGCTATGAAATTTGTAATTGAAAAAATTCTTATCTATGTCGGTATTCCATAGATCAATAGACCTATTGCTTGCGGAAAAAGCTAACATATTTGAGTCTGGAGCAAAAACCGCTTCATAAACCGGAGAATAATCAATATTTTTACTCCAAGCCAATTTATTCTGAATGACATCCCAACAGACAATTTTGCCATCTCCGGTTGATACCACAAGTTTTGAGCCATCACTTGAAAATGACAAAGAGTTTACTGCATAAGCGAATGTTGGCAAATTAAAAGCATTAAAACCATTTGAAGAATGCCACAGCTTCACTTCCCCATTTGCTGATGTAGCAAATCTTCTACCATCAGGAGTAAAAATAATATTTGATATTGGTGAGTTATGCGCCGAAAAAATATATTTCCGCGTTTGATCATAAACATTCCACATACTTACATTACCGTCAAAATCTCCGCAAAGCAAGGTATTGCCTGCAATTCCTTGGGAAAAACAGGTAACAGTTGAGTTTAATATATTAAGAGAATATTCTATTCTATTTACACTATCTAATTTGAAAACATTGATGTATTTGTTACCGGCTGAATATACAGCTAATGAATCATCAATTACAGCCATAGCTGTTAAGTTATTAATCCCTGAAAAACATAGATTTGTACGCGCCCCAGAGCTCGCGTTCCAAATAGCTATAGCTCCACCAACTCCAGCAGACAAAATACTATTTCTTTTGGGTAACCATTCTAACTTAAAAATCTCCTTTTGCGATGCATCGATAATTACGATTTTATTGTCAGTAATATTTTTTGTTAATTGAGTTACCTTCATCAAACATTCATCGGACGGCATATTAGGAATATTCTTCCATCCATAGCTTAATCCTGTCGCATTTGACGAGATTTCGTTCCAAGAATTACCTCTGTTTGTGCTGAATTCCAACCGTACAGGCATATCCGGTGGTACACCACTCCATAAAATTGTTGTGTCATTTCCTGACACAAATTTCTCATTTCCATCGGGAGCTTTTAGAAGCAGAGTGCTTTTATCGCCAAGAATGTCATAAGAACCTGCTGAACCGTAAAAATTTGAGTTTCTACAAGCATCGGATAAAACAAAAAATGAAGAAAAATCGAACCCGATACCCTTCGATAAATAATTAATTTTTAGGTAATAGGTTGAATCTTTAGGAATAGTAATTGGAAATACCTCTTCCGGAGTAAAATTTGAATTTGACTCCAAAACCTTATCAATTGTTATCGTATCCAATAAAGCCTTAATACCAATGTAATTGAATGTCTTAGCTCCCGCAGGCAGTTCTCCAAAGTAGATTGAGTTATCAGGAATGAATTCCAAACTTGATAACTTCTGGGGATCTATATATATATAGGCGAAGGCAATGGAACTTTTATCCTTAGGTTGGATGTTCACATCTTTTCTATTATTACAGGTTTGCGAAATATATGAAAATTCTGTTCCATTATTGTAAGTTTCTAAAACCAAGATTAAATTGCAGATTTTTTTTAAATCCTGTTCGGAGTTAACATTATCAAATGTTACCCCACCTGTGGCTCTGACAAGATCTTTAATGGATTTTGACGCACCATCTGTAAATGAAATGCAATATATTACCGCTTTCATTTCTAATGCTTTTTCCGAAATGTCTTTGACATTAGCTTGACCACTACCGTCGCATAATAGAATTATTACAGGCTTATACTTTGATTTCTTAGCAATTTTTAGTGCCGAGGCCGGTTCCTTTAAAAATGCGGCGTTATAATCTATTCCGCCAAATATTTCAATATCATCAAGAGATCGCGCCAAATCATCCTTATTTGTGGTAAAATCCTGAAGCAGAAAATTATAATAATTGAAGGCTGTTACCGCGGTCTCGCTTGTGTTAAAATTAATTATGTTTGAGAATTCCTCTATGGTGGTCTTTGCATATAAAATTGGTAGGGGTTCCATAGAAGCGGCAATACAAACCGAAAATATGATTGATAGATTATTAGGTTGATTATTATCGGGAACAATCCAATTATAATCACTAATATTATTTTGCCCTTCACGTAAAACAATTTCGTTTTTTAGTATATTTTGGATTTCCTTATTCGAATTAAAATATAGGTATTTACCTTTAATCAGAGGGTAATTATCGGAATTCAGATCAAATACAAAAGATGTTTGAGCCGCTAAAATGTTAACAGCTAATAAAAATACGACGGCTATATATTTAAATTTCTCAAACATTTTTTTACAAAAAAACCGCCTCTCGGCGGCTTGAATTTATTCTTTCGGCGGCAATGTAAAATGAAGTTTATCTTCAAAGATTTCTTTCATTGCCAAGAAAGTGGGTTTAGGAAGTTTATCAAATTTCTTACTAATGTTAATTTGATCCCAGTTCGGTGGTAATCCATCCTCTCTTTGAACAACTTCAACATCTTCCATCTGGATTTTGAGTTCGTTTTTAATTTGGTCATTAATTTGACGCGCTCTGAAACCCATAGCAACAATTGATTGATATATGGAACCTTTACGCGATTCCTTCATTTTAACTAACACCGGATTAACTATGTATTTTTCCAACGTTAACACCTTATGGTAATTACAAAAATTGTAATTACAAAATTACGAAACTTTTGCGAAAAAAAAAATAGCTGAACAATTATTTTTTTCAAAATAATATTATTAAATTAGAGTAAGTAAATTTACATAATTTAAAAAAGTTATATGGAAAAATTATATTTCTCTATTAGCGAAGTAAGCCGGATCGTGGATGAAGAGTCTTATGTATTGAGATATTGGGAAAAAGAATTCCCTTTTCTCAGCCCCAGAAAAAATAATGCCGGCAACAGAGTTTACACTCTAAAAGATATCAAAACAGTAAAAGCAATTCAACATTTGCTTAGAACTCAAAAGTTGACACTTGCTGAAGCCAAGATCGGATTCAAGAATTTAGACATTAACACGTTTGAATTTGATTTATCAGGTTATGCTAATTTATTTCAAGAACCCGAACAAAAACCACAAACAATCTCGAAGCGAGAACTTACAGAAATACTTACGATTTTCAAAGAAACTGTTAAGTTATTAAAATAAATAAAATTTAAAGAGGTATTATTATGACGAAAAACACTGTTTTGCTATTGTTTCTGATAGTAACGTTTTTGGTCTCAACTGCTCAAGGTGCCGAAAAATATGAATATGTAATGAGGACCGTTGGCTCTCATAACGATGAAGTATTAGGTGTATTCGTAAACAAAGACGATAAGAAAGTGGCAACTTGTAGTTTGGATGAAACTATTAAAATATGGTCTATTCCCGATGGCAAAGAACTTGTAACAATGAAAGGGCATTTGGGTGCTGTTAACAATCTTTCGTTTTCCGGAAATGATAGTTTAATCGCCAGCGCTTCTAGCGATCAAACCGTTCGTATATGGAATGTACATACAGGGAAGCAAGTATCGATTTTAAAAGGTCATACGGACCAAGTAATTGGAGTTTATTTCAGTCAGGACCCTTCAAGCGAACTTGTCGCTTCTGCCAGTTTCGATAAAACTATAAAATTGTGGGATAGCGAAAATGGTACAGAAATAAAGACACTTCGCGGTCACAAAGAAGCCTGTAACAATGTCGCATACAGTTATGATGGCAAAAATTTAGCTTCTTGCGGCGACGACAAAGTTATATATATATGGAGCTCTGATCCAAAAAATGAATCTCCGCAAAAAATGCTTACCGGACATAATGCTCCTATATTGACTGTCCTATACAGTTTCGACAGCAGATTTTTAGCATCCGCAGACCAAGATGGAGTAATTAAAATCTGGTCTATGCCCGAGGGTACATTACTACAAACTATCAAAGCCCACAATGAACTAATTCAAGACGTTTCTTTCGCTTGCGATAACACAACTTTGGTCAGTGCAAGTTTGGATAAAACAGTTAAACTATGGGACGTTATAAGCGGTAAAAACTTAATGACAATGGCGATAGATTCCGAAATATGGGGTGTTGACCTAACCTGCGATGCTAAAATTATTATTTTAGGATGCACCGACGGAACAGTTCGTTTTCTAACTAAAAAGGCAGGAAAATAATTATGAAAAATAAAATCTTAACATTGGTCATAAGTGCATTATTCATTAGTTTAATGTTAACTAATCAAGTAAAAGCACAAAGCGAAATGGTAGGCACGGTAATCGCTATAACAGGAAAAGTTATAAATGCATTAGATAAATCTCCCGTAGCTGTGAAAATAATTGCTTACGACGAAAGTGGCAAAAAAGTGAATTCAACCCGCAGTAATGAAAGCGATGGCTCGTATTATCTAACAAAGTTGATACCCGGTCATAGATATAACTTTATCATCAGTGATGAAGCATATTTGATTTCAAAATTTAGTTTGAATATCCCGGAATTAAAAAAATATACGGAAATTTCGAAAGACTTTATTGTATATCCAAAGGGTACAAACATCAAAATAAAATTAAATGTACCGCCATTCGAATTTAGTAAAACAAAAATTAAATATGCTTATGCTGTACTTTTAGAAGATCAAGTAAGTTTATTTATGGAGAATCCAGATGTGAAATTTTCTATTGTCTGCTTCCCCGACAATGATGATAATCCGGCAGAAAATGCAACTATTTCTTCCGAAAGAGCGCAAAGTTTAGCTGATTTCTTGATTATCAAAGGTATTGATCCAATCAGAATCAATATTGTTCAAAATTCAAAGACCGATCCCGCCAATCCAAAACCGGTTGCTAAAGCGGCTAAAGGCAAAAGATATATCGGAACAACCTACTTTGTAATAAATTAAAGCGAACCAATTCCATCAACCCCACGCTACAGCTTGGTGTTGATAACGATTTACAAAAACTCAACCTTGACTTAAGGGTTGAGTTTTTTGGTGTAAAATAGAATCAATGGAATACATTTTCGCTTTAGGATTCAATAATTCAAAATTGCTTAAAGATGGACTCTTTGCTTCGCTCAGAGTGCCACCGTCTTTTCTTTCCGACTTTGCGTCTTAGTGTGCCTCTTATTCTTTCGTAATTCGTAATTGATTTTTATCTCCATGTATATGCCAATCTCAAGAATACACCTCTTTTGGTATGGTAACCCGCGGCAAAGCGTATCCAATCCGAAAGTTTCAGTTCCATACCGCCGCCGAATGTGTAGCCGTCGGTTTTGATTGTTGACATATAGTAATAAGCACCGGTGTTGTTTTCATAAGCTAAATATGTATTGGTCTGTGCATAAAAACCGACAATGACAAAGAAATTCAAGGTTTCGAGATAATTCAAATAATATCCGGCATCAACAAAAACCGCATTGCCTGGTACTCGTGTTCTGGAAAATCCCAAAGGCATATCCTCTGTTGGGTCGAACGATACTCCGGGTGGACGGTCATAAGAAAAACCCGGTATATTCGCCGCTAAACCCGCCACTCCAATCGAAGCGGTAATATTCCAAAAGCGATATCCGAACGCAAAACTTCCGGCATCGGCGCCATAGCCTCCGTCTAATAAAAGTGCTTTTTGGGGCTTGTTTGGGTCTTGGAAATTGCGCATTGGCTTGGTAGTATCATCTTGAATGACACTCCTATTTTCCGAATTATTCCAATCTTCCGCAAATATTGGTAGAAAACTGGTTATTAGAATTATAAATATTATTACTATTTTTGCTTTCATAGAGAGCAAAATTACATTAAAAATGGTTTTATTCCATAGTTTTTTTAACTTATTTTGTTTTTTTTTGCTATTCTGTGAATAAAACATAAATATTGTTTTGTTATTTGATAAATTATTCTTAATTTTGAAGTCTGTATAAAGTATTTTTTTTGCTAAAAGGAGCTATTTAGTGGAACCATCAGCAAGAATAACGAAATCATTCCGTAAGGAAGATGTCGTGCGCGATTGGTGGGTTGTAGATGCCTCAGAGCTAACGGTAGGCCGTTTAGCTACGCAGATTGCAACCGTATTACGTGGTAAGAACAAACCATGGTACACTCCTCACGTCGATACCGGCGATTTCGTTATCGTAGTCAATGCGGGTAACGCACAGCTTAAAGGTAAGCGAGAGGACCAAAAAACTTATACATCATACTCAGGATACCCCGGTAAATTAAAAGCCCGTTCTTTTAAAGAATTGAAGGCAAATCATCCGGAACGCATCATTGAGCATGCTGTTAAGTTAATGCTTCCTAAAAATCGTTTAGGAAGACAAATGTACAAAAAACTGAAGGTATATGCAGGTCCGGAACATCCGCACCAAGCCCAAAAACCTCAGGTTTTTGATATTAAATTATAATTAACAATTAACTTATGGGAGCTAAATTTATTATGAAAGCTTATGCTGCAACAGGAAGACGTAAAAATGCGGTTGCACGTGTACGATTGCTTACTCCCGGGTCAGGTAATTTTGTTGTCAACAAATTGCCGGTATTAGATTATTTTGATACCGAGTTAAGCCAAAGAGAAGCGCTTAGACCAATGGAAGTTACTGATACATTAGGCCAATTCGATATAATGGTAAATGTAGTAGGTGGCGGAAAAAGTGGTCAAACAGGTGCTATCCGTTTGGGTATAGCGCGTGCGCTAGTTGATTTCAACGCCGAATTCAGGCCTCTTCTTAGAAAAGAGGACTTAATGACCCGTGACCCGAGAATGGTAGAACGTAAGAAATATGGACAAAAGAAAGCCCGCAAGCGCTTCCAATTCTCAAAACGTTAATATTTGTTCATTATCTTATTATTGTATAAATATTTATCATGCCTATGGATTGGTTATGTGTGGCAAAAATTAGTTATAGAACCAAAGTGAAGTAGGCAGATGTGCAACACATAATTGGAGATTGATATGGAACATGCTGCAAGTATTGAGCAGCTGCTCGAAGCTGGCGCACATTATGGACATTTAACGCGCCGCTGGAATCCGAAAATGGAACAATTCATTTTTGGAGAAAGAAATGGCATCCATATCATTGACCTTCGTAAGACACAAGTTCTTTTGAACTTGGCTGCGAAAGCCGTCAATGATATTGCCGAGCAAGGTAAGGGAATCCTTTTTATTGGTACTAAAAACCAAGCTAAGGGCCTTATCCAAGATTATGCGAGACAATGCGAATCTAATTTCGTATGTGAACGTTGGTTAGGCGGTATGCTTACTAACTTCACCACTATCCGCAAATCTGTAAAGCGTCTTACTACCATCGAAAAGATGGAAGTGGACGGTACTTTCGAAAAAATCACGAAAAAAGAGAGATTACTTCTTACTCGTGAAAAAGAAAGATTACGCAGAGTTTTTGGGGGCGTCGAAACAATGACACGCCTACCGGGAGCGCTATTTATCGTGGACATTAAGAAAGAACATCTTGCTGTTAAAGAAGCTCAAATATTGGGTATTCCGACTATCGCTTTGGTGGACTCTAATACTGATCCCGAATCTGTGGACTTCCCTATCCCAGCAAATGATGATTCAATCAAAACTATCGAATTAATCTTAAAGATTATGTCCGATAGAATTGGTAAAGCCGGTGAAATCTCAAAGATCCGTCGCGCTGAATTATCATCTGAATCTGATAGACAATCCAAAGAGAGCGACGACGATAAACCAAAAATCAAACGTAAATTAAGAGAAAGACGCCCTCGTAAACCGGACCAAGGTGATCAACCTGAAAATGCATCAAACGATGCTTTCGAAGGTGCCGTTGCTTCGGACGATATGAACGAGACGAATAACGAAGATAACTAAAACATCTGATTTATATTAATATAGCCCACTTAACTGTGGGCTATATTTAATTTTTTCATAACAAATTTGATTATCAACGATTCAACTGATTTTTACGTTATACGCTTTCACTATTCGAAAATTCGAATAAATAGATTTACTTCAGCTCGTAACAAAAGTATTATGGGTTAAATTAAATTTAAAATCAATTATTAATTATTATAGAGAATTCAGATGGCTGATATTAATCCTCAAATGGTAAAAGATTTGCGCGAAAAAACAGGCGCAGGTATGGGTGATTGTAAAAAAGCTTTAGTCGAAACTGATGGCGATATGACTTTGGCTATTGAATACCTTCGCAAAAAAGGTGCGGCTTCTGCGGCAAAAAGAGCAGATAGAAGAGCCTCGGAAGGTAAAATATTCGTTAATACCACTGACGATAACAAAGCCGGTGTGATTATAGAAATTAACTGCGAAACAGACTTCGTTGCTTTGAACGAACATTTCGTAAATTATGTAAATGTCGTTGGCGAAACTGTAATCAAAGGCGACTATGCAAATTACGATGAATTAGCAAAAGCGAAAGCCAATGATGCTACAATCGAAGAACACACTAATGATATATTAGCGATGTTTAGCGAAAAAATCGAAGTACGCAGATTCAAAAAAATCGCTACTACCGGTTCTGTAGTATCTTATTTACACGCCGCAAACGGTAAATTAGGTGTTTTGATCGAAGTCAGCACTCCTAAATTAACCGATAAAGCATTGAACCTATGCAAAGATATTACAATGCAAATTGCCGCTATGAACCCTTCGTTCATAACACGCGACGACGTGGACAACGTAACTTTAGCAAAAGAAATCGAAATCTACAAAACTCAAGCTATGGAAAGCGGTAAAAAAGAAGATATCGCTGAACGAATAGCTCAAGGTAAATTAGAAAAATACTATACCGAAGCTTGCTTGGTTGAACAAACATTTGTAAAAGACAATAAGAAAACTGTCGGTGATGTATTGAAAGACATATCGAAAGAAGTTGGCGAAGATGTAAAAATCAACAAATTCTATAGATTCTCTATCGGCGAAGAAATATAATCCGATTAGCAAATTGATTGTAATCAAGGGCTGTCGCAAACGACAGTCCTTTTTTTATTTTTATGATTACAGCCAATCAGCCGACGAATTATTTAAATTTCCACTTTTTCTAATTTATTTCACTTCTTTATAATTAATTAAATGACAACTCCAAGCTATAAATACTAACATTATCTCACTGCCCATTGAAGGCTATTATACGATTGTTTTTTTAAAGTCCGGATAACGGTATTTCGTAAATTAATATTCATTGTTTAGCTAAATAAAATATTTTTTTTATTTATTTTACAAATATTTAGAAATATTCTATTGTTATTCCGAATAATTATGGTAAATTTACAATGCGATTAATGACATAAATAATTTATTTCATTGAAAAAAAATCAAGGATCTTTTGACGTCGAGCAAAAATAAAAATCTTATTGCAGCCAGAACAATAGTAGAATTCAATCTTCTAAATAATAGTTAATGTTGCCCTATACCCCAAAAGCAATAAAAACTATTAAGACCTAATTAAAAAAACATTCAATTTCTAACTTAATGATTTCTACAACGAATTTTTAAGTTAAAAATTTAAGTCACAACAGACTTTATATTGTATAATTTAACAAGAGGAATTACTATGTTTAACAAAATTCTTATGCTATTGGCTTTGATCACGTTGACAATAACGAGCACAATGGCAATGGACCCAATTCGCGTTGCTGGTCAATCTTCGTCAACAAATATCAAAAACGTTACATTAGACCTAACAATCAGAGTCTATGACGCGGCAAATACAGAGATATATCACATCGGTGTACCAAGTATTTACTTCG
>JBBRAO010000012.1:0-75340 GCA_038206725.1 Kapaibacterium sp. (SeqCode)
TTTGTGGTGTGAAAACACCATAGGCAATGGTAATTCTTCCGGCGGCATACAGATATGGTTATAGCTGTGAGCTGTGAGCTGTGAGCTGTGAGCTGTGAGCTGTGAGCTGTGAGCTGTGAGCTGTGAGCTGTGAGCTGTGAGCTGTGAGCTGTGAGCTGTGAGCTGTGAGCTGATTTGACGCCCTTTAGTTAATTTATTGTAGAAAACCAAAACAAAGTTTTCAACAATACCCGATATTCGTAATAATAATTTTTTCCATTTTTCTCTTGGTGGCAAGAGTTTCTTCCTGTCGCAAAATAAAAAAGATATGTCGAACGAATTTTTCATTTTATTTACTTTTTGTATTAATTCACTTTGCAAATATAATAAAATTATATTTAAATGCAAGCATTGTTTTTTTCAATCAATGAGTTTTGAATGCTATTTAGAAAAATAAAAATTATAATGCACGTTCAACGTCCCTACAATGGAAAATTTCTGATTTTCGGGATTTAACTTTTTTCATAACCTTATGGCATATATGAACGTCATACATTCAACATATTTTGCGTTATTCGCGATAGCGGCGCTTGGATTGCTACTAAGTAAAATCAAAATCAAGGGCATATCCTTTGGTATGTCTTCAATCATTTTGGTTGCTCTTGTTTTTGGTCATTACGGCATTATGATTCCTCCTGAATTCAAGCAGATTGGACTTATACTCTTTATTTACTCGGTAGGTATTCAGGTCGGACCCGGATTTTTTGATTCATTCAGCCGAAAGACGCTCCCTTTATTAGCCGTTACGGTCGTAATTCTTCTGAGCGGTGTGTTGCTGGCGTTTATAATGAGCGGTATTTTGGGTTACGATACCGCCATCAACGCGGGACTATTTTCCGGTGCGATGGCGAGTTCCTCAGGTCTTGCCGCGGCGACGGGAACGATAAACAATCCAGTTACTTCGGTCGCTTTTGGTATAGTTTATCCAATCGGAATTTTAGCCGTTATTATATTTTTAGTTTTAGCTCCAAAGCTGTTCAATATTCATATCAACGAAGAAGAAGAGCGGTATATATGCGAAATTCGCAGAGAAAACCCTCAGCTTATTGTCAAAAATTATATAGTTCAGAACGCGAATTTATTTAGTAAAACCATTGCCGAATCCAATATCCGTGGAATAACCGGCGGCAATATCTCGCAAGTGCAACACGAACAAGACTCTCGAGCCGCAAAACCCGATATGCCCTTAGAAGAAGGCGATGTTGTTAGGGTTTCCGGTACTCCGGCTGTTCACAATATGGTGAAATTGCTTGTCGGTGATGAAACCGATAAAAAAATTCTAGTGAATAAGAACTTTGACGTTCGCCAAATATTGGTTATGAACAAAGAAGTAGTCAATAAATCGTTCGGACAACTACAACTTAACGAACATTACGAAGCAATCGCTACACACCTTCGCCGCAGTGGAATTGATATTATACCGAAGGCGGATGTAAAACTTCGATTTGGTGATAAAATCACAATCACCTGTCCGACAAATAATGTAAAAGAAGTAATCGCGCTATTGGGTGGAGACAAGAGCATATCTAAGGAACTGGATTTTTTCCCGATAGCGGTGGGTATTTTGCTTGGTCTGTTGCTCGGAAATATAGTTTTCCCGTTAGTCGGATTTAAAATCAGTCTAGGAATTACAGGCGGAGTGCTAATCAGTTCAATGATTTTGAGCCGTTTGGGTAAAACGGGCAGAATACTATGGAATATTTCGGGGTCTAAAAACCAATTTATGCGCAAGCTCGGTTTGATATTTTTCCTTTCCGCAATCGGCACCGACGCGGGAAGTAAATTGGTTTCAACACTCGAAACGCAGGGGCTTGGAATACTATCAAGCGGTCTTGTTATTGCTATTGTTCCGATGATAATCGGATTCCTCGTTGGCAAATATGTCCTGAAGATTAATTTGGTTACTTTGCTGGGTGTTTTAACAGGCAGTATGACCAGCACTCCGGGTTTGGATGCGGTAGAGACCCTCACCAAATCCAACGCCGCACGATTAGCTTACGCGGCGACTTATCCATTCGCCCTAGTACTGATAATTATCATCTGCCAAGTTATGGTATTGTTTTAGTGGGTAGGAATGAGAATACGATTCGTCACTCTGAACGAAGTGAAGAGTCCATCTTCTGAAACAATTTCTAATATAAGGATAGGTCGCGACCTGTCAGTTTTTGCATTTCATCATTCCGGACATCAATCAATCGGAATCCATCTCCACAGGCTGAAAGCCCTGCAATAAAATAGCTTGGTGGCAACAACCCAAGAAAATATACCCCAGAGTCCTTCAGCCTGAAGTGCAGAAAGAAAATGGTTTTCTAAATACTTTTAATTATTTTTAATTATTTTTCTACTATTATTTAAGTGGACAATACGATGTCCTATTCTATTTAGTAATTTTGATAATATTTATTAATTACAATTAGGAAAATAGAAATGAAAGACGAAATAATTATGAATGATAACGACATCTATCTGCCAAAAGTTAGATATTATGATACCGAAGATACAATTATTATTAATTTCGGTACCGAAAGACAAGAATTTAAGGAATTGAAAAAAGTATGCAAAGAATTGGATATGAAAATTGCAAGATTAACTTCATCCCCTGAGATTTTTGGTCATCATTATTTGATATTGATTCTTGACCCGGATTTAACATACCAAGATGATATTGATTGGTTCGACAATATGTCAAAAAACTTTGATGTGCGAGAAGTATCAATTCTATTCACAAGGAAATGTGAAATAAACAAGCTACCGAGCTCAATAAGACGGTTTATTATCAAACAACCCGATGAATTCAATTACGATAATCTAAAGCTAATTCTATTAAATAAAAGGACAATTCACAGAAGAATAGCAAAAACAAAAACTCAATATGATAGAAAACTTTTCCGAATGATGTATATTCTGACTAATTTGATGTATAAGCAAAAAAAGATTACAACTCAAGGTTTATGCAACGAATTTAATGTATCCGAAAAAACTATTTATAGAGACATATTGATGCTACGATCTCTTGAAAATTATATAGAATATGACAAACCAAAAAAAGAGTGGCAGTTGGTTTTTTCTATATATAAATTCGATATCGATTTTGACTATAGGGAAAAAAGCCAACCAAATGAGGTGGCGGAATGACCACGTTTGGAAAAAACGATTTACTTGTCATAATAGGCAAAAAAGGTGAAGTGAAGTTTGCTAAAGATTTGGAAAATCAGATTAAAATTTTCCACAAAAGGATTTTATTTATGTTTTGACAAAACTTTTTTATTCTAAATTTTGTATTTTTGATATTAGAAATAAATTATATAAGAGATTTAATTATGGATAACAAAAAAGAACAATTAATAGCAGTCATTTTTTCAATAGTTGGTTCATTGGCTATTTTGATAAGTTTGACAATTAAGGGTTTCACCACAGAAGCTTCGCTTGATGCAGTAAAGGACTTAGTCGGTTTACTCGTAACGGTTGCCGTTTTTCTCTTAGCTTATTCGATTAGCAATAAAGCAAACAGTTTTAGTGATGTTGCAAGAGCGGTATTAATAAGGTTGCAAAAAGATAAGCCTAAAATATTATTGGGACCACGTTACAACAGAGATAATTATGATCCTGAAAAAGGGCAGGGATTAGAATATCTTTTTATTACCAACGCTGATTCTAATAACAAACGAAGAGTCAAGTTTATACCTATTAAACCACTTGAAGAAGGTGTTTTAGCTATATATGTTCAAAAAGGAACTCTTGTTTACGGTTTAAACTATACATCCGACGAAGCAACAACAGATGAAATAAAGAAAATACAGACAGAAGTTCATAAATCTGTATTAGCTTTACTAAAGAAAGAATATAACCGATATTATGAAATAATAACAAATGTAAAAGATGACACAGCAATAATGATTGATTTCGATGAAACAAAATTGGGTAAGAAAAAATTCGCAAAATCAATTGAAGAATGTGTGAATCAAGCTATTGAAATAATTCAAAAGTATCAAAGGAATAATAATGTATTATAATCGCACATTGTCAATAGATTTTTCCAATAATAGATAAAAATGACAACGAATTTTCACATAACGATATTAAAAACCTTATTTAACGTGTTGACCTTAGTAGAAAAATATTGGTGCCAGACTTCGCAACCTTATTACCTTATTGATAAATCAGGAATTGTTTTCTACTAAGGTTGAATAGAAAATAAGGTTTTTCAAGAAAAATGCGATTTTTTTGAAACAATGGCACTAATTAAATAAAAATTTTAACAACCAATTGAAAGACAGATTATGAACCTAACTATCCATCGCGGTACGAATGAAATAGGGGGCTCTTGTGTTGAATTGAAAACCGACACAACGCGCCTCCTGATTGATTTAGGTCAGCCGATTGTAAACAAATCCGGCTCCAATTTCAATGCTGACCAAATGAAAGACAAAAGCATTGATGAATTAATAGCTCTCGGTATATTGCCCGATGTCGCGGGTTTGTATAATGATGAAAGCGGAATAGACGCTGTATTGCTTTCGCACGCGCATATAGACCACTTCGGGCTAATGAATTATATTAACAAGGATATTCCGGTTTACTTGGGTGAAGCCACTAACAAGATTATTGAGCTTAGCAGAGTGTTCACCCAAAGCGGAACAGTGATTAATAAGCCTGTTTGTTTTACAAAAGAAGTAGCGTTTACAATTGGCGATATTACGGTAACGCCTTATTGGATGGACCATTCCGCTTTCGACGCGTATGCCTTTCTGATAGAAGCCGCCGGCAAACGGATTTTCTACAGCGGCGATTTCCGCGCCCACGGTAGAAAAGAAAAGGTTTACCGATGGTTTTTGCATAACGCCCCGAGAGATATTGATTATCTGATTTTGGAAGGTACAGGTATAGGCAAAAAGAATTTCAAGAGCGAACTCGAGGTCGAAGCGGAGATGACGGAAGCTTTTAGGAATTCCGATAATGGTTGCTATGTTTGGACTTCAACGCAAAATATTGACCGCTTGGTCTCGATTTACAAAGCTTGTGCCGCAGTAAATAAAACCTTAGTCGTTGATCCTTATGCGGCAAATGTATTGGACATTCTATCAAAATTTGCGCTTTTACCAAATCCCAAAAATGGATTTGCAAATATTAAAGTTATGTTTATAAGTAGTATGACAACAAAACTTATTGAAAACAAACACGAAAATATGGTTTATCCATTAAAGAATTTTAAAATCAAATGGGAAGAAATCGCAAAATCGCCTGAAAAATATGTTATGCTTATTCGGTCTTCGTTAAAGTCGGAGATTAAGAATATCGGCTGGCGGGACGGTAAACTAATTTATTCGATGTGGGAGGGTTATAAAAACCAACCGTCTTCTAAAAAGTTTTTGGATGATATGACCGCAAAGGGTTTTCAAATCATTGATATTCACGCAAGCGGGCACGCCGACGAAGCGACTTTGGTTGAATTTGCAAATGCTCTAAATCCCAAAAATATTATACCTATCCATACATTTGAAAAAACTCGGTATTCTTCGGTTTTCTCCCAACCCATCCGAATTCTGGATGATAATGAAATGCTGGAGTTATAGGGGAAGAGGTATGAAAAATGAGAAGACAGAAAAGTGCCGTAGGTACGAAATATGTGAATTTTTCCACCGCATTGCATACGGGGCTATTCACGTTCAACTACTTCATAGTTTGAAGTAGGACTCTTCACTTCATTCAAAATAACCACCTCCCTTATTAAAAACTCATCCGATGACCGGGGAGTCATCGGATGAGTAAATTATTCTTTTTTGATTCTATAAACTTTATAATTTGTTGAATTTCGCCGTCTCGGCACCCACTCTCACAAAATACATTCCTCGTGGCAAACTCTGTATATTCATCCGATGACTTGAAGTCATCGGATGAATTGATTCGGACATCACGAGTTCGCCAAGTGTGTTGTAGATGTTCAGCTCATCAACCCCACGCTTAAGCGTGGGGTTGATGGCACTCAATTTTATCGTTATAAAATCAGACGCAGGATTAGGAAAGCAACTAAGCTCCAAGGAATTAGCATTTTCAATGACCGGTGTTATTTCGGTATATACAGCTTCTATTTTGTATGCTTTATAAGGATATGTTCTTCCTTTAGCATCTTCCAAAACCAGGTTTAAATCCATATCGTTCCACTCTTCAAATGCCCAACCTTGCGCTGTGATAAGAGTAGTATTGCCATTTGCGTCTTCTGTGGTTAGTATTCGCTTCGAATTTACCCAGATATCACCCACCCAAGATTCGTTAAGCGTATTGAGCAGTTTGCCTTTGATATTATAAGTGTAAGTGTACCTGAATGAAGACTGCCAAGAACTGCCATACCAAATTTCAACCAATTTCGATATAGCGTATTTGTTAGCGTCGTAGCCGTAAGTATT
Organism: Kapaibacterium sp. (SeqCode); assembly: GCA_038206725.1. GTDB lineage: Bacteria > Bacteroidota > Ignavibacteria > Kapaibacteriales > UBA2268 > JBAXXL01. The sequence continues at coordinate 6,444 of JBBRAO010000012.1, forward strand.
TCTAGCGGAGTTTACCCAATTATCTCCATCAGGAGTTTTGTAAAGTTCATATTTCAAATTATCTTGATTATCGTACAGATAACTAGTTTTTTGAACATTTATCCAGTCTGCTCCAACCCAGGTTTCAATTAACAAACTACTTTTGCGGTCCAATGAATCGTATTCTGTTGTTTCGCGGTTTTTATTTACAAACTGATTATTTACCCAATTTTCTTTTAAATACGTGGTTAAATTATTTTTCTCGTTATAGGTGTAGCTCAATCTATTGGTAAAAATCATTTTAGTATTTTGCATTTCTTCAATAGTATGGGTAAGCAGATTATTATTTGCGTCATAAGTATCAGTATGTCTGTAAGATACTATTAAAACAGCGTTTTCCCATAATTCATATAATGTTGTTAATTTATTACCTCTAAGGTCATAAGTATAGGCATAATTATAATAATCCACCCAAGCGTTTTTATCCCAGAGTTCATAATGTGTATTTATCAAATTCCAGTTTTCGTCGTAAGTATAAGTACCACGTTGAGAATTCACCCAACTATTATTCTTCCAATTTTCATATAAATATGTTAGTTGTTTTCCATTTTTGGCATAAGTTGTAGTCATTCTACCGGTTGTTTCCCAAACATCGACTTTACGATTTTGGTCTAAGCGTGTCGCATAATTGCCATATATATCGTAGGCATAAGAATATTTAATATCATACGAGGATGTCGAATATACGACCATATTGTCAAGCGCGGAAAATGTATCCAATATCTCCGAATCGTTATCTTTGGATTGTAGTTCCTGCGAAAATGCAGATGCAAATGATAAACAGAGCGTTAAAGCTATAAAAAAGTTCTTCATATATACTCCAAAAAGGAAAAAACAATTGTTTAATCAACTATTATAGAATAACAAAATTATAGTATTATAACGATTTCTCCAAATAAATCTTGTTTTACAATCAATTAATTTCAATTTTCAATTGTTTCGGCATTGGTTCGTCAAGGTTTTTTTATTAACTACGAATACTTGAATAATATGTTAAAAGATAAAGTTGAATTCTTTGCGAAGAATGGAATCGCAAATAACGAAAATGCTTTTTTTGAGTTCGCCGCAAATTTTACCGACGTCTTGGAAAAAGGAGAGCTTCGCTCAGCTTACCGCGCCGAAGATGGTAATTGGATTGTAAACTCTTGGGTAAAAGAAGGAATCCATTTGTTGTTTCAATATGGAATTCTTATGGATTTCTCTATTGACGACAATTTCAAGTTTTTCGATAAAAACACTTTGGGTCCTCGCAAAATGACTTTGGCGGATAACATCCGTTTGATCCCGGGCGGGTCTGCTATTCGTTGCGGCGTATTTATTGGTGAAAGGGTTATCTGCGTTCCGCCTATGTATATAAATATTGGCGCTTATGTTGATTCGGGCAGTATGATAGATTCGCACGCTTTGGTCGGCACTTGTGCACAAATCGGCAAAAATGTTCATATCAGCGCGGCGGCTCAAATCGGCGGTGTATTGGAACCGGCCGGTGCAAGACCTGTAATAATAGAAGATAATGTGATGGTTGGTGGTAACTGTGGTGTTTACGAAGGTGTATTAGTTCGACAAGGTGCTGTTTTGGGCACGGGTGTAATTTTAAACGCATCTACCCATATTTATGACCTCGTAAATGAAAGAGTAATAAAATCCGCAGGTGATGTGCCTTTGGAAGTTCCTGAAAAAGCAGTTGTTATTCCGGGGAGTAGAGCTTTGAGTTCGGACTTTGCAAAGACATTTGGACTGTCTATTTCGACGCCGATAATCATAAAATATCGGGATGACAAAACAAATATTAAAACCGCATTGAATGATTTATTGCGATAGACCGCTTTTGTCAAGGTATTTCAAAACTTTGTCAATTCTTGCGTAAACTTGGTCTAAAGTTCCTACACCATCGATTCTATGGATAAGGTTCATAGAGTCGTAATGCTCGATAATAGGCATCGTTAGGTTGTTGTAGTTTCGGATTCTGGTTTTGATTGATTCTTCACTGTCGTCTTTGCGTTGAGTAAGGGTACTTCCGCAAACATCGCAAATATTAAAAACTCTTGGCGGCTTATATTCTAAATGAAACGAAGCTCCGCAATTAAGGCAGGTGCGTCGAGCGGCTAAGCGCTTAATCAATTCACTTTTTTGAACATATAAAATCAAAACAGCATCGAGTTTAAAATTGTATTTTAGGAAAAGCCGGTCTAAAGAAATAGCTTGATATAGCGTCCGCGGAAATCCATCCAAAATAAAACCTTCTTTGGCATATATATCTTTTGTAATCTGATCTTCAAGAAATTGTAACATAATTTCGTCGGGGACAAACTCACCGACGTTGATATAATCAGCAACGGATTTCCCCAGCGGAGTTCCTGCTTTGATCTCAGCCCGTAATAAATTACCGGTCGAAAGCTGTGGCAAATGATAATTCTCTGTTATCAAAGCGCTTTGCGTACCTTTGCCTGCTCCCGGAGGTGCTATGAATATCAATCTCATTTGAATTTCATTAATTGAAAAAATAATATTTTCAAAATTAATCAAAAATATTGATTGAAAGGTATAAATTGAAAAAATATATCAAAATATAGCTTAATATTTTTTGCAATATGTAATTATTAACAGCGTCAAATACTGAAATTATTAATTGGTAAAATATGGATACATCTTATATACCTATTGTTGTAATGCTTGTTGTCGGGTTTTCTGTAGCGGGTATTTTCCTTTTACTATCTAAATATCTTGGAGCTCGCCGCTCCACGGCGGACAAAAAGCTAACTTATGAAAGCGGATTAACCCCATTCGGCACCGCCCGTAAGCGTTTCTCAGTTAAGTTCTATATGACTGCTATGAGTTTTATAATCTTCGATGTTGAAGCTTTATTTTTATACCCCTGGGCTGTTAATTTGGTACATTCCAAATCAGCGGCTATGTTTTGGTGCGGTATTTTATTTATAGTAATACTACTCGTTGGTTACTTTTGGGAATTGAAAAAGGGAGGTTTCGAATGGGACTAAACGAAATTCTACGGAAGGAGGGATTTTTGACCACCTCGGTAGAAAAATTATTGCAGTTAGCACAGGGCAGTTCTGTTTGGCCAATGCCATTAGGGCTTTCGTGCTGTGGCATAGAGATGATGTCGTCCGCGGCTTCACGGTTTGATATTTCGCGGTTCGGTTCGGAAGTTTTCCGAATGACTCCGCGCCAATCGGATGTTTTACTTGTTGCGGGAACTGTTACTTACAAGATGGCGCTATCGGTTCGCAATATTTATGACTTGATGCCGGACCCAAAATGGGTTATTTCGATGGGAGCTTGTGCATCATCGGGCGGAATGTTCCGCAGTTACGCGGTTGTTCAGGGAATAGAAAAGTTTCTGCCGGTAGATGTTTATATTTCAGGTTGTCCTCCGCGTCCGGAAGCAGTACTAAAGGCGTTGATGACCATTCAAGATAAGGTTAAAAATCACCATAGACCAGATTTAGTCAATTTCGGAAAAGATGTTTCGATTATGCCGACCGGCGATAGATTTGAATCCGAACACTTTTTCAATCCTTTAAAAAAAGATTAAATCTTGTAGAACAATTGAATTCAATAAAAATAAATATTAGGCGAATAAATGATGGATGTTAATGATATATATGGTGTATGGGATATATTGGGTTTACGTTACAAATCCCACCCTTGGCACGGAGTTTTTATCGGCGATATGGCACCGGAGGTTGTTACAAGTTTTATCGAAGTAGTAACAACCGATACTGTGAAATATGAATTGGACAAGGAAACCGGATACTTGAAAGTTGACCGACCACAGAAATATTCCAGTATGTTCCCTGCTTTATATGGTTTTATACCTCAAACATATTGCGGAGTCGGAGTGGCGGATTTTTGTAATAAGGAGACCGGCAGAACTAATATAATGGGCGATAAAGACCCTATTGATATTTGCGTTTTAACGGAAAAACATATTACACACGGCGATATTTTGGTTCAAGCCGTTCCAATCGGCGGATTGAGAATGATTGACGGGGGCGAAGCGGACGATAAAATTATCGCTATAATGAAAGGCGACGAGGTATATCAAAAATGGCAGGATATAAGCGATTGTCCCGAAACATTGATCACACGTTTAGAGCATTATTTTCTAACATATAAAGATATGCCGGGGCAACCAAACCGACGTTGTGAAATAACGCATATTTACGACAAAAAAACAGCACACGAAGTAATCAACCTCAGCAGAATTGATTATTTCAAAACTTTCGGCAATATAAAATCGAAATTGTCGCACGCCGCTATGAACGCGTTTAATGTAAAATAACTATGGAAAAAATCGGACTTTTCGGTGGAACTTTTAATCCTCTGCATTTTGGGCATATCAAAATCGCAGAGGCTTTTATTAAAGAACTGGAATTAACCAAATGCGTGTTCATTCCGGCGAATATTTCTCCGTTCAAAACCGATGCCGGTAGTCAAACAACTGTTGAAGCAACTCATCGTTTGAATATGCTGAAATTGGGTTTGGAGGAGTACCTTGATTTAGAATTCGACGATTTTGAAATTCGTTCAGGGGGAATATCATATACATATTTGACATTGGAGCATTATAAATCCATCCATCCCGACAGCGAATTACATTGGCTCATCGGTGGCGACCATATAGGCAAATTCAACCAATGGCGGAATTATGAGCATATATTGGAAATGGCGGAATTGGTGGTAGTCAATAGAAATAATGAGCTTAGCGAAGATGACATCAGGATTTTGAACGATTTGACTAAGGGCAATTTCAGAATCATAGATATTCCGTTAATCCACATTTCCGCAACCGATATACGGGAACGAATCCATCAGGGCATATCCATTGAAGATATTGTGCCCGTAATAGTTGTGGAGTATATTAAGATAAATAAATTGTATAGATGAATAAATTTTGAATTTTGAATGCGAAGAAGAGAAGAGAAACCCCCTAACCCCCTTGCAACAAGGGGGAACCGAAGAATCAGGTGCTGTCATTGCCACGGAAGCGGGCATCCATCTTCAAACGATTTTGAATTACTAAATTGAAAGCACTCAAATGCGGCAGATTTACTTGGATTGTCTTTGCGGTTCTCTAACTCTCATTCATAGCTTATTTGTCTGCTTCACCCATTATAGGGTCAATTGAACCGATGATGGCGACTATATCGGCAATCATCGAGCCTTCGGCCATAAAGGACAAACCTTGAAGGTTCGAGGCACTCGGCGAGCGGATTTTCATACGCCAAGGGCAACCTGTACCGTCGGATACAATATAAAATCCTAATTCACCTTTAGGGGATTCTATCGAGGTATATGTATCACCCGGTTCCGGTTCTGCACCGAAATTTATCAGCATAAAGTCGTTTATCAGTTCTTCCATTTTTGTGTATATGCTACTTTTTTTCTGCATTACTTTCTTAGCTTGATCAGACATAATATCGCCCTTCGGCATCGCTTTCAAAATCTGATTAATCATCTTCGCACTTTCGTACATCTCTTCCAGACGAACCATATATCGGGCCCAGCAATCACCTTCTGGATGGGTTATTACGTTAAAATCCAATTCGTTATAAACCAAATACGGATTATCACGTCGCAAATCGTGGGCAACGCCGCTACCACGAATACACGGACCGGTTAGTCCCAATTGAATCGCTTTGTCTTTCGGCATAATACCGATACCGGATACTCGGTCAATGAATATTCTATTGCGATGGACTAAACTTTCGGCTTTTGTTAATTCTTTTGGAAATTCGCTCACCCATTGCGAAATTTTCTCTAATGTAGAATCGTTAATATCGTGAGCCACACCGCCTACACGCGTATAACTGGTTGTGAAACGAGCACCTGTGAACAGTTCAAACAAATCATAGAGTTTTTCGCGCTCTTGGAATGTCCATAAAAATACTGTCAATGCTCCCAAATCTAAGCACATAGAGCCAATCGCCATTAAATGCGATGAAATTCTCGCCATTTCGCTGACCAAAGTTCTTATCCACCTTGCACGCAAGCTTTCTTCTATTCCCATTGCTTTTTCTATCGCTAAAACAATACCGACGTTATTAGAAAGCGGAGCAACATAATCCAATCTATCTGTATGTGGAATGAATTCGTGGTATGTGACATTTTCGGCGATTTTTTCATAACCGCGGTGTAGATAACCTAATTCCGGTACACAACGAACTATCGTTTCGCCTTCCAAGCGCAACAATACTCTTAAAACACCGTGGGTTGCAGGATGCTGAGGACCCATATTCAAAATCATATCCTCTTCGGCTAATGGGTCACGGTCAACAGTAATAGAATCCCGCATTAAGGTTTTTAATATCTTTTCTTGCCGTATTTGATTAATTTTTAATTCTTCTTCACGAGTCAAAATATTCATAATTATTCCGTATTAAATATATTTCAAGGACGTATTTTATAGCTTATTTATTTGAGAGTAAAGTAGTCGTGGTGCGTGTTGTTGTGAATTTGCAACACACCGGCTCGAACTAATGTGATTAACAAACGCTCCGCTCGGCGCTTAGAGATGTTTACCAATTTCGCGAAATCGAGAACTGTAGCTCTTTCATAATTTTCGAGATAAGCGAATAATCTGTGTTCAGTTTGCCCGATTGATAGTTTGAAATGGTACTTCAAATCGGACTTTTCTCTTAATAAGCGAGTCATTTCGGAACTTGCTAATATTGATTTTTCACCGATTCTAATATATGCTTTTTTTATTTTTTTGCCGTCTTCGCTTTTGGTAATCAGCTTATGTGGTTTGGTTTTACTTTCTGCAATTTCGACAATAACAATTTCTTTATTATATAGGTTTTGTACTTTTACTTCTTTCGGAGTGATGGGTGGAATAATGCAAAATTGACAAGCCGTTTCTACGACATCCAATTCTGTTTTTTCGCTTTCCACGCCATATAAATCGCCGTTATCCTCCACTCCTATGAACAAAATTCCACCTAAAGTATTGGCAAAAGCGGTTATTTCCTTCGCGATTTTCTCGGGCGAAGAAGATTTGCGCTTGAATTCGACGGTTGCCGATTCACCTTTTTCAATTATTTCTAATATCTTTTTGGGTCTCATTTATAAGAAATTTCAATGTTTGCAAAAAATGATGAAATTTGATTTTAACTATTAGTAAAAAAATCATATTTTTGTAAAAGTTAACCAATAAACGTATAATAATATGATTGATTTTATGAAAGAAAAAATGCGGATTTGCTTTTTTGCCTCACACGGGGGCAGTAATATGCAGGCAATTTTGGATTGCATTGAATCCGGAACTCTCGAGGCGCAAGCATCTCTTTTGATAACAAATAATTCGCAGTCCTATGCTATGGAACGCGCTAAAGCATTCGGTATGGCGGCTTATCATTTGAGTGGTAAAACTAACCCCTCCGATTTGAATGAAGCGATAATTGGCAAGCTACGTTTGCACAACGCCAATATTATTGTATTAGCCGGTTATATGAAAAAGCTAGACGACTCGATAATTGATTTTGTCGAGGGACGAGTTTTGAATATCCACCCTGCTTTATTACCAAAATTCGGTGGTGCTGGAATGTATGGTATGAATGTGCATAATGCTGTTATAAAGTCCGGCGAAAGTGTTTCGGGTGCGACGGTACATTTGGTAAATAATCATTACGATGATGGGAGAATACTGAACCAAATAAAGTGCAATGTTTTGGCAGGTGATACTCCTGAAGAATTAGCGGCACGTATTTTAGACATCGAACATAAAATATATGCCGATACATTGATTAAAATAACTAAAGGTGAAATAATAATCTAATGGATATCCAAATTGAAAATATGACGCCGAAAGATATGAACTTTGCAATCTTTATGGCTGAAATCGAAGGTTGGAACCCGGGTTTTAACGACGCCGAATGTTTTTATTCCGCCGATCCTGAAGGTTTTTTTATTGCTAAACGCGACGGTAGAAACATCGGTTGTATTTCCGCGGTCAAGTATTCCGATAAATTCGGCTTCATCGGTTTTTATGTCGTTGTACCTGAGGAACGAGGCTCATCCGCCGGTGTAATGCTTGCCAAACGAGCAGGAAGGCATTTATACGGTTGCAATATCGGGTTGGACGGAGTTATAAATCGTGTGGAAAATTACGCTAAACTAGGTTTTAATTACGCATATAAAAATTATCGTTTCGAGTCCATAGCCAAATGTTATCCGCTCGATGAACACGTTATCCGCCTAAGCGCCGTTGACTTCGCCGACATCTTGGCTTTTGACCAAAAGTGTTTTCCGGCAAAACGTGAAGTTTTTCTGAAAAAATGGCTCAATATGCCTAATATGAAAGCTCTAGCCTATCATTACGATGGGAAATTATTGGGTTACGGAGGAGTACGTCAATGCAAAATCGGTTGGAAAATAGGACCCCTTTTTGCAGACTCCCCGGGGGTTGCGAATAAACTTTTCCAAGGTTTATCGAATTTTACAGCAGGAAAATCCTTATACTTCGATGTTCCTGAAATAAACAAAGAAGCGATGAAATTAACCAAACTTTACGGTATGACTCAAGTTTTTTCAACCGCGCGTATGTACACCGAAAATGCGCCGGAACTCGAATATAATAAAATTTACAGTATAACAAGTTTTGAATTGGGGTAATAGATTGACAAAATGGAATAAAACGGATATACTTAAACTCTCATTAGCGAGAGGATTAAAATATAAAACACAACAAATGATTTTAGAATCCTATGACGGATTCGATAAATACAGTTCGAGTTATAAACCTCTGACATTGGGATTAGGAGATAACTTGACTCTTACCCGAGATGAAATAATAGCAAGTGCTGAAAACCAATTAGAGATTTGCGAAAAGAACGCAATCAATATAGTAACACTTTTCGATGAAGAGTATCCGAACTTATTGAAGCAAATCAATCAACCTCCGCTTTTAATTTTTGTAAAAGGGGTATTGCAAAACGCCGATTCCGTCGCCATTGCAATTGTTGGAACAAGAGCCTGCACATTTTACGGCAGAATAGCCGCCGAATCGTACGCGGCTCATTTCGCGAGAAACAATATAGTTGTTGTCAGCGGATTGGCTTATGGTATAGATTCTTATGCTCATTCAGCGACTGTCAAAGCTAATGGTGTTACCTACGCGGTTATTGCCTGCGGTATTGATACCAATTTGCCGAGTGAACAAGCGAAGAAGGCAAATAAAATTATTGACAGCGGTGGTGCGCTAATTTCACAATTTCATTGTGGTATATCGGCATTTCCTTCACTTTTTTTACAAAGGAACCGTATAATCTCGGGGATAAGTACCGCAACGGTTGTTATAGAAAGCGGCCAGAGTGGAGGTTCACTAAACACGGCAAGATTTGCCGGAGAAGAATCGCGCGATGTATTTGCACTTCCCGGTAATATAAGCTCAGAAAAGAGCAAAGGTACAAACGAACTTATCAAAAGCGGCGGCGCGATAATAACTTTAAAACCGGAAGATGTATTAGAACAACTCGGTTTAGTGCAAACTTCGATTTCGTTTAACGAGAAGAAACACAAATTCAAATCTCCCGAAGAACAGAAAGTTTGGGACGCTATCGGAATGGAGCCTATGCACATAGACCAAATCGCCGATAAAACAGAGCTCGAAATTTCAAAATTGTTGGTTGTATTACTCGATATGGAGTTTTCGGGATTGTTGAGACAACTACCCGGAAAAAATTATATAAGAGAACACTAAAGGTAAGAATATGAATTTTAAAAATAAATATCAAGAAATGCTAATTGCGGCGGAAACATTTATGATGGAACAGGTTCCGGAGAAGGAACCAATGTATCTATACGAGCCTTTTCGTTATGTTATTTCCGCGGGCGGTAAGCGAATAAGACCGGTTTTGGCGTTGATTTGCGCGGCCGCTTGCGGAACGGACTGGAGAAATGCTTTGCCGGTTGCCGCGGCAATAGAGATTCTGCATAATTTTACATTGGTTCACGACGATATTATGGACAATTCCCCGTTCCGCCGAGGACGAGAAACAGTTCATAAAAAGTGGGATGAAGCAAGGGCTATTTTGACAGGCGATATAATGATTGCTTGGGCGTATAAAATCTTACAATTCAAGCATCCACGATACGCAGAAATCATCTCTGTTTTTACGAAGGGATTAGTAGATGTAAACGAAGGACAGGGTTATGATATGCTCTTTAATGAGAAAAATGATACTGCATACGACGATTATTTGATGATGATAAAGAAAAAAACAAGTGCTTTACTGATAACTCCGGCACTGATGGGTGCACATATTGCGGAAGCCAATTTAACAAAACAAATGGCATTAGCCGGATACGCGCTAGATTTAGGATTGGCCTTTCAAATTCAGGACGATTATCTTGATATGACCGCGGATGAAGCGGAATTAGGTAAGAAAACCGGTTTGGATATAGTTGAAGGTAAAAAAACTTGTTTGATTATAAAGGCTAATGAAAAGGATCTCAATGCGGAAGACCGTAAACTGATGGACCGTTTTTATAATGAGAATGGACTGCCGATGGAATATGTACCACAAATGAGTGAAATTTTCCAAAAGTACGGCGTATATGATGAAATTCTGGAAATAATTGATAATTATTTCGAAGGCGCGAAAATGGACCTCGACGATATGCCGAAAAATGAATATACGGAGATGCTCGGATGGTTGGCGGACAGTCTGAACAAGAGGAAAAAATAATTTCATAAAAATTAGATCATAGCAAAAAGCTTATATATTTAAAACTTTTTTGTATCTTGAGAGTCTTATATATAACTTTTTACCATTAATAAAAAAATGAAATGAAAAATCTTATAAAACTACGATATATTTTGGTTGTTTTTCTAATCCTAAGCTCCTCTTTACCGGCTTTTGGACAAAACAACAGCAACTTTCTTATTGACTCGGTTACAAAATATGTAAAATACAGTTGGCAGCCGGGAGATGCCTCAATGTTAGGACGAAGCAAGAATTTTTATGATTTAAAAAATCAATTAACTTTGTTAAGATATTGGGCAATGGATAATACAACAAATCCGCAATACTATCAATATTATTATTCAAATAATAAGTTGGATTCATTCGAACTTGTGCAGGACGGATGTCCGTTCTTCAAAGCTAATATAAGCTACGATGCCAATGGCCGTACTACTGATTCCATTACTCAAACTAGATATAATTGCCAACCTCTTAAAAACGGCAACAGATATTCGTATGAATACAATAAAACAGGCTTAAAATCAACTTATACTTCCTATAATTGGACGGCAGTCGGTTGGACACCGATTAGACGTACATCATTTAACTATGATTCTAGGAAAAACTTAATTGAAGAAGTTTTCGAAAATTCCGATACCAATGGCTTATATATTGTAAATAAATTTGTTTATCTATACGATGAAGAGGTTAATCTTACTGAAAGCCAAGAATTTAGATATATTGATGAAAATTGGGTTAAAGATAGTTGGATTAAGTACTATTACGCAAATTCTCATTTAACAGAACGGCAGTATTATTCGGCAAAAGACACACTAGATGCATTAATCAAAGTTGATAGTTTGTTTTATGATGAGGATTTGATAGTGTTGGAAAAGCAATACTCATTAATGGATGGCGTAAGGTCATTAACAAATTCAACACGTCGTACTTATGATAAAAATAAGTTAATGATCAAGTTAGATGTTTCGGAAATAATGATTAAAGATTCTACAACAACTACAACAGAATATATGTATATTTCGGCGAATGGTAGTGCGGTTGAAAATAACCCAGCTATAAATATTATTTCAATTTCTCCTAACCCCGCAGGTGATTTTATAACAATTAATCTGGGAAATACCAACCCCACGCTTAAGCGTGGGGTTGATGAAGTCTTCATCTACAACGCACTCGGCGAAATGGTGATGTCAGTAGAGACGTTGCATGCAACGTCTCTACGAATCAATATCTCTGATTTGCCAAAAGGTATGTATTTCGTGAAAGTGGGCGGTGAGACTGTGAAGTTTGTGAAGTTGTAATCGATTTACTTAAAAAAGCCGCAACCTCGTTCAAACTTTTCCGTGGTGGGGAAGAACTGAACGAGGTTGTATCATTTTATGCTCTATGTTTTATTCTATTTTACGAATTCAAATACCCGATTCGTCTTCTTCCAACAAAATATCACGATAATCATATAAATCGTCTTTTTTCAATTTTTTGCTGAATTCGGGCAGTCTATTCATCAGCTCACGGATTTTGTTTTCGTCCGTTGTATGTTTCAATTGGTTGCTGACATCTTTCATTTGCACTGTCATTTTCTTGCGGATAAAATAGTTTATTGAATCGCGTACCACTCTATCCCAATTGGTAGCATCGAGTTCATTTTCGTATTTCTGCCAATCGGCTTTCACCTCGTCCATAGGGATAGCTATTGCCGCGATTAAATCCTTATAGTAAGCATCAATTTCACCCGAAGCGATTGCATCCAAAACATACTTGGTGTGGTCGGCGGCTTCGTAAATTATGGAAAAGACATTTTGTCCGTAAACCGAAGGGAAATAGCTGTGGTGAATATCATATTTTTGCTCAATTATAACTAAAGGGTTATCGGACATCAGTATAACATTCAATAAATTCAGCTCGGCTGACGACATATTTTGCGCCGCATCTTTCGGAATCAAGTGTGGTGATTCGTTAATCATCACTTTTTTGTACTCAATATTCCTTGGCTGAAGTTTGTTTGGATTTTCACGCCCGGGGCTATCCTCACGATAGGTTCTTTCTTTTTGTTTTTTCTCAATTTCGATTTTTTCTTTGTAAAGCTGTTCAATTTGTCTAAATGAAAGCCTTAGTTTTGTTGCTGAAATCTGGATATACTCGTCGTGAACAAATTTGTCAGGTATTTTGACGATTAATTCGATAAGTTTTCTTGATATTTCGGCTTTGCCCGCCGGTTCTGAAATCATATCTTTATTGATTCTGCAGATATAATCTATGAAGTTTTCAGCATTATCGAGCAATTTCTTGAATGCTTTATCTCCGCGTGAACGAACAAAATCGTCCGGATCGGTATCCTCAGGTAAACAAACAATTTTTGTATCCAGTCCCGCGGCTAAAGTTATTTCCAAACTTCGCACGGTTGCCTTTATTCCTGCTGAATCTCCATCATAAACCAAAAACACTTTTTCGGCATTGCGCTTTAACATCAATGCCTGCTCTTCTGTCAGTGCTGTGCCGCAAGGTGCTAACACATTGGTAAAACCGAATATGTGCAAAGCAATCAAATCGGCGTACCCTTCGACCAAAACGGAGGATTTGGTGGTCAATATCTCGCGTTTCGATTCGAAAAAGCCGTACAGTACTTTACTTTTGTTGTAGATCAATGAATCGGGAGAATTCATATATTTTGGACTGTCCGCGTCATCATCATCCATTTTTCTGCCACCGAAAGCAATCGTTCGCCCTAAGAAATCCCGTATCGGAAACATCGCTCGGTTGCGGAACATATCGAATTTCTTATCATTCTTTTCGGTTATTAGTTTAGATTCGATTACCTGTGCATCAGTGAAATTCAAGCGTTTTAGTTCTTTATACAGAGCATCCCAAGAATTTGGAGAATAGCCTAATTTAAATTTTTCAATGGTTTCCTTATCTATTCCGCGAGCCAAAAAATAATTATACGCAACCTTGCCTTCGTTGCTTAGCAAAGCCTTGTGGAAATAATCAGCCGCGATTTCAGTAGCTTTAAGAATGGTCGAAGTTTTGCTCTCGGCTTCATCGGCTTGCTTCGATTGATGTGTATCAATCGTGATACCCGCTTTATCGGCTATTATTTTTGTAGCCTCGGTGAAGGAAACACCCAGAAAATCGCGCACAAATGTTATGGAATTACCACCTGCTCCGCAAACGAAACACTTAAAAATTTGTTTTGCGGGAGATACCATCATCGAAGGATGATTGTCGTCGTGGAATGGGCATAGAGCTTTGTAATTTGAGCCCGCTCTTTGCAAATTCACATAATCGCCGATTACATCGACGATATCCGATCTTTCGATTATATCCGTAACTATTTGAGGATTTATCTTCATCTATTTTTTTCTTTCTTCTATAGATTTTTGCACTTCTTTCAATAATTTTTTCTCATTTTCGGATAGTTCTTTAGGTAAGAGAGCTTGAACAATAATATATAAGTCGCCCTTCAATCCTGACGATCCGTAAATAGGCATACCTTCGCCCTTGATTTTAAATTGCTTTCCTATATGGCTCCCGGCTGTAACTTTCAAATTAAATTTCTTGCCGTAAAGGCCTATGTGCAGAGGTCCACCCAGCATCAAAACAAAAGCATCGGCATAAGTAGTCAAAAATAAATCATTGACTTTGCGTTCGATATTCGCATCCGGCAAAACTCGTACTTTAATAATTACGTCGCCTGAGGGTCCGCCACCTTGTCCGGCATAACCTTTTCCGGTAATTTTCTGAGTGAAGCCGTCGTAAAGTCCGGGTTTAAAATTAACTTTTATTTTATCATCGTTTATGGTTATCAATCTTGAAGTACCTTTGAAAGCTTCTTCCAACGATATTTCAATATACAATTCGGCATCTTCACCTCTTTGAGCTCTGCTTGCGGTGCGCCCTCTAAAAGGACTACCTTGCTGACCACCGCCGCCACCGAAGAGAGTTTCAAAGAAATCGGAATATCCACCACCGCCTCCGCCCGAAAACATATCGCCAAATGGGGATTTGCCGCGTCTTCCGCCGCCAGCACTTGCACCGCCGCCGCCGCGGTTAGCATATTGCTGCCAATCAAAATCGTCGTAAGAACCGCCGGCACCTTGGTGTTGATTCCAATTAGACCCAAATTTATCGTATTTGCTTCTCTTGTCTTTGTCGCTAAGCACATCGTTAGCTTCGGAAATTTCTTTAAACTTTTCCTCAGATTGCTTATCACCCGGATTTTTGTCGGGATGATGTTTTTGAGCTAATTTTCTATAAGCCTTTTTAATTTCGTCAGCAGTAGCTGTTTTTGAAACGCCTAAGATTTTATAATAATCTTTGTAATCCATATTTAATGCTCCTTATTTATTTAATTGAACGAGAGCATTTAAACTTTCGCCATTCATAAATATCTCAGGTACAACGATGTCCATCTCGATATATTGCAATACAACACCCGATTCGATAAACATTTCCCTTACTTTTTCTTCCGAAAGTTTCCATTTGCCGATTGTATTTTTATCATAAAAATCCTGTCCGTTTTTATGGACTACAACCTCGGCAATTCCGCATTGGATTATTGCTCTCGCGCAATCGAAGCACGGGGTCCAAGGCACATATAGCTTGCAACCTTTCAGAACCGTCCCGCGTCTTGCGGCGTTATATATAGCGTTTCTTTCGGCGTGTTCAATCCAAAAATATTTTTCACCGCCCTCGCGTGAAAGCCGTTTGTTGTACATATCGGGGTCAATTCCACGAGGAAGGGAATTGTATCCTGTCGAAACCAAAACGTTGTCAGCGTCCACAATTACAGAGCCTACGTGTGTTGATGGGTCGCGGGACCGCATAGCTATTAAGTAACACATAGTCATATAAAGTTGGTCCCAGTGGGGACGATTTCTCGATGAGGCTTGTTCTTCTTCAGGTGTTTTCATTGATTTATTTTTTTTGTGTTTTACATTATAAGCAAAAATAATTTTTTTTTAGGGATATTTAATGATTAATTTTGCATTCAGAAAATATGTTTTTATATAATTAGCTTGATTATCAATATAATCAATTCACTTAGGAAATTAAATCTGTATGGATAAATTTGTAGTAAAAGGCGGAAATACTCTTAACGGAAAGGTCAAAATATCGGGCGCAAAGAATGCTTCGCTTGCATTAATACCCGCAACTTTATTAGCCCCGGGCATATACAATTTGGCAAACACACCTAATCTGCGCGATGTATGGACAATGTCCAGATTAATGATGGCTTTGGGTGCTTTTTGCGAATTGAATAATAATACATTGTTTATTGATACTACAAATGTCAATTCAGTTATTGCTCCTTACGATTATGTGAAAATGATGCGCGCTTCATTTTACGTATTAGGACCCCTGACTGCTCGTTATGGAGAAGCTCGCGTTTCACTGCCGGGTGGCTGCGCTTGGGGACCTCGACCTGTGGACCTACATTTGAAAGTAATGGAGTCTTTGGGTGCGGAAATAACTTTGGAAGGCGGATATATAATTTCAAAAGCCGCTCGTTTGCACGGAGCGCGTTTCCATTTCGATATCTCCAGTGTTGGAGCAACAGGAAATGCTGTTATGGCGGCGGTTTTGGCAAAAGGTACATCGTACTTCACCAATTCAGCAACCGAACCGGAGATAACACATCTTTGCAGAACGTTGGTAAAAATGGGTGCGAAAATAAACGGTGTTGGTACGGACACTTTGGAAATTGAAGGAGTTGACGATTTGAAAGCGATTAACTTCGATAATATCCCCGACCGTATCGAAGCGGCTACATTTTTAATTGCCGGGGCTATGACAGGTGGACATATTGAAATGTCAGGTGTAAATCCATACCACTTTGCGTCGGTAATTGCGAAATTGGAACAAGCCGGTTGTGAAATTGATTGTATTTCGGACAGGATAATTCTAACCGCGCCGAACGGAATAAGCCCTGTGGATTTGATAACAGCGCCATATCCCGGACTTCCGACAGATATTCAACCTGTTTGGACGGCATTTATGACTGTAGCGGGTGGAAATTCTAAAATTATTGATAATATATACCACGATCGCTTCAAGCACGTTCCTGAATTGACTCGTATGGGCGCTCAAATTGACGTGGTTGAGAATACTGCCATTGTCGCAGGGAATCACAAGCTGAAAGGCGCGGCTGTAATGGCGACCGATTTACGCGCGGGTGCGGCTATGGTATTGGCGGGATTAACAGCCGAAGGAACGACCGACGTTCACAGAATATATCACATCGACCGCGGATATGAAGATTTTGAAAAGAAACTAAGTGCTTTAGGTGCTGATATCAGGCGCGAAAAAACCGATTTAATATAAAAATTATAAAGTGAAGAAGTTAGGAGAAGCCAAAGAGAAACCCCCTAACCCACTTTGAAAAATGGGGAACCGAAGAAAGAGAGCCGAGGCGTCATCCTGAACGAAGTGAATAATCCAGTTAAACAATTTTGAATTTTGAATGAGAAGAAAGAGCCGGTCATCGAGCGGAGTCGAGATGTACCGGCGAAAAAGAGAAATCCCGTAAGGGATTTAATATCGGTAGAAAAAGCTGAATGGTGGCTACGAAGTGCCGTAGGTACGATATATACGAAATCTGAAAGAACCTTATTACCTTATTAATTCC
This sequence comes from Kapaibacterium sp. (SeqCode), assembly GCA_038206725.1. Classification (GTDB taxonomy): domain Bacteria; phylum Bacteroidota; class Ignavibacteria; order Kapaibacteriales; family UBA2268; genus JBAXXL01. The sequence goes on from JBBRAO010000012.1 coordinate 23,832, forward strand.
AAAAATAAGGTAATAAGGTCAAATGATGGAATGGCGTCTAATTTTCTACTAAGGGTTTGAAGAGAAATAAGGTTTTTTAATAGGAACGTCTTTTCCAAAAGTCCACTCAAAAAATATGGAATTCCGGGGTGTGTTCCAAGTGCTGTCCATCTGATAAGTAAAAAATAAAATATATTTTCTTATAATCGTTTTTATTAGTATTGTAAATATATTAGCTATTATAAAAAAGGAATAGATATGCAGACAGTTGAATTCGACACATATATATCGCAGAATTGCATATATATTCCGCTCAATTTATCACAACTTAATAATCGAAAAGCAAAAGTTTCTTTATTACTGCCAGATATGACCGAGGTGGGCAATTTCGACAAAACAGCTCTAATAGCGGCTGTTGAAAAAGCAAAAAGAAAAAACGTGTTTGAGAATATTGAGAATTCTGTTTTATGGCAGGAAGAAATAAGAAATGAATGGGAATAGGGCGGTACTAGATAGTAATGTTATTATTGACGCATCCAAGGGAATCGTTTCTATTCAAGAAATTGTTTCTGAATTTGATTTTTTGTTTATTTCAATCATAAGCTATATAGAGATTTTAGGTTTTCAATTTACAAAGACACTGAAAAGTTATTGGTTGAAAATATTATAGATAATATATCTATTGTTAATGTTGATAAAGAAATAGCTGACATCGGAATCGAATACAGACGAAGAAACAAAATCAAACTTCCCGATGCTTTAATATTAGCAACCTCAAAGAGTTCTCAAGCAGTTTTACTTACAAGAAATGTTAATGATTTTATTAATATTGACAAATCTGTAAGTATCATCAAACCAAATGTACTAGAATTATAAGCAAGAAAAATAAAATATATTATTAAATGTCTAACCTTTGTGGTCAGTTCATTAAGCGTGGGATTGATGAAAAAATAAGGTAATAATGTTATGTATTCGTAAATATCTGTTTTGCTGTGGTTAGAAGAGAAATAAGGTTTTCTCAAATTTTATGCATATTTCGTACCTACGGCACGTCGTGGTCATTATCGGACTTTTTTCTATAAACATTTTATCCCTAAAGGGATTATCTTTGCAGTTTTCTTCTTCGCATTAATAATTTACAATTTATCATTGTTTGGCTTCTTTCTTCCCCAATCCCCAAACACCCCAAATTGAAGATGGCATCTCGACTCCGCTCGGGTGACCGGCACGACTCCGCTCGGGTGACCAGCACCACTCCGCTCGGGTGACCAGCACCACTCCGCTCGGGTGACCGGCACGACTCCGCTCGGGTGACCGGCACGACTCCGCTCGGGTGACCAGCACCACTCCGCTCGGGTGACCAGCACCACTCCGCTCGGGTGACCAGCACCACTCCGCTCGGGTGACCTTTCAAGTCGGTAAAGACAGCACGTCTTCTCATTCTCCCACTATGTGGAAAAGTTTTTTGAACAATCTAATGGGGATTTTCGTAATTTTGCATAGGGAAACAACAAGAATTAACGAAATTAAAAATGAAAATTAAAGATATATACAATGAATTAGAAACAACAGCAAACAATCTCGGCATAAAGATACATAAAGACATAGGACGATTCAAAACGGGGTTTGCGTTGGTAAACGACAAAAAAACAGTACTCATAAACAAAACAACATCATTGGAAACTCGCGCGGTTTCACTGGCACGGGCATTAGTCACCATCGGATTGGACGATGTGTATCTAAAACCCGCGGTTAGACAATACATAGAAGACGAAACCAATGGCGAAGAAATAAAAATAGATTTTGAAATTACGGCTCCAATACTTAACGGATACCATAAAAATGGAAAAAATGGCACTAAATGACGTATTAACAAGAATCGAAGCGGCTCTCGAAGACCTGCGCCCTTTTCTACAAGAAGATGGCGGCGGCATCGAATTTGTGAATTTCGAAGAGGATACGCAAACTTTGGTACTGCGTATGACCGGAGCCTGCAAAAACTGCCCGATGCATCTGATGACATTTCGGGCGGGAATCGAACGTTATATTTTACACAAGGTGCCTGAAGTAAGGCGTATAGAAGAAGCACACTAATTATTCGAAGGTTCTGTGGCTTAGTTTTGATTTGTCCATCGCGACCTTTCGCATATCGGCAAACTCATCTCGCTCATCCACTATCTCGATACTGAGAATCTCCTCAACTATATCCTCCAATGTGATAATGCCAGAGAAGGCACCGAATTCATCGTATAAAATTGCCAAATGAATCTTGGATTTAATCAATTCATTGAATAGAATATCGAGTTTAATATCCTCATCCACTTTTAGGATTTTGTTCTTTCTACTAATCTCGCCGACAGTAATACTTTTTTCTTTGCCAATCAACCTAATCAAATCCTTTACATATAGGATTCCGGTCATATTGTCGGGAGTATCCGTGTAAAGCGGTATTCGACTGAATCCCCTGCCCATAATTTCATCAATCAAGCCGCTGTTGATTTCTCTGTTTTCGCTAAGGTAATATACCACAGTAGCGGGAGTTCCGATTTGAATAGCTGTTTTATCGGAGAACGTTAGAGCGCCTAATATGATTCTTTCCTCGTCGGCGTCTATATCGGAGTCCGGTTCGTCTTCCTGCTTTTTGATTATCTCGCTGATTTCTTGTTTACTTAAAACTTTACCTTTTTCCTTGCCAAGCATTAAATCCAGCAAAAGTGAAAGTGGTTTCGTAATTGGGTAGAGTATGATTTCGATTAAACGGATAATCCATATAAAATATGGAATATACCGCATCGAATGACGGCTAAAAAGTGCTTGTGGGAAGAGTTCACCCACCAATGTAATAAGTCCTGTAGATATTAGTATAGCTATCAACCCCGAGGCTAAAGACCCCAGATAAATAGAAATCGCGGAGTTGACGGCAACATTTCCTAAAAGTAATGTAGAAAGTAACAGGCTTGGGTTTTTTCGCAAGTGAAATATTCGTTCGGCTCTTTTATCACCGGCTATCATCTTCGCGGCTAAATCTTCCGTTCGGATGCTGAACATTCCGATAGTCATACCGGAAAAAACAGCTGACATTAAAACTAAACCTGCTATTATAAAGTAACTTGTAATCATATTTCGCTAATATTATTGATATTATTCGGAAAGTAAAAAAAATATGACGAAATATAGGCATTGTTGGTGTAAATGGGTTTTTTGTTAATTTAAAATGAATGACACACCGATTAACAAATATTTGGTCGAACAAGCAACCTTGCTTGTTCGCTGAATCACGAATAAAACTCGTTACCAAGCTCCCGCTTGGTAACGCAAACTGAGTAGAGACGCACGGTCGTGTGTCTCCTTCGTTATCACCATTCCCTACCACCCCAAACTTAACAAAATAAAATATTTTTCGGTTTTTTTTAATTATTTATCATTGTTTTATTTGTTATTATATAGATAGATAGATAGATAGATAGATAGAGCTGTTTTATTTACAAAGATTAATTTTTCTTATTTGGTATTGTCATTGGAATTATATAATTTTGAAATGTACTGATTGACGATATGAATTATGAATTTTATTTACAAAGAATTATTGAATATTCTTTGTTGTTTTTTAAGATTATTATTTATTAAATTATTTGTTAAAATGACAGGAGACACGCCTATGATTGCCCAAACAAAAAAGCCAAAGTTTTTTCCTTGGTAAAGTTTTTCTCTGGCTTAACGAGAACATAAATAATACTTCACCAAATAAATGAAGTATTACCTATTTTGTAAAAATAAGTGATTACAAAATTAATAAATATTGGTGATACTTCAAGAGAATCTTCTACTAATTAAGGTCATTTTTAAATTTTGGAGTATTTTTATGAAAGCTAATAAGATTTTAGCAAAATTGGTCCTATGCGGATTAATTTCTTTCTTTTGTTTAGGATTAATTGAAGCAAATGCACAGTATCAATTCCCTGCATGTACTACATTAACTTTTCCTGAGTGTTATGATGATAGTTGCAATGATCCTAATGCCACGTGGCAAACTTATACTATGGACATATCCTATCCTGAATGGCCATTATGTACATTACATGTAACATTTTGTGTCAAAGAGTGCGAATATCCCCAACATAGCACCCAATGGGCAATTAATGGAATTTGGGTATCATTACCAGAATGTAATAATTTCCATAACTGGATTACCAATAATGGTTCTGGTTTTGACCAAGAAAAGTGGGAAAGAAGTGAAACTTAAATTGGTTAGATCATTTTCACTTAAGTTATTTGATTTGTGGTATGCAGCTGCACCACAATGGGCTAAAGATAGAGTTTTATGTGGTTCAGGATATCACGAAAAAGTAACCTATTGGGAGGCTTCATGCACAAAAACATGTTCTGTTATGACCTCTGTTAATAATCAACCTGTTTATGTTTTAACGCAAGTTTCTTGCGTTGATTTAAATTATTGTTGTGGTGTACACTACAAATATTGTAAAGATGCAAATGGGAATACTGTCGTTGATGAAAGTGCAGTTGGTCATGTTATTAATTGTTATGTTACACCTTTCCCTGATCCATCAGGGTGTCCCGAAGGAACAGATCTTGAAGTTAGTTATTGTAATGATAATTGCCTTCTTCAATAAAACAGGAGCTAAGCTATGAAATCACTAATAATTATAATTGTTGTTTGTGTTATAACAACATTTCAAGTATTTAGTCAAAATAATACTAATAATAGTAAAATTATATTGATCAGTGGAAATGATAAATTCGTATCTTACGATAATTGTTTAACATGGAAAGCAATGTATGATTGCAGCAAGTTAGTATTTGCTAAATGGGCAAATGGTGAAAAACAGTATTCTACTAATAACGGAATTTCATGGAAAACTTATTTAGCAATGAAAACTAAGGAAAATATGGAAGATTTGAATGCTATCTTCCATTATAATAACGGCAAAATATCAATTATTTTTAATTCTTCAACTCAATTTAGAACAAATCTAAAAATATTTGATGTTACAGGTAATATCGTATTTAACGAAGCGATTACAGTTATTGATGGAACTAATAATATTGAGAGAATGTTACCTAATATTCATGCTGGAACATATTACTTGATTATTATATTAGATTCAGATACCAAGTTAGTCTATAATTTTCTTGTCGATTAATTAGAAACTGTCCGAAATGTATTTTCGGACAGTTAGTTTATTTTTTCATTTTTTTAATTTGGAGAGTGTAATGTGAAAAATATTTATTTGATTTCAGCATTATTAATTATTTTATCGTCATCCTTATTATCAAGTCAAGTTATAGTAGAACGAAAAAGTTATTATAATTCCGCTATTAAGGATTCTACTTTCATTAATGGCTTTAAGACATTTTCCATTGATGCGGGCGATAATTTATATTTAGGAATGGATATGACAAATTTTAGAATTTGGAATAATGGTTCCGGAGTACGATATTCTTGTTTAATGATGATAGATTCTGATTTAAATAAAAAATGGAGTTTTGTTGATACTATAAATTCGAAACCTCTGTTTTTAAGGAATTTCCAAAGGTTTGATGATTCAACAATTTCAGCTGTCCGTGTTCAATCAAATTCTTGGTTTTTAGATGAATATTACAAGCTAAGTTGGAATGTAATGTTGTTTAATGAGAATGGAAAATTGCGGCAACAGAATTCAGATACAATTTCACTTATATCCGCATCTGATACTCCAAATTTTGCATTAGACGCTACTTCACCATTTTTCACAAGAAATATTTGGATGGATACTAACGCTAATATCGTTTACAATTGGACAAAATTGAATCCAATTAAAACTGTTTTGGAGGAAGTATTATTAGAATACGATAAAAAAAATATTTATGAAACCGCTCAATTTGATTTTATAGATGATAATGATCCTGTTACAAATGATCCTTTTGTTCTTTTGGCTTATAAATACGATAATATTAATTATAAGAATGGAAAATCCGTGCTTTTCCACTTCGATGCTAATGGCAAGCTTCTTCAAGAAAAAGAACTTGATACGATAGGATTTAAAATAATGAAATTTCTGATTAAATCAGAAACGGGCATTGCGGCATCCTATAATCGCGGATTATATATTGTCGATTTAACGAATTACCATATATCTCGAATGATATTAAAACAGGATGAGAAAGATATATTTATTTCGGATATACAATTGCAAAAGGATAGTTTGTTAGTCGCTGGTACCATTCTTCAAGGTGATATATATAAGCCAATAATCTTAAAACTGGATAATGATTTTAATATAATTTATAGTATAATTCTTGACGAAGATTTGACAAGTGGTATCAGAACGGTTTTAACGGCATTAAACAGCAAAAATGAAATTTTAGTGTCATTCACTCGAAAAGATAATGATAGTCTTTACGTTTATAAACTCCGGGATAAAGCAGTTTCTGTAAATAATAATATTTCCAAAAGCATTTTCGAAATTTCACCAAACCCCGCGGGCGATTTTATAACAATTACTTCGAAACCTTCCGAAGGTTTCGAACCTTCGGAAGGTTCTGAAATCCAAATCTACAACACGCTCGGTGAAAAAGTGACCACCCCGTCATTGCTTCGCAATGCCACCCCTCCAATGGAGGGGAATTACCGAATTGATATTTCCGATTTACCAAAAGGCATTTATTTTGTAAAAGCGGGCGGCGAAACGGCGAAGTTTGTTAAGATGTAAATCAAAAAAACTCATCCGATGACTTCAAGTCATCGGATGAGTAGAATAATTTAATTTATTTTTAATTTATTTCAATTATTTTTCCACACGAGAGAAAGAAATGGACATCTCAGTTGTCTATACTTTATAGAATGTGCAAATTTGAAAAAAATGAAATGAATTTTTCTAATTACATAAGAATTTATTTTCGCGACAGGAAGAAACTCCCGGCACAGGGAGAAAAATTGAGAATATTATTCAAGCATTTGTGCTACGAATTCATCCCGCCCTAATTGAGAAAATTCTTTGGAAGAACCTTAGATTTGAATAAATCAAAAAAATAAAAGATATTTGCGTGTAATAATTAACAAAAATAATAATGTCTTATTAATGATTGAGATGAATTTAGGTGGCTCGCAAAGCCAAACTCATCAATACGGATATATCGTAGAGATGAAAATAAACGAATTTTTAAATATTATTTGAGATAAAAAAAATGAGTAGAAAATTAATATTGATTCTTGCATTTGGGCTAATTTTGCTTAATTGTGCAAATTTACAGCCTGAATTAAAAGCAATGACAGCAACTATACAAAAGATACAAGACGCAAGTTGCGGAAATTGCGATGGTAAAATAAGCATTACTTATACAAAAACTTGTCAGGATGATTTAAAATATCAAGATTATGGTATAGATACGAGTAATACTATAATTCACCAGGGAGACCTTACAGATAGTACAACAGTTGTAATTATGGAAAACTTATGTCCTGGCACCTACCACATTTATGCAATGGCGTCGTATTTTATAATTGAAGGACAACTAAGTTGGGCAGTAATTAATGAGGGATATATAACAATAAACGGTTCAACCAATCCACCTGAGATTACTGGTGCTTTTGGACCTCGAGTTAGTGACTGCTATAAATCAGGGTGGGGGCAATATGCAATTGACACAAATATTGTCGAAATGGAACCGGGGGGGACAATAACTTGGACAAAAGACGGCCAACCCTTTCCTGCTGGTGATGGTCATACTTCAATAGACAGTTTAGAAGCTGGAACATATAGAATGATTGTAACTGATAAAAATGGCTGTAGTGATACAGTATCATTCACTATTTTAACACAAAAAGACCAAATTAACTACACCGCTCAAGTCAAACCATCGGGATGTGATGGTACAGATAGTTCTGGTTCAGTAACATTAAACTATAGCAGTCCCCGCATTATAGCAATACCCGCACCAAATATTGACCTGCCAAATGGGACTGGCGGTAGCTGGACTGATTTACCACCAGGAGATGGTATGATAGTATTAGTTGATATGTTAACGGGATGTACGAAACATTTCTATTACCATATTGATGATGTTGACCAGATTAGAGCCACACTTACATCAAAAAATCCAGGTTGCAATGGGTTGCCTAATTCTGGATCGACAACAGTAAATGTCACAAGCGGAACCCCACCTTACCAATATACATGGACCCCTAATGTTAGTTCAACTAACACAGCTAGTGGCTTATGGCCTGGGCTTTATTCCGTAACGGTAACAGATTCAAATGGTTGTTCAATAACACTGCAGACACTTTTACTTCTGGTACCTCAACTGGACTTTACCATAACGGTATATCAATATAAATCAACACACGATTCTTGTGCGTCGAGAGCGTGGGTCTCCAATCTTGTCGGAACACCTCCTTTCACTTATGAATGGAGCGATGGTTCAACTTCGGCAACTTCATTTGAACATTTACCTGGTGGAGGTGTAACATATACTTGTATCGTAACCGATGCAAATGGATGCCAAACGACACATACGGTGGTTTCCGGAGATTGTTTGGAGGGTGACAACTTTTTATCTTCGCCAAATCCGGTTGATGATTTTGTAAATTTGAATTACACAACAATTCTTCAAAATCCTTCTTTGAAATTTATAGTTCGAGACCAAGATGCAAATATAATGGAAATAAGGGATATTGGTCATAATTACATATCACCAATTAATATTACATTAGATACATCAGGATATTTGGCAGGTGTTTACTTTGTTACAGCTTATGAAAATAATGTTCCAACGCCAATGGCAGTAAGATTTGTAAAACAATAACATCAATTATTTTATTACCCGTAGGATTAACACCCTACGGGTGGTTTATTTAACCTGGAGTGGTATAAATGGATCGTCCGAAATCAATCATTATCTTTTTTATTTTTTACCTGTATTTTTTTGTAGTATCAACTTCTTATACTCAACCAACTTTTATTGATAGATATAATAATTCTATAAAAATAAATGATAAAACAGACTTAAAAAATAAAACAAAATTGCAAAATGAAGAAAACAGGGTAGTTTATGATATTTTTCCTTTTAGATTGGTTTTTATTCAGAATCTTACAAGCCCTAATATCGGATTTTTCGATACCACCAAAGCTGAAAATACTACATTGGGTGAAAAATATAGAGAAACTGTATGTGAGGTATATAAAGATTTAGCAGTTTTATTCGATAAAACATATTTAGAAGATACTGTAATAATTAATATATTTTCGTACTCAAATCAAAAGGAAAATGTCATAGCAGAAGCTTCCCCAATAATAACCATTTATTCTCAAACTTCGGAAACTCTATGTTCTAATAGTATAACGGATTTGCTGGTTACAGGTGTGGACCCGTATAGGTATTTCAAATTAAAACCTGATGCTCATGGTTATATTAAATATTATTTTAATAAAGTAAATAAATATAGTTATCATTATAATGATAATTTAACTGAAAATATTGATTTATATTCAATAACTATTCATGAAACATTCCATTTATTAGGTGTTTTCTCATTCTTTGATGTAAATGGGTACTCAATTTTAGGCTTCAATGTTCCTGGTCATCCAACCCCTTTAAAGTTTGTAAATAAATATACTCTTTACGATAAAAATATTATTATATCTTATGATAATTCCTATTACCCACTTCTACGTAACAGGTTAAATAACAATTATTCATTAAATACTTTTAAACCATTATATTTACCATTTTATACACTTTATTATAAAGCCAATAATAGAAGTTTGAAAATTTTTAATCCTTCAAACTGGGAAAATGGTTCTAGTATAGCTCATTTAGATTTTGATACATATTGCAATTCTGATACACCTTATATTACGCTTCCGAATTATAGTTACGGTCAAATACGAAGACTACCACATCAAAACGAAATAAACATTCTCAAATCGTTAGGATATAATTTGACAAATGAATACGGATTAAAAGAAAATATTAATAGGTATAATAAATACAAGGATGATATTTCCAAAATTATTTTAATTGGGAAACCGGATTTTTTTACTGCTAATTGGGGCGATACTGTTAAAATCGCTATAAAAGATTTATTAAAAAATGATATAAACGCCATTAGTATTGCAAATATCAAATTTGAAGATGATACTTTATATTACAGAGGTCATATAAAAGTTCTAAATGATACAATATCGTTAATTCCTAGTCTAAATATGTTAGAAATAACACATATATCTTATCAGCCAATTTCGATGAAGGACACAGGCAATACTACATATATAACAATAAAATATTGTTTTAACAGAAAATATCAAAAAAAAGGAAACAATTGCCTATTAAATAATAGCCATATCGAATACTGCAAAGGTATCTTCCCGCTTAATGTAAACTACAAGTATCTCTATAATTATCCTTCAATGGTTCTAAATGATTCCTTAATAGAAGACTGGTCAATTTATTCTATGTTTTTAGTAGGAAGAAATTATAGATTATTATTCTCAGATTTTCAACAACTTCCGGATAGTCTATCAGAATATGGTATAAATCCTTATTTTTATAATTCAGTAAAATTCCCATTTTATACAAAAAACAATTTAGTGCCTACTCTTAACAACCTTGATACTTGGGATGCCGATTATTTAAATAACAATATATATTTAAGTTATAATTATTGGGGTAACCATATAATATCACAAAATATGGCGCACGAACTTGATTCAAATAAAAAGTTCGTAGTCGATTTATATATCCATATAGAGCAATCAATCCATCAATATGAAAACTTTTATAAGAGTTTTCTTATTTATTTAGATTTTGAAGACCCTATTAAATCGAATAGTTTTTCTAAGATTTTGGAATCAAATGATAAACAAATTCTTGAAATCAAACCAATAAGAATAAATGATTGGGTTCAAATAAAAACAAAACCTTTTTTCCCTAAACAAGGTATGAAGTGGTTAGCATTGGGTGATATTTCAAAAGCTCAAGATAATTTACTTTTTAGGTTCTCATTAGATGACATCCGGATACGAGAAGCAAGCACAAGTATAAATACGTACTGCACAAATTACACACCTTGCTTAGGTGATGTTGTTACGTTTACTTTTGATATTTGGAAAGATATATCCGACGACCAAAGCGATGTAGTTTTGGAGAATATACTTCCAAAAGGTTTTTCTTATATTGAAGGTGATTTTGCCCAAACAAATGGAAAACTATTAAGAATTGTCAAACGGAATGAAATGGATTCGGATGGAAGAATTAAGTTGAAAATATCAGCTTTAGTAGAGGATTTACCAACAGATAGTGCCGAAGTCATTAAAAATAGAATCATACTAAACGATGGTGTTTGCAACGATTGTATTGGTAAGACAGAAGTTATTTTGAAACCCGCCTTGAAATCGTTCGAAATGAAAAAAGAATTCATAGGTCCATTTTGCGATTCCGACACATTTGATGTGAAAATTTCAATAAAAAACCTTTCCTCTAAAAGAATGAAATTTTTCAGATTAACAGAAAAAACGCACAATGGATTTTCCATACCAACCGAATTTGTAAAAATTAATGGTAAACCAGCCAGAGAACAGGATTTGTTTTGTATAAACGAACGTGATACAACAATACAAAATTTTTCGTTTGGTAACCATATAAATGAATTAATTTCATTAAACGATTACATATTATCTCCGAATAACGGAACTGAAACTCCTGAATTAGTTTTAGAATATAAAGGTATAATAGATAAAGGGAAAGACACAATTGAATTATCCACAATAGCCGGTAGCGAAAGTGAGGGATGTAATTTATATAAATACGATGCTTTTCCGGTAAATAAATCAATTGTATTGCCTTTGCCGGAATCAATCGGTTTTTGCGATACATTATACTTGGATGCAAAAAATCCCGGTTGTAGTTATCTTTGGTCAACCGGTGAAACAACACAAAAAATTAAAGTTTGGGGTGAATCCAAACTTATGTGGGTGAATATAACCAACAGTTTTGGTTGTAGTAAAACCGACACCCTCAATAGTTACAACCAAAATGATCCACATACCTTTTATATTGTCGAAGATACTATTTCCGGTGAACCCGGTGATAATGTTGATTTTTGGTTAAAAATGAAAAACTCAAAATTCAGTTCCGATTCACTATACTTACGTGGTGAATTTATAACTAACAATAAAGTAGTAAAGCCCAATCTAAAAACGGATATAGATTATTTCAATGTTAACGAAACCGATAGTAATTATATAATCCATTTTGGGCAACCTTTAAAATCAGCAAACTTTAATGAAAATTTTACTTTTCGTGTTCAAAACTACGAAAAAGGAAATACAAAAATAAAACTTCAAAATTTCCATTGGGCAAACTGTAGTGCGGAAATTAATAATAACGATTCAGTATTATTTGTTATGGCAAATAGTCTAAAAGGAACCGAGAGAATTTATGATACGACCAATACCGGTACTTTGAGTGTTAATTATCCTAATCCCTTTTCTGAATCAACGCGAATTATTTTTACAGTAGATAAAACTTCAACTGTTCAAATTACGATATACGATTTATTAGGGAATAAAGTTGTAACGCTTCTTGACGGTATTTCAAAACCCGGTAAGTACGAAATCGAATTCACACCTGACCAAGGAATTTCAGCTGGTGTTTATAATGTAGTAGTGCTTACAAACCATAAATATTCGAGCTTTAAACGCCAAGTAACAAGAATTGTTTATTTGAAATAATATTGAACCCTTTCTACTTCTTTGGATTCTTTGAAATATCCAAACGAAGTCCAATTATAAAAAAACTATTTAATGCCCAACTTTTTGGGGTCAGATCATTAAGCGTGGGGTTGATGGTTGCTCAGAAATCCACATCTACAACACACTCGGCGAAAAAGTAATGACTGAATCCATTCATCCGATGACTGCCAGTCATCGGATGAATATAGAGCCTCTGCCGCGAGGTATCTATTTTGTTAGAGTGGGCGGTGAAACGGCGAAGTTTGTGAAGATGTAGGGACTTTAAACCTTCCGAAGGTTTCAAACCTTCGGAAGGTTTAGTAAAAAACAGGTCGCAACCTGTCCCTACCAAAAAAAAGTAACTATTTTTTTGCCAAGCGGATTTTATACACTAATTTTGCATTGCAACAACGATATTATTACAAATTCATTTATAAAATTATAATGGAATTTTTTCCCAAAGATATAGATACTTACTTTACGATTGAAGATGAACAGCGTTCTGAAATCAAGGTTAAAGGTTCGCGGTTCATAGCCACTATAGCACCAACGCCGGATTTGTCGGCTTCGAACGCGTTTTTGGAAAAAGTCCGTTCGGAGTTCTATGATGCGACGCATAATTGCTATGCTTATCGTATAGGCTGGGACGGCAATTTGTTCCGAGCGGCTGACGACGGCGAACCTGCCGGTTCAGCGGGAAAGCCGATATTATTTACTTTGGATAAGTTCAATTTTCAAGATGTAACGGCGGTTGTAACACGCTTTTTCGGCGGAACAAAGCTTGGTGTCGGTGGATTAGTCCGCGCATATTCCGAATCCGCTGAATCTGCGCTGAAACTATGCACCCCAAAAATAATTCATCGCACAGAAGCCGTTTCGCTAACCTGCACCTACGAAGAAATCTCATTCGCCAAACGAATGTTGGACGAATACGCCGTTCGATATGACGAAAATTATACCGACAAAATTGATTTCATAGCTCAAATCCCAATTTCCAAAGTGGATACATTTATCAAACAACTTTTTTCGCTGTCGCAGGGGAGAATTGAAGGAATTAAGGTTTAGGCAAAGAGAGTAAACATTGCAAATAGTACATAAATTTAGAGGATTTTCAAGCATTGTCCTTTTTATTGATTATATTTGATTACATAAAATGTAACAAACAATTTACACTCGAAATCGAAAACCCGTTACAGACCCAAAATATATTTTTATATGTTTCTTAATAAACATACATAAGTATATCAATTTATGAGCAATCATAAGCATTATTCTAAACTTTAAAAGAGATACATTATGCGCTATTTAATTATATTAATCGCGGTGTTTTGCCTGAGCGGTATTTCGAATACTCTCGTTGCGCAGGTAAATGTTAACGTTAATTTGGGAAGTCAGCCAATTTGGGGTCCAACTGGTTATGACTATGTCGAAAATTACTACATCCCGGAAATGGATGTTTACTACAACGTCCCACAACATCGCTACTACTATTTAGATCGAGGTCTTTGGATCGGACGTGCATCTTTGCCTGTTCGCTACAGAAATCATAGCTTATTCAATGTTTATAAAATAGTATTGAATGACCCGCAACCTTGGCATCATCATAAAATCCATAAAGAGAAATATTACAAATTTAAGGGTCGGCACAATCAAATGTTTATTCGTGATAGCCGCGATAAAAAGTACTTCATTGTCAAAGGTCATCCACAACATCAAAACTGGCTGAAGGAATCAAAACAAGGCAAACCTGATAATCGGAGTTTTAAAAATTCTAAAAATATGCAAGAACACCACTCAGGTATGAATGATGGAATGGAAATGCAAAAGCAAGGTAAGGGTGGAAAAGGCGGAAGAGGTGGCGGCAAGGGCGGCGGCAAAGGAAAAAAATAAACTGCGAAACAGCTTAGCCAAATTAAAAAAAGGACTTCACTTTAAAAATGAAGCCCTTTTGTTTTGAAAAATAAGAAATTATGATTTGGATTTTAGAAGTTCTATATTACACGTTATATCAACGTTGTCGCTAATCATTACACCTCCGCCGTCCAAAACAGAATTATATTTCAGACCAAAATCATTTCTGTTAACTTTACCTGTCAGTTTAAAACCTGCTTTAGTGTTTCCCCAAGGATCTTTCTGGATTCCTCTATTAACAACATCCAAAGTAATCTTTTTGGTCACTCCCAGCATAGTAAATTTTCCGGTCAATTTATATTTACCCTTGCCGGCTTTTTTCATTTTGTCGCCAACAAAAGTTATTGACGGAAACTGAGGAGCATTGAAAAAATCAGCCGAGCGCAAATGCTCATCTCGTTTGTCATTATCTGTGTTAATACTGCTTACGTCAATTTTAAAATTTATCTTAGCATCAGAAAAATCTTCTTTATCTGAGGTTATCTCACCTTCGTATTTTTTAAAGTTACCATCTACATCGGATACCATCATATGAACAACAGAAAAACCAATCTTGGAGTGTGCTTGATCGAAACTCCACTTTGTTGTTTGCGCATTGGTACTTATAGCCAAAAAAGTCAGCATTATTATCGAAATTATACTTTTCATTTATTTTTACCTGTGTTTTAATTATTTGAATTTACTTATGTTATATAGACGGCAAAAATTAGGTTTATTGTATAAATTATATTAGTCTGTGCTAAAACGTGCCAAGTATGTATTATTTATGATACATCTCTCGTGGCAAACGATAAGAAAACTAAAACAATCTGACAAAGGTCTTCTGCTGATATAGGCTGACACTATGTGGAGTGGTAAAAAAAAATATAATAAAAGTGGCCTATATATATAAAATTAGGGATAGATGATTAATCTATCCCTAATTTTTAGTGTAATCGTTCAATCAATCAGGATTTATTTCCAGTTGATTAGCATTGAGAACCTCATTGTATTTGCCAATGGATGGTTTGCTTCGATAGTGTTGATATAACTGAAATCCAAATTGAATATATCGTAGCGGATACCGGCACCAAAGTTCCAATATTTTCTACCACCCATTGTGGATGGTTCGTAAAAATATCCTGCTCTTAAAGCAATAAGTTTATTATACCAATATTCAACACCGCCTGCCCACTCTGCACCCGGGTTTTTCCAACCTGTAATCAAAGATTTCGGTACTGGATCGGATGAAGTAGCATCTCTGTAAACTAATAATTTAGCAAAATCGGCTGTTATTGTAAGGTCATTAAATTCGTCACTGTACAATTGATAACCGATGCCAAGACGTAAAGTTGTAGGCAATGGATCGGATTCGCTGATGTAAGTAATCTTTGGACCAACGTTTTGCAAATTGAAACCAAGCGAAAGATTGTCGCTCATAAATCCTAAATCAGAAGGTTTCCATAATGCGGCGATATCGGCAGAAATACTTGTACCAACACCGGCATCCTTTTGAGAAGCACTGCTTACAGGAGTTAAGTTCGATTGGATATAGCGACCTTGTAAACCTACCGCGAAATCCTTTGCGATAATTGTACCATAAGACAATCCAAATGAGAACTCATTTGAAGTAAATGTACCCAATACTCGACCGTCTTCGGCTGTACGGGTAAATTCACCTAAATTCATAAATATGAAGTTAAATGCTACAGTACCATTTAATGCTTCAAAATACTGGCCTATTGTTCCATTACTATAAAACAAGTCCGCGTTGAATTGAGGAAGCCAAGGTGAAAACGATAAAGCAACTTGACGGAAGGGTACGTTTTCCGGTTCATCATATTCATTATTCTCAGGGAAATAATCAAAAAATCCCAGACCTGCAGGATTCCAGTATATACAGTTAATATCGTCTGCTATGCCTGTACCTGTCTCACCTCGACCGCTTGCGCGGGCATCAGGTGAAATTAGCAAAAACGGAACGGCTGACCCACCAGCTTGCGCTTGGGCTTCGATTGAACTTCCTAATGCCAAGCCTAAAATTAGCAGGAGGAAGGCACTCACTTTAATTTTCATATTCATAACCTCTATTTATATTCAAAATTAATATTTTTTTCATAATTAAGTATCATATTTCGATGAAATTTATTTAATCATATACATATTTCCATACGAAGTGGAAATTTTATTTTTTTCTTTTAAAACTATTCTGAAGTAATAAGGACCTGAACCCAGTGTATTCCCGTATTCATCCCTAGCATCCCAAAATACTTCTGAAGTTCTTAATTCTGTCTCTGTTTCTTTCAATGTACGTACTAAAGCACCGACTTGATTGTAAATAGCAATCTCAACATCATAAGGTGGAAAAGCTGTATGATTAAATTTAATCGTTGTAGATTCACCGAATGGGTTAGGATAATTGATTACACCAAATATTTCAGCAGGTTCATTAGGATTTTTGATTACAAATTCCGTTTGTGCTGTTACAAAATTATTATATATATCCCATACCCGAATTTTAATCTTATGTGTTCCCGCCGATAGACCGTACAAAATATCTTCGATGCTACCGCGACGGCTATCCTCGAACGAAGTAGTAAATTTTTTAGTCAAATCAATAGACAGAGGATTGTCGTCAACCCAAAGTTCGATTTTATGACCTATACCCATTCCGGTAGTGTTAATTCCGGATTCGTCGTATAAGTCAGCAATCAACAATGGTGCCGAACTTACGATATCGCCGCTTACAAAATCGCGCGAGTCTAAAAACAAACTAACTTCAGGACCTTTCGTATCTTTATCGGGATTTTTTTCTGTGCCGTTAATTTTAAATTTGTTATAAAATCCTTTGGCGCTTATCAATGATTCATTTTCAAAAGCCGATAAAAATATACGACCTGTTTTAGTACTGTAACTAATATCCTTTGGGATGATGAACTCTATAACAAAAGTTCCATTTTTGACTACATAAGAACTCTTATTTAATGCTCCGCCATAAGCCAGAAATGAATACGTTTGGTTATCATCGTCGGTCAATGTGCTGTTTTCGTCTCCGTCAAACATAGATATTATTCCGGTTCCG
Source organism: Kapaibacterium sp. (SeqCode) (assembly GCA_038206725.1). Lineage (GTDB taxonomy): Bacteria > Bacteroidota > Ignavibacteria > Kapaibacteriales > UBA2268 > JBAXXL01. The sequence continues at coordinate 41,511 of JBBRAO010000012.1, forward strand.
TTGAAATTAGTATATACCGAGCTATCTACAGGATTTGTAATTTTGCCTGTTATGCGGATTTTTTGTAAAGCTTTCAGCTCAATAATAGAATCCTTTTTCGATAATTTATTACCCGCAATAGAATCTAGAGCGATGTTGTATTTCGGGAAATTCGGTCTTACCGATGGGTCGCCTAATAAAATATACTTCATATCGTTTTTATTGTGCAACAACATTTTTGTATGTTTCAATGCTTCACCGAATGTCATATATTCGCCTGTGGTTTGATTGAAATCGAACAGGTTTCTATAAAAATCTTCGGTAAACGTCTTATTATAACTCTGATAAGATATTCTTGACGCGGCTATCACACCAATTGCTCCGCCGGTCTTGGATGTAACCATTTCTTCAGCACCGCTTCTAATACTCGGGTCGTCATATCTGCCGTATTCACAAGTTCCTGCGGTACAGAAAAATAATTTTTTGTAATTAAACAAGGTCGGCAATGTAATATCGCGGTCTAAAATTTCTTCGTGGGACCAAACCCGCGGATTACCGTGACCCATCCAATTGATTATTACGGCACCTGTTGTATTGACTTCCGTTGTCCAAGCTTTATTCAAGGCTGGTTTGCGGCGTTCTTTTGAAGACAAACGCTCGGTTGGATAAATTGCGTGATACATTTTATTCGTCAGCATATACGGTGGAAGAGATACATTAATCATAGTTTCAGTATCGTTCACATATACATCGCCATCAAAATTTTCATCGGTTCTACTGTCATCGGCAAGGAGTATCATTTGTGTCTGCCACACACCGTTATCCGGATTTTGTTCGTAATCAATGATTTTTTGTAGTGCAGTATTTGATGATTTTAAATTGTCAACAGGCAGTCTTCCAACTGCTATATCTGCTACAAAATCATCACCTTCGATATTTCCGAAATAATCATCGGTCGCATAAGCAAAGTCTTCATCAGCATTGGAATCGGAACCCAATTGTTGATATGTCGGTACGAAATTTACGGCTTTGGATTCTATATTGCGGAAATCATAATGCGCATCGCCCCAAAGCACAACAAATCGAGGTTTGGTTTCCCAATTTTTGTTAGCCCAAGCAATCATATCGCGAATAGCGGTTGGGTCGGCTTTACCGGAGCCAAATTCGGTATATATATCGTCAGTTTTAACCAAATAAACAGTCAATCCTGATTTGCTTTCGCGGTATTCTTTATATTTTTTGGCGGTTTCGCTCATAGCTTTATTATATACAAATATAATATCGGCACCTTTAACTTCGCCCATAATATTGGCAAAATTCATTGCCTCCAACGTAGGAGTTTTAATGAATGAAGAAACGAAATACTGCTTGTAAACCTTGCTACTGTCTATTTTATCACGGAACTTGAATAATCCGCCCGTTGCGGATCTGTTGTTTAATAATAACGGTTTGTTTTTATTAGTTATATTAAAACCATAGATATTATCGCTGAAACCGTTTAAAGAAAATTCCGCAATATTGTTGGATTTAAAAGTATTAGTATCAATATCGAATGTGATTTCGTTGTTTATAGGAACAAAATTACGCGGATAATGAATTTCGAAATAATCAAAATAGGCCGCGGCGGCAACATCAGCCGAATGTGGTCTATATTCAAAATTCAGTTTTGAACGATCATCGGATGTGATTTTTGAAGCGGGGATGCTAAATTGCCCTTTACCCATTGAAGCGTAAACATAAGCGTGTGGGTTACAGGATGCTAATGAAACATAACCTAAAGGCTCAGTATTTTCAAAACAGTTTACTTTGCCGTATTGCGATGACTTTTGTCCAAAACCAATAACATAATCAATTTTTCCGCTTTTATCTAAATTGTATAATTGATTAATAAATTGTAGAGAAATGAATGATTGTCCAAACCAAGTTCTTCCACCACCACGGTCATAAGGGTTGTACAAATCTTCATCTTGAAAAATTCGTTGCTTATAAGTTGTTGGATAATAGGTTGGTTCGCCCACCGGTTCTGCAACAGGTACCGCACGATGACCTATTGAACCTTCAAAAGTCAGCAAATAATAGTTTTTATTTGTATATACATTTTTATAATGTACGAATTTGTTATTCGCGAATTTAAAACCGCCGGTACCGCTTCCAAAAAACAAAATATCCTTTAAAGTACCATCGGTATTGGTATTAACTATAATATCCTGTTCGTTCATCGCGTATTTATAAGCATCGCTTACTTTTTCGCTTAACTCTTCGCCCGACGTACCGAAAACCTTAATTGTATTGACTTTATCTTTTGATATATTCAAACCCATACCTTCGAGTTGTGCGGCGGTGATTCTATATACGCCGTCTTCGGACAATGCAATTTTTACCCATTGCGTAAGAGCCTCCAATTGAAGAGAATTGCCAATTTTCGATAATTTGATTTTGTCTTGAGGTATTACATAATCCGATTGGCTACCTGAGTTTAAAATATTATTTGTAAAGTTAGGATTTAAGCCCTTGCTCGGTGATCCGGTAGTGGTTAATCTAATTTTTATAATGATTTCTTCGGGCACATTTACAATACTTTGTTCAGGAATATATTGATATCCGTATATTTCCAATTTTGCTAAATGACGGCTTTGGCTTATTCCGGAATAGCTAATCTTAGCCCATTGGTTTTGATAACCTTGGTAATATTTATTATTATCAATTTTTAAAATATCATTAGGTGCGTTTTCAACATCGGGTGTAGGAACGGGAGCTAATTTTAAATTATACTGCTTCGATTTAATTACTTTAACGTCAATTATTTCATAAGAATCCGGTGCCGGTACTGATATCAAAGTTGCCAAACCCATTTTCCTATAATTGCCGAAGTCATCGGTATTCATAATTGACCCGTTGATTTTAGGCGCAAATAGTTTGTCACCGGTTTCGCTAAGGAGTTTATCAAATCCTTTGAAATCGGGCTTGTACGATATTATTAGTTCGTTCGTTGAGGAACTAACCAATTTGATACCCTCTGCGGAGTAAACATTAATAAATGGTATTATAAGAAGGGCTATATACAAAAATAAGTTTCGCCTCATTTCAACACCTTGACTATATTCATAATTTAACAATAAAACTAGTTTCCCTATCAGGGAAGTAGCAAATATAATTTTATTTTACAATGTAGCAAGAAACTATAGGCAAAACTTCTTTTTTTAATTTTTTTAATAATTTTGATTTTTAATTAATTTCAATAATCAAATATAACCAATTTAGAGTTATTAAACGTAAGTATAAGATAATTATTATTTAACATTTGGCTTTTTTTAGCAGAAAAACCGACTTTAGAACTATTTATAAGAATAATGTTGCATTCTTTTCACACTATGTTGTGAATTTAATATGATAATTGAATTTTTGACGGTTGATATGTAAAAATAATTTATTAATTTATTTCATCATTTCAGGGTTTATTACTAATGTGTATTCATTTTGCTACAAACATTCCATCCTTTCAGGATTGAAGAGAATGCTCCAAAGCAGGAGCTTTGGAACAAGGTTGTAATTGGGTGCTTGGTAACTAGTATATCATCCCGAAGGGATTCAAAATGAATAGCCCCGAATGAAATTCGGGGGTAATGGAAGAAATATGTCCTGACTCCGAAGGAGTCAAACGTTAATCTTATTAATTAAGAAAACGTTACCAAGCAGGAGCTTGGTAACGAGAAGTCTAACAGGAGCTTGGTAACGAGGACAACTTATTTCCGTATTTCCAATTTCACATCCACCACCCCATCGCTAATCATATCCAATTCTTCGGCGGCGGCTTGCGACAGGTCTATTATCCTATCAGCTACAAAGGGTCCACGGTCGTTGATTTTTACTTCAGCAGTTGCGCCATTTTTCAAATTTACAACTTTCACAATAGTACCGAACGGTAATGAGCGGTGCGCCGCTGTTAAATGGTTCATATTGAAAATTTCCCCGCTGGCTGTCCGCCTGCCGTTGAAATCCGTTCCGTAATACGATGCCTTACCAACGAGATCATTTTCCGAAATTCGCACTTTAGTCGAAATTTTATCCGGGCTCGTTCTTATTGGACTATTTGTGGTAAAACGGACTGAATTAGTACAACTTACAGCAAATAAAAGTACGAACGCAATGGGGAACAGTTTATATTTATACTTCATTTTGTATCACATTTTAAAATAATATCAATAATCTGCACTTTTCGTGCCAATCTATTTGATAGATTTTATTACTTTTGCTTATTGAAAAACCCATATTTTTAAAGAATGCTGAAAATTGAAGACATAAATTTTATTGTAGTGGATGTCGAAACTACCGGCTCCAATAATAGAGCTGATAAAATAATAGACATAGCTTGCGTTATTGTTCGCAACTTCGAAGTTGTGGACGAGTATTCGTCGTTGGTCAATCCTCAACGCGACATCCCCCCAATGATAACCGACATTACTGGAATACATCCGTGGATGGTTACTTCTGCGCCAAAAATGAAGTATGTTGTACCTTTTGTGAAGGAATTTATAGACATACCCAATGCTGTTTTTACAGCACATTTTGCTAAATTTGATTATTACTTCGTTCGTGAAGCTTTCATAAACGCGTCAGTTACACCGTTCAATATTCCTATGTTAGATACCCTAAAATTAGCGCAAAAGATACTACCGGATGAACGAAAGAAAAACGTCGGTTCACTCGCCAATTATTTCGGCGTACCGATGATGAATCGTCACCGCGCTTTGGGTGACGCGAAAGCAACCGCCTATACATTGATTGAATTCCTAAAAATCCTGAAAGAAGAATATATGATCGAGGATTTGGACGAGTTGATGGCATTCCAAAACAATGTAACTTATGTTTCGAAATCCAGAAAAGAAAAAGCCGAACTACTGCGCTACGTTATTGAGCAATTGCCCCAATTACCCGGAATATATAAATTTCAAGATATATCGGGAAGAATAGTTTACATCGGCAAAGCCAAGGATATTCGCAAACGTGTAAACTCGTATTTCCAAAATTCAAGGGTGCATAGCAAAAAAATAGCTAAGCTCGTCAGCGTGGTTAATAATATTGACCATAGCAAAACTCTTTCAGAGCTTTCGGCTTTGATAATGGAAAACAATCTAATTAAATCCCTAAATCCCGAATATAATACAGCTCAAAAAAAACCAAAATTGTTTCCGTTTATCCAGATTACGAACGAAGACTTCCCACAGGTTACAAAGACAAATCAAATTGAAAACGACGGTAGTTATTATATTGGTCCGTTTAGCAATACTTATGTATTGGATTATTTCCTGCATATATTGGGAAAGAAATTCTATTTTCGGAAATGCTCCGGTGTGCTGAGCCCTAATTTGGGTTGTATGAATTATCAGATTAAAAGATGCCAAAGCCCTTGCTCGGGTCTAATAAGCAAAGAAGAATACAAAATTGAAATCGAAAATCTAAAAAAATATATATTCGAATCTGCTTTCGCCGACTTTGAAAAATCGGCTCAAAGCTTCGAGAACCGCAAAGAAACCGATCTTAAGATGTTAATCGTACGTTTGCTCGGTGATTTGAAACGATTGAAATCCAATCCAAAACCTGCTATATATGACCAAAATTATATAGCCATTTACAAAAATGGAAATATCGAATTAGTAATTTTAATAAAGAATGGTCTATTAGCTCAAGAGTTTTTTATTGACGGCGAAATTTCAAAAAGTAAATTAATTAAAACGCTCGGCAAACTATATTACGGCTCTAATTCGTCTAAAGATAAGTACTCGAGAGAAGAAGTCGAAGAGCATATAATTATAAACAATTGGTTTAGAGCCAATAAAAGTAATATAACTATTTTAGAATTACCGAAGAAAGAAAATTTGAATGAATTTGTAGATCATAATTTTAATTTAACAGAAAGTTTATTTAATCAAGAGGTGGTGTAATGAAATTAATAAGTTTTACCTTACTTATAATCCTTTTATCTATTAATTCCTTATTTGCCGGAATTAATGCAAGAAATGTAATTAGCTCGGAGCACAATCCGAATACAAAAATGTTAGCGAAAACCTTAATCATTCGTTACAAAGCCAAAAAAAATGATGAAGCACTATTATCCTTCTCCGCGGCTGATGCTTATCGCGTAGTTGCCGAGATTTTTCCGTCGAATCTATCTATAAAAAATAATAGAAATTTAATGGAAAAAGCAATTGCGCGGAAATTGGATATTCAAGCAATTTTAAAAGCTGAAGAACCACTTCTAAGAACTTATGTAATCGAATATAAATCCGATTTATCACCAGAAAAATATGCTAAATCAATTCTCAGAAAAAATACCGATATAGAATTAGCTGAACCATTTTATGTCCCTACTCTTCAATCTTACACTCCAAACGATCAATTTATAGGCATCCAATCGCATCTTCCTGTAATCAAAGCCTTCGACGCTTGGGAATTAGAAAAGGGGAATCCAAATGTTATTATTGGTATAAGTGATAATGGAGTCTATTATACTCACCCCGATTTAGAAAAATCAATTGCTTTAAATACTGGCGAAATCCCCGATAACGGAATAGATGACGATAATAATGGTTTTGTTGACGATTATTATGGTTTCAATTTGGGCTGGGAATTCAATGGTTTTGAAAAAGGTAACCCATCCAATGACAAATATAACCACGGAACTAACGCAGCAGGTTTAGCGCAAGCTACCGCAGATAATCAAAAGGGCGTTGCCGGCGTGGGATTTGGTTGTTCAATATGCCCCATTAAAATAGACAGCGAAGGTGGGGAAGAAATTCCTTTTGCCTATTTGTCAATCATATATGCCGCTATTCGAGGTGTTAGTGTACTGAATTTGAGTTGGGGTAGTGTACAACCATACTCCCATTTTGAAATGGATATCATAAATTACGCATTGGCTTATGACGTTGCAATAGTAGCCGCCGCAGGAAATATAGCACCGGGTGAAACTTTTGCTTCCACATATTTCCCGGCCGCTTATCCCGGCGTTTTAGGCGTTGGCTACACTAATACAAACGATATTGTTGAACTGCAATCATCCACAGTCGGTTTATCTTGCGATATTTTTGCTCCCGGCAATTTATTTACAACCGATTTGAATGGTACATACACTACCAGCGGTCCGGGAACATCGTTTACCGCCCCTGTAGTGTCCGGTGCTGTTGCATTGGTAAGAAGCCATTTCCCTAATTTAAAAGCGGAGCAGGCTATGGAAGTAGTTCGTCAAAACGCTGACGATATTTCAGAAAATAATACAAATATAAGCATTAGATATCTTATTCCCGGGCGTTTGAATTTATATAAAGCAATCACAGCGGATCCGTTTTCCAAACCCGGTATTAAATTAATCAAAGCAGAAACCTTCGATACAAAGGGTGGTGCAAAAGTTCGATTTTTAAAAGGCGATACCGTCGTTTTTAAATTAAAAGTAAAAAACATACTCGGCGCGGCAAACAATTTGAATTTCACGCTTTCGGAAGCATATACCGTTGTGAATAACAGCATCGAAATAATAAAGCCTTCCGTTGCGAATATCAATGTTACTGCTGACCACGAATTTGAAATCGCGGAATTCAAATTAATTGTCAAAGCAAATATTCAGCATAATATTATAATGCGTGTTGACATCGCCGGTGAAAATGATTATAAAGATTTCTTCAAGTTCCAATTCTTGCCGGCTCGCTATTATACTGATTTCCAAAACGATCAATTAGAGTTTTCGATGGCAGATAACGGTGAGTTTGGTTTCTATTCCGATTTGAAGGAAAACAGCGGCTTAGGATTCGCATATTATCGTAATTCAAGCAATCAATTATATAAAAAAGGTAGTGGGCTAATAGCTACTGCCGGAACAACGAAAACCGCTTATGCTTATAACGACGATTTTACCGCCATCAAAGGTTTCACCGGTAGTGATTACAATACCGGAATCGTTCAATCTCCTTATGGACCTGCCCAAAATCAAATGGGTTTGGAAATAACGCAAAAAGCGGGTTTCCTATCGCAAAACTCAAAATCAGCAAAAATAGAAGTTGAAATGAAGAACATAAACGAAACAAACTTGACCGATGTCGCGGTTGGTTATTTCCTTGATTTCGATTTATACGATTTATACGAAAACAATAGTACAACACCATTTCCAAAAGGCGTACCTGAAGATTTAAAGAACATTGCCACAGCGCAGATATTACGCACAACCGTAAAACCACAGCCTCCTTTCAACAAAGATATGGCGGAATATCCGGTTTTCGGTGTGGCTTCCATAAGCACCGAAGCAGGCGTCCACCCTCAATCGGCTGGTTTAAATGCTTCAATTTCGGCGGATTTATCGTATGCCGATATTAACAAAGCATTGACAAGCGGTACCTCGTGGCAAGTCGGCGGCTTTGGCGATATAAGCGTAGTCATCGGTATGGGCTTCGAAGGCGATATGGCACCTCAGCAAGTAAAGAAATGCGCATTTTGTATTGCGGTTGGCAAAGATGAGGACGATTTGGCGAATGAATTACAGCTTTGCTTGAAGAATCAAGTTCCTGTTAAGGATTATTCGGATAATAAATTTATCAGCATTAGCCCTAATCCTGTTTCGAACTATATCCAATTGCAAGCAAAATCCCCTCAGTCATATTCTGCAAACATCAAAGTTTATGATATATTCGGCAAACCTGTTTTAGTAAGAGACCTAATACTTACCGACAATGGATATTTCAATCAACGGATTGATGTCAGCGGATTATCAATCGGCAGCTATATTGTTTATATTGAATTTAATAATTCAGATTTTATTTATTCAAAATTTATTAAAGTGGAGTAGAAATGAAAACATTTTTAAGCCTGTGTTTAGTTCTTATCGCGGTATCATTAAATTTATTTGCTGAGCAACCAATAGTTGATAGCGATATGACTATGGAAGAAGCACTAAATGGTACAGCCGCACCTGCGGAAATTATAGAAAAGTTAGAACTTATTACTGTTGAATATTACTCGTTCGATAATAAACTTCACAGCGGACAACTAATTATGCACCGCTCTCTTGTCAGTGATATAATTCAGTTATTCGATTTGATGAAGGAAGATAAATTTCCGATTGCCAAGTGTATCCCAATTGTAAAATACGATTGGTCCGACTCGGCTTCGATGGCTGATAATAATACAAGCGGATTTAATTACCGATTCGTCGCCGGTACCAAAAACTTGTCAAACCACGCAAAAGGTATGGCTATAGATATTAATCCCGTTCAAAATCCTGCTGTTTACAATAATGGTAATATCAGCCCACAGGGTGCTAAATATAATACCAAAGCAAGAGGAACAATATTGGACGATTCTGAATATACCAAGTTTTTAGTCGGGAAACAATGGCGCTGGGGTGGAGTTTGGACAAGCGTGAAAGATTATCAACATTTCGATAAACCATTATAATTTTGTTGGGGGACAAATGAAAATTACTGAATGGACAACCGTAAACCGCTGGCGTATATTAGGCTTAATCACAGTCTTTGCAGGATTCCTTGTGATTAATATTTTTGCAGTTCAGCGCGTAAGAGCCCTGATGGATAAAAACCGCAAATTGGAACATAAATTGGAAATGCAGCAGTTTATGAATCAGGGACTTCGCTATCGCATTACATCTTTGGAATCAGCCGAAAGAATAAATTGGATAGCGATGAATAAATTGGGTATGGTACCACCTCAAGAAGTGCCGAGGATTTTGAAATAGTGAATCCATTGACTACAAGCAAATCCGGAATTTTGAAACAACTCCTACCGGGTATAGTTCCACTATTGGTATATATTATAGCCGATGCGATTTTTGGTGAGTTATGGGGTATGATTTTAGCCGCGGGATTGAGTATTGTTGAATTCGCTGTCATATACTTGAAAAGTAAAGTTGCCGATAAGTTCGTTCTTTTCGATTTGGCTTTGGTGGCGATTTTTGGCGGAATATCAGTTATATCCAATAATCCGATTTTCTTCAAACTAAAACCCGCGATTATCGAATTGACATTAGCGGTATTTTTGGGTATTGCTTTGTTTGTCAACATTTCCATATTAATCAAGTTTTTCTACAGGTATTTCCCTACTATGAAGTTAAGCGAACTTCAAATGGAGCAAATGAAAAAAAGCATTAAATGGTTATTTTGGATAATTTGCTTTCATATAGCCACGATAGTTTATTCTGCTTATTTTCTTCCGAAGGAAATATGGGCGTTTATAAGTAGTATAGGTTTATATATCCTATTTGGTATTTGGTTTTTGTTTGAGATACTTAACAAAAAGAGAAAACAAAAAAAATACGGTAAACTATACGAAGGCGAAGAATGGTTCGATTTAGTGGATAATGATGGGAAAAAAATAGGCGAAGCACCGCGTTCGGTTTGCCATAGCCGCCCGGGATTAATGCACTCGGTTGTGCATCTGCATATATTCAGTCGTAACGGCGGATTATATTTACAACACCGAAACCTCGAACGATTAATCCAACCCGGAAAATGGGACTCTGCTGTGGGTGGTCACGTTACTCGCGGTGAGACAATCCCAACCGCTTTATTTCGAGAATCCTTTGAAGAAGTTGGGCTTAAAAATTTCAAACCACAAGCGATATTCCGATATGTTTGGGAAACTGAAGTAGAAACCGAATTAGTGCATACGTTCGTTACGGTTTTAGATTTCGATCCGGTATTCGATAAAAGCGAAATGGATGACTTTAAACTTTGGAAAATCGCCGATATTAAACGCAATCTCGGGAAAAATATATTCACACCCAATTTTGAACACGAATTCAAACTATTAGAAAAAACAATGAAAAGTGGTTAATTGTCAATGGTTAATGCGAGGAAGTACTCTGAACCAGGATTTATAGGATTTTAGTGATTTTTTCGTTATTTCCGCGGAAGCGGTAATCCATCCACAAGCTAAGAAGTAGCTTAATATCAATAGCCACGGGTGAAACCCGTGGTTATTGATGATTTTCCAACAGCCCTGGAGGGGCTGAATAAGAATTGACCGAATCTCTACATTTTAACAAATTTTGAATTTTGGTTGCGATGAGGGGTTGGAGTCCATAAATCTTGAATTTAGCTGTTTTTTAAAATAATAAGTAGAATATTTAACAATATTGTTTTAAATAAGAATATTTTTATTAGCTTTGCATATTGTTTTTAAATGTTTTTTTTCAAATTAAAGGTGTAATTATGTTCACTCACAAACAAGCCTATAGGTTAACACCTATCCCAACGGGTGGATGTGGAATATCCGTTATTAATTGCAGTTCTACTGTTTTATACGATGGTAGAATATTGACTCTTACCCTTATGCCGTATCAAATATTTTGCGAGCCCCAATGCCAAGGGAATTAACTATGAAATTAATATTATATTTTTTGGTTTTGCTATCTCTTCTTAATTTATCAGTCAAGCCGTTAGATGCTCAACCTTATAAATTCATTTATGAGAAAAGCGTTTTAAATAATAATAGCAATTTTGGTTATTCTTTACCTATATTTTTGTGGTAATGATGATGGTTCTGTAATAACTGTTGCTAATGGTGGTAGAGATTTAGCTTTGGCTCAGATATACAGGAATGGCGAGATTAAATGGAACAGACGAGTATTGTTATATGATGAATTTGATCCACCAAGCACTTACAAATCAATAGACATCAACAACGTAATGTTTGATGGTTATTCAAATGTATTTACAGGTTATTATCGGGATATGGACTTATTCAAACGGAACGTATTTTGCTATTTTGGAATAACCGGTGGAATTGTTCAACGATTTTCTTACGACACTACATATAAAAGTTTTCGAACGGGTTTTAATATAACGAGTTTTTTTGATATATTATATACACACCCAACTTTTGTTACTAACCGTTATGAATTGTTTACCAACGATTCAGTAGATTATTACTATAAATACTATATGATGCGTTATGACTTTTCAGGAAAAATCGAGAATTCTGTTTTAATAGATACTATTAATGCAAAAGTTTTACCAAGCGGTATGAACTTACATTTTAGATACAATACTATTTTAAACTTAAACTTTTATAATGAATCAGCTTTAGGAATACCAAAGATGAAACTTAAAATCAATTATCTGAATGATAATATCAAGTTGCTCAAAACAATAATAATTCCCTTTGATGAATTCCCTGATGACTTTACCTTTAATTCAATAACCTATATTCAAAGCCCCGATACAGCCGTGTTAAGGTTCTATACTACATCACAATCTCCGAATAAACTGATGATGTTTTTAGAAATTAATCCTCTAACAAAATCAATTAAATGGAAGAGTTTCGAATATTATAAAACTTTTAGATTAGTAAAATGTCTTTATGATAAAGATAAAAACATCATTCTCGCCGGTATGTGCGACCGTAATCCCGCTTGGGAAAACGGACCACGGCAATTTGCAATATTTAAGTTTGATACTTTGTTTAATCTTAAAGATAGTTTAATTTGGGAACGTGGTGAAAACAGTTTTATGCAAGGATTTGATAAGTTCGGCGAAGACGAATTTATAATAACCGGTTATTATATTGATAAGGATAATTATAACTATGGTTACACAGCACGGCTAAATTCCAACCCGAGCGGAATCAATGAAATTACTGAAGATGGTATCAGTTTTAGGCAATACGATGAACAATTATCTATTGAAAGCAATTCTCAGGGTTTGGATATTCAAATATTCGACGTTTTGGGAAAAGTATGTTTCGCCAAAAAATGCGATGAGCAATCAACATTTATTGACTTAGCAAGCATTCCAAAGGGTTTATTTATAGTCAGTGTTCGTTCCGGTACTCCGGCGAAAGTATTTAAGTTAATGAATTGATATGTTTAAATTAATGAATGTTCAAATTAAGCCCGACAGATAATTTGTGTAGGCCTTTTTTTTACCTCATCGGATGGTCGCCGGTTATCGGATGAGTGGGCAAAAGAAACGTTACCAAGCAGGATTTTGGTAACGAGTTGAATTCGGGGGACGGATTTTGGTAACGAGTTTTTGCATTTGTGTTAGGAGCGAAGTCTTGTAGTCTTGCACTTACAGCGTAATCCGCAAAGGAAGAAAGAAGTAACACAGAGACACACGGAGAAGGCACAGAGGAGTAAAATTATAATTGTTCAATTTAAGAACAAACACAAGTGTCTAATCAACTCGATTATAAATGATATAGTGGAATGTATGCCCTCGAGAGTTTATCAGTTTTCGCGTTTTGAGACAGCTCATTTGTTTTGTTGAATGATTATGTAACAAAAATTTAGTAAATTTGCTATTAAACATATATAGAATATGAAAATTAATAAATATTAACAATAAAAATATGCAAAAGTTATATACAACACTTATTCTTCTACTTTTTTCAACGATACTCCTCAATGGTGCACTTACTCGTGCTCCTGAAGATTACTTTGGCCGTGTTTCCATACCCGCGGGTGCAGAAGTAGAAGTTTTACGATTTAAAACAGACCAAATAGTCTATGCCGGTACCAATGGATATGGCATCTATGTTTCGTATGATGCAGGTACGAACTGGGGAAAATTAACCAGTTTTCCGGAAGAATTTCCTTGCGTAAAAGATATATTGGTAGCACCAAATAAAGATTTGTACGCCGCAACTTTTGGCGGAGGAATTTTTTATTCCAAAGACAATGGAGCTACTTGGGTTGCTAAAAATAAAGGCTTAAAAAATCTTCACGTACAAGCACTCACAATGACAAAACTCGGAAAACTGCTTTGTGGTACTTATGGAAGCGGCGTGTATTATTCAGACGATAAGGGCGACAATTGGGTTCGTACCGACAAAGGCCTGCGGTATGATAACGTTACTTGCCTGCTAACGATGAGTACCGGATTTATTATTGCCGGAACTTGGGGAGGAGGATTTTACGTTTCTCGAGACACTTGTAAATCGTGGATTAAGTCGAACACACAATTAGACAATTTGTTTATTAATGATATGGTAAAAGACGAAGCAGGGCACGTTTTCGCGGCTACGAACGGTTCGGGGGTTATGATGACCGGGGATGGAATTTCGTGGATACAATACGGTAACATCTTTCATTATAAAGACGATCCCGTTATGCATCATTTAATAGACACCGCTATTTCAGCTGTTGGAGCTAACAGCTATCAATTATTGATGGGTACTCGCACGGCAGGTTTTTATTATTTTGATGATTTATGGAATTGTTGGCAAAATACCGGTGATTTCGCTGTTGGTATAACGGCTTGCGATGTCAGCTCTAACGGAACAATTTTGGCTACTCGCTCGCTGGGCGATGTTACTCGAAGTACCGATAACGGTCGTAAATGGACAATATGTTCGACCAAAATAGTAAATTTGAATTTGTCCGAATACTCCGGGTTAGAAGATTTTCTCAATGTATATCCAAGCGATTTCGATAAAACCTTAATTTCTATTTCCAAAGCCGATTCGATACGAAAAGTTTACAAGTCGGTTAATCACGGTAATGATTGGAAATATTTAGGAACCTTCAACAGTAGAAGCGTTAATGATGTTGAAATATCGCCTGAAGGCAATATATTCATCGCCGCGAAAGAAGGTGTTTTTGGTTCATTAGACAGTGGAAAAACATACACCAAGTTATGTAATGTTACTGATAAAAACAAAGTTTACTGGGAATTTAAAGAAATCGAGTACGATTCGACAGTAAAAGTTTGGACGGCACTTTTTAATTATATGCTTCCCGATACAAATAAACCACCAAAAAAGCCTTACTTAGAATTGGTTAAAAGGATGTATAAGTCAACCAATAATGGTCAAACTTGGACTATGAAAGATTATGGTGAAACCGATATTGCTTCACTTTACGTTGATAAAAACAGTACATGGTATATGAATATTGGCGCTAACCTCAATAAATCGACAAACCACGGTAGTAGCTTTACTTCTCTGTTCAAAAATAAAATAGGCACTTATGTCTATGGCAAAGATGGTAATCTTTACTGTGCCGACAATAATAAGGATCTTTGGGTTTATAAGAATTTTGGTACAGTCGCTATGTCAGTTCCATTTACTCCTCAAGGTAATCCGGCAAAAAACTCCTATTCCATTGAAAAAATGGCTTGCGATATAAACGGTAATTTTTATGTTTCAATCAAGCTGAGTTCAATGACTCAAGGTATAATATATGAGGTTTACAGAACAGGGGATAACGGTAAAAATTGGAAGACTTTGAGAGGCTGTTTTAATATGGACCAAATCCGAAATATCAAGGCTGATAATAACGGATATACCTATATATTAACCAATGCCTTATACAAAGTGTTGGATTCTTTGCAATTAACTCCGCCAAAAACGACTGCGCCCAAAAATAATAAAATGGGAGAAGAAATTCATCCGATTTTTGCGTGGGGTAGGGTTCCATTAGCGGAAGAGTATGAGTTGCAAATTGACCCTACTGACTTGTGGTATGCGACATTTGAAACTAATGTTACAGGCGACAGTGCTTGCCAAGCCGTTTTGGATTTGTTCTATAATACAAATTATGCTTGGCGGATACGTAGTAAAACGCATTCAGCTCATAGTAAGTGGGTAGTGGGATATTTTACGGTTGGTGTTGAGCCACCAATGCTAATTAGTCCGGAGAAGGGCAGAGGCGGTGTACCGCTTAAAGCTGATTTGAAATGGCATACTATTACCGACGCAACACATTATCTTATCCAAGTTGCGGAAGATGAAAACTTCGATAAAATTATTTTTGAAAAAGATAATTACTCTGACACGACAATTACAACAACGCAGTTAATTGGTTTAAAAACCTATTATTGGCGCGTAAAGGCATTTACTAAGAATAATACCAGTAGATTTTCGGAAGTATGGAACTTCCGAACGGTTCTGGGTCCACCTCAACTAATTTATCCGGTGAATAATTCTATTGATCGCCTTCTGAGTGAAGAATTCAAATGGTCTAAATCAATAGAGGCGGAAAGTTATTATATTCAAATAGCTAAGGATGAATCATTCGCTAATATGTTTTATGAAGGAAATGTAGGTGCTGACACATTTGAACTGATTTCAAATATGTCTGCCGAAACTACATATTATTGGCGAGTATCATCGGTAAACAGTGTTGGTACAAGCGTTTATTCCGCTCCTTGGAAATTTACCACCTCGTTGAAAGCCGTTACCTTACGTACTCCTGAAAACAAAATAGTGAATTTTCCTACATCAGGTAAATTTACTTGGCTTGCTCATAATGCCGGAAGTGAATATCAAATCCAAATATCTAGAGACTCAACTTTTAAAACTATCGTTGACGATCAAAAAGTAAATAATATTTTGGAATTTGCATCAACAAAATTGGAGTTCTATAAAGCTTATTATTGGCGTGTTAGACTTCTTGTCAGTCAGCGCGTAGGGCTTTGGTCGGAAATTTGGCAATTTAAAACCGGAATAGAATCAGCTAATCTTTTAAATCCACCCGATAAATCAGTTGACCAACCAACCGCTTTGAGATTCCGTTGGTACGAGGTAGTCGGAGCAAAATTCTATCAATTACAGATATCGAAGAATGAACAATTTACCGATTTGGTTTACTCGATGGATTCATTAATTAAATTCGAACAATATGTTGAAAAATTAGAACCGGAAATCCTATATTATTGGCGTGTCAGAGTATGGAATGATGAGTCTTATGGCACTTCTCAGTGGTCTTCGGTTTGGACATTCACAACAGGCAAAGTAACGCTAATTCTTAGAAATCCAAAAACAGGAACTCTGGATGTCAACATTCCGACACTTTTAACTTGGTTCGCCGCAACAACGGCTGAATACTACAATTTACAAGTAGCCAATGATGTTGTTTTTGCGAATATTGTGTTCGATAAAGATTCTATATTCGCTACAAAAATAACACTAACGGAAACTGATTTATCGGTGAGTAGTACTTATTATTGGCGTGTTAAAGGGATAAGCAAACAATACACAACGCCTTGGAGTGAAACTTGGCATTTTAAAACAAGTGCTGTTTCGGTTGAAGATAACGTCAAATTAAGCTCAATCAAATTATATCCAAATCCGACAGGAAGTGGGGCAGAGTTGAGCATAAATTACAATGAAACTTGTGACGCGAAAATTCTAATAACTACAGCCGAAGGTAAACTAATTCGAAGCGATGAAATAAGGTTGCTCCAAGGTGATAATCGCTATGCTATAGAGACAGAGCATTTAGCATCCGGCTCATATTACATTAGCATCGTTACACCGAGCGGAATAATAACACGCGAATTGGTAGTTGTTAGATAATTGAAAGTTTTTAATCATCCGATGACTGCCGGTCATCGGATGAGTTTGCAGAGTAGAACGGTATAAGCAGGAGCTTGGTAACGAGATTGAATTTGCAAGCATTTTATACTTATTTATAGTATCGGAATAGTATTCGCTGACTTTCCTATTCGCTTCATTATTATAGTATTCAAATCCCATTCCATTTTCTTTGTCCCAAGAATCAAGAACCAAATTGTCGGTGGTTTAAAGAGAAAAATAGGGTTACAGCAAAAAAAAGCGTCACAAGAAGACTATGACGCATTGAAAAATTATTAATGAACAGAGATTTTGATTTATGCTGTAATCTATTCTTCATCATTTCGAAGATTATACATTTCACGATAGTACATTTCGAGTTTAAAACTAGTCCAAGATTTCATCTCAGCCGGTATATAACCCAAATCTATCGCTGTTTCATAAATTTCTTCTCGTGTTGAGGCTTCGATTTCCAAAAATTCCGGTATGAATTTCAAATCACCTAGGTATTTATCGAGATCTACTTTTACGTTACCAATTTTAAACGATGTACGGTGCTTCAGATTGGTTTTGATTTCTTCGAAACCTATAGAATTCAGAAGGTCTCGCATTTTTTCAAAATCGGGTATTTCGATTTCGTTTTCTTCTTGGATTTTGATATCGAAATTAGAGATTTTACACTTATAAGTTAAGAATGTCCTTTCGCCTTCAGTACGTAATCGCAAAAGCTTCTTCCCGTACTTTAACTGCGAGTTCGGTGTATCGAAAAACACACCGAACATATCGCCGTCGAAAACCTTTTCGCCGCCTAGATCTTCTATGATCTTAATTATCTTTTCGCGGTCTATCTCTAATATTTTTGCTTCTAATTCTTGATTATTTTTCATCTATTAAGCCATTGTCTTCTAAATCTTCTATGATTTTATATGCTAAACGACGCATTATAGCTCTATCTGCTGAAAAAACGTTACCTGAAGACATAAATCCGGCACCATCAGCAATCCAAGCTTTATTACGATTTGTAGGATCAATTAATTCAATTCTGAAATTACTGAACATATTAAAAGTTGTGGTTGAAGGATTTACACTTGTAACGGTAGTTTTCTCTTTTATTTCTTTACCGGTTTTTTTGTCGGTATAACTTGAATGTACTACGTCCGTTTGAATACTTCCCGGATTTACAACTGTGGCTACATCTTTGTTCTTTAGAGAAATCAGTAAATAGCCATCAAATTTCTTATCATTAAGAATCTTTTCAATTTCATCGTCATTCCATTGACGGGTAGGGGGGAAGAACAAATATGCTTGAGTAGCCGCGATTCCTTCATCTTCGAACTCTTCAACAACTCTATTTTCGAGATATTTACGTATTGTGAGATTGTCTATATCAGCAAAAACACAAATGTTTTTAAACTTTTTGTCTTGGTAAGCAGGATCTTTAAAACTTGTTACGGTTACATTCGCGCATCCGGCAAATATAACTGCGGTTATTACAAGCAATAATATTGTTGAGTACTTTTTCATTTTTTCATTCCTTATATAAATACACTATTGATTAAATATATAATAAATACGAAATCTTCATTTACTTTGTTTCAACGTAGGAATAAGCTATACGAAGTTGAGGGCGTTTTTTGGGGTCTGTAGCATTCTTCCCGAAAAATACCATTCGGTCAATCTTGTTATTTGTAAATGAATTACGAGCACCGTGACCAGGGTAAATGATAATCGATCCCTTACCTCCATGCCTGATAATATATTGAATTGGCGCCGATAAACTTGAAAATATGAATTTGCCTGTCGTATCGGGGAAACCCTCAACGGCGTAGGTGCTTACCGGCGAAGTATTATCGCGGTCCAAGAAAACACCTAAATAAATAGCCGAATCCAATCCTTCGTTACCATAATATGAATTGTCTCTGTCGAGTGTCAATATCAATTCGCTTTTGATAACACCCGCAAATTTTGTTATACCCGATAAATCTAACTTTATTTCTGTTCTGTAATCAACGTTTTCTTGAACTACAAGGTTGCCTTCCGGTACCGTTGGAACAGAAGTGAAAAGTCCATCATTACCGACTACTATTTTTGCAGTATCCAATCCACCCTTAAGGTTTTTGTAAACCAATTCGATTCTGGACATTGTATCTTTATTGGCGATATTGATGAAAGTGATAAATTGGTTGATGATATTACAATCTGCTCGTGGAATTATTGCGATACCTTCGTTACCAACTAATTTTTCCGATCCGGGTTTCTTCTGTAAAATATCTTTTATGTATGATTTATCCAAATCTATCGAAATTTCATCGGTAAAATTGGTTTTCGAAATATTAATCTGCCCATTATATCCACCAATCGTGCGTCCGAAGTAATCGGCAGGTGAATCAAAAAGTGAACTATAAGTAGTTAGTTGAATTGAGTCGTTTTGGATTTTCGACCAATACTTTGTAACTTCTTTCACATCAACCGAAAATACACCATTTTCCAAATCGCCTATTGCATAAGGGGCTACTTCTAAAATTAATTTAGCAGAAACGATTTGATCTTCCGTTACGGTACCAATCGAATCCGGCAACATATTAGTTAGCATTCTAAAAAGATAAACTGCACGAGTATCGCCTGTTTTTCCGATTAAAGCTGTATTGGAAGTATAGGATTTAATAATAGTCTGGTACGCTTCAGTGGATTGAATAATACCCGCATTTTCTTCCGATAAAGTATTGACGACTACTGTGTCTTTCATCAGAGTTTCGCCTATATCGGTCGGCAAATCGTTGCAGGAACTTAGTCCAAACATAGCAACAACAAAAATCATTGAAGCAATGAGATTAATATTTTTATTTATCATAGGTTTTAATTTACTTATTTTTTTAGATTCTTATAAATTTCTACATATTCATCAACTTTGCCGTTCCAACTATGGTCTTCTTCCATAATTCTTTCAACGAAGGCAAGCCATTCGACTTTATTGCTGTATAAGTGTATTGCTTTAACTAATGCTTTATGTAACGATTCGGCTTTATATTGTTTGAATAAAAAGCCATTTCCTGTTGTACCGTTATATTCAGTAACGATGTTTGCTAAACCACCGGTTTCGCGAACGATTGGAACAGTTCCATAAGTAATGGAATACATTGAGTTTAATCCGCAAGGTTCGTAAAGTGAAGGCATCAAAAACATATCGGCACCGGCTTCGATTTGGTGAGCCAAATCTTCATCGTAACTTATTTTTACTTTCAATTGTGCAGGGTATTTATTTGCAACTTCGACAAGTTTTTCTTTTAATTCTTTATCGTTTCCTTGTCCTAAAATGACCATTTGTACATTCTCTGCAAATATACTGTCGGCGGCTTCTAAAAACAGCTCTACGCCCTTTTGAGTACCTATGCGAACTATCATAGCAACCAGAGGTTTTGTAGGATCTAAAGTTAATCCGAAGGCTTTAGCTACAGCGACTTTATTCTGCATTTTGTATTTTTTCACATCGCCTTCCAATTTATGAAGAACGTGTTTATCTTTTGTTGGGTTCCATTTTCCGGTATCTATGCCGTTCAAAATACCTTTAAAATCTGCTTTTTTATCTTTTAGTAAAGAATCCAATCCGTTTCCGTACTTCGAATCCTTTAATATTTCAGAAGCATAATTTGGAGATACTGTGGTAACATAATCCGAATAGTGAATTGCTCCCTTCATAAAGTTGAATTTATATTTATGGCGGTAGTTCGCTTGCGCTTCGGGTGGAAGCTGCGAGTTTTTCAATTTGTCTAATGGGAAAACACCTTGATGGTAAAAATTATGGATTGTATATATAATTTTTGTCTTTTTGAATTTTTTATTGAATACTTCACGTATTAACCCCGGCAGAAAGGCGGTTTGCCAATCATTGCAATGGATTATGTCCGGTATCCAACCAAGCATAAGGCAGGTATGAACTACAGCAACAGCATAGTACATAAAACGCTCGCAGTTGTCCTCGTACAATTCCCAAGTAACCGGATCGTGGAAAATTCCGCGGCGGTCGTCAAAATAGTGACGGTTTGTTACTATATAGGCTTGTACTTTTGTCCTCGAATTGAGTATAGAGGAGGATTTAATTGTCGTTAATTCTAAATTATCATTAAAAGGAATTTCAATATCACGTAAACGACTAATCTCGTGAATTTTATTTCTTCTCTCCGAAATGCATCCATACTTCGGTATCACTACTCTTACGTCGTGACCGCTTTCGCGTAAGGCAAGTGGTAGTGAGTACGAAACGTCAGCGACGCCGGTTTCCTTTGCGTAAGGAACACATTCGCTGGACACGAATAAAATACTTAATGGTTTTGCCATTATACTCTTTACGGAAAATATTCAAAAATAATTATACAAAATTAAGCATTTTTTTACGATTCTCTTGTATTTATTAATAAAAAATGTTTAAATTAGAATAATTTATTACAAAAATCATTGTTATTATTAATTATAAATGATAAATTATTAATGTGTGGTGAAAAGTTGTTCGCTTTTCGCCTCGCTACCAAGCTCCCGCTTGGTAACAAATTTTCCCTCTTTTTGTAACTTTCACACCCTTTCAAGTGTTATAGCACAATAAAATTGCGACAAAAAAAACAACTTATTGCAAATATTAAAAATAATTTAGTAATTTAGCTTTTGAAACTAGTTGTAATTATAATTTATTATTTAATTTTATGAAAAAGGAGTGAGCCGACACAAAAATCATTTGAATAGAAATTCTGTATTTAATATAAATTTGACGTCGAAAATCGGCGTAAAACAAACAATATGGAGGTTTTAGAAATGAGAACAAAATATGTTCTATTAGTAGCGGCACTACTTATAGTCGCAATCATCCTGCCAAGCGGCGGGGTACAATCACAGCCCATAGCGACAACAATAAATGTTGACACTTTGGCGTATTTAGGCAAGGGAGAAGCCGGAGAAGCGGGAGGGGCATATTTCTTGCCCGATGGAACGATTCTGGCTTTGTGGAAAGGGCGACCTTTGATTTTGGATTCAAAATCAGGAGAGATTATTAGGAATTTGGATGCACTACCAAGTGGATTTGCAGCGGCACCTAAATTATCACCCGATGGAACAAAATTAGTTACAAGAATCACAGAATCACAAATGGCTATTTGGGATGTTCCATCGGGAAAAATAATTAAACAGTTTAACTATCAAATTGGTTGGTTCTGTTTTTCACCCGATGGTGCCAAACTATATGTTACTTTACCCAACAAAGAAGATAATCCCGGACATTTAATTATCATTGATATGGTTACACTCCAAGAAATTGAGAGAGTAAAATATTCTAATTTAACTTGGGCGGATAAAGTCGATATAACACCCGATGGTCAAACGCTGGCTGTTATTGCCGGAAAGAAAGTTAATGATAAATTTTATAATCAATTAATTCTAATTAATCTGAACGATAAGAAGAATTGCACAGTTGTTGAAACGGTAGAGCCGAGTTTTCAATCTTTAGAATTTTCGCCCGATGGAAAACAGATAGCATCGCTTTATGATGACGGTAATCATATATATATCTATATATATAACATAGAGACCAAAGAGAAAAAATATATAAGAGCGGAAGAGCTGTCAACTCTCTTTGGATTTGATATAATATCGATCGGAAATCCTATTTTCATTGATTCAAATACAATTTTGTTTGAAGTTAGTAATTTACCCAATAACCGTCACTATCACTTTTCGTGGAATCTAATTGAAAACCGTATAAAAAACTATATCAACATTAATTATAATCAAAGTGTTGATATAAAAGATAGTACAATATTATTGTGTAACCAGAGAGGAGTGGTAGCTTATCTAAACAAAAACGCGGTACCCGTTAATGATAAATTAGCTAATAGCGAAAGTTATTTCGTTTATAAAAACCATCAATTGGAATACAACTCCATTACAGTTTTCGTCGGTGAATCAATGGTTTATGACACAACCGGAAAGCTGATTTCTTATCTTGGACAGCAACAATTTGTTGTTGGCAAAAATGTAATACCAATAAACCAAACACTACCTGCCGGAGTTTACTTATTAACAATAAAAACCGGTTTAGAGCAATTAACCTATAAATTTATTGTGGAGTAAGCATAATGAAAACAAAAATCCCGAAGGGATTTAAAATGAATAGCCCCGAATGGAATTCGGTGGTAATGAATTAATGCGTCCTGACTCCGAAGGAGTCAAAGGTGCGAAGAAATTTTTATAATCAGGATTTACAGGATGATGAAAAAAGAAAGATCCAAAACCACTTTGTCAAAACCGCAAAATACTATCAAAAAAAAACCAAAAAAAAACGATGTTTTGACTTTTATAACGCATTATATAACAGGAAGTAACAGTTTATGAAAAAGAATTAATTTAAATAATGCAAAAAAAGTGAAACGTTTTTCCGTTTAATGTGTCTTTATAGTAAGAATAATTGACATTTTTTAATCAGTTTTTCAAGTATATATTAAGTAAAACAAATAAGTAGTTTGACATATAGCATTTATAGTCTCGGAAAATCCAAGACTTTGAACAAATATAAGGAACAACCTTATGAGAACAAAATTCGGATTTCTCATAGCGGCGTTGCTTTTTGCCGCGTTTTCACAGCTACGCGCTGAACTGCCGGCACCGTTGATTTCGGTGGATACGGTATTTAAAATTCAAACAAATGGTAGTAAAGGTGCTGTTTTCCTTCCTGACGGAAATTCAGTAATAATGATGTGTCAGGATACACCATACTTGATTGATGCCAAAACTTGGCAGGTTATTCGCCAATTTGAGTATAAAGCCGGAGAAGATACTGAAAGTCCTGTAGTATCTAAAGATGGTAAATATCTTTTCGCAAGAACCAATACAGGTTTAGCAGTTTGGGATATTGGAACAGGAAAAATTATCAAATATCTCCGGAATTGTGTTGATTATTGTTTGTCCCCCGATGGAACAAAACTATATCAAACAATAATTAATGATAAAAACAATACAGGTGTTATTCGAGTTTATGATATGAATACACTTACAGAAATTGACGTATTCTGCGGTCACGATTTTTGGGGCGGGGAAGAAATCGCCATTTCGCCTGACGGACAAACACTTGCCGTTTGTGTATCGCACGACCCTATAGGCTACGAAGGTGACAATATAAACCGTTCGGTTATATTGATTGACCTAAAGAATAAATACGGGTTTACAAGAATTGAGAGTATGACACCTTGGATTACAGATATGCAATTCTCGCCGGATGGTAAAAATCTTACCTATAAGCATACAGAGACTAAAAGATATATTGCAATCTATGATTTAGCAAATCAAAAAATGAATTATATTTACGATAGTGATATGATAAAATTTCTAAATGCTTTTTTTGATTTCAAGCATTGTGGATTAGGAAGAGGTTATTTTGTGAATGAAAATACAATTGAATTTAATTTTGGTAGTTATGATGAACCTGTTAGTTATGAGATAATTTGGGATATCACATTAAATAAGGTAAAAAACCTAATCAAATATGGAGCCAAAACCATAGATATTAAAAATAATAAGATCTTATTATGCGACCCATTTGGCAATTTAGCACAACTTGATTTAGGTTCTATTTCAGTGAAAGATGAAGTAATTAAAAATGAAAGCTATTTACAATTCTCGCATAATCAATTAACATTTTACTCCGATAAAGTCTTTATTGGAACATCCCAGGTTTATGACACAACCGGAAAGCTAATTTCTGAACTTGGACAGCAACAATTTGTAATTGGAAATAATACAATCAGGGTTAACCAAACTCTACCGAACGGAGTTTACTTATTAACAATAAAGAATGATAATGAGTTAATCAGTTACAAATTCATTGTGGAGTAAATTTTGATGAAAAATCATTTTATTATAGGAATGCTTTTAATATTAAGCAGTTGTTCCTTGTATGCACAGTCAAGAGAGCCAGCTCAAAAGCCTTTGCGTTATTTACCCAATCAACAACTCAGCTATTTTAGCAGTAGTGATAGCAACTTTAAAAGACCCAAAAGCGTAATCATAGGATTTCATTGGTGCAATGACGCATCAATAGCAAAGGCGATTTTTGCAAACCAAAACAATGTATTCGATAGGCAATTGTTTAATAACAACAAAGCTAGTTTGAATCAAGCTCAAAACAACGCAAATTTGATTGTGCAAAATGATATGTTTTTAAACAGCCTCGGATTAATTTAACACTTTAATTCTATATAGCAAATTGGAATCTGCCCAAAACTGTATTTTTATAAGAATCAACGTTTGGACCCACAACGTAAGGTCTTCTTATATATTCAACTGTAAATTTAACCTTCTGACCATACCAATACCAATTTATACCACCCGAATGAACAATTATTTTATCGTTCAAAGCTTCAAAATTTTTGTAAGTCATAGTATAAAAAGGTTGGATTTTGCTTTCAACATTGATAATGGTTTTCGGAATGACGTACCCGATTTGGAATAAAACCGCATCACCGGTACCGTATTGAGGTTCTTTAATACCACCACCCCAAATATCCATAGTGCCGAAACTTTGCATATAATTTGGTCCGAAATCACTCCATAAATATCCGGCATAACACATAAAAGCCGATTCGTTCGGCAAAGGCAAATCTAAATAAGCATCTGCGGCAAGGTGCAATTTGTCGTGGTATGTTGTGTCACCTGTTAATGAATAACTAACTGTTGTTTGAGGATAGAAATTACCGCCAACACCAATGTTAAATACTTTTTTCGCTCCTAACCAGGAGTGTGTTTTGAAGCATACTTCGGGAACTTCGTGATCGAAAAATTGTAGTTCGAACCTGCCGGAATAAGCCATATCGTAAGTTGGTAAATCGTAAGCAACGCCCGGTGTTGGAACAGCAGGACGGTTGTCGGCGATAAACGGCTTTATATACGCCACTCTATAATCGAACATACCGATTTGTCCGTTTGCGAATATACTCAAATGTCGGGCGGCGTTGTCGTTCGTTATAGTCATTGGCGCGGTAATATTAGGTACATCGGCACCCAATGTCTGCGATGAATAACAACTGTAGTAACGTGAACCCCCTGAATACATATTTAAACCCATACCCAAATTAAACATTTTGGGTATAACTTTGTAACTTCCCCAAACGTCGTAGAAATAAAATGTAGGCTTAGCCGGAGAAGACGGTCCTATTGTACTGGTAGCCGGTTGTCCGGTCATACAGAACATTGAGAAAAAATTAAATCTGTCAATGTCGGCAGAAATCGGGAAATAGTTTCTATTCAAAGCAATGTCGAAATCTCTTTTCATCACTTCGCCTTTGGCGTCTTTAATTCCATCGTTCAATTCGTTGTAACGGACAAACTGTTGTGTGGCAAATCCGAAGGTTATAAAGTTTTTACCATCTTCGGTCAAATTGTATCGGATACCTTTTTTTACAGCATCGGAGATGATACTTGATTGCGTAGGTATAACAGAAACAAAGCACATAAATGCAAGAAGTATTAGTATTTTTTTCATATTTCTAAATCATTCCTTTATAAATTTTACTAAAATAATTAAGCAAAAATAATAATAATCTATTACATAACAGTAAAACCACAAGATAATTGCAAAATAATATTTTGGCTATTAAACCATAATTTATTAATTTAGAACCGGAAATTTAATTATCAAAGGCGTAATATGGGTAATATCAAACTCTTTATCGCGTACCTACGGCACTTCTTATTTGCCCCATAATCAATTTTCTACCGATATTAAATCCCTGACGGGATTATCTCAGATTTGGATAATTTCTTTGCGAGTTCTTCTTTGCCTATCCCCGAATTGAAGATGGATCCTTCACTTCGTTCAGGATGACGCAATCCTTTAATCCAATAAATCCTTTTAATCTTGGGTCAGACAAAGGAGAAGATGGATTCCCAATCGAGTTGGGAATGACGAATTTTGAATGGGTGGGCATCTCGACTTCGCTCGATGACCGGCTCCATTCTTCTTGATTGCTGGGGCATCTCGACTTCGCTCGATGACCGGTTTCGGTTTAAAAAAACTCGTTACCAAGCAGGTGCTTGGTAACGAGTTTATTAAACTAATAAAAATTTTTTATAAAAAACTGCCGAAGGCATTTATCTGTTGTTCATTATATCGGGAATAGCATTTTCATACGCTTCTCTTATTGCGTCAACTGTGGTTTCCAGATAGTTTGAAATAATGAATTTATGCTCAATAACCGTACCTAATTGGCTGAAATTCAGGTAGGTTTCTTTACAAAGTTCTTCTAATTGGAAAGCACTGTCGGGTGAAACAGTAACGAGTACCCGCGAGTTGGATTCGCCGAAAAGTTTACCTGCGGTTAGGTCTTCTTCCACATACACTTCGCAACCTAAATCATCGGACATAATTGATTTTTCGGCAAGGCATATAGCTATACCGCCTTCGCTTACGTCGTGGGCTGAATTAATTAATTCATCGTGTATGGCGGAAAGAATCACTTTGTGCAAGCGTTGTTCTTCAAGAATATCAATTTCAGGAGCCGGACCGGTTACACTTTCAGTAAATTGTTTTAAATACTCGGAACCGCCCAATTCTTCTCTATCGCTTCCGATTAAATAAATCAAATCGCCTTCGTTTTTGAATTCGGCACTCATTGTAAAGTTCAAATCATCAATTATACCCAACATACCGATAACCGGCGTAGGAAAAATAGCAAAGTTTTGCGATTCGTTATGGAATGAAACGTTACCGCCGGTAACGGGTGTATTCAGCGCACGGCAGGCATCGCCCATTCCGCGGATAGCTTCTTTGAACTGCCAATAAACTTCTTTGTCGTAAGGATTACCAAAGTTCAAGCAATTGGTTATAGCCACCGGTACCGCACCGGTACAAACAACGTTTCTTGCGGCTTCGCATACAGCGGCAACAGTTCCGCGGTAAGGATCCAAATAAACAAATCTGCTGTTGCAATCGGTTGTTAAAGCTATAGCTTTGCCGGGGATTTCTTTAATCCTAATTACAGCCGCATCGCCTTTGATATTGACTGTGTTGGTGCGTACTTGCGAATCATATTGCTCATAAATCCAACGCTTTGAAGCAATAACCGGTGATTTCAACACACTCCAGAAATCAGCTTCCCAAGGTATTGACAATTCAACAGCATTCACATCGTAAGCACGAGTTGTTTTCAAATATTCAGGCTCTTTTGTTTCGCGGTCATAAACAGGAGCACTTCCACCTAAAACCAAAGTTTCGGCAATTAGTTCGGCAACTTTTTCGCCATTATATTTCAGATGTATTAAACCATCGTCAGTTACAATGCCTATTTGGGCAAAATCCACATCCCATTTATCGCATATTTTTCTCGCTATTTCTACTTTGTCAGATCTTATGACAGCTAACATACGTTCTTGAGACTCGGATAGCATAATCTCGTAAGCGGTCATATTAGGTTCGCGAAGAGGTACTTTATTCAAATCAATATCCATTCCCAATTCTGTTTTAGCACTCATTTCGGAGGTTGAGCAAGAAATACCCGCCGCACCCATATCTTGAATACCGGCTATAACGCCTGCTTCGATTAACTCAATCGTAGCTTCCAATAATAGCTTTTCTGAAAATGGGTCACCAACCTGAACAGTTGGGCGCATATTTTCGGTTTGTTCATCGAATTCGCGAGAAGCCAGTAGCGATGCACCGTGAATACCGTCACGACCTGTGCGCGATCCGAGAATCATAACAGGATTGCCAACACCTTCAGCACCGGCTGAAGCGGTTTTGTTAACGTCCACAATACCAACAGCCATAGCGTTTACCAGCGGATTATCTTGATAGCAATCATCAAAATAAATTTCGCCGCCTACAGTAGGCACACCAAAGCAGTTTCCATAATGCGAAATTCCTTTGACTACGCCACCGAGTAGAAACTTGGTCTTGTCGTTATTGAGTTCGCCGAACCGCAAGGAATTTAGTGCGGCTATCGGGCGGGCACCCATTGTGAAAATATCTCTCAAAATTCCACCAACACCTGTGGCGGCACCTTCGAAAGGTTCAATTGCCGATGGGTGATTATGGCTTTCGATTTTGAAAGCTATCGCATAACCATCGCCAATATCAACTAATCCGGCGTTCTCTTCACCGGCTTCAACAAGCAATCTACCACCCGAACGTGGTAATGTTTTTAATTGCTTAATGGAGTTTTTATAAGAGCAATGTTCGCTCCACATAACGCCATAAACACCAAGCTCGGTATAAGTAGGTGTTCTGCCTAATATGCCAACTATTGCATTGTATTCTTCTTCGGTAAGACCCACAGCTAAACCTGTCTCGAGTGTTACCTTAACTTCGGAGTATAGATTATTATTACTCATATCTCATATAGATAAATGGATAAAGCACGACTTCAAAATTAATACTTTTTTAAGTAAATAAAAAATTGTTATTGTTATCACTAGTTATTTTTATTGAGCTTTTGAATTTTGTATAAATGTAATTACTTTTTATAATGTTCTATTGTAAGTGTTAGTTTTTCTGTAAAATCGGATAGAGCCGACCAGCCGGTAAGGGCGTTTAATTTTGCCGCGGATATGGCATAACGTCTGTCGTGCCCAAGGCGGTCTTCGACGTAATGAATAAGTGTATAAGGTTTGTTTAAAATATCAAGAATTTGTTTAATTAAATCTATGTTTTTTATTTCGTTTTCCGCGCCAATATTATATACATTTCCGATTATGCCTTGATTGATAATTTCATTAACAGCTTTGGCATTATCTTCTACATAAATCCAATCTCGGATGTTTTGTCCATCGCCATAAACCGGCAATGGTTCATCGTTGAGGGCTTTGCTGATAATTAATGGAATTAGTTTTTCGGGAAATTGGTTGGGTCCATAATTATTGGAGCAACGAGTAATTATTACCGGTAGTCCATAAGTTTGATAAAACGACATCGCCAGCATATCCGCCGCCGCTTTTGACGCGGAATACGGACTGCTCGGATTAATAGGCGAGTTTTCTGTGAAGCGCTCTTTTAGTTTGTCTTCAGGAAGTGAGCCATAAACTTCGTCTGTTGATATTTGAATGAATAATTTATCTATCGGAGTATTGCCCCAGGATTTTTGCGCGTTTTGGAGTAAAACCAAAGTTCCCATTATATTTGTTCGCGCGAATAGGTCGGGCGTTTCGATTGAGCGGTCCACGTGGCTCTCCGCCGCGAAGTTCACAACGATATCCAACCCATTGACAAAAAGTTCGCCAATAGCATCGTTATCATTTATGTCCGCTTTCACGAATTTATAGCGATTTGTATATAGCTTTTCAATCCCTGATAAATTATCAAGATTTCCGGCATAAGTCAATTTATCAATATTAATAATTTGGCAATCTGTATGCTTAAGCATAAATTTGATAAAATTGCTTCCTATAAATCCGGCTCCACCGGTTACTAATATTTTCTTCATTTCTTTAATTGAAAATTCATAATATCATATATTCAAATATAATAAATATTACATCATTTTGTTTTTTTATTAT
Source organism: Kapaibacterium sp. (SeqCode) (assembly GCA_038206725.1). GTDB lineage: Bacteria > Bacteroidota > Ignavibacteria > Kapaibacteriales > UBA2268 > JBAXXL01. Next base: position 72,312 of record JBBRAO010000012.1, read on the forward strand.
TCAAAAACCGAATATTTTTTTTCCATTGTAACTAATGTATTGTTATTTAAAACTCTTTTCATATATTTGAAACTATGAAATTAAGAAAAAAAGCAAATAGTATTTTAAATTCGACCATTTTCAATAAAGTGATTATGGCTGTAACCGGCTTTATTTTAATAGCTTTTATCGCAGGTCACGCCTTGGGCAATCTTCAATTGTACCTTGGAAAAGCGAGTTATAATGCTTATGCGCATTTTTTGCAGAAGGGTATAGGTGAATTAATTTGGGTGATTCGGGTTACTTTGATATTGTCAATAGCTTTGCATATATACACTTCGATTAAATTAAAGTTTTTGAACTTAGGTGCGAAACCGGATAAATACAAGGTAAAGAACTATATTAAATCTACAATTTATTCTCGGACTATGATATACACAGGCATATTAATATTTCTTTTCTTAGTTTACCACTTACTTCATTTTACAATTGGAACCATTATGCCGGAGGCTTATGGGCAATATGAAAACTATGGTGTAATGAATCTGCAAATCAGGCAGGATGTTTACCAAATGGTTGTGATGGGTTTTTCGAATTTTCGGGTATCGCTATCCTATATTTTAGCGGTCATTTTTTTGGGATTCCACTTGACACATTCTTTGCAAAGCGGTTTCCAAACTTTAGGATTTGGAGGGGATAAATTCACCCCTCTGGCGATTTACATCAGCCGAATAACAGCTATCATCATTACCGTGATGTTTTTAGCGGCTCCTTTAGGAGTGTTGTTCGGTTTAATAAAATAGAAATTTATGTTATTTGATAAATTGATTACTGTTTAGGGAAACGTGTGAAAATCACGTACGGTTGCGCCGCTGTATTGTAGTACCGCACTATTATTGTTAATTTCGATTAACGGTCACTGTCCAAATTTGGATGGGAAGGCTTATAGCAAGGGTTGATAACAGAGTCAGAATACCGAGCAGTAGTTTATTCAATGAAGGGCACAAGGTGTGTCCTGAATCCGCGCTGAACGGATGCTTTGGAGGAACAATTCTAAAATCTGCTGCGAGCACTTCTTATTGCTGTCTCTCTACATTTGTTCTCGCTTGTTTGTATTATTAACTTTTTTCAAACAAGGAGTATTTTATGAAACCCTTATTATTAGCTTTGCTTGCTTTAAGTTTGCTCGTGGGTGCAAAACTCAATGCCCAAGTCAATCTACAGTATTACCAATATTCAAAGACACAATCTTATGATGTTGGAGTACAACCACACTTTATCTATTATGATAAAATAACACAGAAAGTTCACGTTTTTTGCATTGGGCAGGACCTTAATTACGATGGTATTAAGGACGATATTGATGTTTCGCCAAGTTGGTGGACCATTGAAATGACAAACGGAGGCAAAACAACTAAATCCCAAGACTTTGCATTTGGATCATTTAATATGTTCTACTTTCGTCCTGCTATAGACGCGGCTAACAGAAGAATTTATATCCCAAGCACAAATAAAGTTTACAATTATGGCTTGGACGATATGGTTCTAAGTGATTCCATAGTAGCACCTAACGTTATTGAAGGTATGACTTGCGGTAACGGTTCATTATACCTAAGTGTTAATCCTGTTTATGGCGAAGCCGGTAAAGTGCTTGTTTATACGGGTTGGGTACTTTCAAAAGAAATACCGGTTGGAGTGACTGCTCAAAATATCGCGGTGTATTCGAACAGCAAGACACAAAAAGCAATCGCTGTTGTAAATATAGGCAGTTACGGTGGGCAATCTTCGGTCAGTTTTATAGAATTCGACGATAAAGACGAATACACCAAAACCGATGTTGAAATTGGAATAACCGCTAACTCGATTTATTATAACGATGGCTACATTTACGTAATATGTAATTCGACCAATAACACATATAAAATCAATGCGGAAAATTATAAAATCGAGAAGATTCTACATTCAGGTACAGCCGGATGGGATGGACCACGTCAAATGGCTTTTAACAATAAATATGGCTTTATTAGCGATTTTTCTGGCGACGTCAGGTTGATGGATTTAGATAAAGGGGTTAAAGACATTATTCATATAGGCGGCAAAATTGAAGGAATTTCAATGATATCGGATAGCAGTTTCATAACCGCCTTACAAATGAAAGCCGATTACTCATCGAATAATAGTGTTCTAATATTTGAGAAAAAGACATACAAATTCGACGCCGACCATCCAAAAAGCAATATGTACGATTTTTGCGAAACTTGCGAAAACCCCCAAGTTATAGTTTCCGGTAATATTGAAGATGAAAAATATGTATTATGTGTTGGCGATTCGACCAAGGGTATATTACCATCAATTAGTCGAATTTCTGTAGCTTGGCCCACCACTCAATCAGGAAATTCGATAAACAGTTTTATGGATAGCAGAGAAATTTATAAATTTAGCTCCTATGTTTTCAAAAATCCACCAACGATGTCATTAACCGACAAAATTCTTTATGTTTCTACCGATAAGAAAATTATGATATTCCATATTGACGATAAAGCTCAACTAATCGGTGAGTTAGATTTCCCAAGCGCGTTTTATCTTAAATCCGGCAAATACTATGAAAAAGACTACGTTATTGGACTGAACAAAGAAGGCTCTATAATTGTAATCGGCGACGAAACCAATATAAAAATGTCCAATAAACCATTGATTGACGGTGCGATGATTAATGATTTTGCAAGTGGGGATGTCAGCTCGGCTATTGTTTTTGATGTTGATAATAAAGCGGATTTGGAGTTAAAACATAATGAGGACAATCTTTATACTAGCGCTGTTGGATTAGATGGCAGAATATTCACCGATAATGGTTTTCAAAGAGTTTATTTTATGAATTTTACAGATGTATCTTCCGAAATTCGAGAATACGGCTTATCTACTATGAAATTAGAAAAAACATTTAACAGCGGGCTGGTTGCAAATAAATCCTCTCGAGGGATTTATTGTCCTGAAACGATAGATATTCCCGGAAATCCTAACACTGAAGCAATAGTAATTACTTCTGAATT